>NZ_JAKUDS010000097.1 GCF_023221775.1 Enterococcus cecorum | reverse complement strand
CCATCAGTGTCGCGTTGAATCGTTACTGGAGCATTGACTGTTTTTGCTTCTTTTCCATCTTCTTGAACGGTCACTGGGATATTCACAACGCGTTCTTCTTCGCCTTTATCCCAATTGTCAACTGTTGGGGTACCTACTAGGTTGCCTTTATCATCGACACTTAGTCCATTGGTTGGTGTTGAAGTAATCGTTGCGCCTGGTGCTGTTGTGATAGCTTTTGTACCGTCATTAATTGGGTGTCCATCGATACCTTTTAGACCATTTTCAATCGTTACTTCCGTTGAATCTTGTTTTGGCGTACTATTCTTATCTTTTGGATCAGAGCCTTTAGAAACTTCTTCTGTA
>NZ_JAKUDS010000096.1 GCF_023221775.1 Enterococcus cecorum | reverse complement strand
ATTATACAACTAGTTAATTGTAAAATACAAGGACTGAGCACCCATTTTATCAAAAATTTTTTTCATCGTTTCTATTTTAATAGAACGATTTTTATATCCATACGGATCATTAACATAAATATTTTCGCTATCCATGCCAGTAATAACAGCTGCGTGAATTTTTGGAGTAACCTTTATATTCCCATGATTTGTAGGCCAATCAATAAAATCACTATCTTGCAATTCAATAAAATCAACTGTTACTAAACACCAAATGGGAATATCTCGTTGCACAAGCGAAATAACTTCATCAAACGTTATTTTTTCATCATGTACCACTACATCCTCATGCACAATTTTGCGTGCAAGTTGAGCTATTGGTTCC
>NZ_JAKUDS010000095.1 GCF_023221775.1 Enterococcus cecorum | reverse complement strand
ACACCAATTGTTTTATATGGAAGATTGTATACCGATTATCATACTGTGATTAGACATATAAATACGCTTGTTCGTTTGAAAGAAGGATCTGTTATAAGTGAGGGCGGGGAAGTGATAATACCCGCTTCTGGAGAAACAGCATTAGATATTGCTCGAGCTTCAGTTGTTGAAAAATCCGGGGTAATAATTGGAGGAGATTTAAACATTGTGAAAGTAAACAAAGAGATTATTCCTTCGTTTTTAGCGATTATGATTTCAAATGGAAGTAGGCAAAAAGAATTAGCAAAAAAAGCTCAAGGAAAATCAATTGTACATATTCACAATTCTGATTTGAAATTAATTGAAATTATTTATCCTACAGTAAA
>NZ_JAKUDS010000094.1 GCF_023221775.1 Enterococcus cecorum | reverse complement strand
TTAGGGATTTGGTCTTGAGATAAGTAGCGCATCCGAATACTATCTATCAACATATTTTGTATTTGGCGACCGGAATAAACACCTTGAATATAGGCACAAAGAATAACGGAAAGTAACATACGAGGATGATATTGAGGTCTACCCATAGATTGGTAATAAGGAAGGAAGACTGCATCGGGAATAGAGTCAACAAATTGCACAATAGCATGAGCGAAATCATTTTTTTCTAATTTAGTTTCAAGATCTATAGGCAAACAAAGTTGGTTTATGGTATAATTTTGATACATGATAAAGCACCTCTCTTAAATGGATTAGACACCTATATTATAGCAGAGTGTGCTTTATTTTTGTATTCACTTTCAAAAGATAAATAGA
>NZ_JAKUDS010000093.1 GCF_023221775.1 Enterococcus cecorum | reverse complement strand
TGAATCACTGAGCTTGAGTGAATCGACTTCAAGAAGCATTGCAGGTTCAATTTCAATCAGCTTGAGCGAATCCGCAAGTATCAGTGCATCTGAATCAGCTTCACTTTCTGCTTCAGGAAGTACAACGACATCAGCTTCAGCAAGCGAGTCGACAACAGAGAATGCATCGACTTCAATCTCAAGAAGCGAATCAGCGTCAACAAGTGCAAGCGAATCAGCAAGCATAAGCGTATCTGAATCAGCTTCACTTTCTGCTTCAGCAAGCACAATGACATCAGCTTCAGCAAGTGAGTCGACAACAGAGAATGCATCGACTTCAATCTCAAGAAGCGAGTCAGCGTCAACAAGTGCGAGCGAATCAGCAAGTACAAGTGCATCTGAATCT
>NZ_JAKUDS010000092.1 GCF_023221775.1 Enterococcus cecorum | reverse complement strand
TTCAGACGCTGAAGTACTTGCGGATTCACTTGCACTTGTTGATGCTGACTCAGACGCTGATGTGCTTGCTGATTCACTTGCACTTGTTGACGCTGATTCTGATGCTGAAGTACTTGCCGATTCACTTGCACTTATTGATGCTGATTCAGACGCTGAAGTACTTGCTGATTCACTTGCACTTGTTGACGCTGATTCAGACGCTGATGTGCTTGCTGATTCACTTGCACTTGTTGACGCTGATTCAGACGCTGACGTACTTGCGGATTCGCTTGCACTTGTTGACACCGATTCTGATGCTGATGTACTTGCTGACTCGCTTGCACTTGTTGACGCTGATGTACTTGCCGACGTACTTGCACTTGTTGATGCTGACGTACTTGCTGATGTGCTTGCGCTTGTTGACGCTGAC
>NZ_JAKUDS010000091.1 GCF_023221775.1 Enterococcus cecorum | reverse complement strand
TCAGATACGCCATCGTTATCATCATCTGTATCTGTGACATCTGGTGTACCATCGCCATCTGTATCACGTTGGATTGTTACTGGAACTTCCACGGTTTTCGCTTCTTTTCCATCTTCTTTAACGGTCACTGGAATCTTCACAACGCGTTCTTCTTCGGTTGCTTTCCAATCATCCACTTTTGGTGTACCAACTAGGTTGCCATTTCCATCGACGCTTAGCCCATTGGTTGGCGTTGAAGTAATCGTTGCGCCTGGTGCTGTTGTGATAGCTTTTGTACCGTCATTAATTGGGTGTCCATCAATACCTTTTAGACCATTTTCAATCGTTACTTCCGTTGGTTCTTGTTTTGGCGTGCTATTCTTATCTTTTGGATCAGAGCCTTTAGAAACTTCTTCTGCATCAGATACGCCGTCA
>NZ_JAKUDS010000090.1 GCF_023221775.1 Enterococcus cecorum | reverse complement strand
GCAGAGTTATACAACGAATAATCAAAATGGTACAGTTGCTTTGATTGATAATAAATTCATAAAAGTTCCTAAATTGAAATCATTAGTAAGAATTAAGCTTCATAGACAACCAAAAGGGATGATTAAATCTGCTACAATATCACGGCATGCTAGCGGTAAATACTATATTTCTTTGCTATGTAAAGAAGAAATTAACGAGTTACCTAAAATCAATTCTGCAATTGGCATTGACTTAGGTATTGCAGACTTTGCGATTCTTTCAGATGGGCAAAAAATTGATAATAATAGATTCACGTCCAAAATGGAAAAGAAATTAAAACGTGAACAACGTAAGTTATCTAAGCGTGCCTTATTAGCTAAGAACAAAGGTATCCCTTTATCTGAAGCTAAAAATTACCAAAAACAAAAACGCAAAGTA
>NZ_JAKUDS010000009.1 GCF_023221775.1 Enterococcus cecorum | reverse complement strand
CAAACCTGCACTAATCAACCCACTAAAGTACTATGAGAAACAACGCTTGAGTCTATAATGATGTAGCGCCGTATACGAGACCCGTACGTACGGTGCAATGAGAGGGTGAGACATATGAACTCACCCTACTCTATTGTTTATTTGGCTAATGGTGTCAATTGCCAGTTACCATCTAGATAAACGGCTAGGTGATTCACGCCATGTTTTTCAAGTAAGTTAGACATATCTGCAAATAATAAGCGATAATCACTTGCTACATGGGCATCCGAACCAAGTGTAAAGAGTTGACCACCAAGTGAGCGATAAAGTGGAATAATGTAGTCATACAGCGCTTTGTTTTGATATTTTCCATAGCTTTTAGCATTTAACTCTAGGGCCATTTCTTTTTCGATGATGAGTTGTAAGATACGTGTTAATTGTTTTTCGTAATGTTCTCCTAATTCTTCAGGAGTAAAGGCTAAGCGGCGTAAACCATATTCAAAATGGGTTAAAATCTGTGCGCCGCTAAAGCTCTTTAGTACGTGTTCCATTTGATAAAAATACTCAGATGCCACTTCAAATTTGTCTTTGGAGAGCACGACATCATCCATATAATCGAATTGTCCATTTTGGTGAATGCTCAATAGCTTTAAATCATAAGGATGACTGGCAAGGTAATCTTGAATTTGACGCTCTTGTCCAGGTACAACACCTAGCTCAATCCCTTTTAATAATCGTGTTGGGTATTTATCAGCTAATTCCTGATGTTTTTGCACAAGTTTTTCATAGTCCGGGATATCATCTTGATACTGACTACAGGGATTTTTCAAGTCTAAATGATCCGTGGCAACAAATATTTCAGGTTGGTACGCAAGATAATTCTCGAATTGCTCTTCAGAATCAAAAGACAAGAACGTATGTAAATGTTGATCGTAATACTGCATGAAACCACTCCTTTTTTTGCTAGTAGGTATATTATAGAATTAGATAAATGATTTGAAAAGTAAAAAGAAGTCAATTTTTTAAAGACATTTTTTGTTGATTATGTTACTATCCATGTAAGGAGGTGATTTGAATGGAGAAAGTAAAAGAATCAATTACAATGAAAGATGTGGCTCAATTAGCAGGTGTGAGCGTTGGAACAGTTTCTCGTGTGATAAATAATGAAAGTGGTATCAAACAGTCTACATTAAATAAAGTGGAAGCTGCGATAAAAGAATTAAATTATATTCCAAATGCTTATGCTAGAGGGATGAAGAAAAATCAAACATCGACAATCGGTTTGATAGTTCCTACGATTTGGCATCCATTTTTTAGTGAATTTGCGCAACATATCGAACAATTATTAGCGAGCAAAGGGTATAAAACACTCTTATGTAATATTGGTCAATATAATTCAGAACTGGAAATTATCCAAATGTTAGAGCAAAACAAAGTGGATGGCATTATAGCAATTACTTATAGTCCGATTGAAGAATATTTGTCCACAGATATTCCTTTTGTAAGTATTGACCGTACATATACAGACAAAAATATTGCTTGTATTTCCGCTGATAATGCATTAGGTGCAACAATTGCAGCGAAAAAGCTTATCGAAAAAGGTGGGACTCATTTCGCATTTGTGGGAAGTCATAACAAAACCATCAATGAGACGAAAAAACGCCGACAATATTTTGAAAAAAACATTTTAAATGCAGGACTACCATTTGTTGCTTTTGATTTGGAAGAACCATTTACTGATTTTACAGGAATGCTACATCAATTTTTATTGGATAATCCATTCATTGATGCGATATTTACAATTAATGACTTTACGGCATTAGATGTGATAGAAGAATTGAAGTTAATTGGAAAAAATGTGCCAGAAGATGTCCAAGTAATAGGTTTTGATGGGATTAAAATGGCTGTGGAACGTAAACCACCAGTTACGACTATACGTCAACCGTTGGAATTAATGGCCCAAAAAGCTGTTGAGTTGATTGTACAGAAAATTGGCGGAGAGTCACCGGAAAAGTTACAGTATATCTTACCAGTAAGCTATATAGAGGGTCCAACTACAAAAAATTAAAAAAATCTATTGACAGGAAGCGTTACCAATGTTAGTATCAATTTGTCAGAAATGATTTTTTTATTTAGCAAAATTTGAAACGTTTCAAAAAAAGGTTAGAGAGGTTACGCGCGACTCTCTTTACTTTTAAAACAAAAAATGAAACGTTTCAAAAAAGGAGGAAATTATGAATAAAGTATCAGCGAATAAGAGTGATTCATTCCTTCAAAAGGTGAAAAAACAGAAATTATTACTTGTCATGTTAGTGCCTGGATTAGTATTAACCTTTATTTTTAAGTATATTCCGATGTACGGCGTGCTCATTGCTTTTAAAGATTACAATCCATTACGAGGAATTTTAGGTAGTCCGTGGATTGGTTTTGCCGAATTTGAGAAGTTTTTGTCTTCACCTAATTTTATGAATTTATTGATGAATACTCTGAAATTAAGTGTTTATGGCTTATTACTTGGCTTCTTACCACCGATTATTTTAGCCATTATGTTGAATCAATTATTGAGTGAAAAAGCAAAGAAACGGATTCAATTAGTATTATATGCACCGAATTTTATTTCAGTGGTTGTCATTGTTGGGATGATTTTCTTGTTCTTCTCAGTAGACGGACCAGTGAATCATATCCTTGGTTTCTTTGGGATAAAAGCGAGCTTCTTAACCGATCCTGATTGGTTCCGTCCATTATACATCTTTAGTGGGATTTGGCAAGGAATGGGTTGGGCTTCGACATTGTATACCGCGACTTTAGTAAATGTGGATACTTCATTAGTTGAAGCAGCAAAATTAGACGGTGCGAATATTTTTCAACGTATTTGGCACATTGACATTCCAACTTTAAAACCAATTATGGTGATTCAGTTTATTTTAGCAGCTGGTGGCATTATGAGCGTTGGATATGAAAAAGCTTATTTGATGCAAACTTCACTCAACCTTACTTCATCTGAAATTATTGCGACTTATGTTTATAAAGTGGGGCTAGTCTCTGGTGATTATTCTTATTCTACAGCAGTTGGCTTGTTTAATACGGTGATTAATGTAATCTTACTTGTTGCGGTGAATAAACTAGTTTCTAAAGTTAATGATGGTCAAGGATTATAGGAGGGAAAATCGTATGAATATGAAAATGTATACCAAGTTTGATAAAAGAATGTTGGTATTAAATAAGATTATTATTGCTTTTTTAGTACTAATTACGTTTGTTCCTTTAGTTTATATTCTTGTCGCCTCTTTTATGGATCCACAAGTATTAGCGAGCAAAGGAATTAGTTTTAACCCTAAAGATTGGACAACAGAAGGATATGCCAGAGTATTTAGTGATAAGTCGATACTTCGAGGCTTTTTAAACTCGCTATTATATTCCTTTACTTTCTCGGTTTTAACAGTTGCTATTTCTGTATTAACAGCTTATCCATTAGCAAATAAAGAGTTAGTTGGACGTAAATGGATCAATATCTTTTTAATCATTACGATGTTCTTTAGCGGTGGGTTAGTCCCAACTTACCTTTTGATTAAACAATTAGGTATGCTAAATACAATGTGGGCGATTGTGTTACCTGGTGCAGTCAATGTATGGAATATTATTTTAGCGCGGACTTATTTCCAAGGATTACCAAAAGAATTGGTTGAAGCAGCAGTGATTGATGGTGCAAATGACTTGCAGATATTCTTGAAAATTATGTTACCTTTAGCGAAACCAATTATGTTTGTATTATTCTTGTATGCTTTTGTTGGCCAATGGAATTCATATTTTGATGCGATGATTTATATCAAGGATCC
The DNA here is from genome assembly GCF_023221775.1 of Enterococcus cecorum. Classification (GTDB taxonomy): domain Bacteria; phylum Bacillota; class Bacilli; order Lactobacillales; family Enterococcaceae; genus Enterococcus_E; species Enterococcus_E cecorum_A. The sequence continues at coordinate 75,656 of NZ_JAKUDS010000009.1, read as the reverse complement.
GAATTTAGAACCATTGCAATTAGTTTTACGTAAAATCTTAATTCAAAGTCAACCAGCCAAAGATATGATTGGGGCACAAGCTGCAATGAACGAGATGAAGCGCTTGGCTGAAATGATTAAATATGCGACAATAGTCATTTCAAGTTTACCATTGATTGTTATGTATCCGTTCTTCCAAAAATACTTTGATAAAGGAATTATGGTTGGTTCACTTAAAGGATAAAAATAATTTTAGATTGGAGAAAAATATCATGAAAAAATGGATGACAGTAGGTAGTGTTTTGGTAGCGGGCAGTGCACTTTTATTAGCAGGTTGTAGCAAAAAAGATGAAGCAGCGAGCCCAGATTATAAATTAGAAAAAGTGAAATTTCCTTTAAAAGATGAAGTGACCTTGAAATTTATGACTTCTTCTTCACCATTATCACCAAAGAATCCAAATCAAAAATTGATTCTAAAACGGATGGAAAAAGCGACAAATGTTCATATTGATTGGACCAACTATCAATCTGATTTTGCTGAAAAACGAAATCTAGATATCTCATCTGGGGATTTACCAGATGCCATTCATAATGATGGAGCCTCAGATGTTGAGTTAATGAACTGGGCAAAACAAGGGGTTATTGTTCCAGTAGAAGATTTAATTAAAGACTATATGCCTAATTTGAAAAAAATTCTTGATGAAAACCCTCAATATAAATCCATGCTTACAGCACCAGATGGTCATATTTATTCTTTCCCTTGGATTGAAGAATTAGGTGAAGGTAAAGAGTCTATTCATAGTGTGAATGATATGGCTTGGATTAATGTCGATTGGTTGAAAAAATTGAACTTGCCAATGCCACAAACAACAGATGATTTAGTGAAAGTTTTAGAAGCCTTTAAAACACAAGACCCAAATGGAAATGGTAAACAAGATGAAATTCCGATGTCCTTTGTAAATGGTGCAGGTAATGAAGATTTCAAAATGTTGTTTGGAGCCTTTGGTATCGGGGACAATGATGATCACTTAGTTGTAAATAATGATGGTACAGTCGATTTTACTGCTGATAATGAAGAATATAAAGAAGGCGTTAAATTTATGCGCCAATTACAAGAAAAAGGATTAATTGATAAAGAAGCTTTTGAACAAGACTGGAATACTTACATTGCCAAAGGGGCGGAAAAACGTTATGGTGTTTACTTTACTTGGGATAAGGCGAATGTATCAGGCATGAATGATTCTTATGATGTATTACCTGCATTGGCTGGCCCAAGTGGTAAAAAACATATTACTCGCTCAAATGGTATGGGATTCCAACGCGATCGTATGGTTATTACCAGTGCGAATAAAAATCTTGAATTAACAGCAAAATGGATTGACTACCAATATCGACCACTTCAATCTGTCCAAAATAACTGGGGAACTTATGGCGATAAGAAACAACAAAATATTTTCGAATTTGATAAAGCAACCAATTCATTGAAACACTTACCATTAGAAGGTACGGCACCAGCTGAATTGCGTCAAAAGACTGAAATTGGTGGACCATTAGCCATTCTAAATAGTTATTATGGAAAAGTGACCACAATGCCTGATGATGCAAAATGGCGTTTAGATTTGTTGAAAGAATACTATGTTCCTTATATGGATAATGAAAATATCTATCCAAAAGTATTCATGAAAGAAAAAGATTTAGACAAGATTAGCCAAGTAGAAGCAGATATGAATGACTATATTTATCGTAAACGTGCAGAATGGATTGTAAATGGCAATATTGATAAAGAATGGGATAGTTATTTGAAAGAGCTAGATAAATATGGCTTAAACGATTGGTTGAAGATTAAGCAAAAATATTATGATAGCGATCAAAAGAATCAATAGGAGGATATTCATGTATAGTATTGAACGTGCAAATGAATATATTCAAGCAAACAAACATCATGTGACGTCAACCTATCAACCTAAACTACATTTTATTCCAGAAATTGGTTGGATGAACGATCCTAATGGCTTCGTATATTATAAAGGAGAATATCATCTTTTTTATCAATATAATCCTTATGATAGTAAATGGGATACAATGCATTGGGGTCATGCGAAAAGTAAGGATTTAGCGCATTGGGAATATTTACCTATCGCCTTAGCACCAGATCAAGATTATGACAAAAATGGTTGTTTTTCAGGTTCAGCTTTAGTAGTTGATGATACACTTTGGTTAATGTATACCGGCCATATTGTGAATGAAGATGGCTCAATTTCTCAAGTGCAGAATATGGCTTACTCTACTGATGGTATTACTTTCCATAAAATTAAGGAAAATCCAGTTATTACAGGTCAACAATTACCTAATGAAATTAGTAGAAGTGATTTTCGAGATCCAAAATTATTTGAAAAAGATGGCAAGTATTATGCAGTGGTTGCGACTCAGCATTTGGATCAAGTTGGTTGTGTAGTATTGATAGAATCTGAGAATTTGCTTGATTGGTCTTTTAAGTCGATTTTTCTAAAAGGTGAGCAAAATCAAGGCATTGTCTGGGAATGTCCGGATTATTTTGAAATGGATGGTCAAAGTTATCTGATTGTGTCTCCAATGCAATATCATTCTGAGTATTTAGACTTTAATAATCAAAATTCAAATATCATTATGCAAGGTCGAGTGGACTGGCAAGTAGGAAAATTTTATCCTAGCAATCTGAAAGAAATTGACCATGGTCATGACTTTTATGCTGCTCAAACAACTAAAAATGCAAATAATGAACGAATCATGATTGCTTGGATGCATACTTGGGGACGTCCACTGATTACAGACCAATTGCAGCATGGTTGGTTTGGCTCCATGTCTTTGCCTAGAATCTTAACCGTGCAGGAAAACCAGATCATTCAAAAACTACCAGAAAGTCTGGACAATCAGTTCGTGAAGGTTGAATTAAATGAAGAGTTAAAACAACCTTCAAAAATCGAAATCGACATTAAAGATACGATTGAATTAAAATTAGGAACAAAAGAAGATTATATTTCTTTTGGATATGATGCCTTTAGAAAAGAAGTTTATATTGATAGAAAAAATCTGAAGTATCAGCTAATTGGCGAAGAACGCAATCCTGTTTTATATCGTGGTGTGCAAATTCAAGCGACTCATTTGACCGCTTATATCGATCAGCAGAGCATTGAAATCTTTGTCAATGATGGCCAAGAAGTGCTTACTTCTGTCTTTTATATCGAAGGACCAAAAAAGGTTTATTCGCAAATATAAAAAACTTGGATTATAATATATTTGTCATGAATGCGGTTGACAAAATCAGAAAATTTAGTATGATAAAAATATAGAACCGTTCCCACATGGTGAAAATTCAAATAAAGGAGCAATCGATATGGGACTATTTGGCAAATTATTCGGTAAAAAAGAAGAAAATCAGGAAGTTGTTGTAAGCGCTGTGAACTTAAATCCAGGTGAAGTGGCTGCTGTGGTATCAGGTGAAGCTGTGGCACTAAATACGGTAAATGACCCAGTATTTTCAAGTGAAATGATGGGGAAAGGGATTGCGATTAAGCCAAGTGCTAATGAAGTCTACGCACCAGTTAGCGGTGAATTAACAGTCTTTTATCCTTCTATGCACGCATATGGTATTAAAGGCGATGATGGCGTAGAAATTCTTATCCACATCGGTATTGATACAGTGAATTTAGAAGGTAAACACTTTACTTCTAAGAAAAAACAAGGAGATCGTTTAGTTGCTGGTGAATTACTAGGTACTTTTGACCGTAATGCTATTAGCAAAGATGGTTACGATACTACAGTGATGCTAATTGTGACAAATACGGACAACTATGCAGAAGTCGCACCAGTTAAAACAGGCGAAGTCGCAGCAAAAGAAGTAATACTAAATGTTAAGTAAGGTTGTAAGAAGGGTCGATCAGCTACAAGCAGCTAAGTTTGTCCGGAATGACAGGAAAATCCACTATGTTTTAAGATTTTCCTAGTCAGGCCGGCTTAGATGCGATGTAGCTACCCTTCGAACACCGTCAAAATAAGGTCGTGAAGCGACTCGGTCAGCCACGAGCGGATAAGTTTGTCCAGAACGTCGGGAAAGTCCAAGAAGTAAAGACTTTCCCAGACGAGCTGGCTTATACGTCGAAGTGGCTAGTCGCTGAACGCCGTCAAAACAAGGTAGCAAAGCAGCTTGCCTTGTAATCAATAATTGGATTGGTTGGGAAATCCATTCATATTGGATTTTCCTAACCAATTTGTTTTGTTCGATAAATTTTGAACAAAGTATCATGAAAGGGTATACTTTCCTGATAAAGCGTTTTATAATAAGAATATCAATGTTCATGGGAGTGATTTTTGTGTATTACGGATCAATTGAAGCAGGTGGAACAAAATTTGTTTGCGCCATCGGTAATGAAGAATTAGAAATTTTAGAACGTGTGAGTTTTCCAACCACTACACCAGAAGAAACAATGGGTGCGGTAATTGACTACTTTAAAAAATATCAAGCAGAATTAGCGAGTATCGGTGTCGGTTCATTTGGGCCTATCGATATTCATCCTGATTCACCAACTTATGGTTATATCACTTCAACCCCTAAATTAGCTTGGCAAAACTATGACTTTGTCGGTGCGCTAAAGGCTGTTTTCGATGTGCCAATTGCTTGGACGACTGACGTGAATGCAGCGGCTTATGGCGAATATTATTATGGTCATGGTCAAGGTAAACATAGCGTGGTTTACTACACAATCGGTACTGGTGTAGGTGGTGGTGCCATTCAAGATGGACGCTTTGTAGAAGGATTTAGCCATCCAGAAATGGGCCATATGCTAGTGGTTCCTCATAAAGATGATGATTTTAAAGGTGCTTGTCCATTCCACGGTAACTGTCTAGAAGGAATGGCAGCTGGACCTGCAGTGGAAAAACGTCTAGGAATCAAAGGACAAGACGTACCAGCGGATCATCCTTACTGGGAACAAGAAGCATACTATATTGCGCAATGTGCGTATAATACGACTTTGATGCTCTCTCCTGATGTGATAATCTTCGGTGGTGGTGTGATGAAGCAAGAACACATGATGGAACGTGTGCATCGTCAATTCAAAGAGTTATTGAAAGATTATGTGAAAACGCCGGAATTATCAGAGTACATCGTAACCCCTAAATTGGTTGACAATGCGGCCACTATTGGCTGCTTAGCGATGGCCAAAGATTTATTGAAATAGAAATTTGTGAACGTTACAGAGGTTTTTCTTTGTAACGTTCATTTTTTCGTTATAATTTAAATTAAAACTTTATTAAACCTTTCTAATCTGATATAATGTAAATCACATAAAAGGAAAACGGAAAATTTTCATCGCTTGCTTACATTCAAGAAATTCCTTGATTTGGCAAGCAAAATTATTTTAAAGGATTGGTGATATCTGTGTTTAATTTCTCTGCAGGTCCAGCTGTTTTACCAAAAGAAGTGTTGCAAAAAGCTCAAAGTGAATTCCTAAATTACGAACAAAGTGGTATGTCAGTGATGGAGATGAGTCACCGATCCAAACTTTACGATGCGATTATTAAAGATTGTGAGCAACATTTGCGCGATTTGATGAATATTCCTGATAATTATCATGTTTTATTTCTTCAAGGTGGGGCAAGCTTGCAATTTAGTATGATTCCACTTAATTTAGCTCAAGGCAAAAAAGCATTATATGTAAATACGGGTGCATGGGCCAAAAAAGCCATTCAAGCAGCCAAACAAGTCCCTGGTGTTGAAGTGGAAGTGATCGCAAGTAGTGAAGATCAAAACTTTACTTATGTTCCTGAAGTAAGCATTAATCAGGTTGACCAAAATGCGGCTTATGTGCATATTACGACTAATGAAACAATCGGCGGGGTGACTTATGATAAGTTACCAGATTGTGGCAAGGTACCAATTGTTGCGGATATGTCTTCTAATATCTTAGCTAATGATTTCAAGGTGGAAGATTTTGGCGTGATTTATGCCGGTGCGCAAAAGAATCTCGGACCATCTGGGGTGACATTGGTGATTATTCGTGATGATTTATTGAATAAGGAACCAATTTTTGCACCGATGCTTGATTTTGCCTTACAAGCGAAAAATCGTTCCCTTTATAATACGCCACCGACCTATGCCATTTATATCATGAAATTAGTTTTAGAATGGGTGAAAGAACAAGGCGGCGTACCAGCAATGATTCAACAAGATCAAGCCAAGGCCAAACTTTTATATGACACCATTGATCAGTCTAAACTATTTTCAAATCCGGTGGCGAAAAAGAATCGCTCCATTACAAATATTCCTTTCGTGACTGGGGATGAAGCATTAGATCAATTATTTAATGAACAAGCCTTAGCCCAAGGGTTCCAAAATTTAAAAGGTCATCGCAGTGTTGGTGGGATGCGTGCTAGTTTGTATAATGCCTTTCCATATGAAGGGGTCGAAGCGTTGGTTACGTTTATGAAGGCATTTGAAGCGGAAAACGGAGGAGAAAAATAATGTATCAAATTAAAACATTTAATGCGATTGCGCCAGAAGGTTTGAATCGTTTTGAAAAGGAAAATTATGCGATTAATGAAAGTGATCAGCCAGATGCGATTATTTTAAGAAGTCAAAAGTTACATGATTATGCTTTTCCATCTTCAGTTTTAGCCGTAGCCAGAGCAGGTGCAGGAACCAATAATATTCCGGTGGATGCTTGTACCGAAAAAGGCATTGTCGTCTTTAATACACCAGGTGCCAATGCCAATGCGGTGAAAGAATTGGTTTTAGCAAGTCTTTTAATGAGTGTGCGTCCTATCTTAAAAGGCGCACAGTGGGTTCAAAGCTTATCTGGTGAAAATGCCGAAGAACAAGTCGAAGCCAATAAAAAGCAATTTGTAGGCAATGAATTAGAAGGGAAACGTCTTGGCGTCATCGGGCTTGGTTCAATTGGTGCGATGGTAGCCAATGATGCTTATCGCTTGGGCATGGAGGTTATGGGGTACGATCCGTATGTTTCAGTAGATACCGCTTGGAGTATTTCTCGTCGTGTCAAACGTGCCACCCAAATAGAAGAAGTTTTACAGACTTGCGATTTTATCACGCTTCATTTACCATTAAATGATAAGACCCGTGGCATGATTTCCACTCGCGAGTTTAGTATGATGAAGCCCACTGCGCAATTATTAAACTTCTCCCGTGGCGAAATTGTCGATGTCGATGCTGTTTTAGAAGCTGTAACAAGTAAAAAATTAGCAGGATATGTGACAGATTTTGCGGATAGTCGCTTACTTCATCAAGAAAATATTGTGATTTTACCGCATTTAGGAGCCTCTACACAAGAAGCGGAAGTGAACTGTGCGAAGATGGCTGCTCGTACCCTAAAACGTTATTTAGAAACAGGTGCAATTAAATATTCGGTAAACTTCCCACAGGTTGAAATGGCCTTTCAATCGCCTTATCGTCTATCTATTATTCACCGCAATATTCCAAATATGCTTGGAAAGATTTCAGCGGTGATTGCAAGTTTAGATATTAATATTGACAACATGTTAAACCGTGGGCGTGACGAATATGCATATACGCTGGTGGATGTGAACGAACAAGATCCTCAAGTCATTGCTGATGTGGTCGAAAAATTAAGTACACAAGATGATATTATTCGTGTACGCAGTATTCAATATACGGAGGTCCCTTATTAATGGTAGATGTACAACCTTTTCGCGCAATCCGTCCTAATGAGCAATTAGCTTCTCAAGTGGCTTGTTTACCTTATGATGTGATTGACACCAATGAAGCACGTGTTGAATCTCAGGATAATCCTTATAGTTATTATCATATTGATCGTAGTGAGATTGCCTTTGACGATGATTTCAATCCATATGATCCAAAGGTATATGAATTAGCCAATCAGACCTTACAACAATTCGTGCAAAAAGGTTGGTTAAAAAAAGAGGATAAGCCATGTTTTTATTTGTATGAATTAACGATGGATGGTCGTAAGCAAACAGGAATTGCGGCTAGCACGTCAATTGATGATTATGTCAATGATCAAATTAAAAAGCATGAATTTACCCGACCAGCCAAAGAACAAGATCGCATCAATCATATCAAAGCTTGTGATGCCAACACTTCACCAATCTTTTTAAGCTATCGTCAACCACAGGCGATGCAACATTTGGTAGAGGAATGGAAAGCCAATCGTGCGCCGGTATATGATTTTACCAAATATCATGGTGTTACCCATCGCTTATGGGTGGTAGATGATGAAGCTACAGTTGCTCAAATGGTTGCCCTTTTTGCACAGGTGCCGGCTTTATATATTGCGGATGGTCATCATCGGGCGGCTTCAGCAGTAAAAGTTGGCTTAGAAAAACGAGCACAAGGTCAAGCAAGTGCAGAAAGTGATCATTTCTTATCGATTATTTTTCCTGAACAAGAATTAAAGATTTTAGAATATAATCGGGTAATTAATGTTACGCCGCCAGTTGATTTTCTTGACCGCTTAGCAAAAATCTTTACCATTCAGCCAACGAGTGAAACGAAATCACAACAAAAAGGCGAGTTCAAGCTTTATTATCAAAATCAGTGGTATACGTTGACTTTAGATGAAAGCTTACGACCAACGGATGCCGTAGAAGGATTGGACGTGGCAGTTTTACAAAAATATGTGATTGAGGATATTTTTGGCATTATGGATGTCCGTACCGATGCGCGGATTGATTTCGTTGGAGGGATTCGCGGCTCAGAAGAATTGGCTCGTTTAGTGGATAGCGGGGCCTTTCAAGTAGCCTTTGCGCTTTATCCGACTTCGATGCAAGATTTATTAGCCGTGGCAGATGACAACCAAATTATGCCACCAAAATCTACTTGGTTTGAGCCAAAATTACTTAGTGGTTTATTACTACACGATTTAGAAACAAGATAAACTGATACTGCAAATAATTACAGTTTTTCGTAATTATTTGCAGTATTTTTGTGCTGGAATCGTAAAGGATGAAGGGGGGGCATCTGAATAGAACGAGGAATTTTCAATGATGAGTAAGATTTATTGAATAATTTGCTCTAATAACTGTATTTTTACGATTTACATATCATTACGGATTTTTGTAATTATGTGTTGGAAAACGATACAGCTTTTTTCATATTTGCAATCAAAGTGGTTCATCGTTTAAAGAGAAAAACTTTATCAGAAGTAGACTATACGTTGTTTGAATGAATGAAAGAAGAATGTAAATAGATTTCATCCAAAAAAACATGTGCCGTTTTTTGGCACATGCTTTTTTTAAAATAGTTCTTGGATGGTTGAGAGGATAAGCTGAATGTTTAGAACGGTTAATACCGCTGTACTTATCCAACCTAAAATGCTGAGGATAGGTTTATTTTTAAATTGCTTGCCCATGATTTTTTCCGAACTTGTAAAGTAAACAAGTGGAATCATCGAAATAGGTAAAGCGATACTTAGAAAGACTTGCGAATAAATCAGTAATTGGTCCAGCGTTCCCTCATCGTCTCCAAAGAAAATAGCACAGATAATGACTGGTAGCACAGACAATAGACGTGTGATTAAGCGACGAATCCATGGTGGTAATTTAATATGGATGAATCCTTCCATCACGATTTGTCCTGCTAAAGTTCCGGTAATGGTCGAGTTTTGACCGGAAGCTAATAAGGCTACAGCGAAGAGGACACTTAATACCGGACTAGCAACTTTCCCGGCAATATTTGGATCTTTTAAGGCATCATAAAGGGCAGTAAAAGTTCCTAAATCTCCTTGATGACCAAAGAATAAAGCACTTCCCAAAATCAGTAAGAGACAGTTAACTAAAAAGGCTAGAGAAAGTTGTAAATTCGAATCCCAAGTTGCAAATCGGACAGCTAAAGCAATATCTTCTTTGCTTTGACGATTATACTTACGAGTTTGCGAAATAGATGAGCCTAAGTATAAATTATGCGGCATTACAGTAGCGCCGACAATCCCTAATGCCATGGTTAATTCTCCATGATGTAATATCCGTTTTTGAGGGATAAAGCCGCCGAAAACTTGTTGGGCAACTGGATCGGCTTGGAAGACTTCATATAAGAATACGCCTAAAATGACTAAGATTAAGGTCATCACGATGGCCTCAATTTTTCTAAAGCCTAATTTCATCAAGAGCAATAGTAAAAAGACATCAAAGACAGTGAGCAAGACCCCATAGGTGAGTGGAATGCCAAACAATAGATTTAAAGCAATCGCACTTCCGATAATCTCGGCAATATCAGTGGCCATGACCGCTAATTCAGTAATAATCCAAAGCAAGATTCCTAATTTTTTTCCAGTATATTTCCGTGTCGCCTGTGCCAAATCCATGTGGGTGACAATGCCAAGTTTGGCCGCCATGTATTGGAGCAACATCGCAATCAAACTTGATAAAAAGACAACGGATAGTAGGAGATAGCCATATTTTGCCCCGCCGCCAATGGAAGTAATCCAGTTTCCGGGGTCCATATATCCAACTGCTACTAAAGCTCCAGGACCGGAGAAAGCTAGTAAATTACGCCAAAAGTTTTTTGTTTTGGGAATTTCAACTGTTCCATTGATTTCTTCTAAGCTTTTGGAATGTGTATGTGTAATAATTGGCGTTTTATGTGTTGTTTCATTCATGAAAGCACCTCATATTCTAGTAAAATGTTAAAAGTTTAGGCACACCTAAAACTAATTACATGGTACACTTATTTGTAAGAAAATGCAAGTAAAACCTTTTTCTCATTTTGGACAAAAATGAAACAGATTTTTTGAGAATTTTTTTGTTTAAACTTATGCTAGAATGAGGAAATCAGATGGTAAGACAAAAAGGTAAATAATCGGGATACATTCTGACATAATTATGATAAGAAAGGATTTGATAGTATGCCAGTTATCATACCAAGTGAAGATTTTTCTAATATCAGTAAGTTATTTGATATGGCTCATAAGATACAGGAACCGATTTTTATTACCAAAAAGGGTTACAGTGATCTGGTGGTAATGAACAGTGAATTATATGATAAATTTGTAAAAAACAACCGAATCGACCAGGCAATCTACGAATCTGAGAAAGAAATGGAAGCAGGCGGTGTTTCTATCGATCTCGATGAATCTTTGAGAACCTGAATAAAAAATAAGTGAATGAAACATAAAATCGGAGTCATCTTCAGTGTATGAAAGATGACTCCGATTTTTTTGATAAGCGAGGCTAGTAGATAAGCCTCAAGATTTTTATCCTTTGACTGAACCTGCTGTGATACCTTCCACATAGAATTTTTGCATATAGATGAATAGGATGGTAATTGGAATGGCAATCATCACACATCCAGCGGTAAAGGACATGAATAAGGAATTGGCAGTTGTCTTGGTCATCATTGAGTAAAGACCGATCGCAACGGTATAATTTTCAACCTTATCGCCCATGATGACTTTGGCAAAGATGAAGTCCATCCAAGGTCCCATGAAAGCCATCAAGGAAGTATAAACGATAATTGGTTTAGATAATGGCAAAGTAATTTGAGTAAAGATTTGCCATTTGTTTGCGCCGTCAATCATAGCCGATTCATCCAAAGTCATTGGAATGGTATCAAAGAAGCCTTTCGCAATGTAAAAGCCAAGTGCGGCACCGGATGAGTAGACGATGACTAGGGCTACTAAGCTTTCTGTTAAGTTCATGGCTTTTAAGATGTAGTAAACAGCAATCATACTCATAAAGCCAGGGAACATGTTTAATACTAAAGCAACTTTTAAGAATGGTTTACGCATTTTGAAACGTAATCTTGATAATGCATAAGCCATCGCAATCGTAATAAATGTTGATAATAAACAACTACAGATAGCAACGATTAAAGTGTTCATAAACCAACGAACGAATGGATAAGTACCATTTGGATTGGTCAGTAGTTTGGCATAATTATCAAGTGTGAATTGTTTTGGAATGATGTAAGGGACGAATGCGCCACCTTCAGCACGAAAACTTGTTAAGACAATCCAGATTATTGGAAAGACCCAGATACAGGCTAAAATAGCAAGGATGACATAGACTAAAGTTAGATTTAATTTGCGTTTTGCACGATAATTCATATTGTTTAGCCCTCCTTAAATGAATTTGTTCTAGTGTAGGCTGCTAAACTAAAGACAGCTGAAAGAATAAAGATTAAAATACCGATAACAGAAGCTAAGTTATAGTCCATTGTATCTACGGTTAATTTATATAACCAGGTAACGAGCAAGTCTGTACTACCGGCACCATAGAAATCTGAGTTAGATGGGCCACCACCAGTTAATAGGTAGATGACGTTGAAGTTATTGATATTGCCGACTAATTGTTGAATCAATGAAGGCATCATAACAAATAAAATTTGTGGGAATGTGATGCTTCTAAAGATTTGGAAACTATTTGCACCATCAATGCGAGCCGCTTCGATTTGGTCAGTTGGTAAGTTTTGTAAAATACCAGTAGTGATAATCATTGTTACCGGAATCCCAATCCACATATTGACAAAGATAATTGAGAATTTTGCCCAAGTTGGATCAGTTAAGAAAGGTAAGGCTGATTTGATAATCCCTAAATTCATCAAAGTTGAGTTGATTGGACCTGCATCGTTTAAAAGGTTACGCATAATCAATAAGGAAACGAATTGAGGGACGGCCATCGTTAAGACAAATAGGGTACGCCAAATTTTCTTTCCTTTGATGCCTTTAGTGTTGATTAATAAGGCAAGGATCACGCCAAAGATGAAACAAGTGACAGTTGCCATAACCGCCCAAATCAAGGTCCATACTAATACTGGGAAGAAAGTAGAGGCCATATCCCCAGTAATGACATTACCGAAGTTTTTGAATGCCACCCAAGTAAAGAGTTGTTTTGGTGGGAGATGATTGTGATCATAGTTCGTAAACGCAATCGAAATCATGTATAACAACGGTAAAATGGTAAATAATAGCACACCAAGTAAAGGAATGGTCATCAAAGTTGCGTGGAAGCGTTCGTTGAGTAAAGATATTAAATCATCACGAGTGGTAGGAATAGGTTTGTTCTCTTGTTTTAATTCATAAAGTTTGCGTGCGCTCTTTAAGTTGACGATGTAAAGATAAATCATCATCGCACAAGTTAAGATGGCTGCGATACCGAATAGCAAGATTAACATGGAGTTGTCGCCTTTTTGTAAGACTTCAATACCTAAATCTTCATTATAGACTAATCCTTGTTTTTTCGTACCAAGTGTTTGTAACATTGCTAGAGCGGTCACTCCATTACGAATTAACCAAAAGAAGAAAAGAATTTCTGAACCTAAGAAGAGTAAGCCTTTTGGAATTTGCTTGTTACATAAATTAGCCGTTCCCATAAATAGAAAAGATAGTTTAGTTGGTAAATCGCCCTTTTTAAATAGTTCTCTAAAAGTCATTTTTTTAGGGTGAGAAAGCATTTTTTGAGACATAAGATTCACGCCTTTTCATAAGATATAATGAAATGTTATCTGCAGGAAATCCCCACAGATAACATTAGAAAGTTCAATTATTTCGCTTCTTTAGAGATATCTTCAACGAATTTATCTAATTTAGCTTGATATTGATCAGGTTTAATTTTACCTTTGTAAGTATCGTTGATTAAAGCATCCATTGCAGGCCAGAATGATACCATTTCAGGTAATTTAGGCATTACAACAGAGTGTGCTTCATCAGACATTGCTAAGACAGCTTTTGCGACATCATCATTTTGAACTTCTTCAGATTCTTGAGCCGCTTTGTTAGATGGGATGATACCATGGTTCTTGAATAATTCTACTTGTGCTTTTTCACCACTGATGTAGTTTGCTAAAGCCATCGCAGCTAATGGGGATTTAGTTTGTTGGTTAACCGCAAATAATTTCACACCTAAGAAGGCTTTCATAGGTACTTCACCGTTACCAAAGTCAACAGTTGGATAAGCAGCTACGCCCATCTTGTCGCCTAAACCTTTTTTCACATCGTTTTTAGACCATGGACCTGAAAGGAAGGCACTTGTTTCACCTGAAGAAAGTTTTGCAATCGCTGTTTCGCTTGATTGAACAACCCCTGGATTTGATTTTTGTTTAGCAATCCAGTCAAGAACTTGTACACCTTTTTCATTGTTGAAGTCAGTACCTTTTAGATCTTCACCATTTTTACCAAATAATACATCACCATTACTCATAAATAATGGGGCGAAGATGTAGTTGGCACCATTTTCACCAAAGTTGGTACCTAATTTACCTTTTGTTGTGAGTCCTGTCCAAGTTTTCACATCTTCTTCAGATAAAACAGACTTATTGTAGTAAAGGACTTGAGTTTCTACTCCATATGGATAAGCGTATAATTCGCCTTTCCAAGATGCCCCTTCAATAGCAGAATCAATATTGTTTTTCTTCACTTCATCTGCGAATTTTGTATTCTTATATAATAGACCTGCTTCAGCCATTTGTCCGACTTGGTCATGTGGTAACATAAAGACATCGGCTGCTTTTTCAGGGTCTTTAGAAACATCTTTTTTCGCATCAGCTGAAGAACCGACTTTGACATCCACTTTTACATCAGGATATTCTTTTTCAAAGTCTTTAACGATTTTGTTGAAAGTGGCTTTTTGTTCGGTATCAATCCATAATTTAATGTGACCTTCTACTTTAGAACTTGAAGCTTTGCCACCATTGTCTGTAGCGCTTTCATTCTTGCTTGAATTTCCGCATCCGGCAAGTAGTAATACGCTGGCTCCTAAGGCTACTGTTCCTAGAGCAAATTTTTTGAAGTTAGTTTTCATTCTCAAGACCTCCATTTATTTGAGAAAAATAATTACATGTTTATTATGCAATCGTTTGCGTCTTTTGTCAAATGTTTTTTTCGTAATTTTTTTAAAATATGAAAAAGATAAGGGGATTTTATAAACATAAATTTTAAATACAAATGTTTAAAACAAAGGTAAATGCTTGGTTTTAAAAGGATTTCTGACTGATTAACAAAACAGATTTGCGATAAAGTGCAACCGATTGCCGTTTTTTGCTTGATTGCGTTTTCGGTTTATGTAATAATAGGGGCGAATCAAATATTTAAATAAAAGGAGAGATTGTATTTATGAATACTTCTGCAATTTATCATCGACCTGAAAGTGAATTTGCTTATCTATATAATGAAGCGACGATGCATATTCGTTTGCAGACCGCTAGAGAAGATGTGAAGGCGGTATACCTTGTTCATGGCGATCCTTACTTGGTGAATAAGGAACAATGGTATCAAAAGAAAGTACCCATGCAAAAATTATTAAGTACACAGTTGCATGATTATTGGCAAATTAGTGTAGGTGCAAAATTCCGCCGTATTGCTTATGGCTTTATTGTTGAAGGTGTGGATGGTACGACTGCTTTTTATGGAGATCAAGGCATATTTCCAGCAACGGAAGAATACTTGTCAACACCAAATCTTTATTATCGTTTGCCTTATTTCCACCAAACAGACCGCGTTAAAGTACCTGAATGGGTGAAACAAACAGTATGGTATCAAATTTTCCCAGAACGTTTTGCAAATGGGGATACGACGAATGATCCAAAAGGCACTCTTGAATGGGGAAGCGAAGAACCAACGCCATTTAATTTCTTTGGCGGAGACTTACAAGGGGTACGCGACCATTTAGATCATTTGGTTGATTTGGGAGTGAATGGTTTGTATTTCTGTCCAATCTTTAAAGCGACTTCTAATCATAAATATGATACAGAAGATTACTTTAAAATTGATCCAGCTTTTGGTGATGATGAAACCTTTAAAGCCTTGGTTGAGGAATGTCATGCTCGTGGGATTAAAGTGATGCTGGATGCGGTATTTAATCATATTGGCGATAATTCTCCACAATGGCAAGATGTCATTGAAAATGGAGAAGAATCTAAATATGCTGATTGGTTCCACATTCACGAGTTTCCAGTGAGTTATACAGAAGGGGATAACTTTGAAGATGCTAAAGATTTAACTTATGATACTTTTGCCTTCACGCCGCATATGCCAAAATTAAATACAGCTAATCCTGAAGTGCAAGAATATTTACTTTCAATAGCGAAATACTGGATTGAAAAATTTGATATCGATGCTTGGCGCTTGGATGTTGCCAATGAAGTGGACCACGCGTTTTGGAAAAAATTTAGACAAACTTGTGATGCAGCGAAAAAAGACTTCTATATATTAGGAGAAATTTGGCATTCTTCTCAACGCTGGTTACAAGGTGATGAGTTTGATGCCGTGATGAACTATGCCTTTACCGATGCGATTAAAGCTTACTTTGTAAAAGATGAAATTCCTTTGACAAAGATGGTTGCGCAAATGAATCAACAATTAATGCTCTATCGCATGCAAACCAACCAAGTGCAATTAAATGTTTTGGATTCTCATGATACCCCTCGATTATTAACAGAAGTTGCTGGAGATAAAGACTTGGCTCGTCAAATTATGGCTTTCACTTATTTACAAATGGGTGTTCCGTGCGTGTATTATGGTACGGAATATGCGATGGAAGGCGAGTTTGACCCTGGTTGCCGCAAATGCATGGTTTGGGATGAAAAAGACCAAGATTTAGAAATGTATGAATTTATGAAATTATTGATTGCCTTTAGAAAAGATTATCAACCAATTTTAAGTGAAGGTAGCTTGGAATGGTTAGCAGTCGATGATCGCACAGGAATCGTATCGCTTGCTCGTCAATTGGAAGATCGTCTATTAGTCGCAACTTTTAATACCGGCGATCAACCTGTGACAATGCCAGTAAGCGAAAGAACAGTTTTAAGTCAAAATACACAAGAAAATCAAATTTTACCTAAAGGATTTGTCATTACTTATTGGGAAGGTGTGGAATAATGAGTCAAAAACATTGGTGGCAAGAAGTTGTCGTTTATCAAATTTATCCAAGAAGTTTTAAAGATAGTAACAATGATGGGATTGGGGATTTACCAGGGATTATTGAAAAGTTAGATTATCTGGAAAAACTAGGTATCGGTGCGATTTGGTTATCTCCAGTCTATCAATCGCCAAATGATGATAATGGTTATGATATTTCTGATTATGAAGCGATTATGACTGAGTTTGGGACGATGGAAGATATGGATCGTTTAATTGCCGAAGCGAAAAAACGTAATATTCGTATCATTATGGACTTGGTGGTCAATCATACCTCTGATGAACACGCATGGTTTGTTGAAGCACGCAAATCTAAGGACAACCCTTACCGCGATTACTATGTATGGGCTGATCCAAGTGAAGATGGGGGCGTGCCAAATGGATTACGTTCGGCCTTTTCTGGTTCAGCTTGGCAATTGGATGAAGCAACAGGACAATATTATTTACATTTATTTAGTAAAAAACAACCCGATTTGAATTGGCAAAATGAAAAAGTCCGTCAAGCAGTCTATCAAATGATGAATTTCTGGATTGATAAGGGCATCGGTGGGTTCCGTATGGATGTGATTGATTTAATCGGTAAAGTACCAGAAAAAGAAATCACCGGAAATGGTCCGCGTCTACATGAATTTTTACAAGAAATGAATCAAGCGACTTTTGGTAAACATGATTTATTAACCGTCGGCGAAACTTGGGGTGCCACGCCAGAAATTGCGAAACTTTATTCAAATCCAGATCGTCATGAGCTTTCTATGGTTTTCCAATTTGAACATATCGGCTTAGACCAACAAGAAGGTGGCGAAAAATGGGATTTAGCACCAGTTGATTTAGGTAAGTTAAAACAAATTTTTGCAAAATGGCAAACCGAGCTGGATAATCAAGGTTGGAATTCACTCTTTTGGAACAACCATGATTTACCACGCATGATTTCAAGATGGGGAAATGATGATCAGTATCGTGTTGAAAGTGCGAAAATGTTAGCGATTCTATTACACATGCAAAAAGGAACACCATATATCTATCAAGGAGAAGAAATCGGCATGACCAATACGGCAATTACCGATATTTCTCAAGCGCGTGATATTGAAACCATTAATATGTATCATGAACGTTTAGCAAATGGCTATGCAAAAGAAGATATTATCCACTCGATTAATGTCAAAGGTCGGGATAATGCTAGACGTCCAGTACAATGGAATAATCATGCCTTTGCCGGTTTTTCAACGGTGGAACCATGGATTGCCGTCAATGATAATTATGAAAAGATTAATGTTGAACAAGCTTTGGCCGATCCTGATTCGATTTTTTACACTTATCAAAAATTAATTGCCCTACGTAAAGCAAACCCAATTATGATTTGGGGCGATTTTGAATTAGTGGATACGCAAGAGGAAGTATTTGCCTACCTACGTAAATATCAAGGCGAAACTTGGCTAGTTGTGACAAACTTTTCTAATGAAGCACACGACTTTAAGTATGACAATGCCAAGGCTAAAGAAGTTATCATTGAAAATATGCCTGTGCAGTTATCAGAATGCTTAGACTTGACCTTAAAACCATGGCAAGCTTTTGTTGTAAAATTGGAGGCATAATATGGAAAGAAAATGGTGGGAAACTGCGATAGGTTATCAAATCTATCCGCGGAGTTTTTATGATAGTAATAATGATGGTATTGGTGATTTGCAAGGAATCATCGCAAAATTGCCTTATATTAAAGATTTAGGAGTCGATTTCATCTGGATTAATCCAATTTATGCTTCACCAAATGTGGATAATGGCTATGATATTTCTGATTATCAAGCCATTCATCCTGATTTTGGAACGATGGAGGATTTTAAGGAATTACTGACAAAAGCACATGATTTAGGCTTGAAGATTGTGATGGATCTGGTCGTTAATCATACGAGTGATCAGCATCCATGGTTTCAAGAAGCGCTAAAAGGCAAGGACAATCCTTATCGTGATTATTACTTATGGGCAGATTCAACACCGGATCGAATGCCGAATGACTGGCAAAGTTTCTTCGGAGGTTCGACTTGGCAATATGATGAAAAATCAAAACAAGCGTATTTCCATATCTTTGCGCCAGAACAGCCAGATTTAAATTGGAAAAATCCTAAGTTACGCCAAGAAATCTATGAAATGATTCGCTGGTGGCTAGATTTAGGCATTGATGGTTTCCGTTTAGATGCGATTAGTCATATCCAAAAAGAGCCATGGGACTTCAAAATTACCGATAATCCATGGGCGCCGTTTATGAATGTGGCGGGAATTGATGAGTATATGCAAGATTTGAAGGGAATTTTTGACGAATATCCGATTGTAACGATTGGTGAAGCAAGTGGTGTGACGAGTAAAAAAGCGGTGAAATGGACCAATCGAGAAGGCTATCTAGATATGATTTTTGAATTAGAACATCAAGTCAGAGAAGGCCAACCTGGTCATGAGCGTATCAATGTGCTCGGATGGAAGAAAGTTGTTAGTCGTTGGCAAAAAGATTTGAATGCGAATGGTTGGAATGCACTCTATGTCGAAAATCATGATAATCCTCGCATCAATTCGATTTTGGGTAATGAAAGCGAACAGTCGGCTAAAGCAATCGCAACGGCTTTTCTATTTATGAAAGGGACACCGTTTATCTACCAAGGACAGGAAATCGGTATGACGAATTTCCCATTTACATCAGTAGAACAATTAGATGCTAAAGATAGTTATAGCCATTATCAAGAATTGTTGAAACAAGGTGTAGAACCATCTGAAGCATTACAACAAATTTGTCATTGGACTAGAGATCATTCACGGACACCGATGCAATGGCAAGATAGTGATGAAGCTGGTTTTAGCCGAGCACAACCTTGGTTAGCGGTGAATCCAAACTATCAGGAAATCAATGTAGCTGAGCAAGAAGAGCGTCCAGATTCCTTGTTAAACTTTTATAAACAAGCGATTCAGTTGCGCAAAACACCGCTATTTGTTGATGGAAATTATGAATTGCACTTAGCGAAACATCCACAAGTCATTGCTTATACCCGAAATACGGCTGAGCAAAGTGCTTTGGTCTTAGTGAATTTAAGTGATCAAGAAGTTGTGGTAGATTTGCCAAACCGTGTGGTACAACCAACGGCGAAAGTTTTACTAACAAATATCGATGAGCCGAAATTGCAAAAACGCATGACACTTGCGCCATTTGCAGCGATGATTTTTGAGTTACCGAATAGATAAAGAGGAAAGAATGAAATATAGTCATGGTGCTTTTAATGTGGTCATTGTAAATCAACGCGTTTTATTAGTGAAACGTCGTGACTTCCCATTATGGGATTTACCTGGTGGTGTAGTTGAATCAGATGAACTTCCTAGTGAAGCGGCCATAAGAGAGATGTATGAGGAAACAGGGTATGAAGTTCAGATTGACTATGAATTTGCTCGATATATAGATAAAACTAGAAACGATTGCCAACATCTTTTTGTTAGTCAGATTGTTGGTGGAGAATTGAAGAGAACAACATCGGAGACACGTGACTTAAGATGGTTTTCACTAAATCAAATTCCTTTGTTTATTATTCCTAATAGAAAACGTCAAATTCAAGACGCTCTGACAATAAAGAATTTTGAAGAATATGAGATTAGTGAAAATTGGTTAATATCTCTCATACGAAATTTAGTAAAGAAATAAAAAAATGGGGCTGACCCAAAAGTATTTTAGCAAGATAATTAAAAAAAGAAATCCTTATGATGAAATAAATAATTAATAAAAGACAAAGAAAATCCGAATGTTCAACTTGATTACTCATAAAATCAACAATGAACGTTCGGATTATTTATATACTCATTTTTTATTAGAGACTAATGGGTCAGCCCCATTTTTATGATTAAACAAGTCTTTCAAATGGATCGCTGCTAATGCCTTGAGCAAGTACTTGTTTGGCATATTCTTGGGCAGCAAATAAGGAATGGTCGCGATAATTCCCACATTCTTTGGCCGAAACAGCTGGCACGTAATCAGTACCAATGACGTGTTTTTCTAAGACGGTTTTAAGAGCATCGCGAATTTCTGCTGTAGAATGTTCGCCCCAAACGATTAAGTAAAAACCAGTGCGACAACCCATTGGAGATAAATCGATGACTCCTTCAATATAGTCGCGTAAATTCACGGCTAATAAATGTTCTAAGGTGTGAAGTGCAGCAGTTGGTAAGGCATCTTGATTTGGTTGTAAGAAACGTAAATCAAATTTTTGAATGACGACTCCTTGATTGGTTTCCATTCCTGCCATGCGGACGTAAGGTGCTTTGACTTTATTATGATCTAGACTAAAGCTTTCTACTTTTGCCATGTATATCCCTCCAAAATTTCATTTGCATACCCACTATAACAAAGCGTGCTCTTACTTTCAATGAATTTATCGGAAAAAATAGGTGAAAAGACTAGTAAAATTTGAAATATGTGTTAAAATAATTAAAAAATCTTAATAAAAGGGAGTAATGTCGTGTGGCAGGAGAATATACTGTAGCAGTCGTTGGAGCAACTGGGGCTGTCGGAACAAAAATGATAGAAATGTTGGAGCAATCTACATTACCTATTAAAGCAGTGAAATTATTAGCTTCTAAACGTTCAGCTGGAAAAAAAGCATTCTTTAAAGAGCAAGAATTAACGATTGAAGAATTAGTGCCGGAATCATTTGAAGGTGTTGATTTAGCTTTATTTAGTGCAGGTGGTAGCATTTCAAAAGTCTTTGCGCCAGAAGCTGTGAAACGTGGAGCGGTAGTAGTTGATAATACCAGCTATTTCAGAATGCATGAAGGAATTCCGTTGGTTGTGCCTGAGGTGAATAAAGAAGCATTAAAATCACATAAAGGAATTATCGCCAATCCAAACTGTTCAACGATTCAAATGATGGTTGCCCTAGAGCCTATCCGTCAAAAAGCTGGTTTGGACCGTGTGATTGTTTCTACTTATCAAGCGGTATCGGGTGCTGGTGCGCGTGCGATTGCTGAATTAACAAATCAAGTGAAAGTCTTTAGTGAAGGGACGCCATTAAATGAATTAACGGCTGAAATTTTACCATGTGGTGGCGATAAAAAACACTATCCATTGGCCTTTAATGCTTTGGCGCAAATCGATGTGTTTAGTGATGAAGGTTACACTTATGAAGAGTGGAAAATGGTCAATGAAACGAAGAAAATTATGGAAGATAGCAGCATCAAAGTTTCTGCGACTTGTGTCCGTGTACCTGTTTTAAGCGGTCATTCTGAATCTGTTTATATTGAAACAAAAACACCATTAACGGTCGAAGAAGTGCGCGATGTATTAAAAGATGCACCAGGTGTCGTTTTAGAAGATGATCCTAGCCAACAAATCTATCCACAAGCAATCAATTCAATTGGCAAGAAAGAAACCTTTGTTGGTCGTATCCGAAAAGATTTAGATGTTGAAAACGGCTTACACTTATGGGTCGTATCTGATAATCTATTGAAAGGCGCTGCTTGGAACTCTGTACAAATCGCCGAAACGTTACATGAAATGGATTTAGTCCGTGTACCTGAATAAAAATTTACCGACTTGTTGATAGGACAGGTCGGTATTTTTGTATCTAAAGGGATGGATGTTCTCACTTTTGTAAGAATAAACCAATGATTTTTTGAATTCTATGAGATAGTTGTATTTTTCTTTTTGTTTTAGTCTTGATTTCATGTATAATAGTAATGATGAGTTAAAGAAATAAAATAAAAATTGAGGTGAAATTTTTGACTAAGATAAATATCATTCCACAAAGCGGGGTTCGTGAAAGTGGAAAAAACCTATACATTGCCGAAGTTGATGAAGATATTTTCGTGCTTGATTGTGGGTTACGCTATCCAGAAAGTGAACTATTGGGAATTGATACGATTATTCCTGATTTTACTTATCTTAGAGACAATAAAGAAAGGATTGCCGGAATCTTTTTAACCCATGGACATCCAGATGCAATCGGGGCGCTTCCTTATCTTTTGGCTGAAGTGAAGGCCCCGGTTTTTGGGACGAAATTAACCATTGAATTAGCGAAATTAAATGTGCATCGTTATGAGCCGACTAAACGATTTAAAGAGTTTCATGTGATTGATGAATACACAGAAATTGATTTTGGTCAAACGGTGGTAAGCTTCTTTAGAACAACACATTCTATTCCTGATTCAGTAGGGGTGAGCTTAAAAACATCAGAAGGCAATATTGTCTATACTGGGGATTTCAAGTTTGACCAATCAGCCAGTGAACCTTATCGCACCGATTTTGCACGCTTAGCCGAAATTGGTAAAGAAGGGGTCCTCGCATTATTAAGTACTTCAAGTAATGCTGAAAATCCTCAACCGATTGCTTCAGAACAAAAAATTGCTGAAGAAGTCTATGATACCATTAATTATTGGGAAGGCCGAATTGTCGTTGCCTGTGTCGCAAGTAACTTACAGCGTGTTCAACAAGTGATTGATGCCTGTTATAAAGCGGGCCGTAAAATTGTATTGACGGGTCAAGATTTCGGCCGTATTATTCGAACCGCGATGAAGCTAGGGAAATTAACAGTTCCTGATGAAGATTTATTTATTCCGCAAAAAGAAATGAAAAAATACGCTCCAGAAGAACTATTGATTTTAGAAACGGGTCGTATGGGAGAGCCAATTAAATCTTTACAACGCATGGCAAAAGGGACACACCGAACTTTGCGTATTCATGAGGGAGATTTGGTTTATATTACGACTACGCCAACTATTTCGATGGAGACGGTGGTTGCTAAGACAGAAGATATTATTTATCGCGCAGGTGGCACGGTTAAAAATATTTCTGATAATATGTCGGTTTCAGGGCATGCCAATCCAACTGACTTACAATTGATGATGAATCTTTTGAAACCGAAATATTTAATTCCAGTTCAAGGAGAATATCGTCAATTAGTCGCTCATGCAAATCTGGCTAAACAATTAGGTTATGATGATAAACATATTTTAGTGACGGCTAAAGGGGATGTCATCAGCTTGATTAAGGGCCGTTTGATTTTAAATGGTTCGGTGCCAGCTGAAAATGTCATGATTGATGGTAAAGGGGTCGGTGATATTGGAAATATTGTCTTGCGCGACCGCAAAGTATTGTCTGAAGATGGCATCTTTGTAGCAGTGGTTACGATTAATCGCCGCGAGAAAAAAATTATTTCCTCCCCACAAATTACTTCACGAGGCTTTGTCTATGTGAAGGCTAGCCGTGATTTGATGCGTGAAAGTGCCGAAATCGTGCAAGAAATTGTTGAAAGTCATTTACAAGTGCAAGACTTTGATTGGGGCAATCTCAAACAAGATATCCGTGATCAATTGAGTCGCTTTCTATTTGAGCAAACACGTCGTCGCCCAGTCATTTTGCCAGTGATTATGGAGTCAAGCAACCGTAAAGGCAAAAATAATCGCTATTAATACTCATAGCCAAGAGAATGTTATCAATGGTTCTCTTGGCTATTTTTGTGGTTAAAATTGAAAGGTCGATGTATATTTTTAGATTCTAATATCAGTAAAACTTTAAATAAAAAGATACCGAATGCCAAAATTTAACACTAGGTATCTTTTCCACGTATCGAGTTTCATCTCACGCTAGATATGCCCTCTCTATTCCTCAAGGGTAGGCAGTCCTGCTATTCTTTTACTCAACATTAATGATAAATGTTGAGCCCACAGGCGGGTGCAGACCATATCCACTAACCCACAAATAAAGCAAATCTATTTTCAGCTCTAATCATAGCGATAGCGCAAATTCTTGTCTATATTTAGGTGTGAAAGTTGCAAAAAACGCTAAACTTGAATCATTTCTCCTGATAGTCTAGAAAATTATTTTTCCCCTCAGAAACTTCCTAAAAGGCATTGTACTTCTGCTAAAATCTGTTACAATAAATGGTGCATACTGTATTAGTTTCATCTAAAAAAGTTAGATGTAAACGTTCTATATAATGGGTTGTGTTATAACAAATTACAAGAGGAAGAAGTGAGCAAATGACAACGAAACATGATTTAATTTTATCATATATTGAGCAGTTGCCAGTTGGCGAAAAAATCTCAGTACGCGGGATTGCTAAACAGCTAAAGGTCAGCGAAGGGACTGCCTATCGTGCAATTAAAGAGGCCGAAAATAGCGGTTTAGTTTCGACCATTCAACGGGTAGGAACCATTCGTATTGAACGCAAATTAAAGAAAAATATTGAAAAATTAACCTTTGCAGAAGTAGTAGAGATTATTGAAGGAGATGTGCTTGGGGGTGAAAGTGGTTTAAGTCATGTACTCAATAAATTTGTGATTGGAGCGATGGAAGTCTCAGCCATTGAACGTTATGTGACACCTGGTTCATTGATGATTGTCGGTAACCGTATTAATGTGCAACGCTTGGCTTTAGAAAATGGGGCGGCGGTGTTAATTACTGGTGGTTTTGATACGACTAGTGAGATTGCCAGTCTTGCTGATGAAAAGGGGCTACCAATTTTACGGACGACTTATGATACGTTTACCGTGGCGACGATGATTAACCGAGCTTTAAGCGATCAATTGATTAAAAAAGAAATTATGCTGATTGCCGATATTTATATGCCACTAGAAAAGACGCATTATTTACAAGTTCATGATACGGTGCGTGATTATATTGAATTGGCCGAAACCACCAAACATTCGCGCTTCCCAGTCGTCAATAAAAATATGCGTGTGGTTGGGATTGTGACCACCAAAGATATTTTAGAAAAGAGCGATCATCTCTTAATTGAACGGGTCATGACCAAAGATCCCCGTGTCGTGAAAAAGGAAATGTCGATTGCTTCTGTCAGTCATCAAATGATTTGGGATGGCTTAGAAGTGATGCCCGTGGTTGCCGATGATTTTTCACTATTAGGGATTGTGACACGTCAAGATGTGATGAAGGCGATGCATTTGGTTCAAAGACAGCCGCAAGTATCTGATACGATTGCCGATCAAGTCAATGCGCAAATTCAGATGATTGAAGAAGATGCCCAAGGAAATGCCCTTGAATTGCCAGAGTTTCAATTTACAGTTACGCCACAAATGGTAGATGAACTAGGGACGATTTCTTTTGGGGTGCTTTCAGGATTGATTGCCAATACTGCCAAACAAACCATGATGATTTATAAACGTAAAAATACTTGGATTGAACAAGTGAACTTACATTATTTCAAATTGATTCAGTTAGAGAGCGAGCTTTCGATTCAGCCGCGAATTTTAGAGTCAGGCCGCCGTTCTGCTAAACTAGATATGGAAATTTATCTTGAAAATACTTTGGTGGCTAAAGCGATTGTCACTTGTCAAGTCATGGAAAGAGCATAGAAAGTAGGGATAAGATGGATTTACAAACAGCACAAGCAATACTAAATAAAATAAAAGCCTATGATACGATTATTATTCATCGTCATATGCGTCCTGATCCAGATGCCTTAGGTTCGCAAGTCGGATTGGCTGAGATTTTGCGAGCAAGTTTTCCTGAAAAGCAGATTTATCAAGTAGGGAAAACCGTTGATAATTTGGAATATTTAGCAATAATGCAAGAAATAGCTGATGATGTTTATCAAGATGCACTCGTGATTGTCACTGATACTGCCAATGCACCGCGAATTAGTGATGAGCGCTATCATCTAGGAAAAGAGTTAATCAAAATTGATCATCATCCAAATGACGAACCTTATGGCGATTTGGTCTATGTGGATACGACTGCAAGTAGTTGTAGCGAGATTATTTGTGATTTTTATCAACAATTAGCGGATGAATTAACGATGACTACAAAGGCCGCACGTTTGCTCTATGCTGGTATTGTAGGTGATACGGGTAGATTTTTATATCCAGCAACGACGGCAAAAACACTGCGGATTGCTAGCTTTTTAAGAGAATTTGACTTTGATGCGACATTATTAAATCGCCAAATCTCACAAATTAGTTTAGCCGTATCTAAGTTAGTAGGTTACGTCTATCAAAATCTTGAAATAGATGAAAATGGGGCGGCTTGTTGCTACTTATCACAAGCAGTATTGCAAGAGTATCAAGTAGATGATGCCAAGACTGCGCATTTGGTGCCATTGCCTGGAGAAATTGAACAAGTCCAAGCCTGGGCATTATTTGTCGAGCAACCAGAAGGCTATTATCGTGTGCGTTTACGTTCTAAAACTAAGCCTATCAACGAAATCGCGAAACGTCATCATGGGGGTGGTCATCCATTAGCGAGTGGCGCCAATGCCTACAGTTTGGAAGAAGCCCAAGAAATTTATCAAGAAATTCAAAGTTTGTTTTAAAAATCTGGAGATAAACGAAGAAATTTTTGGTATATTTTTGGTATAATATAAATAATCACAACCAATTTTCGTGATTATGGAAAAAATTAGAAGGGAAAATGAATATGGAAAAGAAACTATTAGTTACGGGAGCAATTTTAAGTGCAGGGCTATTGGCTTCTACACAAAATATTCAAGCAGAGGAGCAGGCGGATTTATCAACCAATCTGAGTAATGTGAATCAGGCAACCACAAAAGAAGAAGTTCAAAATGACTTAAATCAGGCTCAAGAAAATCAAGAAAAACTAGCGGATGATCTCAAACAAGCCCAAGAAGCAGAAAATCAAGCAAGTGAGGCCAAAAACTTAGCCGAAAACGAATTGAGAGCTGCAGAAGAAGAACAAGCGCTATCCCAAGAAAATAAGGAGCAGGCTACCAAAGAAAATATTGAGTCGACTGAAAAGGCCATTGAAAATAAAAACCAAAATCTTGCAAATCAAGAAACAGAATTAACAGAAAACAAGCAACAATTAGCCGAAAACAGTCAGATTCTTGAAAAAGCAAATCAAGATTTAGCACAACAGCAAAAAGAAGTTGCTGCTTTACAAGAAAAATTACAAGCTTTAACTAAACAATTAGCTGAGGCAAAGGAAGCTGTTAACAACGCTGAGGTAAACGAGCTGGCTAAAGCGGTTGATAATGCAGAGGCGCTGTTACAACAAAAGCAAGCAGCTGTGGCTCAAACAGAAAAACAAATTTCTGATCAAGAATTAAAATTATCAAATGCGTCAGAAGAATTAAACGCTGCAAAAGAGAACTTGCAAGCTTTACAGCAAGATTTGGTGAATATAAATGAAGAAATGAAAGCCCAACAAGCAGATATTGCTCAAGCGCAACAAGCGTACAATGAGGCTGTGGAACAACTGAACGAGAAGAAAGCTAAGTTACAACAAGCACAAGCGGCATTGGAAAATAGCTCTTCAGAAGAATTAACACAAAGTATTGCGAACCTTCAAAAAGAAATAGCAGCGAATGAACAAAAACTTCAACAATTAGCGACAGATATTGCTAATAAACAAGCAATGGTGGATGAAAAGTCTAAAGCATTGGCAAGTGTAAATGCTGAATTAGCCAGTGCGGTTTCACAATCGGAAAAATTACAAGCACAATTAAGCTCATTAACGGCTGCATTAGAGCAATTGAAAACGTCTGAGTTACCAAATAAAATCAAACGCCCAAATGGTTATGATTATATGAAGTATGAAGATGCTAAGAACCTTGATGGATTAGAAAAATTCAAAGATGAAGCAATGAAGATGAATGTTTATCAGTCTCAAAAGGGTGATCAAGAACGCCAAGTGAACTGGAAAAATTTATCTGAAGCAGAAGTAAAAGAATTATCTGTTTGGGTAGCTGATGTATTAAATGATTTTAATCATAATCAATTAGGGTATCAAGTAAACCATGTAGTCTCAGATCTATCTTTACGTTATGCGCAAGATGTAGCGGATCGTTACTATCAAAAAACATCTCCAAAAGATTCCCCACATGATTCAGTCGCTTTAGAGGAGGCAGCTCAAGCAATTGGCGGGGTGAGTGGAGTAGCAGAATCACTAGCAGTTGGCTTCTTACCAAATAATGATGGTACGATTTCTATGGATGAGTTGAAGAAAGCGATCTATGAAGCGATGGTGATGATGTTATTTGATGATAAACCTTCTGGTTGGACGCATACGAATCATCTGACGCTAACTTTTGCTGAGAGAGTGAAAGTGAAGGAGTTTCGAATCGGAGTGGCTGTGGATCGTTTCGGACTAATCCATTTGGAAAGTTTTACGCCAAAGCAAGGAAATCCAAATGAACAATTTGTTACATCAAATCCAGCAATCGATAATCTACAACAAGAAATTACTAAAGTCAAACAACAGCTTGCGGCAAATGACAAACTTAAAAAAGACTTAAAACAGCAACAAATGGTGGCTCAACAAGCAAGCGATACCGCACAGCAATCATTAAAAGAAAAGCAAAATGAATTCGTTCAAGCAAAAGAAAATGTAGCACAACAGCAAGAAAAGTTGGCTAAATTGCAAAACGCTTTAGCAACTGCTAATGACTCGCTTGAAGAAAAATTAGCTGCGGAGAAAAGCGCAAGTGCTGAAGTCGAACGTACAAATCAAGAGGTTTCAGAAAAACAAAAAGTTCTAGCTGATATAAAAGCTAGTGAAGGAAAATTAGAAGCCCAACGAGCAGATATTGAAAACAACTTGGATAAAGCCCAAAAAACGCTTGAAGTAAAACAAAATGCTGTCGATGGAGCAAAGGGACATTTAGCACAGCTTCATGCTGAGTTAACTAAGCGTCAATCTGCGGTACAGGATGCTAAGGGGCAACTTACTCAGGCAGAATATAATCTTGCACATAGCGAAGAAATCAAAGCGGCGAATGAAGAAAAATTAGCACAAGTCGAAGGGAAAGTAGCGGCTACTAGTGAAGCCTTAAACACGGCGTTGAGCGAATTAGCTAGCGTTCAGGCTGACTTTGAACAAAAAAATACAAGTTACCAAAAGGCACAATCAGATTATGCACAAAAAGCAAAAGCAGTTGAGCAAGCAAAAGCAGAAGTTGCTGCCTTAGAAGAGAAGTTAGCAAATTATCTGAACGCAGACGAATTATTAGCGCAAGCAAAAGATCGATATGTACGTGCTTTAATCTCATTAGAGCAAGTACAAGCAGAGTTAGAAGCAGCAACAAATAAGGTAAACGACGCAAAAGTTGCTTATGAAAAGCAAAGTGCCGAGGTTTCACGTCTACAAGAGCAACTAGCAGAAATCATTCGTCAAGAAGAGTATAACCAGGCGATTGATGAAGTGGATCAAAAAGACGATCATCAAGAGAATGAGAATCAATCAAAAGACAATCAAACGAATGAGGGTCAGGAGAACGATAATCAATCAAATAATAATCATAATAACGATGATCAACCAAAAGACAATCAAAAGAGCGATAGTCAAAAAAATGAGAGTCAAAAACAAAGTCATACACAAACAACTGTACAAGCCAAGTCTACTAAGACCGAAAATAATCAATTAGTAAGCAGTAAAACGGCCGATAAATTGCCAAAAACAGGTATGCTATCTGTCATTCCAAGTGTATTTGGAACTATGATTTTAGGTTTTGGATTCATTTTAGGCCTAGGTAATCACCGTCGTATGAAGAAATCAAAAAAATAAAGTGTCTAAAAAGTCGTATTTGATTTTTTTACATTAAAAATAGCCGAGATTGCTAGCAATTTTTAGAGAATCTAAGAATGCTAGTGACCTCGGCTATTCATTTTGAATTAATACCGAAGAGTAGACGCAAGATTTTCGTCCATGATTTCGCCTTTGGTAATAATATTAGTATCCCCAATTAAGAAGAGTCCGTCTGGTGTGACTTTGACTTTTAAGATACCACCAAGGACATGGATAGTGACTTCTTCTGGTTGGACTAAACCTTTTTGTGCCAGGATATAGGCAGTTGAGCCGCTACCTGTGCCACAAGCTAGGGTAAAATCTTCTACGCCCCGTTCAAAGGTTCGAACCACGACTTCTTGATTGTCTAATACTTCATAAAAATTGACATTGGCTCCTTTAGGCAATTGCTCCCAGTAGCGTAAACTTTTGGCCAAAGCTTGAATCGATGCTAAGGGGGTGCTACTTAGATTTTCATAAGGAACGACTAAATGCGGAATACCAGGATCCCCCAATTCGACATAATCTACTAATAAATCATTAAACATCAAAGCTTCTTGTATATTGGCGGGATCATTTAATTGCACTTGATAATTGCGTTGGTCTAAACGTTTGGCATAAACCATCCCCGCAACTGTTTCGATTTGCATTTCTTCATTTGCCAGTTGGTTTTCAAAAGCATAGCGCGCCAAACAACGAGCACCATTGCCACACATTTCAGCTTCGGTGCCATCTGCGTTGAAGAAAATCATGCGAAAATCGCCGCCTTTTTGGGGAGTATCTACTACCATTAAGGCATCTGAACCCACGGAAATTTTACGTTGGCAGATTTGTTTGGCTAATTTGACTAAGGTTTCATAAGGAAATTTTAATTCAATATTATTAATAATGATAAAGTCGTTGCCGGTACCTTGCATTTTGTAAAAAGGAATTTGCATCATTTCACACTCACTTTCTATAAAAAATCGGGAATCAATTCATTTTGGATCATTTGTTCATAGCTTTGGCGTTTGACGATTAAAGCATCTTGCCCATCTTTCACTAATACGACCGCTGGAATGGGTAGTTTATTATAGTTGCTAGCCATGGAATAGCCATAAGCCCCCGTTGTAAAGGTAGCGAAAATATCACCTGTTTCAACTTTTGGTACGGCTAAGTCTTTCACCAAAATATCGGTACTTTCGCAGGCTTTCCCAGAGATGGTCACTTTTTCTGTTTTTTCTTCATCGGCTTTGTTGGCAATGACTCCGGTATAAGTCGCATTATATAAGCCTGGGCGAATGTTATCAGTCATCCCACCATCAATGGCAGCATAAGTACGGATGCCTGGTAAAGTCTTAATTTCGCCAATTGTGTGTAAGCTAATGCCAGCTTCGGCCACAATACTTCGACCAGGCTCGATGACGATATTTGGACGTGGAAAATCATGTTTTCGACAAAAGCTTTCCGTTAATTCCATCAAAGGTGTTAGAAAGTATTCGTATGGTTGGCGGAGTTCATCTGGTAAGTATTTCACACCAAAGCCACCGCCGTAATTCAATTCTTTAATCGTATAGTTTAGACGTTTTCGCACTTCTAAGGCCAAATCTAAGGCAATTTTCGCTGCAGCTAGATGCGCGCTATTGTCTTTTAACTGACTCCCTACATGGAAATGGAAACCATAAAATTCAATATTGCTGGCATCAATGGCTTTTTGAATGGTTGGCCATAAAATCTCTTCATCAAGCGGAATCCCAAATTTGGAATCTTTTTGACCGGTTGAAATATAGCTATGGGTATTAACATTCACTTCAGGAGTAATTCTAAATAAGACTTTGGCTGTGGTTTGTTTTTCACTTGCAAGTTTTTGAATGCGTTCAATTTCTTGTAACCCATCAACGATAATCCGCCCTACACCATAATCTAAAGCCAGACTTAATTCCTCATCAGATTTATTATTGCCATTAAACTCGATATGTTCGGCTGGAAAATCAGCTTGGATGGCGGTATATAGTTCCCCACCACTGACCACATCGATACAAAAACCTTCACGAGCCATGATTTTATACATTGCAAGTGTAGAAAAAGCCTTTGAAGCGTAGGCCACACGCGTATTTGGATAGCGATTGGTAAAGGCAGCTTTTAACTGATTACATTCTGCGACAATCGCGTTTTCTGAAAAGACATAGAGTGGGGTGCCATATTTTTGGGCTAATGCAACTGTGTCACACCCATCAAAATATAAATGATGATTTTTTACTTCAAAATTCATTGCAGGACTCCTTGTTGATTTAATTCTTTCATTAATTGACGGTAACATTCCACACCGCCGAGTAAATATTCTTCATTAAATTGTAGTTGATCGCTGTGTAAAGGATGTGTATAGCCTAATGCTTCATTGCGAATACCTACGAAGAAAAAGAGACTTGGCACCTTTTGCTGGTACATTGAGAAGTCTTCAGCGAGCATATAAGGTGGGGTCGTAACATAGCTATCTCCAACAATTTTTTCTAAGGCTGCGACCATTTGTGCATCATTATCTACCACACGATACATATGATTAAAGGTTACTTCAGCTTCACAACCATATCCTTTGGCGATGTTTTGCGCAATTTCTTCAATACGACGGGTCATCGTTTCATAAACTTCATCGCTAAATGCGCGCATCGTACCTTCAATTTTGACTTCTTGGGCAATTATATTCATCGCATCGCCACCGGTAATCTTACCAAAAGTGAGGACGGCTGAATCCATCGGCGAAAGATTTCGCGAAATAATTGTATGTAGGCCTGAAATCACCGCGCTAGTAGCAACAATCGCATCAGCCCCGATTTGTGGTTGCGCCCCGTGAGCACTCTTACCTTTGATTGTGATGTAGACCTCGCCATTTCTTGCCATCATTGGTCCTTTACGACAGGCGATGATTCCTTCGTCAAATTCTGGAAAGACGTGTAAGCCAATCATTTGTTCAATGCCATATTTTTCAAAAAGCCCGGCATCGATTAAAAGTTGGGCACCGCCAGGACCTTCTTCAGCTGGTTGAAAGACTAAGACGATGGTACCGATAATTTCTTGCGGATGTGTGGCAAGATATTGTGCAAAGCCTAGCATGGTAGCCATATGTCCATCATGACCACAAGCATGCATCTTACCAGGATGAGTGCTTTGAAAGGCTAAGTCAGTATTTTCAGTAATCGGTAAAGCATCGATATCGGTACGAAAGCCTAATGTCTTGCCTTCTTTGGTACCTTTAAAGATTGCGACTAACCCGGTGTCTAATATTTCATGGATTTCAATATTAGGTAGTTGTTGCAAAAAATTGTATAAATATTCTTTTGTTTTATATTCGGATAAGCCTAACTCAGGAATTTGATGAAGCGCGCGTCGATGTTTCGTCACGAGGTCTTTGAGTTGCGCTACGTCTTGAGAAATTAACATTTTTATGCAAACCTCCTTAGGGATATTTCTTGTGATATATTCATTAGCATATTAATTATTAAGATTGAATGCAACTAACCTGCTTATTTTTGAAAAATTTTTTGCAGAAATTAGTGAATATTCCTTGCTAAGTATTTACATTATATAATATAATTAGAGCAATTCATATTGTTTTGTTAGTATTTTTTCATTTTATTGTCTGAAAACTAATGAAAATGAACAATTAATGATAAATTTGAAAGGAAGTGTCAAAAAGTGGCAATTTTTACAGGTGCAGGAATCGCGCTGATTACCCCAATGTTAGCAGATGGAACGGTGGATTTCGATAAGTTAAAAGAGCTAGCTGAATGGCATGTACAACAAGGAGCCGACGCCATTATCGCGTGTGGGACAACAGGAGAAGCTTCAACTTTAGACGATCAAGAACATATCGCCGTGATTGAGGCAGTGGTCAAACAAGTAAATGGCCGTATCCCAGTAATTGGTGGGACAGGTTCCAATAATACCCAACATGGGATTGAATTATCGCAAGCAGCCCAAAGAGTGGGGGCCGATGCATTATTGGTCGTGACACCATATTATAATAAAGCAACGAAGAAAAGCATTATCAAACACTATCAAGCAATTTGTGCCAGTGTTGATTTACCAGTTATTTTATACTCAGTGGCTTCACGGACAGGGATGAATTTAACACCGGCGATTGTCAAAGAGTTAAAAGAAATTCCTAATGTCGTCGGTATTAAAGAAGCAAGTGGCGATATTTCACAAATTGTGGAGATTGCGCGTCTGGTTGATGAGGACTTTGCGCTTTATTCAGGAAATGATGATCAAGTGCTTCCATTATTGTCTGTGGGTGGTTCAGGTGTGATTTCTACGATTGGTAATATTGCACCAAAACAAACTTCGCAAATGGTGCATGATTATTTAGAGGGCAAAACAAAAGAAGCCTTAGCCGTACAATTAGCACAAAAACCATTAATTGATGCGATTTTTAGCGAGGTCAATCCAGTGCCGATTAAAAAAGCAGTCGGTATGCTTAAAGGCTATGATACCTACTATCGCTTACCACTAGACCAACCAGAAGAAAAAACGGTCGAATTATTAGCCAAAGAAATGAAAAATTATGGTTTGTTATAACTCATCAATCGCGTTAGAAAGGGTGAAAACATGCTAAAAATTATTTTAAGTGGTTGTCATGGCAAAATGGGGAAAGTCTTACAGTCAATGATTGCAGCCAAAGAAGAAATGACGGTCGTAGCTGGCATTGATCAAAATACGGATTTACCTAGTGATTTTCCAGTTTATGCTCAATTAGCACAAGTCAAAGAAACAGCGGATGTCGTGATTGATTTTTCACACTTTTCAGCTGTGGCGCGGTTAGTTAACGATGCCAAAGCGTTACACTTGCCAGTTGTTGTTGCTACTACAGGGTTAACACCAGACATTCAAGCAACGATTGACCAAGCAAGTGAAGAAATTGCGATTTTTCAGTCGGCGAACATGTCTTTAGGGATTAATGTCTTGATTAAGGCCTTGCAAGCAGTGACACCAATTTTAGAAAAAGATTATGATATTGAAATGATTGAAAAACATCATAATCAGAAAAAAGATGCACCGAGTGGAACGGCTTTATTATTGGCTGATAGCATCAATGAAGTTTGTCAGGAGAAAAAAGAATATATCTATGACCGCACGCCTAAAGATGAAGCGCGCAAAACGAGTGAATTAGGGATTTCAGTGGTTCGTGGAGGCACGATTCCTGGTGAGCATATCGTGATTTATGCGGGTGAAGATGAGATTTTAGAATTTAAACACACCGCTTTATCACGCAATATTTTTGCCAAAGGTGCCCTTGAAGCAGCCGAATTTCTTGCCAAACAGCCAAGTGGCAAATATAATATGGCTGATTTAGTGAATCAAAATTAAGAATTTATCGAGGTGGAAAATGTCAGAATTACAATTTACCGATCCATATATGTTAGCAAAATATATTAAGGATGCAACGAAACAAACGCCAGTCAAAGCCTATGTTCAAGGTGATTTATCTGGTGTGACGAGTGATGAAGTGAAAATTTTTGGTGAAGGGAATTTTCATTTTGTGATTGGCGATGCAGCAAAAGTAGCCGCCTTTTTAGATGCGCATCAAGATAAGATTACGGATTCTTATTTAGAAAATGATCGTCGCAATTCCGCTGTCCCACTATTAGACTTAACCAAAGTGGACGCTCGAATTGAACCAGGTGCGTTTATCCGTGACCAAGCTGTTATCGGAAAAAATGCTGTCGTCATGATGGGCGCCGTGATTAATATTGGTGCCGTAGTAGGCGAAGAGACCATGATTGATATGGGAGCCATTTTAGGTGCACGCGCGACAGTAGGAAAACGTGCGCATATTGGTGCGGGTGCTGTGTTGGCCGGCGTCTTAGAACCACCTTCAGCAAGTCCAGTGATTGTGGAAGACAATGTGTTAGTCGGCGCCAATGCAGTTGTACTAGAAGGTGTGCGCATTGGTGAAGGTGCAGTGGTTGCTGCGGGTGCTGTCGTAACTGAAGATGTGCCAGCTGGTGCGGTAGTTGCGGGTAGTCCTGCCAAAATCATCAAGATGAAAGACGAAAAAACGATTAGCAAAACGGAATTTCTAGATGATTTACGTAAATAAACTGATTGAGGTCAAGTAGAAAAGTGGCTACTTGGCCTTCTTTGTATATCAGTTATCAGCGAGGACAGCAAAAGGTTATAGATAGGCAGATTAGATAACGCAAAGAATTTAAGTCGGAAATAAATTTTCTTGTCTGTTATATAATTTATAATGTTTGACATTGACACCACTTTTGGTACAATATATACAGAGGTAGTCGGAGAGTAATACCGACTGAAAAAAGATAATACTCTCAAGTTGATGAAGTCGTAAGGGTCGCGACTCTAAAAAGAAAGACCCTTTTTTTGTATTTATAGAGGTATAATTTATGTCAAAAATTAATAAAAATAGTCTATATTTTCATCTACTAACTCAAGACTACTTTGATACTTATCAGAATTTAGATGAATTTCAAAAAGATAATGAACGTGGTCATGGTGTGATGATTCTTGATATTAATAATTTATTAATTGCAATCCCTCTACGATCTGGTATTTCTGAAAACCTTAGAAGTGCAAGACATTTATTTCCTTATACGACTTATAGACGTTATGATGGGAAAATATGTTTAAAAGCTTTGGATTTTAGTAAATTAACTATTATAAAAGAAAAGCACATTGATAATTCAAGAATATATCATTTTAAAGATCCGAATGAAAAAAGATTCTATCTAAAAAATTCAAATCGTATTTTCTCCCGTGTTAAAAATTATGTTAATAAATATATTCAAATTTGTTCAAAAATTGAAAAAGGAGAGATTGTAAAATTTAGAACATTAAATCCGTATAAATATAGTACACTACGAAATTTTCATAATGAACTAGGAATAAAAATTTCTAAAGAAGATTTTATCAATCAACTAAAAAATTAGTTATATACGACATATCTATTGCCAGTGGAAATCGACTGTTTTTTTTTATGCAAAAAATTGCTAAAAATTATAAACCAGAAATGTAAACGCTTATTTTATACCCCGAAAGCCCAAAACTATTCAACAAATTCGACGAGCGAACTATTCAACGTGGTGATTTTGGTTATGCCTTTTATTTAACCACTGATTCAAAAAACGCCCAAAAATACAGTGACTAAAGTGGCAGAAAGGGTTTTGTTTATGCGGTCAAATGTTTTTGAATAAAGCACATGCAACAAAAATGAAGGGTAAATTTGACAGATTTTTGCTTGTTATATCAACGTTTATAGACTATTTTAGAGGTCACAAGTGTCAAACTCCCGTATATCAGTTACCAGCAGGAGTAGCAAAATGGTTATAGATAGGCAGATTAGATAACGCAAAGAATTTAAGTCAGAAATAAATTTTCTTTGCAAGTCACCCTGTTTTCAAGTATATTAGAAATTAGGAAAAATAAAACAATTTTAGGAGGAATTTATGTCTTTACCAAAATGTCCAATGTGTCAATCAGAATATACTTATGAGGATCGTGGGTTATTGATTTGCCCTGAATGCGGTCATGAATGGTCACCAGAAGATCAAGTCCAAGAAGAAGGCTTAGTCGTCCTTGATGCAAATGGCAATCAATTACAAGATGGCGATACAGTCACTGTGATTAAGGATTTAAAAGTCAAAGGAGCAAGTGGCGCGATTAAACAAGGCACTAAGGTCAAAAACATTCGCTTAGTAGAAGGCGACCATAACATTGACTGCAAAGTTGATGGCTTTGGTGCGATGAAATTAAAATCAGAATTTGTGAAGAAACTATAATCTTTCAAAAGCTGTTTACAAATTTTTCATACTTTTTTGGTAAACTATTCTTGAAAATTGATACGAGGTGAAAGGTATGTATGGAATGTATCCGATGGGGTTTTTCTTTGATCCCACCTATATTTTAGTGATTATCGGAATTATGCTATCCATGGCGGCTTCGGCTTATGTGAATAGTACTTACCGTAAATATGACGAGGTTTTGAGTAAAAAAGGGATTACCGGGACGCAAGCTGCTCAGTATATCTTACAAAGTCAAGGCATTCATAATGTGGGTGTTCAAGGGATTGCGGGCGATTTGACCGATAATTATAATGCCCAAACGAAGATGTTGAGTTTATCCCAAGCTACAGCGCAATCGACTTCTGTTGCGGCAATTGGCGTGGCTGCTCATGAATGTGGTCATGCTGTACAAGATGCGAAAAATTATTTTCCATTGCGTTTGCGGGCAGGCATTGTACCGATTGTCAATATTGGTTCGACTTTGTCTATCCCATTGATTTTAATCGGGGTTTTATTACGTGGCCAATTTTTGATTAACTTAGGCTTAATTGCATTTGCATTAGTCTTTATTTTCCAATTAGTCACGTTGCCTGTCGAATTTGATGCTTCAAGAAGAGCCATTCAAATTTTAAGTGAAGGTGGCTTACTGGCTGAAGATGAGTTGCCTATGGTGAAAAAAGTCTTAACCGCCGCTGCTTTAACTTATGTGGCTGCTGCAGTGAGTACCTTACTTCAATTATTACGTTTATTTATTCTTTTTGGAAATAACAATCGCGACAACTAAAAGACAACTCTAAGAATTTGTCTCAAATCGTTATATAATCGATGAAAATGTTTTCTAAATGTGTTAAAATAAGGTCAAAAGAAGAATTGGAGTGATGGTTATGAAAACATCTACAAAAATTGCCTTAGGTGTCAGTACCACTTTAGTAGCTGGGGTGATTACTTCAGCGATTGTGGCCGATAAAATTATCACAAAGGTTAAAAAAGTTCAAAACCGCAAAAAAGTCAAAAAATTTGTGGACGATAAGTTAAATGGCAATGCTTTTGTTGGCGATATGGTGGACCGTCTAAGTGATAAAGATATTGAATCATTAATCAACATCGGTAAAAAAATCGGTGAAGGTCAAGAACAGTTATCTACTTATGGCGAATCAGTTAAAAATGCGACTAGCCAAGCCAAAGATAAAGTTGGTTCAGTCATTAAACAAATCAAAATCAAATATTAGTACAGATAGTCTCAAGAATTACTCTTGGGACTTTTCTTAATAAGAAGTTAGGATGAGAAAATGGAAAAAAGGAGCAGTCTGACCCAAGAACAAAAAGAGTATTTCATGAAAGAAGCCATCAAAGAAGCGAAAAAGGCGGAACAAATGGCAGAAGTTCCCATCGGAGCGGTCGTGGTTTATCAAGGTGAAATCATAGGTCGCGGACATAATCAAAGAGAAACGCAGCAACAAGCCGCAGCCCATGCAGAGATGTTTGCCATTCAAGAGGCTTGTGAAAAGGTCGGTAGTTGGCGTTTAGAAAAGAGTCAATTATTTGTGACTTTAGAACCATGTGTGATGTGTAGTGGGGCCCTTCAGTTAGCTCGTGTTGAAGAAATCTATTTCGGGGCATTTGATCCAAAAGGCGGGGCGTGTGGTTCTTTATTAAATATCGCCACCGATGAACGCTTTAATCATTGGAGCTATGTCGAGTCAGGTATTTTAGCTGAGGAATGTAGTCAGTTATTATCGCAATTTTTTAAAAAGCTAAGAGAAGCAAAAAAATTACGAAAAAAGGCTAGTCATTCACCAGAAAATAGTATATAATAGGTCTTGCCGTTATGGCTAGGACAATGGGAAGCTTGTGAAGCGTGTCAGGTCTGGAAGGAAGCAGCACTAAGCATGTCTTTCCATGTGTCTGATTGATTACATCAGTATTGACTGGTGTATTTTTTTTTGCTTTCAAAGTGATTTTTTGAAAGACTTCTAGATGTTTTACAGATATGATATTTAAATCAAGTTTTAAAATAATGAATGCTAAATAACGCCACCTAATCATGTAATTTTAGATGGCGTTTCTTTAAGTATCGTGCTTATTCTTTGATTTTTACTGTAAGCTGATTGTTGGTATTTTGACTGATGTAAACGGTGAATGTTTTTTGAAAAGCATATTCATAATAACCAGAAATATAGTGCGTTTTGGTTGAATTTTTATTCTTGATTTGAAGTGTAATTTGACCAGTAAAATCTTTCGGTATCTTTATCTTTTTCTTTGCTTGTAAGCTTTGATTGACATTCCCACGAAACTTTACCCTCATATCAGCAAAGGATAAATTTGTGTGATTTGTGATATAGATTGTATTTTTTTCCCCATGATTGTAAATAAAATAGCCGCCCAAAAAGGCAATGAGGAATATCACCCATATGATTCTTTTTTTCTTCATGTTTCACCGCCTGTACTGATTTGAACGAATCTTTTTTATCAATTAATTTTTCCAATTGTCTTTTAAATTTCAATAATCCTAAATAACTCTCCTTTCAGTATAACATTTTTGTAGAAGAAAATAATTTTATGATAGCTGTCATATAATGAATGAAAGTTTTTGTCTAAAAGTGATTGTTCTATTAGTGGAAAATCATTACCTTCTTTATTTTGTTTTCAGCACTAGAATTGTTCGCGTTGTTGAAAAGACAAGAGGAATGTCTGGTCGTCATGAAAGAAGAATAAATATGATTTTTCCTTTGCAAATGGTTAAGATTGTATGGTATAATTTTTGTCATTGCTGTAAGTTTTCAGTAATATTTTTGCAAATAGATTTGATGGAAGGATGACAGAAATGAAAGGGAAAAACCTTACCCTGAATTATAGTCTTCTACAAGGTAGCTATTGGATGAGTTATTGTGCCTTGTATAGTTTTGCGACAGTTTATCTTTTATCAAAAGGCTTTAATAGTGCGATGATAGGGATGATTGTGGCTGGTAGTAATATTCTAAGTAGTGTATTACAACCTTATGTTTCAACTTTGGCCGACCAAGCGAAGAAATTAAGTATTCGGCAAATTATTTTGATGGTAGCAGCTGTATTGGCTATTTTATTAGCAGGCTTAACGATTGTGCCTAGCCAACTTTTACTTGTAGGTCTTTTATTTATTTTTGCCAATATTTTCTTACAGGTGTTACAACCCTTAATCAATGCGATGAGTTTTTACTATATTCGTCATGGCATGAAAATTGACTTCGGTTTAGCCCGTGGAACAGGTTCGCTAGCTTTTGCGATTCTTTCAAGTATTTTAGGATTTTTATTATCAAAATTTGCGAGTTGGGTCATTCCATTTAGTAGCTTAATTTGTGTGGGACTGATCGTGTTATTGATGTTGAGTTTCCCGATGATTCAAAAGATGAGCGAAGAAGTAGCACACGGTGAAAATCCTAACCATGTGCCTGGTGGTTCCTTCATGTATTTTGTCAAGGAATATCCAAGTTTTTGCTTTGTCTTAATTGGTAGCACTTGCTTATTTATCTATCATAATATGTTTAACGGTTATTTAATCCAAGTGGTAGAAGCGTTGCATGGGACTTCAAAAGAGTTAGGAACAACGATGTCACTTGCGGCGATGGTTGAGATTCCGACCATGTTCTTATTCTCAAAGATTGTAGCCAAATATAGCAGTCATAAGTTATTGGTTTTTGCAAGTATTATGTTTACGGTTAAAGCGATTGCGACAATTTTTGCAGTCAATATTCCGATATTATATGCGACTCAAATTTTCCAAATGTTTGCTTTTGCGCTATTCACCCCAGCATCTGTCTATTACACCAATCAAATGATGAAACCGCAAGACCAATTCAAAGGACAAGCTTACCTGACAATGACCATTACCATGGGTGGGGTGCTTGGAAGTCTATTAGGTGGTTTTATCCTTCAATATAGCAGCGTGTCTATGATGTTGATTGTCTGTGCGATTGTTTCAGCGATTGGGACTTTCTTTATAGCAAAATTTGCGAAAGAAGTAAAAAATGCTTAAATCTTATCTTGTAAAGTGAGTTTCTTTTTAGAGGCTCACTTTTTTTACTTTATTTATCCATTTGTTTAAAAAATAGGGCTTGTCTTTTAATCTAAAATTCGCTATGCTTGATTCGTGCATTGAAATCAAGGTCAACTTGGACTGGTTCGAGAACTCCCAGAATAAAAAACTAAGAATCTCAAAATCCTTTATATTAGACCGTATAAAGAGAATATAGTAAGGAGGTTGGTTAGATGCGCAAAGTAATTATTGATTGTGATCCAGGGATTGATGATTCGCTGGCTTTATTATATGCGCTCAAGTCACCAGAAATTGATGTTGTAGCGATTTGTGTTGTTGCAGGCAATGTTCCAGTCGAAATCGGTGTGAAAAATGTGTATTACTGCTTGGATTTGGTCAATCGGCGAGATATTCCAGTTTATCTCGGTGCGTCTGAGCCATTGGTTGTGCCTTT
This sequence comes from Enterococcus cecorum, assembly GCF_023221775.1. GTDB lineage: Bacteria > Bacillota > Bacilli > Lactobacillales > Enterococcaceae > Enterococcus_E > Enterococcus_E cecorum_A. The sequence goes on along the minus strand of NZ_JAKUDS010000009.1, from coordinate 33,055 downwards.
CGTGAGCGCGCAAGATACGCATGGTTTTGATGGTCTCGGGGAAAGTCATTTAGCTCAAGCGACTATAGTTACGCCACAAGAGCAAACGGCTGCTGAATTTTATGCTCAGACTTTTGCTCACCCACAGGAAATCTCGGTTATTGCCTTAGGTCCTTTAACGAATATCGCTCAAGCACTCGATTTGAATGTCAATCTCGGTTTAAATATGCAACGCTTTGTCAGCATGGGTGGTGCTTATCTTAGTCATGGTAATTGTTCACCGGTGGCAGAGTATAATTATTGGTGTGATCCCGATGCGGCAAAAATCGCCTATGAAAAATTAGGCTGTCCGATTGAAATGGTCGGCTTAGATGTGACGTGCAAGATTGTTTTGACACCGAATTTGTTGCAATATAGTCAGTATTTAAATCCACAAATGGGTGAAATACTTGCAAAAATGACCCAATTTTATTTTGATTTTCACTGGCAACAAGAGCATGTCTTAGGCTGTGTGATTAATGATCCGCTAGCTGTGGCTTACTTTATTCATACCCAGTTATGTAGTGGCTTCAATAGTTATGTAGTTATTGAAAATCAAGGAGTCAGTCGTGGTCAAAGTTTGGTAGATGCGCATGATTTTTGGCGCAAACCGGCAAATGCCAAAATTTTGACTCAAGTCGATTCGACAGCGTTCTTTGTGGAATTTCTAGCCATTGTCTTAGATGTACCTCACGAAGTCATTGCACAAGATATGAAAAATTTGAAACTAGGTGAATGACTTTGAAAAATATCTCAACGAAAAAAATTGCATTGATTGCTTTATGTGTCGGACTTAACTATATAGGTGGGACTATCGCTTTATTTTTACGTTTGCCTATCTATCTTGATAGCATCGGCACGATTATGGCTGCCTTTTTACTTGGACCGATTGCGGGGATGGTAGCCGGTTTGTTAAGTGGTCTACTAGGCGGCATTACAACAGATCTATTCGCACTATATTATATTCCAGTCGCACTGTGTACTGGTTTTATTGCGGGGATGGTTTATCAGCGCTTGCATAAGACTTGGCGTGTTCCGCTAGAAGCTGCGGTGATTTCCTTACCAGGTACGTTGATTTCTTCTTTTATCACGTATTTCTTATTTGGAGGTATCACTTCTTCAGGCTCGAGTATTATTGTGCAATTGATTCATGGACTAGGACTCAACCAATTAACTAGCGTGATCTTGGTGCAAGTGATTACCGATTATGCTGATCGCCTACTGAGTGTTGTGGTGGTATTAAGTGTGATTGCGATGTTGCCGAAAAAAGTAAAAATGATATAAATTACAAGAGTGTCTGATTTTAGGCACTCTTTTTTAGGCGTTTTGCTTGTGTTTCGTCTAAAAAATATTATAGTTAAAGTTAGAATTGAAAGTTACGGAGTATTTTCATGGAAACGATAAAGATTTTACATACCAATGATATCCACTCACATTTGGAAAATTGGCCGCGAATTGCGCATTTCATAGATAGTCAACAACAAGCATCCAAAGAAGATGAAACACTTTGGACCTTGGATTTAGGTGATTTTTGCGATCGATGGCACCCTTTAACCGAGGCCACGCATGGAAAAGGTAATATCGCATTACTGAATCAAGCCCACTATGACCTTATCACTTTGGGCAATAATGAAGGACTAGGTTTTAGCCAAGATGAATTTAAAGAGCTTTATCAACAAGCCAATTTTCAAGTGGTGATTGCCAATGTCCGTCAATTGAATCAACAACTTCCACCTAACTGCCATGCCTATACGATTCTGACGACAAAAGACCAGACCAAAATCGCCTTTATCGGTTTGACTGCTCCTTTTGAATCTGGGTATCGTGCCAATGATTGGTTAATTTTAGATCCACAAGAAACTTTGCGTGCGTTTTTACCAGAATTAAAGCAAAAAGCTGACCTCATTTGTGTGATGAGCCATTTAGGTGTGAAGCAAGATCGTTTACTTGCTCAAGAATTTTCTGAAATTGACCTTATTATTGGTTCGCATACGCATCATGTGTTTCTTCAGGGGGAATATGTAAATCAGACTTTGTTGGCAGCGGCCGGGAAGTATGGGCAGTATGTTGGTGAAATTACTTTAACTTTGGAAAATCATCAGCTAAAAGAGAAACGCGCACGGGCCATTTGTTATGAAGATTTACCACCGGTAGCCGATGAAGGACGTGTGAGTGAAGGGTATTTTCAAGAAGGTCAACATTTATTAGCTGAGCAAGTCCTTTGCACAATCACTGAAGAAAAATCCATTGAAAAAATTACTGCAGAATTAGCCCAAGCGATGAAAGCTACGACCAATCAAGACTTGGCATTATTAAATACAGGCTTAGTTTTACATTCTTTAGCCAAAGGTGTCATTACGAAAAAAGACTTACATGAAATTTTGCCTCATTTGATGCATTTAGTGACCGTTCAGTTGCAAGGACGTGATTTAATACGACTGGCAGCTGAAATGACCAAAAATCAAACCTTTTTGAGTTATTATCAACCAAAAGGCTTAGGATTTCGTGGTAAGATTTTCGGGCAAATTTATAATGACGGCTTAGTCTATCATCCGGAAAGTCGAACAGCAAGTCTTAGAGGAAAGGCAATTGCACCCAATCAAAGCTATTCGTTAGTGACTTTGGATTATTGGGTCTTTTTACCTTTTTTCCCAACACTAGAAATTGCTGGGGAGGTCACGTTATATTATCCAAAATTATTGCGTGAGATTTATGGCGAATTTTTAGCAAGAAATGAGAATTAAACATACACAAACAACCGCTGAAAAGGTATAATAAAAAGGACAGTATATTATTGATAGGATGGTGAAAAGATGACCAATCAGGAAACGCAACAAGAAGTGCAAACAACTCAAGAACAAGCCACTGAAGAAAAAGTGGAATATAAAGGGGAAGTCGTTACCCAAATTGAAGAAAATAAATATCAAGTCGGATCTAGACAATATGAATTAGTAGCCAATCATCGTGACGGGTTCGATGCACAAAAATTTGGTGAACGCTATAGTGATGTGCTAGCGAAGTATGATTATATTGTTGGCGACTGGGGTTATGAGCAGTTGCGCTTAAAAGGCTTTTTTGATGAAAATAATAAAAAAGCTTTACCCGAACAAAGAATTGATACTTTAGAAGATTATTTATATGAGTATTGTAATTTTGGTTGTGCCTATTTTGTGGTGAAACGAATTGGCGGCAAGCGTGAGAAGATGCAAAATCGTAAAAATAAAAAGCATAAAAATAATCAAGCTTTTGTAGAAGAAAAACGTGAAGTCATTGCTCACAAGAAAAAGCCGACGATTAAATCACGAAAAACTTCTGAAAATCATAAACAAGAAAAGCATACCATCAGTCATGTCGAAGGTAAGCGAAATTTTGTAGTAAGAAAGCGAGAGGACTAGACTGTGAAATATAAAGGATACTTAATCGATTTAGATGGGACAATTTATCTAGGCAAAGAGCCTATCCCAGCAGGTAAGCGATTTGTCGAACATTTGCAAGAAAAGGCGATTCCGTTTTTATTTGTAACGAATAATACGACGAAATCTCCAGAAACAGTGGCGCATCGTCTAGCCAATGAATTTGATATTCATGTGACCGCCGAGCATGTTTATACTGCGACTTTAGCGACGATTGATTTCATGAAGGAAAAAAATCTAGGTAACAAGGTTTATGTGATTGGAGAAGCTGGTCTAATTGACTTAATTGTAGCGGCAGGATTTGAATTAGATGATGAAAATCCCGATTATGTGGTTGTCGGCTTGGATAATGATGTGACTTATGAAAAATTTGTCAAAGCGACTTTAGCGATTCAAAAAGGCGCCTACTTTATCGGAACGAATCCAGATAAAAATATTCCTACTGAGCGTGGATTATTGCCCGGTGCTGGGGCGTTAATCTCATTTTTAGAGACTTCTACGCAAACCAAAGCAACCTATATCGGTAAGCCTGAAGCCATCATCATGGAAAAAGCCCTTGAACATCTGCAAATGACGAAAGAAGAAGTCATCATGGTGGGCGATAATTACGAAACGGATATTCGCTCAGGGTTAAATAATGGGATTGATACTTTATTGGTGCTTTCTGGATTTACCTCTAAAGAACAAGTGCCACATTTACCTGAGGCGCCAAGTTATGTTGTGGATAATTTGGATCAATGGGACTTTAAATAATGAAGTTATCCTTTACGACTAGTTATTGGCTGAAGTATTTGTGCGTGTTGTTGACTGTGATTAGTTTGGCGATTACGATAACCATTCATTTTACGCCACTGTATTATTGGCAAGAGTTTCAGCACCATTTAGCGCAAAGTGTTGGCTTGACGCGCACGCAATTGTTTCATAACTATCATCAATTATTAGCCTATTTGGATTTACCTTGGATAAAGGCGTTGCAATTACCCGATTTTCCAAGTAGTAGTTCTGGGGCGAAACATTTTTACGAGGTGAAACAGTTATTTTTATTCAATTATGCCGTTTTACTTGTAACTTTTGTGCCGAGTCTACGCATTTTAAAGCAGCTATATCGGCAAAAAATGACCTGGCTATTTATTCGCCCAATTCAGTGGACTGTATTGGTGTTTGCGGTTCTGTTATTTTTGATGGCGATTGGTTTTGAGCGCTTTTTTATCTATTTTCATCAGATTTTATTTAGAAATACGGATTGGTTATTTGATCCAGCTACTGATCCGATTATCAATGTATTGCCAGAATCCTTTTTCATGCAATGTTTTCTACTATTCTTTGGGCTACTCTTGCTAAGTTTAGTGACATTGTATACAATAGGCAAAAAACAATTAAAAGAAAAATAACGAGGTGTTTGATTTGGTTGATTTAACGAATAAATTCAATCCACAAGTTGGCAAAATTGCCGTATCTTTAATTCGTCAGTTTGATGAGCGGGTTTCATCGATTCCTAATATTTTAAAATTAACTTTAGGGGAACCTGACTTTACGACTCCGGAGCATGTCAAAGCATCAGGAAGAGAAGCGATTACGCAAAACCATACCCACTATTCAGGAATGGCAGGCTTAGCAGATGTACGTCAAGCAGCGAGTGCCTTTTTAAAACAAAAATATCAAGTGGATTATCATTGGCAAGATGAGATTTTGGTGACCGTGGGCGCGACCGAAGCGATTTCGGCGGCCTTGCTTGCGGTTTTATGTCCAGGCGATGAAGTTTTACTACCAGCGCCTATTTATCCCGGATATGAACCAGTGATTACCTTAGCTGGGGCAAAACCGGTGTATATGGATACGAGCGATAATGGCTTTGTCTTATCACCTGAAACATTGGAAAAGGCCTTAATTGCACATCAAGACAAGGTCAAAGCAGTTATTTTGAACTATCCAAGCAATCCAACTGGTGTGACTTATACACGTGAAGAAGTACAAGCTTTAGCCGATGTATTAAGAAAGTATGAAGTCTTTGTGATCAGTGATGAAATCTATAGTGAATTAACTTATGATGGCCATCATGTTTCAATTGCGGAATTCCTAAGAGAACAAACCATTTTAATTAATGGGTTATCTAAATCGCATGCAATGACTGGTTGGCGTATCGGTTTTATCTGTGCACCGAAAGAATTGACCAAAGAAATTATCAAAGTACATCAATATTTAGTAACAGCAGCATCCACGATTTCTCAAAAAGCCGCTGTGGAAGCTTTAGTGGCTGGTATTAATGATGCGGATGAAATGAAAGTCGAATATCAAAAACGCCGCGACTATCTTTTTGAAAAAATGTCAGCACTTGGCTTTGAAATTGCTCGTCCATCTGGTGCTTTTTACATCTTTGCTAAAATTCCAGCAGGATTAATACAAGATTCTTTTGATTTTTGTGTGGATTTGGCGCAAAAACAACAATTAGCGATTATTCCAGGTATTGCGTTTGGTCCAGAGGCGGAAGGTTATGTCCGTTTAAGCTATGCCGCAAGTATGGAAAAATTAGTCGAAGCGATGAAACGTTTAGAAAAATACGTTCAAAACGAAAAAGCTTAAAATATCCCAGTTAATGAAAAGAAAGATTGCTCACTTTGCTATTAAGGTGGGCAATTTTTCGTATCTGTCATTAAATTGGGATGACATGTGGTATGATGGCAGAAAACGTAGCAGAGGTGAACGGTATGAAGTCTTTTTGGTATCAAATAAATGATTATTTTGAACAGCATCCTTATCAAGAGGTTATCATTCTTGCTATAGTCGGTTCAATCCTTGGTATTACAATCGAATATCTTGTAAATGGCGATTTCTTACTTGAAAATATTTGGACCTTCCTCTTTCTCAATCTTGGCTTTTTATACCAATCTTTTCGCAAGCAGAAACGAACAAAGGAAAAGAAAAATTCTGTCCAAAAAAAATAAACCGCTTAACATTTTAACTACACATTTAAAAAGTGGTTCTTCTAATTTGGTATGTATTGCTGTTGTGCGGACACTTGTGTATAATAAGGAAAAAGATGTTTACGATAAAGGAGAGTTATTATGGCAAAGTCAGCAAATTTATATGCGAGAATAGAGCCTGAAATCAAAGAGCAGGCTGAAAAAATCCTCTCTACACTAGGTATTCCTGCATCTAGTGCTATCAATATGTTTTATAAACAGATTATCTTACAGCGAGGGCTTCCCTTTGAAGTAAAAATTCCGGACAGAACATCCACAGATATAAGTATGTTGAGAACAGACGAATTGCATGAAGAGCTGGAGAAAGGATATGCGGATATGAAAGCTGGTCGAACCAAAGACGCAAAGACGGTTTTTTCTGATATACGCAAAGAGTATGGTTTATGATTTTTACTGTAGACACGTCAATACAGGCAGAAGAAGATTTACGAGAGATATTTGAGTATATCGCTTTTAAGCTTTTGTCACCGGAAAATGCAGCAAAGCAACTGGAACGTCTAGAAAGTCAGGTATTGAGTTTATATGAAATGCCAGAACGCTTTCCGAGATATGGAAAAGAGCCGTGGTATAGCCGTGGCTTGCGTTTTGTTGAGGTAGATAACTATATCGTGTTTTACATTCCAGATATAAAAGAACAGGTAGTAACTGTTTTACGTGTCATGTACAGCGGACGAAACATTGAAGAGCAGCTAAGTGACCATACAAATCAATAAACAATTTCATATCCTACATACAAAGCGGTTAGTCCTTGAAGATTGACCGCTTTTTCGATACTAAAATAATGTTGCTTTTATTTACCTAACCTTTACAATCTAAGAGAAATTTTTACATAGAATCAAACGGACTTTTACATCCACTTGTTAAGATAAATGTGTAAGCAAGAAGTCAACTTACAAATCAATTCATTCAAGTAAGTAAGAGGAGTCATTACTATGAAAAAATTATCAGCCATGTTACTTTTAGCAGGAGTATTTTTAGCCGGATGTGGCAATGAAAGTTCAACAGGAAACAGTTCAGCTAATTCTAAACAAGTCCAAATCGTTGCGGTCGGTTCTACTGCTTTACAACCCTTAGTGGAATCAGCGCAAGAACAGTTTGTTGCAAAAAATGCGAATTATCAAATTACTGTGCAAGGTGGGGGCTCAGGTACAGGCTTGAGTCAAGTGGCCAGTGGTTCGGTGCAAATCGGTAATTCCGATGTCTTTGCAGAAGAAAAAGATGGCGTAGATGCAAGCAAACTCGTTGATCATCAAGTAGCAGTTGTTGGGATGGCCCCAGTTGTCAATAAAGCGGTCGGTGTCAAAAATATCACCAAGGACCAGTTGATTGCAATTTTTACTGGTAAGGTGAAAAATTGGCAAGAGTTAGGCGGTAAGGACCAAGAAATTGTTGTTGTGAACCGAGCAAGTGGATCAGGTACGCGCGCCACTTTTGAAAAATGGGGCTTAGATGGGGCAAAAACCATTCAAGCGCAAGAACAAGATTCATCAGGAACAGTGAAAAAGATTGTTTCTTCTACCCCTGGTGCGATTAGTTATCTGGCTTTGTCTTATATTGATGATAGTTTAGAAGCACTCTCTTTAGACGGTGTCGCACCAACTGCTGAAAATATCGAAACCAATGATTGGCCAATTTGGTCTTATGAACATATGTATACCAAAGGCAAGCCAACAAAAGAAATCAAGAAATTTTTAGATTACATGGTTTCCGATGAAGTCCAAGAAGGTTTGGTCAAAGAGTTAGGTTATTTACCAGTAACGAAGATGCAAGTCTCGCGTTCTGCCGATGGACAAGTGACCGAGAAATAATCCAGTCTCTTTTAATTGAAAGAAAAGCAAAACCTACTCACGCTTTTCATTTCATCATAAGTTCTCCATAATAATAGAAAGCCCCTCGTAGCTTAGAAACTATGAGGGGTTTTCTGTTAATTCAGGAAGTTCAACGATAAAAGTAGCGCCTAAGCCAGGATGACTTTCCACCCAGACACGGCCACCTAATTTTTCAGTATAGTCTTTCACGATGGCTAAACCAAGGCCAGTTCCACCAGAGTGTCTTGCCCGCGCTTTGTCTACACGATAAAAGCGTTCGAAAATTCGCGCTTGATCCTTTGCTTCGATTCCTAAGCCATTATCGGTAATCTTAAAGGTGAATAGCTGGGCTTGTTTTTTCAATTGAATCGTAATCTTGCCGTTTTCAGGGGCATAAAAAATTGCATTTTCAATTAAATTTTTGAGAATGGGTTGAATCAGTTCTTTTTTAGTTAAGAGCGTGACTTCACTCTCGGTGGTAAGTGTCAAGGATAGCTGTTTATTCTCGATATTCTTTTCATATTGACTAAGAATTTGTTTGACCAATCGTCCACATTCGACCTGACTAGATTCATAAGCAAATAATTCATCGGTTTTCGACAGTTGAATAATTTCTTGAATCAAATCTTGTAAACGATTGGCATCTTTTTGCATGATGGTTAAAAACTGGCGACATAATTCAGGATCTTCCATCGCGCCATCAAGCAAGGTTTCGGTAAAGCCTATCAGCGAGGTGACGGGTGTTTTTAATTCGTGGGTGACATTGCCGACGAAATCTTTTTGCAGCTTTTCAAGATGTCTAATCTTGGTTAAGTCATAACTCATGCCTAGAATTTGTTGCTGATCAGAAAAAATTCGCATCGATAAATCTAATTTCCGCTTGGTTTGAAAAGTGGTCAGTTCTTCATGTAGCAGCTGATGATTCGACTGTACTTGATAAATCATTTGAATCAATTTCGGATCAGTGATGGTTTGGGTAAAATCAGCATTTAATTTGCTTTCTGTTAAACCGAGTTGTTCGCACATTGCTTGGTTCATCAATTGTAGCTTGCCATCTGGTGCAATTAAAAAGATACCAATCGTCAATTCTTGCAAGACTTGCGCAAATTGTACTTGACTTTGGGTATATGCTTGATGGGTTTGGCGCAATTTTTCATTTAATTGATTAATCAAATAAAATAATTCGCCGCTTTGTTCATCTTGCGTTAAAATCCATTCGGTGTGGTCAGGCTGATTGAGCATTTTTTCTAAGATAGGGACCACGGTTTGCAGCGGTTGGTTGCGTTTATAGATGACCCGTAAAATAAAGAAGGTAATCATCAAATACATCAAGGTAAATACGAGAAAAATCGCGCGTTGCATGGACTTAGCTTGATTATAAAAGGTTGCAGTCGGCTCAGCTAAACGTAAAATATAACGTAATTGTCCTTTAGATTGTAAAGCAAGTGTGACATACATCATTTCCTTATGTAGTGTCTGACTTTCACGGATTGCTTGACCGGTCTCATTGCCATCTAATATCGCTTTAACTTCTGGTCGATTTTTGCGAGAATCAGTTTGTAATTGGGATTCAAACGTATCAAATAGGATTTTACCAGTTTTACCATCAATTAAGGTGAGCCGCTCATTTTCATTTTGGACATATTGTGGAGCGAGCTGGATGATTTTTTCTGCCTGATTTTGGCTGATGCGACTTAGCGTTTGGGCTTGTTCGATTAAAAAGCGATTTTGCTGCGTAATGACTTGTTGGTTATAAAAATAATGAATCAATTGCCAGCTAAACAGATAAAGAATGATCAGGCCGATTCCCCAAATTAGGGCTTCCTTATGCAGATATTTTTTCATAAAAAAATATTTGTCGCGGAAACCCACTACCTTTAGGTGGTGGGAGAAGCGACTATCTCCTTTCTTTTTTTATAATTTTATGCTATATTTTCTAATTTCTTAGTTGTAACGATCCATGATTTTCTAGCAGATATTCTGTGACAATTCTTTGCTTTAGGAGTTTTTTGACCTTTAGACATATGATTAAAAGAAATTGTTTGTCCGTAAATATCCATTAAAGTGAAATAACCAGATGTTCGTCTTCCTTTAATGAAATATTCGTTACCAAAATATCTTACTTTGTCATATTTTTTAAATCCGTCAATTTTACCTTTTGGAATAGTCTTTTCTGAACGAACACCTTTTGTACGTTGAAAATCACCTTTAGGAATACAACGTTTAATCATTAGATTACATGCAAATTTTACTTGATTTCCAGCTGTTGCAATGACAGCCGCATCTACATAATGTTCTTTAGGTAAACCTAAATTTAAACGATTTGCTTTAGTGACATACCCAAATGTTTCAATTGCGTCTGGATATAATTTTAAAAGTTGTATACGAATGCTATTCATCTGCGTTGCGTATTTTAAAGCACTTTTTAAAGAACCTTCAAAATTCGGATGAATCAATCCTTTATGCAGTTCAACATGGCAACTATGACAAAGCGTAACTAGGTTGTTTTCTTCGTCAGAGCCACCTTGACTTCTAAAGACAAGGTGATGAACTTCTAAGCGTTCGTTTTTAGGCTTTTTATTACAAATTTGACAAGTATGATTGTCTCTTACTAAAACTCTTGCTTTCGTATTTTCAAAACCGTAATTCGGACCTTGTTGATAGCCCCATGGTTTTACTTTTGGATTCGCCAAACTAGGGTTTTTCATTAAATGTGGGTCGAATGTTCCTGTTTCAAAAATTAATTTTGCAATAGGTAGAATGCTTTTAATAAATTCAATTTCTTTTTGATGACTATGCAATTTACTAGTCATTGTTGGACTAAAACGCTCTTTACGTTTTGAGTTTTTACGATTGTTGAACCGTGCTTTACGATAACGTGTCTTACTGCTACGTCGATTGCGACGATACATACGTCGTTGATCCATTTTCTTTTTAATTGAATTGTTCTTATCTTCTCTTAAAGTCACTTCAGAAGTGTAAAGAATATTTCCTTTTTCATCTGCAACGGCTGTTGCAAACGTTTGACTACCAGTATCAACACCTAAGGTTAAAGGTTGCGTATAGGTAGTTGTTTCATACGTCAACTTAATCGTAAAAGGTTCTCGATATTTGACTTTTGCTTTTCCTTGTTTTAACAATAAACGTGCGATGACGTTGCTACAAGGCATTAAAGGTTCGTTATCGATAGATAAAACATATACCATGAACCAGTCACTCCTTTAAAATAAAAATATTTAAAAACGCTGCTTAAAAGCAGGTAATGCGTACTTAAATCATACTATTACCATATGATTTTTTCCGTCTTCAACTCGACAATGATAATTAAGCTTTTTAGATATATGTCACAAGGCTTTGCTTACTCCAACCTAACTTAAACGTATATGAAAGAGCATTGGTCTGTTGCGTCAACCAAAGGTGTCATGACTTAACTATCGTAGTATATATTTCTATATACTGAGTCTGGTAAACTATTTAATGGAAGCCACATACCCTTGGGTATGTGGTAGTTTACTTGTCCGGCTCCTGAAATTTATAGCCAAAACCGCGGACTGTGACTAAATATTGCGGTTTTTTCGGATCCACTTCGATTTTTTCTCTTAGATGGCTAATATGCACATCGACAATCCGTGTTTGACCATCAAAATCAAAATTCCAAATACGTTCAAGCAAGGTATCACGATTGATGACGCGGTTTTTACGTTGCATAAAATACACCAAGAGCTCAAATTCTTTAGGGGTTAAAGTAATTTCTTGACCACGCACTTGGACTTGGTAGTTTGCTAAATCAGCGATAATTTCGCCAATTTGTAAGGTTTGTCCTTCTTGGTTACTGGCTATTGGATGAATAGGAGTTTGCTCTTTTTTCACATCAACTCTGCGAAAAATAGCTTTCATACGTGCCAGTACTTCACGAGGACTAAATGGTTTGGTTAGATAATCATCTGCGCCAATCTCAAGGCCTAAAATCCTATCAATAGCATCATCTTTAGCGGTAAGCATCAAGATGGGACTGTCGACTTTTTCTTGACGGAGCTTTTTGGTGATTTCCATGCCATCCAGATACGGCAACATCACATCTAAAATGATAAAATCAAAAGCTTCTTGCAAGGCGAGTGCTAAACCTTTTTGACCATCTTCGGCTAAAGTGACCTGATAACCTTCTTTTTGTAAATTAAATTGTAATAGGGTACGAATAGATTCTTCATCATCGACAACTAATACTTTTTTCATAAAAACCTCCAAATGATTTTCTGTTTCCATTTTACCATTAAGGACTATGGAAAACCACAAAACAATGATATAATGAAAAATGTTAGTCAATCTTATTCAGAAAGTAGTTAGAAATCATGATTGGAATAAGTGCTTGTCTGGGCGGTGTGTGTTGCCGCTATGATGGACGGATGCAAAAAATCAATCTAATAAAAGAACTGATAGCCGCCAATGAAGCTGTCTTAGTTTGCCCTGAAGTGATGGGTGGTTTACCGATTCCGCGCGTTCCAGCTGAGATTGTCGGTGGTGATGGCTTTGATGTCTGGCAAGGAAAAGCCAAAGTCATCAACCAGAATCAAGAAGATGTCACCGAAAGCTTTAAACATGGGGCGAGAGTAGCTTATGAAAAGTTACAGGCGCAGCAAGTGACGACCTTAATTTTAAAAGAGCGCAGTCCTTCTTGTGGTAAGTCACAAATTTATGATGGCACTTTTTCAGGTACGAAGAAGACAGGTGTCGGAGTAGCCACGGCTTATTTTATCCAAAAAGGGATGAAAGTTTATAGTGAGGCGGACTTACCAACTTTATGCTCACAAAGGGGGATTTTACTTGGAGATTGAAAAAACAAATCGCATGAACGCTTTGTTTGAGTTTTATTCGACGCTTTTGACGACCAAGCAGATGAACTATATGGAATTATATTATGCGGACGACTACTCTTTAGGTGAAATTGCTGAGGAGTTCGAGGTAAGCCGTCAAGCCGTTTATGATAATATCAAGCGGACCGAAAAAATTTTAGAAGACTATGAAAAAAGATTACATATGTATTCAGATTATATGGTCAGAAGGCAAGTCTATGGGCAGTTTCAAGAATATATTGCCAGTCACTATCCAAAAGACGAGACCTTGCAAAGTTTTATCAATGAATTACAAGCAATAGAGGATTAATAGATAAGGAGTTTTTTATGGCATTTGAAAGTTTAACGAAGAGATTACAAGATGCGATGAGTAAATTACGTCGCAAAGGGAAAGTAACCGAAGCCGATGTAAAAGAAATGATGCGTGAGATTCGCTTGGCCTTACTTGAAGCCGACGTGAACTTACAAGTCGTGAAAGAATTTACTAAAAATGTTCGCGAGCGGGCAGTTGGGGCAGAAGTTTTAGAAAGCTTATCCCCAGCGCAACAAGTCGTGAAAATCGTTGATGAAGAGTTAACGAAGATGTTAGGTTCTGAAACGGCTGAATTGATTAAGGCACCAAAGATTCCAACAGTTATTATGATGGTCGGGTTACAAGGGGCTGGTAAAACAACCTTCACAGGGAAATTAGCCAATCATTTAATCAAAAATGAAAAAGCGCGTCCATTACTGATTGCAGGTGACGTATATCGACCAGCTGCGATTGACCAATTAAAAGTTTTAGGTGAACAGTTAAAAGTGCCTGTTTTTGAGATGGGGACTGAGGTTTCACCTGTTGAGATTGTACGTCAAGGGATGGAAGTTGCCCGTGAAAAACGCAATGACTATGTGTTAATCGATACGGCCGGACGTCTGCATATCGATGAAACTTTGATGGATGAGTTAAAACAAATTAAAGAAATCGCCCAACCAAATGAAATTCTTTTAGTTGTCGATGCCATGACCGGTCAAGATGCGGTGACTGTAGCGGATAGTTTCAATCAACAGCTAGGCATTACCGGGGTGATTATTACCAAACTTGATGGGGATACTCGTGGCGGTGCGGCATTATCCATTCGCTCAGTTACGGGTGCGCCGATTAAATTTACTGGTACTGGTGAAAAATTAACAGACCTTGAAGTATTCCACCCTGATCGTATGTCTAGTCGTATCTTAGGGATGGGGGATTTATTAACCTTAATTGAAAAAGCCCAACAAGATTACGATGAGAAAAAAGCGGAAGAACTAGCCCGTAAGATGAAGGAAAATAGCTTTGACTTTAATGACTTTATCGAGCAGCTAGATCAAGTGATGAGTATGGGACCGTTAGAAGATTTGATGAAGATGATTCCAGGGATGAGCACCATGCCAGGAATCGAAAACCTAAAAGTGGATCCAAAACAAATTGCTAGACAAAGAGCCATTGTGATGTCCATGACTCCCCAAGAGCGTGAAAATCCTGACTTACTCAATCCAAGTCGTCGTCGCAGAATTGCTGCTGGATCAGGAAATAGTGTGGTCGAAGTCAACCGCATGATTAAGCAGTTTAAAGAAGCTCAAAAAATGATGCAACAAATGACGAATGGTAACTTTAATATGCCAGGTATGGACCAAATGTTTGGCGGAGGCATTAAAGGAAAATTGGGCAAAATGGCGATGAACCGCATGATTAAGAAGAATAAAAAGAAAAAGAAGAAAAAACGTAAATAAACGAACAGAATAGCCACCAGTCGTTCAACTAAAATGGTGGCTATTATCTTCTTATTCGTTAAAAAAGGAGGATCTGATGAAACCAAAAGCGAAACAATTATATGAACTCATTCATGAAATCTACAATCAATCCACTTATCCACTTCCGCAAGTAGAAAAGCAGGCATTTTTTGAGGCGGCTCAAAAACTAACAAACAATCAAGAACGCATTAGTCTGATTGCGTATCGCTTATATCCGACAGTGGAAAAGGCTGCTCAACGCTATCAAAGTTATAAGGAATTGCAATACTTAAAAAAATTACTTCTAAAATATCGTTGGAAATACTATTTAGGTGTGGTATTGCCAAGTGCCTTTATTCGATAATTTATTGTGGTCTAGTTTATGACTAGACTTATTTTTTTGCATTGTGCCTGATTATTCGTTACAATGAATTTATCTTATTGAGAGGAGTTTTTTATGCAACGATTAAAAATACAACATTTGATTGCAACCGGGATTTATACAGCGTTATATTTTATTTTGATGGCACTTTGCTTACTGGTTTTGCGCTTTACGATTCCTGGTTTTCATAATTTATTGCTTCCTGGTGTGACCGCGCTATTTACTGGACTGATTTATTTAATTTTAATCGCTAAAGTTCAACGTTTTGGCGCCATTTCAATTATGGGTAGTGTGATTGGCCTATTATTTTTAATGACGGGCCATTTTCCTCTAGCTTTCTTACCAAATATTGTTGCGGCCGTTTTGGCGGATTTCATTCAATTTAAAACGAATTTGCCAATCAAGGTAAGAACGATGCTAAGTTATACCGTGTTTAGTTATGGTTTAGTTGGACCGCTTTTGCCACTTTGGTTTATGCGTCAAGCTTACATTGATGCGTTACTTGCTCGAGGAAAAGACCAAAAGTATATTCATTTCGTCTTTGAACATGTGACTCAACAGATGTTTATTGTGAGTTTGTTAGCGATATTCATTGGTAGTATTGTTGGCATTTTGTTTGCTTTTCGTTTGTATCAAAAACATTTTGCTACTCGTTTTGGACAGATTTATGAATAAAAAATCGTTATCCATTGATCCTCGGGTTAGTTTATTTTATGTCTTATTGGCAAGCTTGTTTTTAATCTTTCCTTTTCAGCTAAGTGTGCAGTATTGTTTCTTTGGCGTTGTGGCAGGTGCGCTA
This sequence comes from Enterococcus cecorum, assembly GCF_023221775.1. Classification (GTDB taxonomy): domain Bacteria; phylum Bacillota; class Bacilli; order Lactobacillales; family Enterococcaceae; genus Enterococcus_E; species Enterococcus_E cecorum_A. The sequence continues at coordinate 17,055 of NZ_JAKUDS010000009.1, read as the reverse complement.
TTACTCATAGGAAAATATCGCCAAGTTCTCTGTTACTTACTCATCTTTGTTGTCTTCGTGGTGCCTATAGCTATCCGCCATCCGATATTAGCGCTGATCCGCGACTTTTTAGCTATTGGTTTTGCGCGTATGTTGCCCCTTTTTATGACGATGAGTTTGGCGATGGACCGTCAATCAACGGGAAAGTGGCAGGCGGCGATGGCGAAGATGAAGATGCCCAATTTTCTCTTTATTCCACTGGTGGTTTGTATTCGCTTCATTCCGACATTTATTCAAGAAGGTAAACAAATTGCGCAATCTTTGAAATATCGTGGATTAGCCCAAAACTGGCGTCAGATACTCTTTCATCCATGGCAGTTTTTTGAGTATTTTGTCATTCCGTTACTTTCTTCCAGTGAGCAAGTCATTATGGATTTATCCAGTAGCAGCCTCATTCGATGTATTCAAAATACCAATCCCAAAACGAGTATTTATCCTATTCGTTTGAAAATGTTAGATTATTTACTATTCCTAATTGGACTAGGAATGATTGGAGGTCAATTATGGTTGCACTCATTGATTTAAAGAATCTAGAATACCATACACCCAATCAGGAGTGTCTGCTTAAAGGAATTGATTTTCAACTTTCTCCAGGTGAATGTGTACTGATATGCGGAAAAAGCGGAAGTGGCAAAACAACCCTTTTGAATGTTTTAAGTGGATTGGTTCCAGAGTTATTTGAAGGGCAACTGGCTGGTCAAGGACAAATGTTAGGGCAACAATTTCCAATCAGTGATTTTCCTAGTCATGCGGAGAAAATCGGTCGCGTATTTCAAAATCCTAAATCCCAATTTTTTACCAGCGAGGTCCTAAGTGAGTTAGCCTTCAAGATGGAAAATTTAGGACTTTCGCGTGAAATGATGCAAGAGAAAATCAAGCAAGTCGCTACCTTTTTTGAGATTGAGGCATTTTTAGAGCAACCTCTATATCAATTGTCAGGTGGACAGAAGCAAACCGTTGCCTTCGCTAGTAGTTTGTTGCCAGCTTGCCAAATCTTGTTCTTGGATGAAGTAGCCAGCAATTTAGACAAAACTGGATTGGCCAAATTAAAGCAGACGTTAAAATATTTGAAACGTTCAGGCGTCGCTCTTGTATTGGTAGAACACCGTTTAGATTATTGTTTAGATTTGATTGATCGCATCTACGTATTAGAAAATGGTCAACTAAAGCAAGAATTATCCGCTGCAGAATTAAAAACTTATTCTGCAAACGAATTGGCTGGATTTGGTTTACGACATTGGCAATCTGCGGTAAACCAGCTAACTCTACAAATGGAAAAGAAAGAAGTGACCATTCAATTACAGCTAGAAAATCTCTTCTTTGCCTATCCAAAGCAAAAAGAAAAGCAAATTGCCATTCCTTCATTGACGCTAGATAACCGTCAAATCATCGGACTCGTCGGTGAAAATGGTGCGGGTAAATCCACTCTAGTACAGTTGTTAACCGGATTGCTAAAGGCTAAGCAAAGTCGAATTACTTTAAACGGTCAATTGATGCGCCCAAAAGACTTGTTGGCGCAAAGTTTTCTTGTCCGTCAAGAAGTGAGTTTGCAATTATTTTTTGAATCTGTAGCAAAAGAGCTGACCTTTCAAGCAAAAAGGCTAGCATGCTACGATGAAATAGTGGCAGCTTTTGGATTAGAACAACTATTGTCTCGACATCCGCAGAGTCTATCTGGAGGAGAAAAACAACGAGTTGCCATCGCCAGTGCTTTGCTATCAGGAAAGACTTGTCTTTATTTTGATGAGCCTACGAGTGGTTTAGATGCGCTTCAGATGCAGCAAGTCAGCCAGCAATTAAGATTTATCCAACAAAATTATCCAGTCTTAATCGTGGTTATCAGCCATGATCAACCATTTTTATGCCAGACCTGTGATCGAATCCTTAAGTTAGAGAAGGGGCGTATCACACCTGCATAAAGCATTCATTAAGCGATTGTCTATCAGTAGAAAGGATAGATAATCGCTTACTTTATTAGAAAATGTCAATTCTCTATCTTGCTGTTCACTTTTCATAGCTTCATTCATTTAATGATAGGATATATTTTTCCAATTTATGTCCTTGATTAGGAACAATAAAAATAAATTGCTTAGAAGTTGAATATTTTTTTATTTGACTTTTTGCAATATTAGATTGGATTATTACATGTTGTGAACCTTGATTACTTAATTGCTCAGAACGTAATTTATTTCCATGCTGATCATAAATTTGGACAACTTGTGTAGAAGTAAAATATGGAATTGCGAAATACATACTTTCAAAAAAGTTAAAGCTTGGTTGATGAAAGTTATAAGGTAAAGCCTTTTTTTGATTAATATACATCTCTAATGTTAAGTTAATGTTGTCAGATGTCAGACTAGTATTTGCTTTACGAATGACAAAGTCTAAGTCAGCTGTTTTTATTTTTTGATTGAGTTGGATATTATGTTCGACTATGACATTATTGTTTTGATTAATCATGATTATCCTTAGAATACATATAAGACCAAGAATAATAACTATTGAAAGTTTAATCCATTTCTTCATATGTGTGACCTTCTTTTACTTTTACTCTGTTGGTAGACAATGATTTAATGAACGCTTTATCATGAGATGCAATTAAAAATGTTGTTTGTTTTTCCTGATTGACCTGCTTGATAAATGTAATTAGATTTGCCAAACTTTCTTCATCCAAAGCGTTTGTCGGTTCATCTAAGACAATCAAAGGCGGATAACCAATGAATGCTTGTGCAATTCCTAATTTTTGTTTCATTCCAAGTGAATATTTTTTTGTCTGTTGATCTTTTGCTTGCAGTAAACCAAATTGTGCGAGTAATTGATTTATTTCATCGTAATTGAAATTAGGGATTAATTCAGCTAGCAATTTCATATTTTGGAAACCAGATAAAAATGGCAGAATACTTGGATTTTCAATTAAAATACCCGCCATAACAGGATACTTATCCTCGACATTTACAATTTGATGATTAACCTTGATAGTACCGCTAGTTCGAATCAATCCTAGTATGGCTTTTAATAATAAAGTTTTTCCTGATCCGTTTACACCTTCAAAAGTGGTAATACTGCCTTTAGGAATCTTTAGACTAATATCCTTTAATACTTCAAGCTCTTTATATTTCTTACTAACATTTTCTAATTCAATATAACTCATTTTTAAACATACTCCTTAAATAAAATCTCTTCTCTGATAACAATAATGGTAAATGATTATCAAAGCAGTAATAATAAACAATTCCGATACTATTTGATTATTTTCTATTCTTACTAGCATTGTATTATTCAATGGATTATAAGGAATAATTAAATAATTCGTTATTACTAAGTAAGCTAGTAAAGCAATATGTCCGAAATAGCTTTTAAACAAACAAAATAATTGATAAATCAATATACAAATAATTAAATTAAGTAAAATATTTAGGAATATAATATTATGTTTAAGACTAATTATGTGATGACTACAAATTGCTGCTATCCAAAAACTTATCATAGTTAATAAATAATATCCCAACTCAGTAATTACCATTAATACCACATTTATTCTTGCAAACTGGCTTACTGAATATCCTCTTGCATTTAAAATCATTATGCGTTGATTCCAAATTTGATGAAGGCTATCTAATTGAATAAAAATAGGAATGAGAAAATATATCAACCAATAGATTGCTAAATGGGGATGATGGGTTACAATTTCTTCTTTACTTACACCCTTGAAGATATATTCAAATAATATAAAATTTGGATTATCTTTAAACTGAATAGTTAAGAATAATTCTATCAATAAAAACAGTAAGACAAATAAACTGAATCGTTTGTAAATATAATCAAAATAAAATAGCGATTGAATTTTTAAAAATCTAATCATCTAGTTGCTCCTTTAGCTTTATCAAAAACGAGAATACAAACAAGTAAAATCAATGTGATTAATATTAACAAATGATATAGTAATGAAAAACTAGATAAGGGATAACAATAAAAAGTAAAGAAAGTATTCAATTTACTTACGGATAAAACAAGTGTTAAAAAAACGATGCTTATACCAAATATGATAGCGACTACTTGATTATTAAGTAATAGATAAAAATACTGACTTAACACACAGTATAACAATGAAAAAAACAGAACACTCAAATTTGATAACATATTGATATGAAAAGAAATCGCTGTAACAATATTGACGGGAATAAAATAAGCAAGATTCCAAATCATCCAATACATAAGTGTAATAATGAGTGTTCTAACTATTAGGTGTATTGCTTGATATTTTTTATCTTGGACAAGAAACCAATCATTGACTCGGCTTTTAGGTAACAGTTGGACACTGATAATTTGTAATGGAAAATAAATAAAACTAAACATGTAGCGATTAAATAAATTTGTAAATATATTTTCTAAGTTATCAGGTTCTAGATAAATGAATTTATACCCTACAATCAATTGTAAGAGTAGTACCCCTAATAATGGTAATAGAATATGGTAATGTGGGAAAAATAATCTTTCCTGCTTCATTGCTTTAATCCACAAGTTTTTTTCCTCCTATTTTACTCATAATAACTATATATACAATCATCAATAGAGTAACGATGCTAGTAGATACTAAACTTACATTAGCATCTGATGTTTCTCGCAAAAAACTTGCCGGTACATAAGTTATTTGATTTGGCAATGTAAATAAGCTATTAACAACGATTAATAATAGTTGTAGTGCAAAACCACTAATTAAACTCATCATGTAATTCGACATCCAAAGGCTATTAACCATCACAAAACTTGTAAATAAGCCACCCCATATTCCAGTAAAAATAATAAAAAGACATACATGTATAAAAGGGTGAGTATAGTACAGATTTACGAATAATGTATTTTGAGAGATGATTAATAAATTATTGTTGAGTAAAAAATCAGGTTTGTGTAGTGGATAGATTAAGCAAAATAAGAAAAAATTGATTATTAATGGAAAAATGACAGAAAGACTTCCTATAAAAAAATTTAGACCAAAATAATTGATATATATCTTCTTTAATGGAAAACGCAATTTCAAATAGTTAAAATACCCACTCTTTAAATCTGATTTTAATAACATACCACAAGGAATTGCTGCTAAAAGTGGTAAAATCAAATAAAACAAAACGTTCGGAATACTAAAGGGATCTATAGCCAGCCACTTTGTATAAACTGTTTCATAAAAATGATTACTTTCTTGTAGATAAGAAAGTACATTCAAAATAAATTGGCTAGTGGCAATTATTACGCCAATAGCTAGTGGCATAATAATTGTTAATTTATTTATCCTTTGATATAAAAAATGCAACATATAAATTCCAACTTTCATTTTCATTAACGATTTTTTATATTTTGATGCTCATCTTACATGAGTTATGTTTTTCACAGTTGGTTCACCATTTAAAAAAACAGAAAAGCCAATCATAATGATATTTGTGTAGAGTATACATTAATGATAGATAATCACTTTTTTCATCTTCTGTGTATTTTTTTCTGATTTTCTTGTTTCTCTTTCTTCAGAAAATAATCTTTTTGTAGAAGGAATCCGCCATTTTTTAATGTATTTTGTGCCTTTTTTAATGATAAATTTTTAGGAGGCAGCTCACCTAATATCCATTTATCATCTGAAGTTCCAAAAGACTCTTTAGACATCTCTGAAAAATTAAATATCACTTTCTCAATGACTACACTTTGTTCAAATTTTTCCTTTGTTTTAATTCCTTGTTTTCCTTTAAATTTTTGAGCAACCCCATGATAATTTTTCTTTGCTTCTTCTTTATTATTTAGATGAATTCGTTGATACATAGTTGATAATTCAATTGAATAGCCTGTAACTTGTTCGCCATGATATTGTAAGACAACTGTTCTTGTTGGCGTTTCAAAATTATCATAGTGAAACCATTTTTCTTCCTGAATCGTAAAAGATGATTTACCCGCCATGAGATAACAAGCAAAAATCATTAAGGGAATGGCAAGAATAAATATGAAAGGACGACGATATTTTCTAAATATTTTCAACAATTTGCCCCGCCTCAATTTCTGTAATAGTATCACACAGCTCTTTAATTTCGTACTCATTGTGAGAAGCCATTAAGAAGGTTGTGCCTTGTGCCTTTAATTCCTGAACGATTTCGATAAACTGCGCTACTGACCGTTTATCTAATCCATTTGTTGGTTCATCTAATATCACTAACTCTTGATGCTCCATAATAGACTGGATAATTCCCAATTTTTGACGCATACCTAAAGAAAATGACTTTACCTTTTGATCTTTATTTTCTAAAATTCCAAATTTATTCAATAAGTAACAAATATATTCTTCGTCATAATGATTATTCAAATCAGCTAAATATTTCAAATTTTCCATTGCTGTTTCGTTACTTAAAAAGCCAGGATGCTCTAAAATTAATCCAGTTGATACCGGAAGCTTTTCATTAAAACGCACGATTTGACCATTTACATTTACTTCACCACTATCTAACTTTATCAATCCACATATAGCGCGAAATAACATTGTTTTACCCGAACCATTCGATCCAATCAAACCATTTACTGTACCTTTTTCATATTGAAGTGAAATATTTTTTAAAACATCTTTTCTTTTAATACGTTTACTAATATTATTAATCTCAATATACATTTTATAAACCCCTTTATAGATACTCTTTATTTTTTAACAGTAGTGGGTTAATCCCTATTAAAGCAACATTACCTATTAGCGCTATCCAGAGTTGAAATGGACTAATTGCTGGTGTAGTGGCTAAACAAATAAGGAAAAAAATCAAGAAAATATACCCACTAAACGCTATATCTGCTAAATAACCTACTGCTAGTATTTGTTGTAAAAATAGACTAACTATTATCCCTGTTATACTTTCTGTCATAAATAGGAAATGATGAAAATATACAATATGTATTCCATTAACTAACCCAATAATTAACAAACTATATGCCAATATACTAGTATAATACAGTAATAGTAAGGCAAAACTTCCACGATTACGTATCTTAATCCATATACTCTGTTCGCTTATCATTATCGGAAAAACATCACTAACCAACAATGTTGCCCCAAAATAAACAAGAATAGGCATTATGTTATGAAATAATAATTGATAGAAAGTCATCTCTTCCATTTTTCTCGGAAATTGAAAAATAAAGCTATGACTCGCCATATCTATTCCCCGGGACCATACGATTAGCAAAAATATAGCAAACAATACAATTATAACTATTCGATATAGGATATTTTTCCTAAGTAATTGCAACAGGTATTTCCACTCTAAAACCATAATATCCTCCTATCAAGATAAATACTCTTGATTAATAAGTCGCAAATAGCAAAGAGAACCTAACAACAATATACTACCTAAAAAGAATGGGATGATCGTAATAACGGAATGTCCTGATTTCATTGCGGGAGGCGTTAAATAAAAGAAAGCAAATTTAAAAAAATTCCCAAAATCAGTTTTAATATAATATAAAAAAGCAAAACAAGGGATAGTAATCATCAAAAAGCCTGCAATGTACCATTTATTTTTCAGCCACAATGTTCCAAAATATTGAATAATCCCTATCGTCATAAACATCATAAAATAACGAGCATACACTTCTAACATTAATCCCACAACAAGAAATTGAGTCGTACTTCGATAAATGGCTAAAATCAGCAAAGAAAGAATTGGGACAAGAGAACTCACAATAGAAGAAAGAGTTACATAGCAAAGATTCACTTTAAATTCCATCCATTTAGTTAATCTGATTCGCTCCATAGATTGAAGAAGTTGCATTAAACAAAGTATCAGAGCAAAAAAGAGCGGTAAACTATAAAAAGTAAAAACAGTTGAGAATAATACTGATTCATATAATTCTGACTCAATCTCTGAACTTAATGTCCATGCCAAAGAAAAGACATAGAGAGTGGAAATTAGTAATAAAAAAATCAATTGTAAAATAGACAAATTTTTAAGGCGGACAAAACTAATTCTCAGCATCCCAATTCCTCCTCGCAAGTTAACGAAGTGACTTTTGCTTAACTTGCAATACATCACGTTTAGATTCAATATATTGAATAACTAAAATACACAACATCCAACATATAGCATTTATGATAACTAGTGGAAATAAATCGTCAGCCTCACTTACTCCAATGAAATCTAAAAAGGCATAAAAGTGTAAATTTCCTAGATTAATGATTTCCAAAAGCAAATTTGAAATAAATGAAATAATAAATACGCCTAATATTTCAATTAATTGATTAGCATAAAAATAGCTAATAGATAAACTAAATAATGCAAATAAGCCACCAAAAATAAAAAAGATTCCCAAGATAAGAGCAATCATTGAAAAAGGATGTACTGCCGCCCAATTCTGTGCAAAAAATTTTTCGCCATAAATTGAAAAGTTTGCTAAATCTACTTGTAAAGATGGCATTTTGAATGCAGCAGTTACCAAATTAATCATTAAAGGGACAATACTCGCCAATCCTCCTAATATAAAACTAGCTATGGAAAGTGAAACGACATATGTTTTTTTAGAAAGTCTTGCAAGATGAAATAAATTTCGATTACTTCTGACCTCTTGACCATATAGACTTCCACCAACTAAACTAGCAATAAACGGTAAGCCCATTAAAAAGTACATTGTAACTAAACCAATACGATCAAATATCATGGTATATAGCAAAAAATTTTCTTTTCCGATTTCTCCCCAATGATTAGTAGAATGTAATTCAATGTAAGTTAATACATAACCAATGATAATCACAAAAAGAAATCGAAAACTAAAAATATTGCGTATAATTTGTGATTTTACAAGTCTTAAATTCATTTTGACACCTCCTCGTTATCCATTTTTCTCCAAATAAATAAGCTGGCATCCCATACGTTCATAGATTTGTTGCAAGTCTTTTTGTTTGACGCGACGATTTTTATAGCCGTATGGATCGTTGACATAAAAGTATTGTCCGTGCATGCCAGTAATAACAGCAGAATGGATTTTTGGTGTAACTATCCGAGTGCCATTTTTTGTTGGCCATTCGATAAAATCACTATCACTTGGTACCTTTAATTCTAAAGTAGCTAAAATCCACACGGGGGTTGACTGGTTAATGAGTTTTTTCAACTTAGTAAATGAAATAGGTTCGTCATGCACGGTATAGTTATCGCCAACGATTTGTTCGGCAACAGCTTTGATGGGAGTAGACCATACGCCCATCGCTTGTTTGCCTTCTTTTATATTGCCGACAAATCCTTCATTGGGATCGCCATAATACGTGTCATCGACTTTTAGTGGCACATAGTTTAATTGTTTGGCTAATTGATTTTTATTAACGTGATAGCCATAATATCTTAAAAGCATAGATAGGGCAGTAATTTCGCAACCGTTTTGTAAACTGGGTTCATCAAATTGACTTTCCAAAGGCACATCTATTTGCACTTTTGGACCGAAAGAAAATTTTACCTCAAGTCCTACTACTGTATTTTCTAATTGTGTCACCAAATCATCAACAATAGGACTGTGATTGTCTTTTAATCTTAGAAAGAAAAATAGTAGTAGGATACACAGCAACAATAATAACGCCAATTTCTTCGCTTTTTTCATGGTTATCACTTCCTCGTTGTATGCCTATATTGGTGTTTTTGCCAGATTTTTACCCAACTTTGATAATAGACTGTAATGAAAATGAACAAAACACAGGCGATGAATATTGGTAAATTTGCCCACCATAGATAAAAATTGGTTATCAACTGCTCAGCAAAGTAGAAGATAGTGACTAAAAGTATCAAAACGCCAGCTACTACGAATCGAAACTGTGGTAGTAAGACTACTAAATTGCTTATCTCAGTTGATTGTTTTGTAAAACTATAACTTGCTAGAAAAATTAATCCTAAACTGATCAAACAGATGGTTACTAATAAGTAAGGATGAATACTGTAAAAATTAGCAGAAAAACGCAAGGTGTTCAAATATCTCGCCCAATTAGGATAATAATTCATCAAAAATGTAAATTCCTTAAAATAATACACCACAAACAACAAACTAAAAGGTGCAAAAAATGAGTGTCCTAAAGTTGTTCCTAGGAATAAACCGATAATAAAAAAGAAATAGTAAGTTATGACGCAACTCAGAATTGCACAGATAATTTGCAATAAATTCCAGTTGAGATACTTAGCAGGAATGGTTACGGCTAATAATATTTCCGTACAGATACTACTAAAGAGAGTGATTCCACAAATCCATGCACTGTAAAATAGAAATTTGCTAAAGAAAATTTTCTTTCTATCATAATTGGTAAATAAAAACTGATTAAATTTCGTTTTGTAATCAAAAAAGAAAGTAGCAAATCCCAAAGATAAAAATAATAAGACATATAATAGATAGGTGTTGTTACTGTATTTATTGATTTCTTGTAAGGCAAAACTTATATGTTCTGCAAATGCATTTATCGGGTGCATTTTATCGTCTTTATTATGCAATGTTAGGATATTGGTTACCATTGCTTGTCGTTGTTGTGCAGTATAGTTATCATCTGAATAATCTTCAATAAATTTGGTTGAGTGGTAGTAATTTTCTGAAGTTTGCCAATTTATAATTAAATCAATTCTTGGTAACATAAAGCTAGCAAAAATAGCCAGACTAGCCAAGAGGATTACCCATTTGCTGCGTTTCCAATAAATTTTGTAAAGCATATTTGTTCCTCCTTAAATTTTTTCATTTCTGAGATTGGCTTCAAAGACGTCACTTAATTGAATAGGTAGTTCTTCCATGACAAGTGGTTCGAGTGCTTTGAGTTGAGTCGCCAGTTCATCGGTATAGTTTTCAAATAGTGCTACAATGACACGCCCTTGGATATCAATCGCTTTAGAATTTTGTTTGACGAGTTCTGGAATGTCCTTGCCTTTAAAGACTAGTTGAAGTTTGCGCGCCTTTTCCCGTAAACTTTCTAATTGATAATCTTGAGTAATGGTGTGTTGACTTAACAATAGCACGCGATCGATAATCGGTTCTAGCTCATTGAGTTGATGAGAAGAAACTAAGATGCTGATTGGTTCATTGCTGATAGCGTCTAATAAGAGTTCCACCATTTGTTTTTTCACTAGGACATCTAAACCATCAAAAGGTTCGTCAAGTAAAATATAAGTAGCCTTAGAACTCATTGCTAAAATAAGTAAGAATAATTTTTGCATCCCCTTAGAAATCCGTTGATAGGTCCGATTCAATGGCAACTGATAAGTGTTCATTAGCTGGGTAAATAAATCGAGATCAAATTTCGGATAACTCAATTGATAGAATCCAGCAATTTTTTTCAATGAATAAGGATTGAAGAAGTTTTCCTTTTCATCAATAAAGAATAGTTCAGTTTTATATTGCGGTTGTTCAAAAATATTTTCCCCATGAATCCAAACTTCTCCTGTATCTGCTAAGTATTGATTGCTTAGGGTACGAAAAAGGGTGGTTTTTCCTGAGCCATTGCGTCCAACTAAGCCAACGATTTCTCCAGGAGTTAATTCGAAGTGGATATTGCGTAATATTTCTTTTTGGTCAATCGTTTTAGATAGATTCGTGACTTTCATTTTCTGCTCCTCCTAACTCGGTGGTAATTTCGTCAATCCATTGTAAGATTTCATGATTCTCTATTTTCAGATGCCGTGCTTCAATCATGAAATTATAAAGTTGACTTTTCAGTTGTTGAATCTTGTAAGTATCTTTTGGTAAGTCTTGTGTTTCTTTGATAAAGGTCCCTTTGCCTTTGACTGTGACGATGACTTGTTCAGCTTCTAGTTGTTTATAGGCTTTACTAACGGTATTGGGATTCATTAAGAGTTGTTTGGCAGCTTCACGAACCGAGGGGAGTTGATCGCCTGGTTGCAAAACACCTTGTATGACACTTTCTTTTACAGATAAGACGAGCTGTTCATAATAGGGTTTGCTGCTCGTTTTGTCGATACTTAACATCATCTGCTTTGCTCCTTTCTATCTATTTTCACTGTCCTTCGTGTACTATTATAACTAGTACACTTAATACAGTCAATAGGACGCTATTTCTAAAATGAAAAAAATTTAATGAAAAAATTTTAAGCTGTAAAGAAAAAACTCTTTACACCGTGAGCAAAAACTGTTAAACTAGCACATGTGATTAAAAATTATGGAGGTGTTAATTAACATGGCAGTTAAAATTCGTTTAAAACGTATGGGATCTAAAAAAGCTCCTTTCTACCGTATTGTAGTTGCTGATTCACGTTCTCCTCGTGACGGACGTTTTATTGAAACTGTAGGTACTTACAACCCATTGAAAGACCCTGCAGAAGTAACAATCAAAGAAGATTTAGTACTTGATTGGTTATCAAAAGGTGCACAACCTTCTGATACTGTTCGTAACATCCTTTCAAAAGAAGGCGTTATGAAGAAACATCATGAAGCTAAATTTGCTAAGAAATAAGGTGAATGGATATGAAAGATTTGCAAGCTTTAGTCTTAACAATCGTTCGTCCATTAGTTACTCAGCCTGACCAAGTCCAATTGGAAGTGTCTGAGTCAGAAGAATTTATTGAATACAATTTGACCGTTGCACCAGAAGATATTGGTCGTATCATTGGCAAACAAGGTCGAGTAGCAAAAGCCATTCGTACTATTGTTTACAGTGTACGTGTAAATGGTCCAAAGAAGGTTCGTTTAAATATCTTAGACGGCAAAGAGTAATGATGAAAAGAAAAGACTGGGACTCAATAAGTTCTAGTCTTTTTTAGTACAAGAATGTGAAGCAGCTTGAGCAGACATGAAGAAATTCGTGTACTTACCTACCGCTGAGAAAATCGGATGAAAGGAGATTTTCACAAGCGGGAGGGCGAATTTCACAATGTCTAGCTGCTGAACATAGATTAGTACAAGGATGTGAAGCGACTCGATCAGCCACGAGCGGATAAGTTTGTCCAGAACGTCGGGAAAGTCCTAGAAGTAAAGACTTTCCCAGACGAGAATGTCTTACGCCGAAGTGGCTAGTCGCTGAACACCGTCTAACTCAAGGAAGTGAGCCGAGTCGAGATAAAGGATATGAGGAGGGATACTGATGGATTTTTGGATTATGTGTTTTGTGGTTGTGTGTCTTTTCATTGCTTTATTCAAAGTCAAATCTAAATTGCTGAAATTACTATTTTTGATCATCATCCTCTTTTTACTTTGGGTTTATCAGAGTGAATGGATGACGATGGTCCAGCAATTAAAGTCAGGTTCTCCTAAACTCATTGATTTACAGACTTTCAAAGATTGGTTGAATCATGGACTAGAAAAAATAAGACAGTTTGTTTCGCAATATATTTAAAATAGTAAGAAAGGAATGAGAGTAATGACGGAATTTTACAATGTTGGTAAGATTGTGAATACGCATGGTATCCGAGGAGAAGTCCGCGTGATTTCCCAGACAGATTTTCCAGAAGAGCGTTATCAAGTTGGCAATCAACTCACTTTATTTAGGGCTAAGCATGAGCCGTTGACACTAACGATTACTAGTCACCGTAAGCATAAAAACTTTGACTTATTAACTTTTGAGGGCTATACGAATGTCAATCAAGTAGAAGCTTTTCGTGATGGCATTTTAAAAGTTTCAAGTGAGGATTTATCTGAATTAGCTGAAGGTGAATTTTACTACCATGAAATTATCGGCTTAAGTGTCATTGATGAAAAGGGTGAAGTAATCGGGAAAGTTCAGGAAATTTTATCTCCAGGTGCGAATGATGTGTGGGTAGTCAAACGTCCAGGGAAGAAAGATTTCTTGTTACCGTATATTGAGCCAGTAGTAAAAGAGATTAATGTCGCAGAAGGCTTTGTGAAAGTGGAATTGTTAGAAGGGTTGATGGATGATGAGGATTGATGTCTTAACTCTTTTTCCAAATATGTTTACCAATCCTTTAGGTGAATCGATTATCGGGAAGGCCCAAGAGAAGGATCTGTTAGAGCTTCATGTGCATAATTTCCGTGATTATTCAGACAACAAGCATCAAACCGTTGATGACTATCCATATGGTGGCGGTGCGGGCATGCTTTTGAAGGTTCAGCCCATCTATGATAATTTAAAGGCGATTGAAGCACAAACACCAGATGTCAAGAAGCGAATTATTTTACTTGATCCGGCGGGAAAACCTTTCAATCAAAAAATGGCTGAAGAATTTTCTAAAGAGGAGCAGCTTGTTTTTATTTGTGGTCATTATGAAGGCTATGATGAACGTATTCGAACTTTAGTGACGGATGAAGTTTCTTTAGGGGACTATGTGCTAACCGGGGGCGAACTCGGGGCGATGGTAATGATTGATGCAACAGTCCGCTTATTGCCAGATGTTTTAGGCAATCAAACTTCTGCTCAAACTGATTCACATTCGACCGGATTATTAGAGCATCCACAATATACCCGACCAGCGAATTTCAAGGGGATGGAGGTACCGTTTGTCTTAACGAATGGTAATCATAAATTAATAGAAGAATGGCAATTAAAAGAATCATTGCGCAGAACCTATTTACGTCGTCCAGATATGCTTGAAAAATTGGATTTAACCAAACAAATGGCTAAACTACTAGCTGAGGTCAAACAAGAAGAAGCACAAAAAAATATTGAAGAATAAAGAAGGCAAGCGGGTAGGCAAGCTATCCGTTTGTTTTTTTGCTATAAAAAGAAAAAACCACTCACCAAATGGGCAAGTGGTTTGTGTCGATAAATTAACGACGGATTTCTTTAATACGAGCTGCTTTACCGTGTAATGCACGTAAGTAGTAAAGTTTCGCACGACGTACTTTACCGTAACGTACTACTTCGATTTTAGCTACACGAGGTGTGTGTAATGGGAATGTACGTTCAACACCAACACCGTTAGAAATCTTACGTACTGTGTAAGTTTCGCTAATGCCAGCACCACGACGTTTGATTACTACACCTTCAAAAATTTGGATACGTTCACGTGAACCTTCCACAACTTTTGCGTGTACACGTACAGTATCACCAGGACGGAATGCTGGGATGTCTGAACGTAATTGTTCTTGAGTTAATTCTTGAATTAATGGATTCATTTCTTCTTTCTCCTTATACCAAATATTCTTAAGACTTTATAAGGCCCCAGCGGAATATCGTAATTAACGAGCAAACACGCTCAAAAAGTATATTAACATATTTTGCGCAGTGCTGTAAAGAGAAAATTCTTGTCAGACAGATGTTTTTTGAAAATCTCTAGGCTATTTCAAAAATAATCAGTGAGAGTATTGAAAAAAACGGTTTGATAAGTAAAAGTTTAAGTGATAAGTTTCAAGAAAAAAATAGATAGTCGTATATTAATCGTTTAATTGAAAGAAATCAGTTAATAATGGAAATTCCCGATAAGATAAGTCAGCAGTTATCCTTCCTTCTTGCATATAAAAAATTTCATTACATAAGTCAGTGAGATAAGCTAACACGTGAGAAGAAACCAGAACGATTTTTCCTTGATGGGCATAATCTATCAATAGCTCTTGTAGATTTTTGACTTGTGTAGGATCTAATCCATCAAATGGTTCATCTAATAAAAGAATTGCCGGTTGGTGAATAAGAGTCATAATCAAATGAACTTTAAGCAATGTTCCTTTTGATAATTGATTCAATGGTCGGTCCAAGAAAGGAGTCAATTCAAAGTTTTCTATCAGGTGATCCATATCGTCACTAGGATATCGCAGCCTTCTAATTTGACAGATATACCTCAAATTTTCATCAATCGTCAAGTAATCATATAATAATAAGTTGGTTTCAAGGTAGCCTAAATTATTTTTGATTAATTCATGAGTAAAAGGTTCATTATTATACAGAATATAAGGATAGCTTGCAGAATAGTAGCCAGCCAAATTATCTAATAAGGTGGTTTTTCCTGCGCCATTTTTACCTACTAAGCCATAAATATATCCAGATTTTAACGACAATTGGATATTTTTTAAGGCAAAAGTATGGTTAGGATAGCTATAGTTTAAGTTTTTTACTTCTAAATGATTATGTGACATGGTTACTATTCCTTTCCACAAAATATGTTAAATGTTTTTTGGTTAGATAAATGGCCAAAATAGTCAGAAAGATTCCTATCAAATGCAATACTGCCCATAAAGTAAGTAGCAAATAAACGTTGGCATTAGGCTGGTGCAATTGAAACAAGACAACTAAATTGATGAGTCCAAATAAAAGAATACCGATAGAATTTATAAGAATCGCTTTTATCGTTGGTCGATTATAAAATGGATCGGTTCTAAAAAAGTTCGGGTAGATGGAAGTGGTAATCGGATAACTAGCTGGTAATATGACCAAAGCATAAGGAAGTATGAAAGTCACAATCATTAATTTTACTGTCCAAGTTTCTGGAATCATGCTCAGAAAAACTAAGAAGTAGATAGCATCACAAAAGAAATGGAGTAGGTAATTGATTTGTAATTTTCGTATAAATTTTTCTTGTAAAAAGTGACCAAAATGCTGAAATTGAATCATCCGTTTTGCTTCTAAATCAAAGCTTGTCAACATAGATAAAAAAGAGTTATTGCTACTGATAGCTGTAAATAGTAACCAAAATAGTATACAATATCGGATACTGTCTTTAAAAAGGTAGCTATAATTTCGGCTTACTTCAAAGGCAGAATATATAAAAAGACCAGGTAGGACTAGGACCATGAAAAGAAAAGCAGAAATCGTTACGTGAGATTCATGGATAAGAATCGAAAATTCAAGAAATAGCGAGCTCTGATTGAATCGTAATTGGATTTTGTTTTTTAGGATTCGATAACTCAAAAGTAAGATGCCTATCATGATTATCATTAAAACTATCCATATCTTGACATGTAGCGTTGTGGTCAAAATTTTTTTGAAAAGCGAAATACTTGAAAAGATAATTACCAAAGTAGGATAGTTGATTAGATATCTGCCTAAGAGGTCCAGACTTTGCCATTTTGGTTTTAATAGTATAGGTCGAATACAGATTACGCTGACTAAAAGTATGAGCTCAATGAATAAGTAGCTAAAAT
>NZ_JAKUDS010000089.1 GCF_023221775.1 Enterococcus cecorum | reverse complement strand
CGACGGTACACCAGATGTCACAGATACAGATGATGATAACGATGACGTATCTGATGCAGAAGAAGTTGCAAAAGGTACTGATCCAAAAGATGCTGCTAGCAAACCTGAAAAAGGCGACTCAAATGCACAAGTGAAAGACGGACTAGCTGCAACAGAAGGTCAAAAAGTTGGCGACAATAAGAAAGCTGTTGAAACTGCCGATGACGCAACAATTACTTCAACCCCAACGAATGGACTAAGTGTCGATGGAAATGGTAACCTAGTTGGTACACCAAAAGTTGACGATTGGAGTAAAGACGAAGAAGAACGCGTTGTGAAGATTCCAGTGACCGTTCAAGAAGATGGAAAAGAAGCGAAAGCCGTGGAAGTTCCAGTAACAATCCAACGCGACACTGATGGCGACGGTACACCAGACGTCACAGATACAGATGATGATAACGATGGCGTATCTGA
>NZ_JAKUDS010000088.1 GCF_023221775.1 Enterococcus cecorum | reverse complement strand
CTTACGCTGGTGAATGGCTATATAATTAAATAAATTAGAATAAATATCTATCACTAATGTTTTTTCAACATTATTTGTATCCCATATCGTAAATTCTGATGTAAAATTTTTTACTACATGCGGAATATTGGGTGTTCGATATCGATTATAAATCTTCTTTTGACTTCTAAGCATTTGATAATAATAAAACAGTGTGTGTTCAGATATTTTATACGCTTTCAGTGTTGAACCTAATGCTCCAACGATACCTTTATATAACTTTCCTGCTTGAGAACCATCCCATAAAATAATTATGTAATGTTCATCTGTATCGCTTGGTAGGGTAACATATTTTGGATTTCCACCATTTAAATATTCAGTATCTAGATAAAGGGAATCCTTATTTGTAAAGTTATTACTTATATTTTCAGCTTTAGCTTTGCCTTTTATTTCTTCGACTACTATCTCTTCCAATCTCCGCTGTTTCCAAGCAT
>NZ_JAKUDS010000087.1 GCF_023221775.1 Enterococcus cecorum | reverse complement strand
AATATGCTGGACAGATTGACCAAGCAACGAGCAAAGAAGCAATTGCTGAAATTGTCAAAAAAGCGCAAGATGACAATGCCGCACGCTTAGCCGAAGAAATGGCCCAAGCAGAGTTAGCTAAAGCCAAATCAGCAGCTAAAGCAACAGTCGCTGGTCTAGCAAGCTTACCAGAAACAAGTAAAGTAGAATATGCTGGACAGATTGACCAAGCAACGAGCAAAGAAGCGATTGCTGAAGTTGTCAAAAAAGCACAAGATGACAATGCCGCACGCTTAGCCGAAGAAATGGCACAAGCAGAGTTAGCTAAAGCCAAAGAAGCAGCTAAAGCAACGATTACGGGTCTAGCAAGCTTACCGGAAGCAAGCAAAGCAAAATATGCTGGACAAATTGACCAAGCAACGAGCAAAGAAGCTATTGCCGCAATCGTGAAAAAAGCACAAGACGACAATGCTGCACGCTTAGCCGAAGAAGAAGCAACCCAAGCAGAGTTAGC
>NZ_JAKUDS010000086.1 GCF_023221775.1 Enterococcus cecorum | reverse complement strand
TGCGGGTTCTGAAATTGGTGAAGCATACAATACCCAACCAAAAGAAGGTTACCTATACGATGCTCAAGGTAATGTCTATAAAGCAATTGGTGATAACGATGGCCGTGAAAATAATGCCCAAGGTAAAGTGACAGAGTTAAATCAAACCGTAACTTTCGAATACACACCAGTTAAAGGTAATGTCGTGGTTCATTATGTTGATGAAAATGGCAATACAATTCCTGGGGTTAACTCACAAGATGTCAAAGAAGGTAATGTGACGAAATCAGGCACACCATATGACACAACCACGCAACAATTCCGTCCACAAACAGTTGTTGCAACAGATGGCACGAAATATGAACTTGTCTCAACCACACCAAAAGCTGGCTCGGCTAGTGCAACTGGAAATCTTGTTGAAGGTACGCAAGAAGTGACTTATGTTTATCGTAAAGTTGTCGAACAAAATCCAGAAGTGAAAGGTGGACAGGTAGTCGAACGCCATGTCATCCAAGG
>NZ_JAKUDS010000085.1 GCF_023221775.1 Enterococcus cecorum | reverse complement strand
GTAAGCGCCCAATAACGAGGTATATTGAAAATCTCCAAAGTCCTCTGATATTCTCGACTTATAGTGGATAGTGACAAAATAAAAATTCACTAGAAACTATAAGGCGAGGATATCACTCATCGACTCTGGAGATTCTTTTCTTTATTTACAATTTGCTTGTACAGTTTCTAACCATGGCAAATAAGCTTCTAGAACTGCTTTTTTTGCGAAAGACTCCTCATTTGGCAACTTCTCCAAAAGATAGGTAAGATATTTCTCTGAGTCTAAGCCATTTCGTTTGGCAGTTTCTAAAAGAGACAGGATGATTGCACTAGACTTGGCTCCTTCAAAGCTTTGAGAGAAAAGCCAATTCTTCCGTCCCAGGACTAAACCTTTAATCGCACGCTCAGCTAGATTATTGGATAATACTAATGAACCATCCGCTAAAACTGTTTTGAATGTTTCCTCATATTTCAACGCATAGGTGATCGCACTACCTAACTTTGATCCTGGGAGTACTGATTGATTGCGACACCAATCAAAGAA
>NZ_JAKUDS010000084.1 GCF_023221775.1 Enterococcus cecorum | reverse complement strand
TACGCGCCCAAGAGGAGTCGAACCCCTAACCTTTTGATCCGTAGTCAAACACTCTATCCAATTGAGCTATGGGCGCATTACTAAGAATGCCGAGGACCGGAATCGAACCGGTACGGTGATCACTCACCGCAGGATTTTAAGTCCTGTGCGTCTGCCAGTTCCGCCACCCCGGCATAATAGCAAAGCGGAAAACGGGTTTCGAACCCGCGACCCCCACCTTGGCAAGGTGGTGCTCTACCACTGAGCTATTTCCGCGTAAATGCCGGCTAAAGGACTTGAACCCTCGACCCTCTGATTACAAATCAGATGCTCTACCAACTGAGCTAAGCCGGCTAAAGTTATGCGGGTGAAGGGACTTGAACCCCCACGCCGTTAGGCGCTAGATCCTAAATCTAGTGCGTCTGCCAATTCCGCCACACCCGCAAATATGAGTATGAGTCGTACAGGGCTCGAACCTGTGACCCTCTGATTAAAAGTCAGATGCTCTACCAACTGAGCTAACGACTCATATGGAGGTTAACGGGATCGAACCGCTGACCCTCTGCTTGTAAGGCAGATGCTCTCCCAGCTGAGCTAAACCTCCATTATA
>NZ_JAKUDS010000083.1 GCF_023221775.1 Enterococcus cecorum | reverse complement strand
GAAAAACGATTGGAGGAATCAAAATGAAACAAACAAAATCTATTCAAGCTATCACACTGACTGCGTTATTTGCAGCCTTAACATTTATCGGAACAACCATAAAAATCCCCTTACCCACCGGAGCCTTTGTCCATCTCGGCAATGCTATGTTACTTTTGGCTATTTTATTACTTGGTTACTTTAAAGGCTCTCTTGCTGGAGGGTTAGGGTTTGCCATTTTTGATTTACTAAATGGGTATGCCACTGAAGCCCCTTATTTCATTTTAGAAAGCTTTATTGTTGGTCTTTTTGCTATTTTTGCTATTCGTTTGTTTAAGAATAATCCAACAAAAATCTGGCAAATCATCGTCATTGGAATATTTACTGGTATCGGTAAAATCATCATGACGCAAGTGAAAAATACTATAGTTTTACTCATTGCCGGTAGTAATTTGAGCAATGCTTTTATCGCCGCAAGTATTAAATTACCTGCTACACTAATCAATGTTGTTTCAACTATCATCATTGTCAGCATTCTCTATTTTCCATTAAAGAAATTAAATCAACGGTTAAATGGTTAAACACACAAAACCAGGGGCTGACCCAAAAGTATATTAGCAAGATAATA
>NZ_JAKUDS010000082.1 GCF_023221775.1 Enterococcus cecorum | reverse complement strand
TTCAACAGAAGTAACGATTGAAAATGGTCTAAAAGGTATTGATGGACAACCAATTAATGACGGTACAAAAGCTATCACAACCGCACCAGACGCAACAATTACTTCAACCCCAACGAATGGACTAAGTGTCGATAGAAATGGCAACCTAGTTGGTACACCAAAAGTGGATGATTGGAAAGCAACCGAAGAAGAACGCGTTGTGAATATCCCAGTGACCGTTCAAGAAGATGGAAAAGAAGCGAAAACCGTGGAAGTTCCAGTAACGATCAAACGCGACACTGATGGCGACGGTACACCAGATGTCACAGATACAGATGATGATAACGATGGCGTATCCGATGTAGAAGAAAAAGCAAACAACACTGATCCAAAAGATGCAGCTAGCAAGCCTGAAAAAGGCGACTCAAATGCACAAGTGAAAGACGGATTAACTGCAACGGAAGGTCAAAAAGTTGGTAACAATACGAAAGCTGTTGAAACTTCCGATGACGCAACAATTACTTCAACTCCAACGAATGGACTAAGTGTCGATGGAAATGGTAACCTAGTTGGTACACCAAAAGTTGACGATTGGGGTAAAGACGAAGAAGAACGCGTTGTGAAGATTCCAGTGACCGTTA
>NZ_JAKUDS010000081.1 GCF_023221775.1 Enterococcus cecorum | reverse complement strand
ATTTTTCCTTAAGTCAATTTTAAAATCATTGGTACATAATACGCATTATCAGGTCGATTTTTCAAAATTTTTGAACGTAAAACAGTATTAGGCAGTATAAATCTATCAAAATTTCGTCAAAGACATTGTCATAGGAAAAATGAATTGGTTATTCTCTAGGAACGGAAAAGGGGCAAGCGCGAATGCAATCTACCAATCACTCATCATGACCTCAGAAGTGAATGGTCTAAGTCCGTGGAAATATTTTGAATGGTTACTTACACAAACAAAAGCGTTGGAAACAACCACTGAAGAGGTGTTTGCTCGCAATCTACCTTGGTCGGAGGAAACACAAGAAAAATGTGAAATTAGCTCTATCTGTACCGAAAAATATCAACACAACTCCAAAAAAGAAGCTGAATGCTATTCAATTTGAAAAAATGATAGCATATCAGGATATTTATACTAAATAGCGTTCAAAAATTATGATTTTTCTTGCATAATTTTTAAAATCATTGGCGTATCATACTCATTATCACGTTGATTTTTCAGAACTTTTAAATGCAAAACAGTATTAGCGTACACCCACCATCCTATCCTACGCTTACTTTAAAAAAAAATGAGGCTGACCCATTAGTCTC
>NZ_JAKUDS010000080.1 GCF_023221775.1 Enterococcus cecorum | reverse complement strand
AAACCGTCACTGTTTCTGGAGCTTTCGCTAACGCATCTGCATTATCTGACTTGAACTTAACCACTTCTGCATCTTGTGCTTCTTGTTCTGCAATTTTCGCTTGCAATTTGTCTAGATTTGCTTTTTCAGCAGTTAACTTCGCTTGTGCTTCTGGTGATAACTTCGCATAATCTGCTAATGCTTTTTCTACTGCAGCTTTGTCGGCAACCGTCACTGTTTCTGGCGTTTTCGCTAACGTATCTGCATTTTCTGACTTGAACTTAGCCACTTCTGCATCTTGCGCTTCTTGTTCTGCAATTTTCGCCTTCAATGCATCTAGATTTGCTTTTTCAGCAGTTAACTTCGCTTGTGCTTCTGGTGATAACTTCGCATAATCTGCTAATGCTTTTTCCACTGCAGCTTTGTCGGCAACCGTCACTGTTGCTGGAGTTTTCGCTAACGCATCTGCATTTTCTGACTTGAACTTAGCCACTTCTGCATCTTGTGCTTCTTGTTCTGCGATTTTTGCCTTCAATGCATCTAGATTTGCTTTCTCAGCAGTTAACTTCGCTTGTGATGCTGGTGATAACTTCGCATAATCTTCTAATGCTTTTTCTACTGCGTCTTTGTCGGCGACAGTCACTGTTTCTGGC
>NZ_JAKUDS010000008.1 GCF_023221775.1 Enterococcus cecorum | reverse complement strand
CTATCTAAATGGAAAGACCTCTATTTTTTTCATACAGGAGCTACTTTTGGGTCAGCCCCTTAAAAAATTAATTATATTTATTAAAATCATTCTGTATGAATCGATTTCTTTCAAATAAGATAAAATTTTTTGTTTTCTAATCTGTAAATCTCATCGCAATATGCAAGTGACTTCTGTCGATGAGTGATCAAAATAACCATTCCTTTGTAGTGCTCTTGAATCACTTCAAGAATAATTCGTTCATTAAATGCATCTAAATTACTTGTAGGTTCATCTAAAATCAATACACTAGAAGGATGTAGCAATGCACGAACAACCTCCATTTTTTGTAATTCACCTGAAGACAGGATTGGTTTTTTAGCTGAAATCCTTGTATCTAAACCTCTTTCTAGCTGATTAATCTTATCTATTAAAGAAACTTTATCCAAAAAATCCAGTAACATCGACTCCTCTACTTTTTTTCTTAAGATTAGATTTTCTCGGATTGTTCCTTCAAATATTTGAGGATTTTGTGGCAAATAATTGATTTGAGAGCGTACAGCATTCGTACTTAAGATTCGCAATTCTCGATTATTTACCTGAAATAAACCTGAATCATAATTGTACCATTTCATTAATAATTTGACGAAAGTACTTTTACCTATTCCACTTTCTCCAGTAATTCCAATTATTTTTTTATTAGGGATAGATAACGAAGTTTGCGACAAAGCCAATTCGTGATTCAATGGATATCTAAAAGAAAGTTTTTTTACTTCAATTGATTGAATTTCATCAATTGGGCCATCTATCTCTTCTGAAACTAATGGCTCTTCGGCAAAAAAAGCAAATAAATTATTCGCTGCATTCATACTTTTACTTAACGATGCGGAAAGATTACTCAATGCTAAAAAAGGACTAAAAGTGAAGGGAAATAATAACACCCAGACAATCATTCCTGATTGAGATTGGATTCCGGTATAAATTAATAAAAATAAAAAGAACAAAAAAACAATTAAGGTATACTCACTTAAAAAATGTTGGTTAAGTTTAAGTTGATCAATTTTTTTGTTGGTTTGATACTCCTTTTGAAATTGTTTATTTAGACGATCAAAAGCATACAAAAAAGCATTTAGCTGAAACAAAACCGTCTTCCCTTGAATAAATTCCAACATAGTTTGCTGAATCATACCTTTATTCTGCATTGCTTCGGAGCTAAACCTCGTCAGTTTTTTCTTTCGATAAAAGGGTAATATTACTCCTATGATCAAATAACAAAACAATACATATACGCCTACCCAGCCAAAATTCAGACTATAAATAATGACCAAAGTTATGCCATATACGAACGCTAATGCAACTGGAACGATAGTATGAGCAAAGAAAACTTCAATCAATTCAATATCCGTATTCATTAACTTTAAAATTTTTCCACTCTCTTTATCATCTAGTTTAGCTGGTGCTAATTGTCGTAATTTACGATAGACTTGATTACGCAAATCAGACAACAAATGAAAGGCAACCAAATGGCCTAAATACTGTTCCAAAAAACTCGCTAATCCAATAAAAAGAGCTACCAAACAAGTAAAAATCATTAATGACCAATTGGTAGTTTGCTGAATAAATATATTTAATAAAATATAAATAACCAGTAATTGGGCAAATACAGCTCCTAAACTACACAAAAAACTTCCAAATAAAGCAGGTAGTAATGGGCGCGTTAAACAAAGTAATTTTCTAATCATTTCCTTCACCACCTTGCAGTTGCAGACGATTAGCTTCAACTAATTTCCTATAGTTTTTATCAGTATCAAATAATTTAGAATGTGTTGAAACCTCAAGATTATGTTCATCTAAGAATAACACTTGATCCATTTGCTGAATATCAATCCAATTGTGAGTGATTACTAAAACTATTTTTTTTCGGCTTAATTGCTTCATTGCTTGCAAGATTTGCTGACTATTGCTTGCATCAATATTTGAGGTGACTTCATCAAATATATAAACTTCTTTATCTGCTAGAACTAAACGAGCAAAAGCAATTTGCTGCCTCTGACCCGGCGATAACAAACGTCCGTTTTCCCCTACTTGTGTTTGAAAACCCAGAGGCAAGCTTTTGACAAATTGACAAAGTTGATAGTTTTCTAATATTGATTGCCAATCGGGACTCGTCGTTCCAAAACAAAGGTTCTCTTCAATAGTTCCTTGAAAAAGGTAGGCATTACTATCTAAATACCCTATAGATTGCTGTAATTGACCAATATTTTCATCCGTCACAAGCTTATCATTCATGTAAATTTTGCCGTTTCGTGAAATTTGTTCTCCCATGAGAATTTTAGCAAGGGTACTCTTTCCACTTCCGTTTTCTCCAGTTAATCCATAAAGTTTACCTACATGCAACTTAAATGATACTTTATTCAAAATAGTTCGCTTATCAGAATAATCAAAGTTTACTTCTTTAACCATCAGAGACTGTATAGGTGTCGTCAAGGTTTCATTAAAAATATACTTTTTTGTCTCTACTTTTTGATTAATAATTCTATAAATACTTGTTAAAGCAGGTTTTGAAGATTTAACAATGTGAAAAAAATAACCAATTTCTTTTCCGGACATCATAAAACGCATAAAATAAATACTGATACTTATTGCTAAAGCCATTGAAATAGTGCCATTTTGCCATTGAAAATAAGTAGAAAAAACACCAATTACTAACATCAAATACAAAATAGTATTCAATATAAATAACGATTGTAGTTGATAAAACAAAACTTCCATCGTTTTCTTCCGATAGAATTCCGATTCTTGCTCAAAGTCTTGTTGATATTTCTCATCTACTTGATACATAATTAATGTGTTCATTCCAGATAAATCATCCAAAAAACGTTTTCCAAGAGTCTTAAAGCTTTCAAGATGGCGCTTATTCGTTTGATCACCTCGTTTACTTTGTATCTTCATCAATCCACTAATAAACAGTAAGGCAATTAATGGATAAATAAATAGGGAACTTTTGAACCATATGTCATAAATCAATAAACCGCTATATCCAATCACAAATTTTATACAAGCTGGAAAAAATACTTGATAAAATACATCTAGACGTTCCAACCCTTTTAAATCATTTTGAAGTACCTGAGACAAATTTGTTTCTTCTGAATAAAATATTTGTTTTAAATAGGCTTCTTTTATTTCTTTTTTTGCTTGATAAGACCAACGATTGACTGTTTTTGATTTCCAAAACAATAAATAAGCTAATTCTAGAAAAATAATCAGAATAGTTGTGATTAGTAAACCCTTGACTAGACGTTGTTCAAAAATAAGGACCAACCCTGAATACAAAAGGAAACACATGATTAAATTAGGTAGCCATTCAAACAATCCTTGAATAAAGGTCCATTTGCGTTCTTTTTTCCCTTGACTTAATAACTTTGTAATCACTGAACTTCCTCCAAATATAAATCTAAAACTTTTCTTTTTTGTGAACTCCTCAATTGAAGTGCAGAAACCGAAAAAACTTCTTTAATTAATTTTGAGCAAAGAACTGTTTCTGTTTTCCCTGCTTCGACAATGTGTCCATGATTTAGGACAATCGTTTCATCTGCATAAGACATCACTTGATTGAGATCATGCAAAACTGCACAAACTGTTAATTCTTCTTTATCCACTAATTGTTTAAGCAGTTCTAATAATTCCAATTGAAAACGAATATCTAAATAAGTCGTTGGCTCATCTAATAAAATCACTTCAGGTTCTTGGGCTAAAGCCAAAGCCAACCACACTCTTTGTTGTTGACCACCAGACAGATGTTCAATTTTTTCGTTTCTTAAAGAACTTAAGTTTACTCTTTCTAAAGCTAACTCAACGGCTGCAGAATCTTGCGGATCTTGTCGATAATCAGAAAAAAAAGATCGGTATGGAATTCTTCCCATACGAACAATTTCTTCGACTGTTAATGAAGGAATTGCTTCATTTTTTTGTTGAACAATCGACAATTTTTGTGCTCTTTTACGACTAGATAATTGCAAAAGATTTTTCCCTTGAAAATAAACTTGTCCCTGATTAGGAACAAGCTCACCACTTAAACATTTAAAAAGAGTACTTTTCCCAGATCCATTTGGTCCAACTAAAGCTGTAAATTTTTTTGAAAATATTTGACAAGACACATTCGCTAGAATAGGATCTGAATACTTATTATATGAAAACTGGAGTTGATTAGCTTCAAATACGACATCATTCATCAAACAGCACGTCCTTTCTTTTGAACAGATAATAAATACAGAAAGAATGGCCCTCCTACTATCGACATGACCGTCCCAATCGGTATCTCCATTGGTGAAATAATCATTCGAGCAATGAAATCTGCAAAAACAGCGACAATAGCCCCCATTAAGAGTGTATAGGGGAACAACTTATATAAATTCCCACCAACGAGCAATCGTACTAAATGAGGGACAATTAATCCGACAAACCCAATTAATCCAACTTGTGATACTGTAATTCCAGCTAAAAATACACCTAAAATAGCTGTCAATACTCGATAAGTACGGACAGATAGACCTAAACTATAAACCGTTGAATCTGATAAATTTAATACATTAATTTTAGGTAGTAAAATGACTATTAGCAGATAGACAGGTAGTGAGTAACCTAAAACTAATAATACTTGGTTCCAGGTTTTTCCACTTAAATCACCATTTAACCAAGTAATGACCCCATGTAGTCGGTCACTAAACATGGTCATTAGTACTGATTGAAAACCTCCGATGACCGCATTAACTGCCACTCCAGATAATACTAATCGAATAGGTGATAACTCTCTTTCCCAAGAAAAAAGAAGAATGCTAAAAAAAGCTAGCATTCCACCTAAAAAAGCAACTATCGGTACCAAAGCGGTCCAAACTGGAAACAAAATTAAAATAACTGTAGCTCCTAAAGCCGCTCCTGAACTAATTCCTAATATCCCGGGATCAGCTAAAGGATTCTTTAAAACAGTCTGTAAAAGCAGACCTGATACAGCTAAATTCATGCCTGAAAGTAAAGAAAGTGCCACTCTAGGAAGACGAATATTCATTAAAATAACAAAGTTATTCGTCTGATTCCCTCGAAGAATATCGATAAATTCTTCGAGGGAAATTTTTACACTACCAAATAAAATACTCGTAAGACAAAAAGTCACTAAAATTAACAACAAAAATAATAGAAGACTCACATGATTTCGTTTCATTTACTCAGGACTTCCATCTAATAAAAGATTTTTTAAGTTTGCTAATGTATCAATGACATGGATATTTCCTGTGACTGGATACGTTTTATCGTCTAAAGCATAGGTATGATTTTCTTGGACGGCTGTTGTTTGTTGCCATAACTCTTTTTGCATTTCTGCTTTAAAGGCTTGGGCTGCCTGTTCTTTATGCCCATGTGCCAAAGTTAAAATATAATCAGGATTTTCAGCAACTACTGTTTCCAAACTGAAATCAACATAAGGACGTGGCGCTTGCGTAATTTTATCAGCTACATTGTCAACACCTAATTTTTCTAACAAACTACCTAAATAAGAGTTTTTAGTAGCCAACTTGTAGCTTTCTCCAGTTCCAAATAATACCGCTAACTTTTTCCCTTTCAATTTTTCAATTCCTGACAAGGCATCCCTTTCCTGTTTTTGCAAGTCAGCAACGATTTCTTTTGCTTGATCTTCCTTGTGGAATATTTTTCCAATCTGTTCGATACTCGTTAAGATACCTTCGTAGCTACTATTATTTAAATAAACTGTTTCAATCGACTGATCAGCCATTGCTTGCTGACTAAGTTCAGCTAATGCTTGATCACCAATAAAAAGATCTGGCTCTAAACTTACAACTTTTTCCATATTCAATTGTCTTGGTTGACCCACTCGTTCGCTATCGTTATACATAGTTGGAATACCGTCTTGATCTGTCACTCCTACCACAGGAATTTCAAATTCTGCTAAATATTCTGCTACAGAACTTGTACCAGCAATAACCCTTTGATAAGGGAGCTCTTTATCACTTTCTTCCGTTTCTATTTGTACACTTGTTGATTGACTCACTTCGTTTGATTGAATGGTCTTATCTATTTGTCGGCCACAAGCTGTCAATGAAATTAATAATAAACTGGCTAATACGAAATAAATTCTTTTCACGATGAATATCCCCCTTATTTTGTTTCTCTAAAAAGCACTTTTTTTCTTAATTTTGGTGAGTATCCATCATACTCTAAACGATCTGGAGTATTACGTTTATTTTTACTAGTCAAACAAATTCGCTCTTTGGTTTCTATACATTCCAAGATAATATTTTGTCTCATATTCACTATCTCCTTTAATAAATAAATCGTAACGATTACGTTTTAAACAAAGCGAATTTTATCAGTTTTCAAACATAATGTCAACAGTAAAGATTAATGATACGTGATTAAGTTTCTCGAAACTCAAAGACATCTATGATTTTTTCAGTGTTCTCTTGTAGAATCCATAAACAAGTACCCAGTTCCTGAAGACTTATTCAGAATATCGTTAATAGCTTAAGAGGAATCCTTAATTAAAAGGATTCCTCCAGAATGTAGACACACCTCATACAAACATAAGGTGTGTCTTTTTTTATGAAACTATTTATTTGAAAAAGGCGCAAAAAATCCTTACCCGTATTATAATTGAGGTGAAAAAATTTTTTTAATGGTTCCTTGCTAGATGTTCGTGGCATCTAGTGAGGATTTTTCTTTTCCCCGATTGGCTTGTTCAATTTCTTTTTACAAAATCGTTTGATTAGGCTTAGTCATATCTCTTTGTAAGTTTTTATATGATACGACTCTCGTTTCAATTTCCATCAATACCTTATTTTTTGTAACAGCTTTTTCTTTGATTCGATGTAACTTCTCTTCCAATCTACCATATATCATTTCTCGTTGATCCATATTCAAAACGCAAGTTAGTTTTTCTTCTAATACTGATTTAGGTGATTTTAGCGGGGTTGAGTACATGGAATACAAAAGTTCCCCCTGTCTAGTTAAAACTTTTATCTCGTTAAAAATATGGTGATTGTATAGCGTTTCTAAATTCTCTGGGATTGCTCTAATAATTTCATCATGAATTACTTTAGGAGTGGCTCTTGCAGCCTCTGGTTCTTCCAAATACATATCCAGGTATCTTTCTAAAGTGTTCAAATAAGACAATTCACTTTGAGTAGCAATCACATATAGATTTGTGGAATAGCCTTTATTTTTTAATTGAGTGTTTGTTTTTATTGGTGTTTCAGTCGTTCTCAATGTTCCTTCTATAATTAGGTTATACTTTTGATCACTTAGATAATCGATTAGTTCATTTGTGAGACGATTGGAAAATGGTTTGACGTATTCTGTTACTTCAACGCCAATTTTTACAGCTAATTGATCATAATTCGGATGTAAAGGTTTAAATGTATCATTATCAACGATAATAATATTCCCTTGCATCTCTTCCAATATCAATTTGTGAAGTGTTGATTTTCCTGCACCAGATTGCCCACCTAGAATATAAGCTTGCGGGTTTTTAGTCGGATTCATCGAATAAATTACTCCTTTTGTGCTCTTTAAATTGTTGTAAAAGTAAGCACTCAAAAATAGACATATCCGTTTTATCATATCCTTCTTCTAAAATCATGTTTAGTAATCGACCATATACTCTTGCGGACAACTCTTTAATTAACTCAACTTGGTATACTTCATCATACCCTAGTGCTCTTTTTTATTTTATTGATATACTAAGATTAGAGAATGGGCGTTAGAATTGAGCATAATTTATTTTATAGGGGATTTTATGCTGAAAATTTGAATTGCAGGTACAAAGAAAGAACGCGAGCAGTTAATGCAGTTGTTAGTGGAGTTAGAAAAGCAACAAGCACTCACTATCACTTCTCAATCCAAAGAGTATGTAAACAGGGACCAAAAAACAGCTAGAGAGTATATCGAGGTGGAGTTATGAGTAAAATAATTGTGCTAGATACTGAAACAACTGGGTTATCTTGTTATGAAGATGAAATTCTGCAACTTGCTATTATTGATGATAAGGGAGAATGTCTATTCAACGAATTTTTCAAGCCACAATACGCGAAAGAGTGGTATGAGGCTTCAAAAGTCAACAATATTTATCCAAAACACGTTGCAGATAAGCCACACATCAACGAATATCTTCCAAAAATTCAAGAAATTATCGATCAAGCTGAAATAATCATTGCTTATAATGCAGAGTTTGATTTATCATTTTTAGCACAAGCAGGCATTAAATTTCATCTTAAAAATCAAGCAATTGTAGATGTCATGCTGGAGTTTGCGCCGATTTATGGCGAATGGAGTGATTATTTTGGGGATTATAAGTGGCAAAAACTGACTACTTGTACGGAATATTTTGAGTATATTTATCCCCCACATGACGCTTTGTCTGATGTGAGAGCAACGCTATTTGCGTATAAAGAGATTGAAGCATTAAAAGAAAAGAAGAAGGGGTAAAATGAGTAGAATTGGGTATTCGAGAGTATCTTCTAAATCGCAGAATTTAGATAGACAAATCGAACAATTAGCAAATTGTGATAAAATTTTTGCGGATAAAATCAGTGGTAATGAGCGGAATCGACAACAATTAACAGCCATGCTTGATTATTTACGTGAAGGAGATATTGTGGTTGTGACGGAATTGGACCGCTTAGGACGCAACAATCAAGATTTAAAGCAAACCATGGCAACCATTCAGCAAAAAGGGGCAACGCTAGAAATTCTCAATTTACCTTCTTTGAGTGGAATAGAAGATGATAATTTGCGAAAATTAATCAATAACTTAATCATTGAGTTGTATAAATATCAAGCAGAATCCGAGCGAAAAAGAATTCGAGAGCGACAAGCACAAGGCATTGCTTTAGCGAAAAAACAAGGAAAGTATAAGGGGAGGAAGCCTAAGTTTTCAAAGGAGGATCCACAACTGCAACATGCTTTTGAATTGTATCAGCAAGGAAAAACAGATATGGATATCCAACGATTGACAGGCATTAATCGTCGAACTTTTAAACGATATAGGGAGAAATTTAATATTAGCAGGAAAATTTTATAAAATAAAAAAATGAACAAATATTTTACCACAAAAGAAGGGTCATTTGACAACGGTTCTTTTGTGGTATTTTAAAAATATTTTTTTACTGTGTAGTATTAAATTGATAAATTTGTTTTCTCAGATTCTCCTGCCTTAAATTAAGCTTGTGTTACTGTTTCAAGAGGAACAATTTTGTCATACTCATCATGAGAACGCTCTTCTGCTTCTCGAATATCAAGATCATTTTGTAAGTTTAAAAAATATCTTGGAGAAACATTAAAAAAACGTCCTAATCGAATTGAAGTGTCAACTGTAATCTTCCGACGATCATGTAAGATATCTTGAATTCGAGAAGTTGGGATACCAAGTTGTTTGCTTAGCGCATAAGCACTTAAACCAAATGGTTTCATAAAATCTTCAGCTAAAATTTCACTTATTTTTGGTGTTGGAATCTTCATAATATTTTCCTCCCTTAGTGATAGTCAACAATAGAGACATGATCAAAGTCTCCTGTTCCGGTAACTTGAAAAACAATTCGATATTGATTGTTAATTCTGATACTATAATAGCCAATTCGATCGCCGATTAACTTTTCCAATCGATTGGCTGGAGGAACACGCAGGTCATTGAGTGATTCAGCATTATCAATCAGAATTAATTTGCGTAAAGCGATTCGTTGGATATTAGAAGGTAACTTTTTTGAAAACTTTTGATTAAAAATTTTTTCTGTTTCTGGATCATCAAAACCTATTATCATTGCTTTTTTCCTTCTTAATTCTATAAATACATTGTATACTCTATTCGTGTACACGTCAATCGTTTATATAAATTAACTGGAGGCCAAAGTACTGATTAATCGAAAAAACAACTTGTGCAAATTTTGCACAAGTTGCTGATGAATGACATTCAGTCCTTCCTGACGCGTCTGTTATCAGTACTATGACTTCAGCTGACTCCCAGATATAAGCTTCTTTCGCACATGAGGTAATTCATGCTATCTGGGCCTCCCAAGGTAAGATGCAATTCTTTCGTCACACAACCTCTGGATTTACTGTCTTGGTTTTACGTTTACCATTCGGACTTCGATTTGTTATGCAATCTCATCCACCATTTAGCCTCGTATCCAGTTTCTGTCCGTAGGCTTGCTGACTTTGCTACACCGCTTTCTCCCCCTAGGCATTACTGCCGTAGGCTGGCACTTCGCTACACTTGGCGGTAAATACCCGTGTCTGGACTTACACCAGAAAGAAATTGCACCCTACTTGGCACAAAAAAATCCAAAGCTAAGATGATACTGCTTAACTTTGGATTGTTCTCACTTATTTTCGTTTTGCTTGAATGACTAGCATGCGCACCACGTTAGCCACCAAGAAAATCGCAATATAGACTAGCGTAATCGTTGCTCCTGGGGGGGTATCTAGGTAAAAGGAACTCGTTAAACCACTCAACATCCCCACTAGACCAATCAACATACTTAAGTAAATGACCTGATTAAAGCCTTTTCCCACTCGCAAACTTGTTGCTGCCGGTAAAACCATAATTGCTGAAACCAATAACGCACCGGCAATCGGAATCATAATCGCAATCGCCACCCCAGTTAAAATATTAAAACACATCGACATTAAGCGCACCGGCAACCCATCGACATGGGCCGTGGCTTCATCAAAGGTTAAAATATACATTGGTCGGCGAAAACGCAAGAAACTCAAGAAAATCACTACGAATAAAATGCCTAAAAACCACACTTGGCTATTGGTAATCGTCACAATCGAACCAAATAAGTAGGACTGAATACTCGTTGAAGAATTTCCGCCACTTAACTTCATCAAAACAAGCGCTAAGGCTAGTCCACCTGACATTAAAATAGCCACCGAAATCTCGGAATAACTATGAAACATACTGCGCAAATATTCCAGTAAAATGGCTGCTAAGATGACAATGAACAAGGTAGATAAATTAGGACTTAAATTAAGGAAAAAGCCCAATGCCACCCCTGCTAATGAGACATGCGATAAGGTATCAGCCATTAAAGATTGGCGGCGTAAAACTAAGAATACCCCCAACA
Source organism: Enterococcus cecorum (assembly GCF_023221775.1). Lineage (GTDB taxonomy): Bacteria > Bacillota > Bacilli > Lactobacillales > Enterococcaceae > Enterococcus_E > Enterococcus_E cecorum_A. Next base: position 72,589 of record NZ_JAKUDS010000008.1, on the reverse strand, counting down.
TTGGAGCAATACCTGAGATAAAAATCGCCGCTAAAAAGGCTCGTCTCATGAATTCATATGAAAGCAACGCCATGGGGAATCCTCCTTTCGCACCAAATGAATTTGGCGATCTGCATAATTTTTGATTTCTTCATGATCATGGGTAATCATCAAAATCGCTTTTTGGTGTTGATGGGCACTATGTCGTAATAACTTATAAAAATTATTGCGCGATTTTTCATCCATCCCAGTCGTTGGTTCGTCTAAAATGAAAAGATCTGGATCGGTCGCAAACACGCGCGCGAGGCTAATTCGTTGTTTTTGTCCACCGGAGAGCTCGCCGATTTTTTTATGGCGCATCTCCCACATTCCCACGGCATCCAGCGCTTTTTTCACATGCTCATGGTCGCGGTCCGTCAAGCGTTTGAACCAGCGATCTTTAGGAAAACGTCCCGACTGTACCAACTCCAAAACGGTACTTGGAAAGCCTACATTAAAAGAGGCAATTTGCTGCGGAATATAGCCCACACTGAGTTTCTTACCCTCAATATTTTCTTTTGCAATCGTCACTGTGCCGGTCTTTGGTTTTAATAAGCCCAATGTCGCCTTCACTAAGGTCGATTTTGCCGCACCATTTTCTCCGGTTAAAGTAACAAATTCGCCCGCATCAACATGATAATTTATCCCGGTTAAGACTGGCTCTTCATCATAATAAAAGCTCAAATTTTCGACTTCAATATAGTGCATCTTTTCACCTACTTTTCATTCAAGGTTTGTTGTAAAGCTTGTAAATTTGCTCGCATCACGCTGAGATAATCCTCGCCATCTGATAATTGGTCTTTGGTTAAACTTTCGAGCGGATTTAAGACTAGTAAGCGTACCCCAGTTTCTTTAGCTAGGGTTTTCGCTACTTTGGCTGAGGCATTTTCTTCAAAGTAAATCGTATGAATCTGCTCTTTTTGAATATATTTTTTCAATTCGGCCAAACGACTTGGTGTAGGCTCTTCATCTGGAGAAAGCCCAGTAACCGCCACTTGCTCTAAGCCATAACGTTTCGCTAAATAAACAAAAGCATCATGTTGTACGACAAACGTTTTATTCGTCGCTTTTTGGGCAGCCTCACGATATTGTTGATCCAAAGCTTGTAGTTTTTTGATATAGGCTTGAGCGTTTTTCTCAAAGGTTGCTTGATACTTCGGATATCGCTTGCTTAATGCTTTTTGAATATTACTCACTTCTTTTTGCGCTAAGACCGGATCGAGCCAAACATGAGGATTGACATCGCCGTGGTCATGATCGTGTTCATCAGTTTCTTCTGCATGATGCTCATGTTCTTCTTCGCCACTTAGTAACTGAATACCGGTGCTAGCTTCCACAAGTTGCGTGTGTTTGGCGTCAATATTTTGCTTCACATCAGCCATCCACGTCTCAAAATGACTACTATTATACACGACCAAGCCCGCTTCATTTAACTTTGCAATATCTCTGGCACTTGGCTCATAGTCATGCGGTTCTGTCCCTGCAGGAATCAGTAGCTTTACCTCACCTGTTTCGCCTACTACCGCCTTAGAAAAAGCATACATCGGATAAAACGTCGCCATGACTTGGACTTTTTGATTTTCTGATTGACTCGCTTTTTCCTGATTTTGACAACCAGCCAATAGACCTACCGTAAATATTAATGTAATAACAGCTAAAATTCGCTTCATTTATTATTTATTAGTCCTTTCCTTAGGTTGTAAATCTAAATCGGAATGTAAATCGTAATATTCCGATTTATCCAGCATTCCTTAATTTATCAGATAGTTTCGCAAGCGTCAAGGAAAATGGCCCTAGATTTTTTTGAAAACTTTTTTTACTTTTTGTTCAAAGTTTCTTCACACTTCTGCTTTATGATTTAAGTATCCCAATAAACAACCCTATATAAACACTTTTTCATTTTTAACTCCTTGTATGAAAAGCTAAATGGCCTCGTGCTGTTTAGCTTTTCGTTGTTTAGACAGTGAAGTTGCAAAAAAAAAATGAGGAATGCGTGTTTTTACACATTCCTAAAGATTTATTCAAAGTTTCTTCATATTTCTCTATTACTATATAAGTATCCCAATAACAACAACCCTTATAAACACTTTTTCATTTTTAACTCCTTGAACAGGCGCGCCAATAAATTAGGTGCGTCTGTTTTTTTGTATTGTTCATTTATTAACATTACTATATAATTAAATGAAAGAACGATTAAAAGAAGCTTGCCCCAACTTGAATCACGCCTATGAAATAAAGAAAATTCACAGATATCATTGTTATCATCTTACCTTTAAAATTTTCATATATGCAAACGAGGTTACTCAATGAATAATTTAGGAAAATATTTCAAAAAATTTAGAGAATCTAGACATTTAACGCTTAAAAATATTGCCAATGAATCCCTATCGATTGCTCAATTATCTAGGTTTGAAAATGGAACTTCCGATTTAACAATATCTAAGTTTCTATATTCGATAAATGAATTAAATATGTCGCTTGAAGAATTTATGTATGCTGTTAATAACTATAAAATGTCCCCTTTGAGTGAATTGTTACTAAAAATTAACGAGTACTCTATCACAAGGAATGATAAATCTTTAAAAAAATTGCTGTATACACAACAGAATATAACTGATAAAAATAAAAAATTATCCAATATTCTCATTCAAATATGCTTGTATGATTTATCCGGTGAAAAACTTTACACTGAAGAAGATATCCGTTATTTATCCGACTATCTTCTTTCTATTGATGACTGGGGAATGTATGAACTCTTACTTTTTTCTAATTCTATGAAAGCAATGAATCATCAAACGAGAATGATGTTACTAAAAGAGATGAACCGCCGAACAGATTTGTATACTAATATTCCAAAATATCGCCGAATTATTGCTTCTATGAATGTGAATGCTTATATCTACTGTATTGAGCTTGAAGAATGGATAGATGCTCATTATTTTGAAAAGCAGTTGGAACTTGCTTACTTTCAAGAAGCAGAAATATACGAAAGACTAGTATTTAAATATGCAAAAAATTTTTACAAGTTTAAGAAATTTCAAAATCAAGATGCCTTACTAGAAATGAAAAAATGTATTGAATTATTTCAATTTGTCGATAGTGAGAACTTAGCCGAAAATTTTATTGAGCATTTAAACAAACATTTATAACACTTATTATTCTTACAAGATTTTCATATATGTAAAATTTTTTCACGGTAAACTTTTTCATGATACTATCAAAAAAAGGATAAGCCTTATCAATTAAATATAAGGTGTAAGCAATTTATCCGTGACATAAAAAAAATTAGGAGTTAAAATGATTGAAATAAACGAGGTGGTGAAGAGCTTTCATCACAAAGAAGTATTAAATATTGAACAATTAACCATTTATAAAGGGGAAACTGTGGCCGTCATGGGGATGAATGGTGCCGGGAAGTCCACTTTAATCAAACTCATTTCTGGGCTATTTAATCAAGATCAAGGCACGATTTTCGTCGATGGTCTCGCAAATACCGACCGTCATATCCACCAAAAAGTCAAATTCGTCTTAGAAAGCGGACGTGGCTATTATGACTATTTGACTGCCATGCAAAATATCCACTATTTTTTGAAATTGAACCAACTCTCGGTCAAACAAGTGCAACAAGAAATGTTAGACTATTTCGAATGGTTTGATTTCACTCAGTATCAAAACACCTTGGTCTCTGAGCTTTCTCAAGGGAACCGCCAAAAACTCTCCTTAATTATTGCTCTCTTATGCCAACCAGAAATTCTCTGTTTAGATGAACCAACAAATGGCTTAGATGTAGTCAGCAAGCGTAGATTAGGAGAAACGTTAGCCAAAATCCAGCAAAAACGCGATTTAACCATCATTATGACCACCCACGACTTTACCTTCACCAAAGATTTTGCCAGTCGGATCTTAATTATGAACCAAGGTAAACTCACCAAAGATGGGGCATTTACACAATTATTTGGACGTGAGCAGGATTGGTTGAGTTATCATTTCACCTGTCCACTGGAAAGCAAAGCAGCCTTGCGAGCAAAATTTCCTGAACTTCACTTTGAAGAAACACAAGAAACGATACAGTTTACTTGTAAAGAAGAATCGCAAAAAGATGAGATTTTACGCAACTTTAAAGTCTTGAGTTTTAAGGTTGAATTGCAAGACATGGATGACATTTTATACGAGGTGATTGCATGAGTTTAAGTGATTTAACGCGTGAATTTTTCCGCCAGTTGCAAGAAATGGGCCAATTTAAATTAAACTTACTTTTCGCTAACCTCTCCATCGTAATTATGGTTTCGGGTTATTTAGATTATTTTACGGGCCACCAATCTGTTGAAGCACTCTTTTTCTTGCTATTTACTTGGTATTTTGCCACCCACAGTATCACGCATCCAACGTTTTTTGTAGAAGATGAAGTCTATGATCGCACTCTCATCAGCGTGATTCAAAGTCGTAAAAGTTTGGTTAGTGTCTTATTGTTAAAAATCATTGTGCAGATGCTAATTGATTTGGTAAAGGCGATTCCACTATTCTTATTGATTGCCTTTGTTATGAAAGTACCGTTTAGTCATGGCGTTGCAGGGAGTCTACTGATTTTTCTACTTTGCTTTGTGGTTATTTTTGGTCTGTATGGAATGGGCTTAGGATTTGCCGGGTTTAGCCTTTTATATAGTCGCACTTCAAGTGTTACGGGGTTAATTTCGTATTTTATGCTCTTTTTTACCGGAATTTTAACGCAGTCTACCAATCTCGTCCTTACTTATTTGTTTCCTTATCAGTATTTACGCGCCTTTATTCTACAACCCAACTTAGCTACAGCGAGCATTCTTGGTCTATATGCACTTATTTATTGGGTGATTGGCCTACTCGTCTTTTACGCCCTCTTTTCACACGCAAAAAAGAAGGGAGCGATTTTCAATGTATAATGAATTTCTGCGCTTTATCTATAATAAAAAACGCTATGGCTTTGACAGCTTCTCAGATGGGCTGTATTTAGTCATCTTTTTATGCGGGACCTTACTGATTTTAAAAGGAAATCCTGAGGTGAATCTCTTTTTATATCTACTCTTCTTTGCCTTTACCAATATGATTGTTTTAGCCAATGAAGAATTAGAATATGAAATACGCACCGATCAAATCAAATATCTCGAGCTTTCTAGCCAAGGCATCTTCCAAGTTTATGCTAAACGGGCAGTCATTTATTTTACCTACTCTGCACTGTTGTTTTTACTTTGTGCAGCCTTTATTTCACCTGTAAGTATTCCCGTACAATTAGGTAGTTTATGGGTCGCGCTATTTTGTGGTATTTTATTTTTTGCCTTGTATCAAGTCGTGATTTGGCTGACCATTCGCTATCAAAGAATTTCCGTCGTGGTTGATTTCTTTTACACGATTCTCTTGTTTTACTCTGGGATGGTTTTTCCGCTCAAACACGGGTTTAGCTTCGGCCAATTTCTCGTACAAACTTTTTTATCTTAAAATGCAAAAAACAAGCAGTCCAACAATCACGGACTGCTTGTTTTTTTGATTTGCTTCACGACCTTAATTTTACTTTTCTAATTCGTTCACCAATGCTTCTAGTTCATCTAGGCGTTGTTCGAAGACTTGCATCGCTTCTTTTAGATAATCTGCTTTAGTCATATCTACGCCGGCTTTTTTCATGACTTCGATTGGGTAGTCACTATTACCAGCTTTTAGATAGTTCAAGTAGTTTTCTAAGGCATTTTCTTCCTTGCTTAGAATCTTCTTCGCTAAGGCAGAGGCAGCACTAAAGCCAGTTGCATATTGATAAACATAATAATTGTAGTAGAAGTGAGGGATACGTGACCATTCATAGCTGATTTGTGGATCGCTTGTCACTGCATCGCCATAGTAGCGTTTGTTCAAGTTGCCATAATAATCATTTAAGAATTCAGCGGTTAATGGTGTCCCTTTGGCATCTTCTACATGAATAAAGTGTTCAAATTCCGCAAATTGGGTTTGACGGAAAACAGTTGCCTTAAAGCCATCTAGATAGTGGTTAAGTACAAAAGCTCGAACTTTAGGATCTTTTTGTGTTTCCAATAAGTACTCTGTTAAGATATTTTCATTTGTCGTTGATGCAATTTCAGCTAAGAAAATAGAGTAATCACCGTATACATAAGGTTGGTTTTTGCGTGTGAAATAACTATGAACAGAGTGACCCATTTCATGAACCAAAGTAAATAATTGGTCTAGGGTATCATGCCAGTTTAACAAGATGTATGGATTGGTATCATAGCAACCTGATGAATAAGCCCCACTGCGTTTACCTTTATTTTCAACCACGTCAATCCAGCGGTTTTCAAAAGCTTCTTTCACCACAGCTAAGTATTCCTCGCCCATTGGTTCTAGTGCTTTCATCGCTTGTTCGGTTGCTTCTTCATAAGTATATTTCAATGAACTTTCACCTAAAAGTGGTGTGTAGACATCGTACATATGCAATTCGTCTATGTTTAATAAACGTTTGCGCAAAGCCATGTAGCGGTGTAACAATGGTAAGTTTTCATTAACCACGCTGACTAATGTTTCGTACACACTTTCTGGAATATGGTTGCCACTTAATGCTGCTTGACGGGCAGATTCAAAATGACGAACTTTGGCAGCATAGTTATGACGTTTCACATTGGTACTTAAAGTTGAAGCAAAAGTACGTGCAAATTGTTGATACACTTTATACAAACCTTCAAAGGCATCTTTACGTACACGACGGTCAGTGCTTTCTAATAATTGACCATATACACCATGAGATAATTGGACTTTTTCGCCTTTTTCATCTTCAATCACCGGAAATTCTAGGTCGGCATTGTTTAAAACAGAGAAAGTATCTGCTGCAGCGCCAAAAATTTCACCAGCACCAGCTAATAATGCTTCTTGTTCGGCTGGTAAAATGTGTTCGCGATTGTCCACGATTTGTTGGATATAATGGCGGTAAAGACTTAATTCTGGTAATTCATCGAAATAACCCCAAATTTTTGCATCCTCTAAAGACAATACTTCCGGTTCAAACCAGGCAATGGCTTCACTAGCTTTAGCGACTAAGGCATTAGCACGTGAATGTAGCGCTTGATCTGTCGCATTGGTAGTGTCTTGGTCATTGCGTAAATGAGAATACACATAAAGCGTTTCTAATTGACGCATCACATCTAAGCAATATTCTAAAGCAGCTAAAAAGGCTTTGGCACCATTGGCTAGTGTTCCTTGATAGTTGCCTACTTCTGCCAAACGATCATTCAATGCGGCAAATGCTTCTTCAAAGGCTGCATCGTCTTTAAAAATGACAGATAAGTCCCAAGTTAATTCTTCTGGTACTTCAGAACGTAATGGTAATTGTTTTGTTTCTGACATACAAACACCTCGTATAATTAAATTTTAATCATCTTTAAGTATTATAACACATATCTCTCATTTGAAAAAAGGTTTGCACTTAATTTTTCGCATTCGATAAAGATTTCCTCTAATATTTCTGCTTGATTCAAAAACGGATAGTCCCATGTAAAAGAAAAATTTTTTAAAGCTTTCAGCCAGGACGGATAGTTGCCTGTCTGTAAATACAACATCCGTAAAATCAACAAATCATGCTCAAACAAGACGTGATAAGGACTTGGCAAATAGCACCAAGTAGGCAAAGCGAGGAGATTTTGCTGATGAAGATAACAAAATTCTTGTAAATCCATGATATGTTGCTGCCGATGAAACAACTGATTTTGTAAGTAAAATTGGTATTCCTTCACCGTCCACGAAAAAGGCTGTACAGGTGGTAACTGCAATTGAAACACTGACTTCAACTTTAAATCAGCCAAAGGAAGCTCTTTGCAATCATAAAAATACCCACGACGATAATGCCAACGGAGATTACTATAGTATAAAAGGACATTGCTCTTTTCATCCAAGCCATAAAATTGAAAAGCCGTTTGTTTTCTACTACGACAAATCATCGCCTTCACCAATGGACGTAATTGATGTTTTTTAGGCTGTAATTTGCGTCCTACTAGCCACCAAGGATGATAATTATTAGAAAAATAGCCATGATTACGCTCTTGAAAACGTGTGGTAGATAACGGGGAACACTGCATTTCTATGGCAATTTTCCCTACTAAAAGATCCGGTCGCTGCTTTAATTGTGGCAAGTAAGCCTCCATCTGTACGGGTAAATTTTGCTGTAACAACCATTGATAAAGCTGATTTTTCGCTCGTAAATGCTCGGCCGTCTCCCCTTCACTAAAACTTTCGCAAGCCTGGTGTTTGAAATGGGCAAAATGAGCGATTTTATGCTTACCTCTTCTTAACTGAACTTGTTGCTTACAAGCGGGACAAAAATAGTGTTGATTGCGTTTTGCTTGATGGGCATAAATCATGATTTGTTTTTCATTCATCGCCAAAAGCATCGACATCACCTCTACTTAATACATACGCAAAAAAAAGAGAAAACCTTGTCGTCAAACAAAATTTCCTCTTTTTAAAGTTATGGTAATGTCCGCACAAGATAAACTTCCTCACAGAAACCTTTGAGGGCATTGTAGATTCTTTGAGCACGCGAATATTTCTGACATAAAGCAAAGACAGTCGGACCACTGCCACTCATCATCGCCACATCGGCACCAAATTTCAACATTTTATCTTTCATTTTTTGGACAACGGGATATTTTTGAATCGTCACACTTTCCAAATTATTGCCCATATTTGCAATCATCGCCTCATAATCTTGGGCTTCAATCGCAGCAATCAAATCATCAATCGGCACATGCTCAAGTTGAGTCGCATCCACGATTTGAAAGATTTTGCGGGTCGAAACACTGATTCTAGGCTTGACCAAAACCACCCAACACTGTGGCATCGAGACAATGGGTTCCACAATTTCGCCTTTGCCACTGATTTTTGCGGTCGTTCCATGCAAACAAAACGGCACATCGGTACCCACTTGCATGCCGATTTCGATTAACTCATCCATGGATAATCCTAAGTCCCACAAACGATTCAATCCACGCAAGGCTGCGGCACAATCACTGCTACCACCGCCCAAACCAGCTGCTACCGGAATCCGTTTTTCAATCGTAATTTTGACCCCTTTTTGAATCTGATAACGTTCCTTTAAAATTTCTGCAGCTTGATACACATTATTACGCTTATCGACCGGCAAAAAGGCTTTATTACTTGTGACAATAATCTCATCAGTTGGCAAGGACTCAATCTTCAAATGGTCAGCCAAATCCACGCTAGCCATTACCATCTTAAGCTCATGATAGTCATCTGCTCTTTTGTATAATACGTCCAGTCCAAGATTAATCTTCGCTGGGGCTTTTTCGTAAATTTCCATCGGCCTCACCTATCTCTTTAGACTCTTTGTTGTCCATTTTAACATAGAGGACGCCTGCTTGCCTAGTCGCGCGTGTTGTGAGGTGTGTCATAGAACAATACTTGCTCCAATTCATCTAGCGTATAATAGTTACCTTTCTTCATTTCCAAATAATTGGCATCAATCGTTTCTTGCAGATATTTTAATGCCGCTTCTTTTTCCTTTTCTTTTTACAAATTTAAAATCTCTATTTTTTTATCCCTCTTTTCTATCGCCATTTTACCACAGTTTATCCTTTTTCACGCTTCCAAACGCACGACTTCATCAAAGTAAGCAGCACGTTCAGGTGTTAGATGATGGGTAATGGTTAGATAGGTTAAATCAGATTGTTGCAAGAACAGTTGCTCAATTTTCTGGGCATTTTGCTGATTTAAATTGGCTAAAGCTTCATCTAAAATCAAAATCTCACGCGGATGCAACAAGGCGCGAATGAGACCAATGCGCTGTTTTTGCCCAGTTGAAAGTGAATGTTCATTGATTGATTCAGCTAACTTATTTTGAAAATCGGTTAAATTCATTTGTTCTAACAGGTAAATCAACTGTTCATCTGTTATCTTTTCATCCCACAAAGTTAAATTGTTTCGCAAAGTATCCTGAAAAATATGCGTCTGATTGCTCACAAAGTTGATTCTCTTTAGCAAACTATTTTCATCTAACGTCTGTAAATCCGTCTCGTTATAAAAGATTTTGCCGTGATAATCGCGTAAATTGCCCAATAGTAATGCAAGTAAAGTTGATTTGCCACTGCCAGACTGCCCAACAATGGCATATTTCTTCCCGCGCTCCAAGTTTAAAGATAAATTGGTAAATACAGCATGGTTGCCGAACTGATAACCCACTTTTTCCAATTGAATTTGCTTAAAGTTTCCGGTAAATTCGTGACGTTTTACCTGGCTTTCTGAATGAAACTTTTGAAATATCGGCCGTACTGATGCCATCGAGATACGCAACTGATTAAAGGTCGTTAGTGAATTAAAAATATTTCCCGCAATTTGTCCCACCGAAGAAATCGCCCCAATCGAAATTTGGCCTAATGCAATCAGCAAGCCCGTCAGCAATAACACGCCAACTTGACCGATAATTGAAAAGAGTGCCATCACAACTTCAATTGCGGTACTTTTTTTGGTAAATTTCATCTTTTCAGCCATGAAGTGACGCATGATTTTCAAAAACTGTAGACTGATTACTTGCCTTTGACTAGCATAATATAACGTCGAATACCCCGCTAATTGATCGGTCATTGCCGCCACAAAGCCTTCATTCGCTATAGAAAAATCACCCATCACACGCTCCATCCTCTTAGCAAACGGCTGTGGTAAATATGTCAGTGCTAACGTTAACCCAATTGTCAAAACAACAATCCGATAATCAAAATTTAATAGTGCTACAATTGAAAAAAGCGTGGTAAAAACAGTTGATAGCAAACTATAAAAACTTGCAAAACCTGATTGTTCAATAATTTGAATATCATTATTTAAAATCGACAAGTGCTCCCCTTGATCTTTTTGCTTAAAACTTTGAAAAGGTGCCTGCTGTATTTTTTGCAAATAATCATTGCGAATCAAGATACTCATCTTCTGTATTAACCATGTCTGAAAAACGGCACACACATAAATCAGCAACAAATAACCTAAGTATGCCGCCAAATTACACCCTATCCAAAAGAGAAAGCCATAAAAATCTTTTTTCACCAATGCATCGGTCATCACAGACAGCATGACTGATGCCAATACGAGACTCGCTGACTGCAATGCCAAAAGTAGCATCAATACTAGATTTTCAAATTTATAGGCGAATAGATATTTTTTCATAATCCTTGACCTCCACTAAAATAAACCTATAGAAGTTAATCTTCCATAGGCCTAGTGTAAGGTATGTTTAACAGATTGTTTAAAAATTGTCATATAGTGGAATTGATTAGTTCCTCATAAACACGCTCATGGGCTAATCTTAAATTTTCTGCTTCTAATGTTTTGAGAGTAGCTAAAACCGCCGTCATTTTTTGCTTTCCTTGTTCTTTTTTACCAGACTTAAATAAGTAGATTCCCAAAACAAATTGGTATTCCATGCGATCATAAAGTGCTGTTTCCGGAATCCCCAGTTGTTGTAGAAGGTCTAAGTAATTCTTTGCTAAATCCAATAAATCTCTTTCTAAAAAAATGGCCACAATATTGATCAACAGCTCTATTCTGGCCTTTTGATTTGCTTCATTACTGCCAAAAAGCGTGGTCTTAAAGAGAATTTCACGCGCTAAAGCCTCGATCACTTTATCATTTAACGCAGACAAACTATTGCCAAAAATAATTAATTCACGCTTGCCCCACTGTTCAATTGAAAAGAGGTAATCAGAAATTGCCATCATTTTTTCATTTGCTATAGGTTGATTGGTAAGATTGACCAAGAAGGACTCAATCATAATTGCATTGTATAGAAAAGTTTTTTGTTTGCTTTCCTCATATTTTTTCATTTCGGCTTGATAAAATTTCTCTAGCGCAAAAGAATTTCCTTGATAAAACGCTGAGCTGACCTTATCTAATAGTTTCTCAGTAGCAGTGGCTCGTTCATTGGCTAAAATACCATAAAATTCCTCAATGCTCACATCTAACCTTTCAAGCAAGAGTAAGAAGCGCGACAAGGAGATTTCTGATTCGCCCCGTTCAAATTTAGATAAAAAAGAAACCGATAAAAAATCCCCTGCTACATCTTTTAGTGTTAAATTTTTGGATAATCTAAACTTTTTAAACAATGCCCCCATCTCAGTTGTGTCAAACATGTGCAACCCTCTCTTCCAATTATTCTTAGCTAGAGTATAGCATGGAATGATCCGTCACACATTTTAATTCCACTATATGACATTTTTTCATTTACAGATATTTATTTATCCCGGATATGCAATGATTTTTGATGGATTCCCATTTGTGCACCAATACTTGTTTTCTATCCCGGATATGCAATAATTCGATTAAGTTTCCCACATACGCAACAAAATGACCAATGTGTCCCGGATATGCAAAAAACTGGCAGTTGAAAATCAACTACCAGTCAAATGCTAAAATCGTACTTTGAATTGTTTTGTTTGAAATATACGTCCAACATAGATTTCTTTTTTTACCTCACTTATACGATAAAACAATGCATAACTCTTGCCGATAACAATCCGATAAGTAGGTTGGTTAAAATGATAAATATCTGAAACTTCTTCATACATTTGTGGAAAAACAGCGGCTAAGTTTAATGAGCGCTGTATCGAAGTTACAAACTGCTGAATTTTTTCCTGAGAAATTCCTAATTCATTTTCCCATTGAAAGATAATCTGCTCTAAGCTTATTGAAAATCCTTCTGAATAAACTATTTGAAATTCTCCCATCTATTGCCACCCATATTTACCAAATTTCATCTTGAGTGACTCTTCTGAAACTACTAATCCTTTTTTAAAATCTGCAAAACTTTCTTCAATCAGTTCACGATCATGCTCGAGTGCTGCTAAACTCGTATCAATGATTAATAAATGATTCTCTCGACGATAACTTAAAATATCTCCCGGATGTAAACCAAATTCTTTCGGCAAAATGACCCCTACACTATTACCAATCTTTCTAACTTTCATCTCTTCCATCCAATTCACTCCAATCATATAAAATCTGATACTAAAATTATAACTTGTTATAACATTAATATCAAATAAAAACCTAAGATGATTTTCCTATATATGGGACAATTGTGAGCATTTTCCCGTATATGCAACACTTTTACCAAAACATCCCGTATATGCAAAAAAACTGGCAGCTGAAAATCAACTGCCAGTCAAATTTTCTTTTTATTCTGAAACTACCGCTGCATGCTTTTCAGCTAATTTCTTTGCGGCTGCTTCTTTGTTATACTGCTCATGAAAAGTTAGAAAATAACGTTCTTCCACATAATCAACCAACCGATACAAATTCGGAAGTGAGATTAACGTTCTCTTTTCATCCCATTCTGTCAAGTCATAGCTTCCAAAACCTAACACCTTTCGCAATTCAGCAACCGGAATATCCAAAAGTTCCATAATCACAGTCACTTCACGAAACATTCTTTTTCTTCTAAGCGTTCCATTAATCATCCACGGAAAAAGAAGAATTGGCCATAAAAAAGAAGTTGAGATGCCCCAATATTTTAATAGCATTAGGCAAAGGAGAAAAACTAGCATAAAAATAACATCGACTAAGCCATCTATTTTCTGTTGTCTCGTCCAACGCGCACTTTTTTTCATTGCTTATTCCTCATTTCTTATCTTTTTCATCCGATAGCGAATAAGAAGATACATACTGCCACCAAAGAAAACCACCTCAAATACAAATAGGACCAAACTCTTTAGTGAAAACACCTCAGCGACAAAACCTTGATTGGATTGCAAGGCATCAAAAATGGTCATCAGCACGCCAAAACTAATACCGGATAAAGCACATCTAACAGCATATTTTCTTTGCATTGGTATGCGTTGCTCTTCTGTGACTTCGATTTGTGCCAACTCTAGCTTATGGATTTGGTAAAGCACGTAGCCACCAACTCCTCCTGCCGTCACTAAGGCATTGATCACACAAAGACCAAATAATAACTCCTCGGCACCGACTATCCCCATTAATGTGACTGCAACAACATTTGACAGTAAAATATAGTAGAACAAAAAGATAAAAGCATTATTTCCGATACGTCTGATTTCCTGCAACCGATATTCGTCCAGTACTCCCGAAATGCCGTAAAATCGTTTAATCATTTTTTCCATCAATGTTTCTTTATGTTTCATCTACTTCACCTTCTTAAAAATTGCCTTTATGACTGTTTTCCAAACTTTATAACGGAATTCATTTACCATGAATCGTCTATCTTTATTTGAAAGAATCCTTGCTTATTCTTATTCAACAATCTCCGTTAGACCATTTTCCACCGCTTGCTTTTCAGCTAATTTTTGTTCAGCGACCTCTTTTTGATAGCGCTCATGGAAAGCAAGAAAATAACGATCTTCCATATACTCTTCTAATTTAAACAAGTTTTTACGTGAAATGGGGGTATTTTTGAAGTCCCAATTCATCAAATCAAACCGAGTCCCTTGAATAACCATTCTCATCTCTGTAAGTGGAATATCTAGAAGCTCTTTAATCGTTGTAATTTTATTAAAAATAGCCTTTTTGCGATAAATCAAATAAGCATAATCTAGCAATCCCAAAATAGCCAAGTAAAAGGTCCAAAAAATGAGGTAAATAGGCATTTTTAAAGCAATAAAAATAACCCCAAATATGGTAAAAAACAAAAATATATTGGTACAAATTAAGACTTCTTTTTGTTGATTTAACGTTAAACTATTCCACTTCTTCATCTTCATCACCTTCCCAAAACAATGCATTTAAATCCGTCTGTAATACTTTTGCTAGACGTATACACAAATCAAGCGACGGATTATATTTATCATTTTCAATTAAATTGATCGTCTGTCTAGCTACACCGACTTGCTCAGCTAATTTTGCTTGAGAGAAGCCGACTGTTTGACGATATTCTTTGACGCGATTCATCCTAATCCCCTCTATTGTCATGTATATGTGACATTTATAGTATAACGTGTTTCTTAACAGCTGTCAAATATATGTGACAAAAATGATTTTTGATATTCTTTTGCCAAGCTTATCTTTAGGAAAAAAAACGTTGCTAATATGTAAAAAAATAGGCTAATCTGCGAAGAAGCTGTAAAAATTCGATGAATACGAAAAAGTGTCGCCACTGGTGACACAATTGAGCCGGACAAATCACTTGAAAATCATGTCAGGTTCTATAACACAAGAGGAAAGAAGATTTTCGAAATTGTGCTAATCTGTTAAAAATTTTTGCTAATCTACGAAGGTTCTATAAAAACTATCCTAGAAACTACTATTTAAAAACGCTTTTTTGAATGATTCTGCGTAATTAATATATGAGAAGATAAAGGAGAGGATTATCACTATGGATAAAGATAAAAATGCAGTACATGAACTAGCTTTGAATAACGCGTCAGAATCATTTGAAGAGATTATCAGGATTGTCGAAAACGCCAGAGAACGTACATATAGAAAAGTCAATGAAGAATTGATTTTGATGTACCAAGAGATAGGAAAATACCTCAGCGAGAAAAGCAAAGAAGCTAGTTATGGCTCAAATTATATAGAAAATGTAGCTGATTTTTTTGCGCAAAATTATCCAGACTTAAAAGGCTTTACTCGTCGAGGACTTTATCGGATGAAACAATTCTATGAGGTTTACAGAGATGACGAAAAAGTGACAACACTGTTGACACAATTGAGTTGGTCTAATCATTTGAAAATCATGTCAGGTTCTAAAACACAAGAGGAAAGAAGATTTTATATTAATTTAGCAATTCGAGATAACCTAACTCATCGTGAATTGGTAAGACAAATGGATAGTGGTTATTATGAACGCTATATGCTTTCTAATGGTAAAAATACACTGACTTTGCAAAAAGCAAAACACGAAACATATAATCTGTTTCTAGATAGCTATGTATTAGAGTTTCTTGATGCTCCAAAGTTAGGTAATGAAAAAGCTTTTCAGAAATCCATTCTGGAAAATTTAAAGAAATTCATACTGGAAATAGGGAAAGATTTTACCTTTATTGATAATGAGTATAGAGTACAGGTTGGTAATCACGATTACTATATCGACTTATTATTCTATCATCGTGGACTTTCTTGTTTGGTGGCATTTGAACTCAAAATCGGTGAGTTTAAACCAGAGTATATTGGAAAGATGAATCTATATCTAGAAGCCCTTGATAGGGAAGTCAAAAAAGAGACCGAAAATCCAAGCGTTGGTGTTATCTTATGTGCTTCAAAAGATGATGAGGTAGTTGAGTTTGCTTTAAGTAGAAGTCTTTCTCCAACGATGGTATCCGAGTATACATTAAAGCTAATTGATAAGAATCTTCTACAACGAAAATTAAAAGAATATACAGAGATTGCAACGGAAGAAAGTGAGTAAAACCGAGTCAATCAACATACAAAAGTCGATTAGAAAAATCTGACTGCCTATTAATATGCCGAAAAAACACAATGGTGTAAAACATTGCGGTTAATCGGATATAATAGACGTCTGATCTGTAAAAAAATTAGGCTAATCTACGAAGAAGCTATAAAAATTCTGCTACATATTCATTTCTGAAAAACGCTTTTCAAACGATTTTACGAAATGAATATATGAGCGCAAAAAATTGAACATTTGCGCAATTTTGCGTATAATGCATCAAGGAAGATATAGTGACAAAAAAAGTGAGAGAAATTGTGAAAATTCTGAATAGGAACGGATCTATTAAAATTGATCAAAATGGTAGTCATATGAAGTTCTACAATCCTTTTACAAATAGAACGGTAATTGTCCCAAATCATCGAAAAGATATTCCAATTGGTACAGAAAAAAGTATTTGGAAACAAGCTGGCATTAAGCAATAATCGCATTTTTATGAGGAGTGATTTTTATGGAAAAAGCCCAAATCATTGTTTATCCCGCAATTTTTAGTCCTGAAAACAACACATATAATGTAACTTTCCCTGATGTAGCAGAAGCGATTACTTTTGGAGAAAATATCCCAGAAGCTGTAATTATGGCACAATCAGCATTAGGTTTAGCCTTGTATGAACGAACGCAAATGCCCCCAGCCAGTTCACCAAAAGACATTCACCTTGAAAGTGATGAGGATTTTGTCGTAATGATCTCGCTTGATTTAAATGAATATCGTCGGAAAAATCATGCAAAAATCGTACGTAAAAACACCTCTATTCCTGAATGGTTAAATATCCTTGCAGAAAAAGAGAATATTAATTTTTCGCAAACCTTAACCGATGCCTTAAAGCAAAAGTTAGGTGTCTAAACGTATTCAAAACACAAACACACGGAATGATTTGCTAACTAATTTCCGTGTGTTTTTCTTTTTAACTCAATTTTTTTACTTTTAACTTTCCCAAGGTTAAAAAGCAAATTTTTGAGTTAAAAGTTGATTTGTCAATATCTGTATGGTTATATACTATAATAGTTTCTTAAAAAGGCTAACATGTCTTCTTTAGTGATACCTTTGATTCCAATAGACTTCAAATCTGTTATTTCATTCTGCATTTCAGTGATAAATTTAGATAAATCATCAGCAACTTCTTTACTCAATATCTTACTTTCTGATTCTTTTAGCAATTGAGCTAATCTAAAAATATCATTCTTGTGTTTTTTTATATTTTTACTATCTATTTGTTCTCCATTTTGTTTTCTACTTTTTAGATCAAGCCATGCCTTTGCTTTAAAAGGAATTAAACAATCAACTGATAAAACCGGGACTCCTCCAACGATTTTCCGACCATCTTTTAATAACGAATAATACTGTTCATCTAACAAAATGGCTGACAAACTAGAAATCTGGTCATCAATTGGTAATGGTGTTAAAATTGCATCCTCAGTAAGCTCAATATGCACAAGATTTCTCGAAAATAGTTCTAACATGAATGGATATCTATTATTTTTAGGATGGGAAAAGCGATAAAATTGCAAATCACCTGTACTTTTATTGTTATGTTGATAATTTGCTTCCTTAATGTATTCCCAAAATTGCGTGCCAAATTCCTTTGTAAGATTTTCTACAATAAGAACAACATCTATGTCTTTAGTAGCTCTAAAATCCAATTCTTCCTCGCTCATTAACAATTCACAAGCAGTTCCACCAATAATAACAAATTGATCATCAAATCGACCAAACCGTTCTCTAAAATTCTGCAATCCTACTACCAATTATCCCAACTCCTTATCTATTATTTCTTCTACAGCTTCTTCAATACGTGGGTCATCTTTATCTGCCAAAGATAAAATCACCGACACCCAATCTGGATTTTTCTCTCTGCTAAATAAAGTGGGATCATAATGCCATAATTCAAGCCTTACTTGTAAAGAATCATCAATTAATTCTGAATGTAAATTTTCCCTATTAAAATTTTGATTCGCAACAGCATAGGTTTGTATTCGAGAAGGGCTCAACATAGTATATTCTGATAACAATGATTCCCCTGACAGACGCATCTTTTCCGTTAATTGATTTTTGAAAATATATCCCGAATCTAAGACTGGAGATACTAAATAATCTCGTACACGATAAAACAACTCTTTTTTATCATATTTTGCTTGAATAATTTTATTGACTCCATCTTTTCTAATTTCAAATAATTCGGTAGCTACTAATTGCTGAACTGAGCGACTCATCGTCATCGCCGAATAAGGTAAAGCTTTCGTTGCATCTGCTAAATATATCTCATCAGCTTTACTATATAAATAATATAAAAACAGTACCTGGGTAGATATTCTAAATTTTTCTATTACAGTGGCGCTATTGTTGTTCTCTTGGTTAGTCAAAAAGGTTCCTAAAAAAGGTAAAAAAATTTGATTATCCGTTACAAATGGCACCTTATTACGAATAAAACTTTGCCTACGATAATTTGAAATCGATGCCAACTGCAAGGCTACAGGTAATTGACACATTTCTTGTATTTTTGCTAACTGTTTTTTTAATGCCTTTGTTGTTGGTAATTCATCTGACAATGGTAAAATGAGTATAAATTTTTGATCAACTATTTTTGCTAAATAAAATGAATAATTGAGCGAAATGTATAATGGAAGTTGTCCTTTTGTCTCCCATTTTTCATATTCAATATCTAATCCAAAAAAATCTTTTATCATACTATCTACCTGCTTTTAACTCTATTTATTTCATTTTAACTTTCCCAAGGTTAAAAAGCAAATTTTTGAGTTAAAAGTTGATTTGTCGGGGTTTATAACAAAAAAAGACTTCTCCCGTGGAAAAGCCTTTAAGATTTAAGAGAAATGTTGCTGCAAGTGAGCGAGCTGTTGGTTGATAGATAAAACTTGAGGGACCGCTTGTGAAAATAGTTGGTTAAGTTGATTGTAAATAGCTGAAGAAGTCTCATCTGGTGTGTAGGTATGCGTAGAATTTGGCCAGTTTGGAAAATCCGTTAATTTTTCGCAAGCTTTCATCGCCAACATCGCCGCCCCTTTACAGGAACTTTCCGGACAATTCGTCACGATAATCTCCTTTTGACAAATATCCGCAAAAAGCTGAGGAATCACCGTATTATTTGTCATTCCACCCGTGAGACAAATCTGCTTAGAGGGACCGTATTTATTATCTAAACGCTGCACAATTTGCCGTAAATTCAAGATAATCCCTTCCATCGTGGCTTTCAAAATATCTTCTTTGGTATGACTGTGATTTAAACCTAAGATATTTCCACGAAGGTTTGCTTGAAAATAGGGGGCACGTTCTCCAAAGAAATGTGGCAAAACAAGCAATCCATGACTTCCAGCAGGTACTTTCATCATTTTTTGTAATAAACTCGGATAATCTTCGCCAGCAAAAAATTGTTCTTTTAACCATTGAAAAATCACGCCACCATTATTCACCGCGCCTCCTTCGACAAAAAAATTTTGGGCTAACGGATATAAAAAGAGGCCCTGACTTGCTTGAGGTGTTTTGGTTTCAATAATTTTGCGGACAGCGCCACTCGTGCCCACGGTAATGACTAACTGGTTGGTCAAAGATTCTTGAATACCAAGATTGGATAACACCCCATCGCTCGCTCCCACGATGATTTGCGGACTTTCTGCTAACTGCCACTCATCGCAAATCGTCTCACTTAAAGATAATTGCGTAGTGGTCGGCACAATTTGGGACAATTGTTTGCGCTCAAGGCCAGATAAAGATAACAGTTCTTCATCCCAATCATGATTTTGCAGATGATAATAGCCTGTACTTGCTGCCAGCGATTCATCGACCACCCAATGATTGGTCAGCTGCCCGAGAACATATTCTTTGATGCCCACAAAATAACGAGTTTGAGCAAAAAGTGACGGATGCTCCTCGCGTAAATAACACACCTTACTCAGCGGCGTCATCGGATGGTTTGGTACACCCGTTCTAGCACAAATCTCTGAAATATCTGCTCTTTTGCCTAGCGCTTCGACTTGTTTTTGCGCACGCGTATCGGCCCAAGTAATCAGTGGATGGAGCACTTGTCGATTTTCATCTAGACACAACAAACTATGCATTGCCGCAGAAAAACCAATACCTGTGATTGTTTGCTTGTTTTCATCAGCTGAATAGAAGGCCGCACCCATCACTTCCTTCACCGCTTGTAAGATATCATCCGGATTTTGCTCAGCTTTCCCCGTTAAATCAGTTATTAATGGATAGCCTTTTTGAAACGTCTTGCTCATCTGACCCGTCTGATCAAAAAGAACCGCCTTTGTTGAAGTGGTCCCAATATCCACCCCTAAATAGCACTTATTTTGCTTGCTCAACCGCATGACCTCCGAATATGAATGCTTTTTACTTTTATTGTACAAATCCTACTAAAGTTTACAAGAAAATCCTCAATCTTCCATCTATTTACGACTATCTAAGAAGATTCTTACAGTATATAAAGCATACAAAAGCAGGCTGACAATCGTACAACCTGCTTAAGCATACTATTATTATTACAACTAAGTTAATTAATACTTGTTACTTTCCACGCCAAATATGCGTATCTTGTAACCCACAGTAAGCATCTACTGGATCAGTTCCTTTAAAAGTTGATTCTCCCATTAATTTCTTTAACAGTTCTTCTAAAGTGACTAAGTTTCCATCATAAGCATTGATATAAGTACCTACTTGTGGCACATCAGCTAAATGATATGGACATTGCAGTGAGATAAAGATGGTTGGGACTTCATGTACATAAAACGGAATATCTGGTGTTCCCTTAGAAGCTGGCCAAATAATCCGTTGAGTAGTTGCACCAGTGTTAATATCGGCTACATTAATAATCAGGTCATAGTTATCCGTTAGTTCAGAGATTGGACGTTTTTGAGCATAAACATTCATCAGAGCTTGACGTTGTTCCTCTGGCGGCATATTTTTGATTTTTGTTTCAATATCCTGCCAAATCGTTACTTTAAATCCTTTTTCTTCTAATAACTTTTTAAATAATTCAATGGCTTTTGGTTTACCTGAATTAATCAAAGCACCAAATCCGCCTTCGATTCCTCTTACTGGTACCAACAATACTCGAGGATAACGTTGAGGGGTAATTGGAAAAATATTTTTTTGTTTATCTTTGACTAAGGTAATTGCCTTATCCGCTACTTCTCTGAAAATGGCCTTATTCTCTGGTAAACCAATTTTGGCCATCGCTTCTTGTTTTGGTGGCAAGATTTCTTCTTTTACTTTCTTATGAAGTCCTAATTTTGCCTTCAATCCCAAGGAACGACGAAGCGCATCATGTAATCGCTCTTCAGACAATAATCCGTTGAGATAGCCCTCTTTCATATATGCCATATCTTCATCTGGATCATTAAAGAATAAGAATAAATCGCACCCTGCTTCGATTGCTGTTGGCAAAGCTTCCCGACGCGACATGATAGATGACATACCCAACATATGAGAAGCATCTGTTACAACTAGACCATTAAATCCTAATTTTCCACGTAATAATTCATCCAACAACGGCTTTGAGAGGGTTGCAGGTAGCGCATCTTCAGCTGTCAGTTCTGGATGGAAATACTGTTCATAGCTTGGTAATTGAATGTGTCCGGCCATAATCGAAGGAAGCCCCGCATCTATAAGCCCTTGATAAATTTTGCCATAGGTTTGATCCCATTCTTCTGTAGAGTAACTATTTACAGAGAACGACAGATGCTGATCACGTTCATCCACCCCATCTCCTGGGAAGTGCTTCGCCGCAGGTAAAATTCCACTTTCTTGAATTCCTTTCATATAGGCTAAACTCATCTGTAAAACAGTATCTACATCTTTACTCCAAGAACGACTGGAGATAATTGGATTACGCCAGTTTCGATTCAAATCTACAATCGGTGCAAAAGACCAGTTACAACCAATTGCCGAAGCTTCTACCCCAGACACTCGCCCCATTTCATAGGCATAGTGAACATCATTCGTCGCCCCAATTTTAACCTCTTTACCAACCTCTGTCCCATCGACACATGCGCCATTTCCTCCAGCTTCAGTATTTGCTGCAATTAACAATGGTATTTTACTTTTGGTTTGTAAAATATAGTTTTGGTCATATACTTCGCTTGCTTTTGCCGGATTATAGCGAACTGCTGCAATATGGTAATTTTGCACCATATCAGTTAAATATTCTTCACTACGACTAGAACCCATATTTACAAAAAGTTGACCAATCTTTTCATCTAAGGACATTTGGCTAAGGGTCTCTTCTACCCACTGAACATCCTCTTTACTCAAGTTATAAGGCATTTTTGTCAAGTCTACTAAATGTGTCAAAAATATCCCTCCTAATCCAAATTATGCCAAAATTCATCTGCGTAACTTCGATAATCTTCTTTTGATAATGCTTGATTCACAAAATCACTAGCTACTTGTTCAGCTAAACGCGTCCAGGATTGCTTTTCTTTACCAACTAAAATCGGATAAAAGCCTACCTGATTCATCTCAGCTGCCTTTAAATCACCAGGAGAATCGCCTATCATCAATACTTCTGAATGTTGATAACCTTCAGCTAATAGTTGAGCTAAGGCATCTTCTTTCTTCCCTTTATCTTGGCAAAATAATGTATCGACATACTTCATTAAACCATGATCTTGCCACTCTGCTTGTACCGCTTCTTTATTGGCTGAACTAACAATCCAAATTTTTCCAAGCTGATGCAATTTCTCTAAACTTTCTGGAACGCTTTCAAAAGTATGAGTATCTCCTTTGTAATCATGAATATGTTGGTTGACTGCGTTAGACCAAACTAAGGCTTTTTTTAAATCTTCACTTGGTTTTTTCGCAATTTGCGCTTCTAGGCTCGCATTTGATAATTGGGGTGTATGTTCTACCCAAGCTTTTAAATTTTCGATATTCTTTACTCCAGCATATTCTAATCCCATCACTAGTCCTACGAAACGATTCACGCCGCGTGTTCTGGAAAATAGATTCATCCGATCCCATTCTTGTAAGAAGGCCTCGCGATTTTCCACTTCAAAAACATCTGCTGCTAAAGGTCCAAAAAATAATTGGTGTTTATAAGTCATGGTATCCATTACACAGCCATCTGAATCAATACAAAATACAAACTTTCCTGTCATCTATTACACCCCTGAATACGCCGCAAACCCACCATCGATTGGCAAGATTACACCGTTGACAAAACTTGCTAGCGATTCATCCGCTAAGAAGAAGACCCCACCGACTAATTCTTCTGCCTCGCCAAAACGATTCATTGGGGTATTCGTCAAAATCTTATGTGCTCGCGCCGTTGGATTTCCTGCTTCATCAAATAACAATCCGCGATTTTGATTTGTCACTAAAAAGCCAGGCGCAATTGCATTACAACGGATGCCAACTTTTGAAAAATGAACGGCTAACCATTGGGTAAAGTTGCTAATTGCGGCTTTTGCTCCGGAATAAGCTGGAATTTTTGTAAGCGGGGTGAAAGCATTCATACTAGAGATATTGATAATATTCGCACCTTTTCTTCCGACCATTTCTTTGGCAAAAACTTGTGTTGGTAAAAGGGTTCCAAGATAGTTCAAATTAAAAACAAATTCAATTCCTGCTTTATCTAAATCAAAGAAGGTCTTGGTCTCAGCAGGTAATTCTAATTCGTGAAATTCATTATCTGTTGTTGCCTTTGGATTATTCCCTCCTGCACCATTTATTAATATATCTACTGCCCCAAAGTCAGCTAAAACAGCTTCCTTTACAGCTTCTAAATTTGCTTTGTCTAATACATTGGCTTGATAGGCTCTAGCTACTCCCTTTTCAGTTACAATTTCATCCACATATTTTTGGGCAGCGGCTTCATTTAAGTCTAGTAAAGCAACCTTGGCACCAGCTTTAGCGAACTCTTTAGCCAAGTAACCGCAAATGACACCCCCAGCTCCTGTAATGACCACTACCTTATCCTTAAATTCAATTACTCTTCCCATTCTTTTTCCTCCTCGTTTTCTTTCACAACTGCTTCATACAAGCCATACAGATAAGTTGCTCCTAACGCACGGTCATATAAACCATATCCTGGACGACCGGTTTCGCCCCAAATCATCCGACCGTGGTCTGGACGAATTGGCCCTGTAAATCGATATTCGTATAAGGATTTTACTACTTCATACATATCGATGGAGCCATATTTTGATGGATGCGCACACTCTTTGAAAGATTTACCACGTCCTAGGCGAATATTTCTAGCATGCATAAAGTTCACACGATTTCTTGAAAGAGCGTATCGTAAAATTTCAATGGGATCATTTTTTGGATCAGAGGCAAACGAACCCACACATAGAGTCACACCATTTGCTTTGCTATCGTATAAATCCAAGAAACGTTTTACTGCATCTAAATCGGTAATTATCCGTGGTAAGCCAAAAATTGAATAAGGAGGATCATCGGGATGAATCGCCATCTCTACGCCAACTTCTTCAGCTACCGGAATGATTTCGTTAATAAAGTATGCTAGGTTTTCCCAAAGTTTTTCTTCGTCCACTTCTTTATAAGCATCAATCACTGCGGCCATCTCTTCTTTGGTATAACTAGCATCCCAACCTGGTAAAGCCAACTCACCATTGACCGGATCCATCTTTTTCGATACTTCTTCATCAAAAATCAAAGCATGTGAACCATCTGGATATTCATAATTCAAATCAGTTCTAGTCCAGTCAAATACGGGCATAAAGTTATAACAAATAATTCGAATATCTTCCGCTGCAAGATTGCGAATCGTTTGCTTATAATTATCAATCAAGCGTTCACGTGTCGGACGGCCTAATTTAATATCTTCATGGACGGGTACACTTTCAATCACTGATAATTTTAGTCCATGAGCTTCCACTTCTTCTTTTAAAGCATGGATTCTCTCTTGTGGCCAAACTTCACCGACTGGAATATCATAAATCGCCGAAACAATTCCTTCCATTCCAGGTATTTGTCGAATATTTTCTAGCGTTACTGGATCGTCTTTGCCATACCATCTAAATGTCATCTGCATTCTAAACTTCCCCCTTGAAAAAATGTAGCGCATTATCATAACAAATATTGGCTACAAACTGACCTAATTTTTCGAAATCTGCTGGCACTTCCTCTTCTGCAATCCAAGTCCCAACAAGCGTGCATAAAATTCTTCTAAAATAATCATGACGTTGATAAGATAAGAAACTTCTTGAATCTGTCAGCATTCCGACAAAGTTTGCGAGCATCCCCTGTTCAGCGAGTGTCTCCATTTGATTGATCATACCTAATTTTGTATCCGCAAACCACCAAGCCGCACCATACTGCAATTGACTTTTTATACTATGATTATTCGCTTGGAAATTCGCTAAAGTGTTGGCTAGTGGAATGTTGTAAATTGGATTTAAGTTATACCAAATCATCTTAGGTAATTGATTGCTTCGAGCGTAATCATCTAATAATAGATTTAGATTTTGTGTAAGATAGGTTTGTTCACCTATCGAATCGACACCACAATCTGGACCGAGCTTAGAATATAATTGCGTATGATTATTGCGAAGAGCACCAAAATGAACTTGAGTAACTAAGCCATATTGATGATATAAACGACATAATTCTTTAAATATGGCACTTTGCCACTGTCTCACTTCTAGTTGTGTTAAATGCTGATTGGCTAAACGTTTTTTTAGAATTTCATCGCATTGTGCTTGACTGACCTTTTCAAAAACAACTTCTCCAAAACTAATATCACTTGCCTTACAACCATGATCAACAAAGTATTTCACGCGTTCTTCTAAAGCGGCCACAACATCGTTAAAATGATGAATCTCATGCTTGGTTACCTCAGCTAGTCGTGAAATAAATTCATTGAAATTAGCATGCTCAACAAAAACTTCATCTGGTCTGAAAGTCGGTGCAACTTCAACATGAAAATCTGTATCTTGCGCGATTTTTTCATGCCACACTAAATCGTCTAGTGGATGGTCTGTTGTTCCGATAAAGTTTACCTTGCTCATTTGAATTAATTTTCTTGGACTCAATTGCTTGTCTTGAATAATCTGATTTAATTTGTCATACATCTCTTCAGCGTTTTCTTCTGTTAACAAATCAGTAATACCAAAAACATTTTTTAATTCCAAATGACTCCAGTGATAAAGTGGATTGCCATAAGCATGACTAACTGTTTTCGCCCAGGCCTTGAATTTTGTCAATTTATCACTAGAACCGGTAATCTCTTTTTCAGGAACGCCATATGCTCGCATCAAACGCCACTTATAATGATCTCCTCCTAGCCATAAATCAACAATATCTTCAAATACTTGATCTTCATAAATTTCTTTTGGACTCAAATGACAGTGAAAATCAAAAATAGGTTGATCTTTGACTTTTTGATAGAGCCTTCTTGCAGGTTCATTTTTCAACATAAAGTTTTCATCGTTAAAAGTCATGCGAACCGTCCTTTCTCTTTTGTTTCGTTTTTCGTTGGAAGCGATTTACAATTACACTATACAATTCATCTGATGATTTGTCAATTATTTGCATAAAAAAAGAGCGGAATTTCTCTTTTTTTCGCTCTTTTTACAAATATTCATCTGATGAAAATGCATTGTTCTTAACTGAAAGCATATGAAACATCATCTCGTCATAAGCAGCAACCGGATCTTTTTCTTTAATGGCTTTTAGAATACGTCGATGAGAATGAAGGGTATCGCTTTTCATCTTACGTGTTGTGTAATTCGCATTAATCAAATGAATAGACTGATTAATGACCGGCAGCAAATTATCCATCGCAATATTTCCACTCATTCGCGCTAACATTGAGTGAAACTCGACATCTAGTTCTAAATGTTTAGGATCTTCCCGTTCAATTGCCGACTCAATTTCAAAAACAATCTTTTCTAGTTGTGCCACTTCTTCTGCAGTTGCACGTTTCGCCACCAATTCCGCAATTCTAGGTTCTAATAAATAACGTAATTCAAACAAATCCGCCGTCAATTTAGCTACATCTTTGACAAGCGAAAAACCCAACGGATCTTCCGGCACCCCTTTTTTAGGACTAATATAGGTACCTGAACCTTGCCTCACCTCTAAAACATTTCGAGTAGCTAAACTACGAACGGCCTCGCGGATCGTACTACGGCTTACATCCAACGCTTCGGCTAACTCATACTCATTCATTAGCTTGTCGCCCACCTGATAATCTTTTTCCTTAATTAACTCCAATAGGCGGTCTGTTGTTTGTTCTACTAATGATTTTGACATAATTCCCCCACCTTCTTTTCTTTGGGTTTATTATACCATGTAAACCTTTTATTGTTTATAGCCATAGTTAGGAATATTCATCCAACGTTTTTTAAAGCTACGAACCACTTGCTTAGGTTCACGATTTCTAGAAAACAATCCTTTATGGTTGCCTTTCACTCGTATTAACATCACATTAGTTTCAAAATCAGCGAAATTCCAAACTTGCTCTCCTACTAGATGAGGAATTTCATCAAAAACTTTATGACTCATTTCATAGTAATCCGTCTGATATTCTTCAGTATAAGGAATCTCCCACACCGAATGCAAACCCGGTAAAGTATCCGCACCATATTCAGTCATAACAATGGGTTTTTCAGGATATTTTTGTTGCCAGGCTAGCAATTCTTCTCGTAAGCCAACTTCAGCTTTTGCTAAATCTCCATGATTTTTATACCATCCATAGTAACGATTCAAACAAAGAACATCTAGTAAGTCTGCCACCTCATCCTCATTAGGCCCTGCATTCATAATATTCACTAATGTTATTGGACGTTGTTGTTGATCCAAGGATTTGTAAAGTTTAATTAAAGGTTCAAAATAGGCTCTAGCTCCCTTTTCATGTGAGGCTGGTTCGTTAGCTACAACCCACATAACCACACAAGCATGGTTTTTATCACGAGACACTAACTCCCGAATGACTTGTTCGTGTGTTTGATGCGTCTTCATATTATCCCAAGTATTCCCTTTACCAGTCTCTTGATTCATCAAATCTAAGGCTGCACTAAAATTCTGGAATAGCCCCACAGCTGGCACCTCATCAATTACGACAATACCTAAACGATCGGCTAAACGCATCATTTCTTCTGAATATGGATAATGAGAGGTTCTAAATGAATTCGCACCGA
Source organism: Enterococcus cecorum (assembly GCF_023221775.1). Classification (GTDB taxonomy): domain Bacteria; phylum Bacillota; class Bacilli; order Lactobacillales; family Enterococcaceae; genus Enterococcus_E; species Enterococcus_E cecorum_A. The sequence continues at coordinate 44,040 of NZ_JAKUDS010000008.1, read as the reverse complement.
TAGCTTTCAATAAATTTAAATCCATTAAATTTGCTGCTTCATTTAGACCTCGACCGTTAATATAAGTATCCTCATGCTTTCCAAATCCTTTAAAATAAAATGGCTTTTCATTAATCAAAAATTGTCCATTAGCTACTCGAACTTTTCGTATACCAAACTCTTCTTCATAATAATCAACCGTCTTCCCTGATTTGATTATGTGAATTTGTGCAGTATACAAGTATGCATTCAAAACTTCCCAAAGATGCACATCAGAAATGATTGCTTGATTATTTTCCATTTCAGCTACTACTTGTCCCATTTCATCGATAATATCAATCTTCAACTCATCGTAATCTCCCTCAATTTGATACTCAAAATGAACAGTAGCCTCCGATAAATCATCTGATAAATCACTAAAAATCGTAATGTCTTGTAAATGCGTTTTTGGTCTGATGATTAATTTCACTGGTCGATGTATCCCCGCATAGTTAAAAAAGTCAAAATTTTCATAAACCTTGCTTCGAATGGTCCCATCCACTTGTTTCTCCTCTACATAATTTCCCACTGGAAGGGTCGAAAAATCAAGTTTATTATTTGCTTGGATGGTCACACGTAAATGGCTCTTCCCATCGTAAAGTTTAGCAGGAATCACACATTCAAACGGAGTGAAGCCCCCAATATGTTCACCAATTTGGTATCCTTCCACATATACCGTTGCCCGATGCGTCACTGAGCCAAATCGCAAAACGAGCTCTTGATTTTCATCAACATCGGGAACGGCTATTTGACGTTCATACCAAAAATCGCCAATATAATTTCGCTTATCATTATCGACAATCACATCATTAAATGACGAAGGTACAACCATCACTTCTTTACCCTCTAGCCTTTTTTCTGCAAAATGTTCCCCTAATTGAAAATTCCAAACACCATTTAAGTCGATACTTGTTCTAGTTTTTGTATTCTTTGGATATAACATAATATATTCTCCTCTCATTATTGAAAAAGGATGCAACAGAATCAGTCACATCCTCTCATACTAAATTATTATTTATCTTCGTTTTCTTCTTGCACTGGATACTTAGAAATATCTACATAATCCATATCAGAAAGAGGAACGTTCTTTGCGATATCTCGTACACGTTCTACGTCTTTTGCAGCTTTCATCACATGAATTTTTTCTTGAATTTGAACCATTGTTTCTCGGTCTAACTTATAAAAACGCATTAAGAATAACGAAATTAGCAAAGCGATAATCGGAATAATCGCAAATAAAATAATTGTAGTCATCTTTAAAGATGATGTAAGTTCTGTTTCAACAGTTGGATAGGCTGATGCAAAACCAATACTAGCCAACACCCACCCAACAACCATCGGTGCAAATGAAGATGCGATGGAGTCAGTTAACGAAAAGATTGTGCCTATCATTCCTGACAAGTAGCGTCCTGATACTGAAGTTTCATAGTCTGTAATATCTGCTCCCATTGTTAACACCAGGCTTGAAGGCGCAGTAGAAGCATAACGAGCAAAGGCATATAGCACTAGGAATGTAACTGTGTATAAATCCCATTTTCCTAGATTGAGCGCACCTGGTTTACTTACAAACAATAAACCAGCAAGCAATGTTGCAGCAACAATGCCCACTTGTAAAGCAAGAATATAGGCAAAACGCAAACCTTTCTTACGTGCAATACTAGAAACACCTACTGTAATAGCTACTCCAGGTATAATCATTATTAAAGAGATTTGTCCCGATAAAGCATAATTACCCAGCAAAATACCAAATAGCATCACGGTTACAACAGAATCACTAAATAACTGTGCTACAAATTTAACCATCGCTGCTGATAAAGCCAAAACTTTTAAAGGCTGATTTCCCTTAATAACAGCCCAATAATCTTTTAATGAAGTTTTTTGTGTCTTTTCACCTAAACCAAAATATTTTTTATTATCTTTCTGCCAGATACCGATTAATGCGCAAATCCCCAGTAAAGCTGAGATTACAATAACTCCAAAAACAAATACTTTAAAAAATTCCGGGGTAAATCCTTTATACTTAGGAACAAGATAACCCGATACAATCATTTGTCCGCCAGAAAATAAAATTGTTGTAAAGATACCATCAAAGATATTGAAAACTGGACGCTGTTGAGGATCGTTAGTCAAAGCCGCTTGTCCCGCTTTTGTAATGGTTTGTTGCAAAGAATAACCAATTTTGTGGATAATCAAAGCAATTAAAAATAAAGGAATCTTCATCCCTTCACCAAAATGGTTGATATTGAATAACAAAATAAACGATAGCGCAGTTACGATATTTCCCATTACTAAAATAGGACGATATTTCCCAAATTTTGTATCTGTTTTATCTATCAAGATACCAATTGCAGGGTCAATCACACCATCAAAAACCCTAATATAACCCATCAGCTGACTAACAAAAATAGCGGCTAATCCCAATATACCAGTAGAGAAATAGGTAACAAAACTAAAGGCAAACAAGTAGATATTCGTAGAAGTATTATTCAGTGTAAATAAAATTATCTGCCAAATTTTCGCTCTATTATATGCAACATGTTCATTAGTTAATGCTTTTTCGTTCACAGGAAAATCCTCCTTGTAAGTAAGATATCTGTAATCGCTTCCTTAATTCATCATACCATTTATGGCGATTTTTGTAAATAAATTTTATAAAATAATCTAAAACCACAAAAATCACGATATATTCATCCGATGAATTAAGAGCAATATCCGCATTTGTGCACAATCAAAATAATACTAATAAATCTTAATAATGTTTCATTACAAATTTCAGCAACTAAGCATTTTTTACAAAAAGAAAACATTTATATTATATTTTCACAAAGCAAACGAATATCCGAATTATTTCTGAGATATTATACAACTTATTAATAACACTTCTGTTGAAATAACTACTTCATTTTTATTAATTATCTTAACAAACTCCACGGTTCAAATAAAGCCCAGTATACTCTTGGTTTCAACTATGAGTGTTCTTGATTAATTAATAAAACGTCACATCGGTTTTGCGCCAGTGCATCAAAACGAAATAATTGCTAGAGTACATAAATTGTATTCAAAGACGGAAAAGAAAGGGAAGGCCTTAAGTGACTTCCATTGTGACTATTTAAAACTCGAGGAAGCAATGAATTGTTACAATAAAACCAGCACGTAGAAAATAAAATCTGCGTACTGGTTTTATTTGTTATTCTATTTTATTCAGCGTATATGCAACTTTGTCATCCATATCAGATAGGCTAAGAAGATGCGTAATTTCGTCATTATCGGATAATCATGTTGTAAAAAGCGAATATTATTCCAATGGCGAGACAAATCATTTCTTTGCCAATTATCCTTAGTCACAAATTGTCCACGAGTTGCGACACGATCATAATTTGCAGTAATAAATATTTTTTCCACCAAAGCGACGGTCATTGGCGGCTGATAATTTTCACGATATTCTTTTGTCGGAATATTAATCAATGCTTGTGATAATAAATCAAACCAATTTGCAGGATTTTCGTCCTTATATTGCCACATCGCCTTTTGTAAATCATTTGGTAAAGGAAACTGATAAATTTTCCCATTCAAGTAGCGGACACGTACACAAAATTTTTTACGTTTCTTTTTTGCCATGGTCACCTCCAAAATTTTTATCCCTATTCAAAAGATAAACACTTACAGCTAAAATGATTGCAAGTACAGTTGCCATCCAACGAGAAAGTGGGATGACCCAAGGCGTACGAACGAAAATAAATAAAAGACAGTTGAAAACAAATATCCCACCTATTGTAACTAACATTTTCCAACTATTTTTCTGACCATAGTTTTTTCCCATTAACCACAGGATGACAAAAGTTGATATACCAGCACATATACTACAAATCACGTACTCGCCAACATCTATTAGCTGCGGCGTACCTGGTTGAAAAAGGGATAAAAAATAACTTCCGATAAATACCACAGCAAAATAGGTCAACACCGCTAGCAAACTGAGCTTAACCATTTGTTTTGAATCATTGGGTAGTTGTTCAAGTAATTCATCAGCAATTGGTTGGGGATCTTTGCCGAAATAATCTTGAGCAGACACGCCGTTTTGTTGCGCTTCTAAAATATCTTGCAAAATACCGAGCAACATTTCTTCCGTCTGACGTTCATTTTTTCCCATACTATTCAGGCGCACATACACTAGCAAATCTTCATAGTATTGCTTATTGGCACCTTGGAGTTGTTTTTGTAAGTTTGCATTTTCTTTGATTAGACTACTCATTTTCCGCACCTCTCATTACTTGATTGACATTTTGCTTGAGTAACTGCCACTGATTTTTGAAACGTAGTAATTCTGCTTGTCCGTCTGGTGTGACCGAATAATATTTGCGTTTGGGGCCGGATTCGGATTCACGCATTTGCCCTGTAATCCAACCTTTTTTCTCCATTGATAGCAATAAGGGATAAATCGTCCCATTGGAAATCTCGCTGAACCCATTGTCCGCCAAACGCTCACTCAAGGTATAGCCATAGAGTTCTTCTTGCGTTAATAATTGTAAAATACAGCCCGTCAGCACACCTTTTAATAGCTGCGAATCGATTTTGCCTGTCATTTTCTCACCCACTATCTTGCATTACAAGTTAATCACAACACACTTTTACTATCTTGTAAAACATAATAGCAAAAAAAATAAAGAAAGAAAATTCAATATTGTCATGAATCTTCTCTCTGAATAATTCAAATTAGCTGAATACCGTTATACGCATTAATAAGTACTACAAGTAAAATGACTACTTGATACACCTTTCTAACTTGGGCTGTTTTTAAATGTTTGCTTAAAAACGCTCCGATGATTCCTCCTAAAACGGCTGCTGGGATAATATACATCAACATTTTCAAATCAATCCATATGAAATGCGTAGATACACCAACCGTAATCACCTTGGTTAATTGAGAAAATAAAATGGTGCAGATAGAATAAATCGTTGCTTCTTTTAAGGACATTCCAAACATTAAAATCAACAATGAAACATTAATCGGGCCTCCACCAATACCTAAGAAACTCGCTAAAGATCCTAAAATCAATCCACAAATCGCAAAACTAAGAAGGGAATGAAACGAAAAATGTTTACTCTGATAAGAATAGAGAAACGCCGCCACCAAAGTAATAATCGTTAAAATAATTTGAATGCCGTTGACGATTGAGTCTGAATGGTAAAATGACTTCATAAAATAAAAACCAAAATTACCAAGATAACCACCTAAAACAGCCCCTACTGCCAAAGCCATCATTTTCGACCACTTAATTTTAAAACCGTATTTGATTTGACGATAAGTCGAAACCATCGCCATGACTAAAACGGCAAAGCTAGAGTAAAAAGAAATAGAAGCGACATCATGGAAATGAAAAAAGTCCATCACCGGTTTAATAATCACACCGCCACCCATTCCAGAGACAGCCCCAACACTATTTGCCAGAATAATGACTAAAAAATAGATAATTCCTATCATAGGCGACATCCTTCCAACAGATACAAATACTCATTGATTCGTGGGACAAATTCCTCTAATAACGTTTGATATCCGCAAAATTGATTTTCTTGATCGACATACATCGCCTCATTCAATCGCTTGCATCCTCCTCTACACATTTGGTAAAACGGACACGACTCACACATTTTAGGTAAAGCAGCCGTTGGACGAGAACATAAGAATTTTTTTGATACCTTACTTAGAAACATTTCTTTTAGTCCAATTTCACAAATATTTCCTAAATAAAATTCGTCCAAAGCATAAAAATCACAAGGAAAGACACTGCCATCACCTTCAATCACATATTGGATTTGACAATTCCCCAGCATGCCACAAGCAGTAACTTGATGGCGCACCAATAAATTGATAATGTCATCAAATTGCTTAATTGAGAAATAATGTCCTTTAGTTAATTCCTTTTGCCAGTAGGAAAGCATTTCGCGATAAAAACGAGCATATCCTTGAGGGGTTAAAGCGTATGAATTAGGTTCTGTCGCATTGAGTTCTGCTAGACAAGGGATAAACTGGATGTATGAAATCCCTTGTTGCTGGATAAAATCAAAAACTTCTTTGGCGTGATAAGACAATTCTTCCGTTACCACACATAAAACATTGTAGGCTATTTCATATTGATCGAATAATTTTTTTGTCTGCAGCACTCGATGAAAAGTGCCATTTTGTTTGGCGTCTAAGCGATTTTTATCATGAAAAGTAGGCGTCCCATCAATAGATAAACCTACCAAAAAGTTGTTTTCTTTGAGAAATTGGCACCATTTTTCATTGATAATCATGCCATTGGTTTGAATGGCATGACTAACATTCACCTTTTTGGTCTGTTGCTTCACACAATGAATAACATGCTTAAAATAATTCAATCCGGCTAAAGTAGGCTCTCCCCCTTGAAAAGCCAAATGGAGTTCATCCCCATCATTTAAGTCTTTAAAGAGATTGGGCACCATTTTTTCAACCGTTTCTTTGGTCATTTTGCCATAAGATTTGACTTCTCTTAAGGAGGAAACATCAGCGTAAAAGCAGTATTTACACCGAATATTGCATAACGACGAAGCTGGTTTAATCAAAATGGAAATCCGTTTCACGCTGATTCACTCCTTTGTTATCTCTTGTCTTTACCTAATATTTCCATGGAAAATTTACGTAGCTTTCCGAATCCAAATTGGCGATGACCATGCAACCTGTCCATCATCTTGGATAATTTTGACAAAATAACTGTCTTCCTGATTTGAATTTGTTAATACAAATGATTCTTCAATCATATACTCTTCGGAAAGCACACCCTGATATATTTTTGCCTTATAAGCATTATGATACCAGGCATCACTTCGATAAAAATGTGTTAATCCTGTACGATTTTCCAATAATTTTTTGGCATCATCTTCATAAACAATTAAATCACCATGTTTAATCAATTCATCAATCGTAGTTTTTCGTATCTGATTATTAATATTGATTTCTACAACAGAATCAATATCACCATATAACTCTATAATTATCCCCTCTGTCCTCATTGAAGAGTCCCTCATCCAATGAGTTCCAGATAACTTTTGAGATTCGCCTTTAAAGGATAGATGATGGGCATCAACCAATGTATAATCATTCTCAAAGCTACTATAAATTGTCTCAACAGACATAATATCAGCATCTGTCGAAACTAACCCTTTCCATGTTTTGATCGATTCTTCTGGAAAATATTTGACATTAGGACCCCAGCCATACTCTAACTTAAACTTCATTCGTACCCTACCACTATTTGGAATTTTACATTTACGAACTAGTTTAATTTCGTCTAATTCTCCATTTTTATATAATTCGATGCGATTAATTTTTCCATTTGCAACTGCATAAACTTTTAAGCAAGATGAAGAATTAGTTGTACCAAATACACTTCCCATTGGATGACCATCACATTCAATCCATGTACTAATCTTAGAGTCAGTAAATCCATATACTCTTCTATTAATCATAGCCTCCCACAATCCTTCTGAAGAGTATTCCTTTGCCCATACTCCAGCGCGACCATTTTTTACCATAGCAGGAACTTCATGGTTATCGCCAGAAGCAATAATACCAAAATGATAACCTTGTTTTAAGCCTTGTATAACACTCGTATTATCTACTCTCGGTCCCATATGAATGTGCCGATTCATAGCAAGATTAGTATTCTCACCTTCCGAACTTCCATGATGAGAATAAGTTTCAACATAAGGCGAAAAATGTTCATCATGGGTATCCCAATTCTTCCCTCGATTTCCTAACGAGTACGCTAAATGATGAGGAATTGCAATAACCGATTGATTCTCATATATATTCTTTAATTCGTTATATCGCTTAGGCAAGGAAATCATTGCATTTTCTAATCCCTTAAAATATACATTATGATCCCCATCTTCACCTGTACCTTGCCATTCAAAACCAATAAAAGTTACAAAATCATCTTTTTTATTTTCCTCTAATAAGAATTTCCTGATTATCTCCCATTGACTAACATATTCATTGTCATTCAACTCAATTTCATAATCAAATCCACAATCCATTTTTTTCATGGTATACGGATAATAAGCGAGAGTAAAAAAATCAACTTTTTTCTTGCAGAATTCATACCATTTTGGTAATAAATCTAATTGATCTGGATGTAGATTTAAATGTAAATCTCCAATATAATCTCTATACATATTTTTAATATTATCCATGTTACATGACCCCTAAAGCAACCATAATGGCAGCAAAAATTAATATTCCGATTAGCAATTTATTTGTAGACCAACCTTTTTTATCTACTAAGAAATAGCTAATTAAAGCAATCACTAACGGAAATAGATTAGGCATGATTTTATCACAGATTTCTTGTAAGTTAATCTTCATATCACCAGCAACATATTCTAAGGTAATGGGTGCTTTAATTGTAGTAGCAGCAACTCCACCAATCACAATTAAACCAATCATTGTTAAAGCGGTAGTAATTTTATTTTTGATTTGTTCATTAGATAATATTTTGATTGCATCCAATCCTAATGTATACCCTTTAATAAATAGCCAGTACCTCATTGTCAATACAATACCAACCCACAATACTAAAAATGTCAAAGGTCCAATTGGGGATCCATTCGTAGATAAACCTATTCCTATACTCAACAAAATTGGGTTTAAGGTCCCTACTAGTATTGAATCTCCAATTCCAGCTAGTGGACCCATCAAAGCATTTTTGGTACTTATTAAGACATCTTCATCAATAGAGTTTGTTGTTGCATAAGATTCTTCCAATGCTAATGATATACCTAGAATAATTGCTCCTAGTTGTGGCTCTGTGTTAAAAAAGGATAAATTTCGTTTAAGCGCTTTTTTCAATCCTTCTTTGTCATCTTTGTATAATTTTTCTAAAGCTCCAGATAAAGCATGCGCATATCCTGTTCCCATCATACGTTCATAGTTATGTGAACTCAACGCAAAAAATATCCATCTCCACGAAGCCTTAGAAACATCCTTTTTAGTTAATTTTACATCACTCTTCATAATTACCCTCCTCATCTTGATAAATATGTGAAGTTGCACTTAAAACAGTTTTACTAGTTGTTTTTCCATTAAATTTAGCCATTACATAAATTAATGAAATCGCAATTGCAATAAACACTAAAGTAGTCGTTGTTAATTGGAAAGAAGACATAACTACCCAACCGAAAACGAATAAACTTAACATCCATTTTTCCTCAACTATTTGTTTTAATAAAATTGCAAATCCTAACGCAGGCAACATCTTGCCACCAACTTGAAGGAAGTTTAAAACAACATCTGGTAGAGATGAAAGTAATTTTTCAGCAAATGGAGCACCAAAGTAACAAGTTAGTGTAACAATAAAAAATCTTTCTAAAAATGATACGCTAGTTCCCATAATATTGGAAATACGTACTCCTCTAGCATCAGCCCTTTCAGCACATCGATCTGCTCTATGAGAGAATGCAGATTGGACAGTCATTGTGAAGTTGTGTAATGCTACGCCTAATGCTCCTAAAGGAACAGCAAAGGCTACAGCAGTTTCTGGACTACCACCCGCTGCAATGGCTAGAGGTATACCAATAAATCCCGCAAGGTTTAAATCTGATGGAACAGCTCCTCCTGGTGTAATTTGACCAATAAAAATCGCCTGTACCGCAATCCCACATAATACCCCAGATTTAACATCTCCTAATATTAAACCACAAATCAATCCTGCTACTAATGGGCGTCCTATACCATACCAACCACCAGTAGTTCCAAATAGCCACGGAACCTGATTTCTACCTAAATATGCAAAAATACCAATCAATATTGCTTGCCATAATAACATCAAATTTCCCTCCAATCACTAAAACAATTTGTTGTCTATCTTCACAACATTATCACTAGGAACCATTTGATAGATTATATTGGTTCCTAAATCATGAAGTTTTTTTAACACATTTTTTTCTTCCCTGTTTAAATACACAGTTTTCGTTATCTTTTCTGTTCCTTCTCTGTTTGGAATATTACCCAAATTTACTTCTTTAAATGAAATGCCTTTACTTGTTAATCTTTCTAACATTTTTATTTGACGGAATACTATCATGATTCGCTCATTTGAATAATATTTATTGCTTTGCAGTCTTTCAGCAGCATAATCCGTTGATACTATAGATAACTTAGTATTATTAGGTTTTGCCATTTTTAAAGCCATTTTTTGTACATCATCTTTTACAATATCATCATCAATTACCATGATACGATTAACTTTAAGTTTTGGAATCCAAGACGTTGCCACTTGACCATGAATACCTCGATAATCTACTCTGACATTGACAATTTCTTTTTCAATAACATCCTCATCAGAATTACTTACAAGGTTATCCGAAGTATCATTTGGAGTAAATTCTTTAACACTTTGCAACGAACCTCTTCCTTCAGATATTATTGATTGAATATCATAAGTTCCTAATATGGTGCGAATTACCGTTAATAAATTAATTCCACCAATAATATCAACTTTGTCATTATCTGCATACCTTTCAAAAAGACAATTTGATGGTGTTCCACCTATTAAATCTACCAAAAAGACAATCCGTTCAAACTTTACTAGTTCACTATCATTTAACCTATCTAACTTAGCAAAAAATTCATCTTTTCCTTCTTCTGGCAATAAATTAATACAATATAAGTGCTCAACATTTCCGATAATCATTTCGACTGTTTGCCGTATGCCTTCAGGAAATTTACCATGACCAGCCAATACAATAGCATTCATATTATTCCCCCCAATTCATTCCAACACTTTCATAATCGTCCCTATTTTTCGAACCGGCCGATAATGCACTTTTTTTATTCACCTTCCATTCTGGCTTTATTTCGATTGGTCCATCTAATAGTGGGTCGTTGGTTCTCAACATAAATTCATATAAATCTTTTCTCATTGTATTTAATATATTTCTATAGCTTTTATTATTAACTAAATTGTTTTTTTCGTATTTGTCATAATATAAATCGTATAAACATTCTTCATCTTTTTCTTGTTTTTCTAGACCATTATCAAGATAAAAAGATTTAACCGGTGAATTATCAATATTAGATTTATTTATTTGTAAATAGCTTTTATCAAAAAATCGAATATATTTATATCTTTTTGTCCTTATGGAACGAACAGGCTCATAAGAGGTATGAAAGTTAATTTCCGAATATACCTTATCATCTCCAGAATAATTTTTACCTTTAAACAAGTTAGCAAAACTTTTCCCTTCTATATATTCTGGTATAGGAATACCCAATAGTTCATACAAGGTAGGCAAAACATCAATTTGTGAAATCAAACCTTCATAACTTCTGATTTTTTGAAGCGAACCAGGGACTCTCACTGATAGCATCACTCCCACTCCACTATCATTTAAAGTACATTTTGCAAATGGAAATGCAACCCCATGGTCAGTTGTCAGAATAATAATGGTTTTTTCATATAATTCAAATTTCTTCAAAGCATCAATAACTAACCCAACATTGTCATCTACTGTTCGTAAACTTGTTTTAAACTTTGCATAATCCTCCCTAGTTATTTGATTGTTTGGAATATTAAAAGGTGGCTGCGAATAATCAACTATCTCATCTGGATGTATATCGTCTGGAAAAGCTCTATGTGTTGCGTGCATACCATATGAAATGAAAAATTTTTGATTTTTATTATTATCTAGCCACTGAACTAAATTATTTGCGTTTACTTCATCCCACTTTATTAATTCCTTTTCTTCGTAATTAGTGTTATCTCCACTGATATCTTCATCATATCCTAATATTTCTTTACCTCTACCATGATCCGTATAGTAGCCAACTTCATGCTGAACACCACAAAGCACTGTATGATAACCATATTTTTTTAAAGTACTTACAACATGTAACTCTTTTTTTAGTTCAAATCCTCTTTGAGCCAATCCAAGCATCCCATTCTGATGAGGATATACCCCCGTAAGCAAACCAGCTCTACTAGGAGAACAAGTTGGTGCTACACTAAACGCATTTTGAAATAGCATTGAATCCTTACATAAATTTTCAATATTTGGTGTTGTAACGTGATAACCATAAGGACTGATTATTCGTCCAGAATCATGTGTATGAATGTACAAAATATTCATCAAATCACCTTCAAATCCATTTACTAACTCAAATATACTCTTTTAAAAAGCGCTTTCAATAATTTGTAGTATTTTTGACATAACTATTTTTTGTTGTATAATACAAATGAATAAAAAGTAATACAAATTTATCTAAAAAAATGAAAGCGGTGCCTTTTATGAACAATGAAGCTTTATATGTACAAGTTTTCAGTGAGCTAAAAAATCAGATCGAACATGGAAAACTAAAAAAGGGACAAAAATTACCTACCGAAGCCAAATTATGTAAATACTTTAATGTTTCTCGTGTTACGATTAGAAAATCACTACAAATTCTAGAAAATAAAGGATACATATCTAAAGTTCAAGGAAGTGGTTCCATAGTTATTTTTTCTCATGCAAAATCCATTATCAATAAATCAACAAAAATTCGCTCATTTTCAAACGAAATGCGTGCGGTAGGAAAAAAACCTTCTGCTAAGATAATTAAATTTGAATTACTACAGGCAAATGAAACATTAGCTGCAGAACTTCAACTTACTAATAACGAGAATATTTTTTACTATGAAAGAATACTCTACGGAGATAATGATCCTTATTGTTTTGAATATGGATATATGCCTCTAAGATATTTCCCAGAATTTTCAATTGCTCACTTAATCGAATCTAAAATGGATTATATCGAGAATAACAAACATATTGATATCGCCTATACGCATCAAGTCGTACATGCAATATTATCAGATAAAAAACTACATGATTATCTACAAACCGAAATTGGCTACCCTTTGCTTAAAATTACTCATATTGCCTATTCAATAAATGTAATACCCATAAATAAGACGTGTGTTATATTTGATTCTAACAAATATGAAGCTCATTTTGTGAAATACAAATAATATATTTCCTTTTGCAAAATAGATAAAAAAAGCAGAAGGTAGTAATACTGAATAAATATCAAAAATTCTGATATTAACCAGTTAACCATTTTCTAGCACAAATTGATTTTATAACTTCTTTTGTAAGATTATTTATCGTCTCACACAAACGATCTATCACATGTTCTAACGTTGGAAATGCCTCATTCGCAAAACCTTTTTCACGTATTTCTTTCCATATCTGTTCTATAGGATTTAGTTCTGGAGTATACGGCGGAATAAACATTAATTCAATGTTTTCGGGGATTTCTAACGTTTTTGATTTATGCCAAACCGCGTTATCCATGATTAAAATCAAATAATCGTCTTTGTACTGTTGGGACAGCCTTCTTAAAAATTCGTTAATCCAGTCTGTATTACAATTTCCAGCCACAATAAAGAAACTCTCACCGCCTATTGGATCAACCGCACCATAACAGTATCTATACTCTCTCACTCGATGACACGGGACTATAGGTCGTTTCCCCTTGACGCTCCAACATCTTCTAGGACGGTTGATACGACCAAAGTCTGCTTCATCTTGATACATCACGCGTACACGTTTATATTTTGAAGATTTACGAAAGCGTTTTTTCTGAGATTGGAATCTTAAGTTAATTTTTTTGACGACTCTTGAACAGACTCGTCTGCGGCCTTTGGATGTTTAGGTCTAGGTGTTTGTATAGACCATCCATGGCGTTTTAATAATCTCCAAAACCCTGAATAGGTCATTTCTACTTCATAGGTTTCGAGAAATAAGTGATACAATTCCTTAGCAGTTTTAATTTTACCTTCTTGTGCGGCGGCTAATTGTTCTTGTAAGAATTTTTCCTCCTCTTCTAAACTAATTCGATTACTTCTGCGTCCGCCACGCTTCTCAGTTGTAATGTATTCAATGCCTTCATTTAAATAATTTAATACGTTTTTTCTAATACTCACTTGAGAAAGACCGGTAATTTCAATGATTTGAGAGACTGGATATCCCTGTGCACGTAAAAGAACTGATTGTATTGTTTTAAAGAATTTTTTATTTTCTGTTAGCTTTAATGCTTGTTTTAATTCGTTAATTTGATTTTCTGTGAAATTATATTTTACTCTACCCATATTGTTATTTTATCAAAATTTATGCTCTCAAACAAGTATAAAAATCTCTGCCTTTAACTATAAAAACACGGTAGCCTAAATCTGTAGACTACCGTGCAAATATTTATGCGTGTTTTAAAACTTTTTTGGCGAAGAATTTCAGAATCAATGGCGAGACCAACGTGCTGATTAAAATCGTGATAACCATTGGTGCGAAATATTTTTCAGGAATAAGACCGCCTGTTTGACCGATTTGTAAGACAATCAATGCCATCTCTCCGCGTGAAATCATCCCAGCTCCGACCATCCAAGCACTATTATTGGAAAATCCGGCCATTTTCGAACCAAGATAACCGCCAAACAATTTAGAAATCACCGCAATCACCACAAACAGGGCGATAAATGGGAATTGTTTGATAATGCTAGCCAATTCTACTTCTAAACCGATATTCACAAAGAACACGGGAATAAAAATCGCGTAACCAATCGACTCGACATTGATAAAGACGCGTTCTTTGACTTTGGTTTGGCCCACAGCGATTCCGGCAAAGAAAGCACCAATTACTGAACTTAAGCCAACCAAATCAGCCACATAAGACATGCCCAAGCAAATAATCAACGACATGATGATGACTGATGCGGTGGTGTAAATTCTTTCTGATAATTTCATTAAGTATGGCGCGATCCAACGAACCAAAAGGAAAATCAAGCCAAAGTAGATGAGTTCTTTTAATAAAGTTAATCCTAAAGAACCGCCATTTCCTTGATTCGCCCCAAGGAAAGTCAAACTAATACTCAACACCAAAACAATTAAAATATCATCTACCACCGAAGCCCCTAAAATTGTGGAACCTTCTTTAGTGTTTACCGCGTGAAGTTCTTTTAATACTTCAACTGAAATACTCACCGAAGTCGCTGCGAGCACAACCCCAAAGAAAAAGGCCTCTGTTGCTGTTGATTTGAAGATAAATCCGCCCCCTGCTCCTAGTAACAAGGGGAAAAGCACCCCGAAGATAGCCACCAGCATCCCCGGTTTAAAATATTTCTTCAAAAGCTCAATATCACTTTCCAAACCGGCTAAGAACATTAACAAAATAACCCCGATTTCAGAAAAGATATGAATCAACTCTGATGAATGAATGAGATTCAGTCCCCCTGCTCCCACAATTAGGCCAACCAATAACTGCCCGACCACTCCGGGAATTCCGATACGCCGACAAATGTGTGCTGCCAGCGAAGTCGTAACTAAAATCAAACATAAAATACCAATAAATTCCATTTGTTTACACATCCCTCCAAAATTAAGCCAAATTGAGCCGCAAATAGCCGACTCAATCAACAAATTTTCTTATCTTAATTATACCGAAGTTTTGTGCAAAAGAATAGAAAAATGCTCTGAATAGTCGCACTTTTATTTGTGAATGATTTTATCGCACTGTTGTTTATAAGTTTTGATTATGATATTTTATAACGCTGCCATACCGCCTTCAACATTGACCACGTGATAACCTTGGCTGGCCAAAAACGCACAAGCATTAGCGGAACGGGCACCTGAATGACAGATCACATAATAAGTTTCGGCTTCGTAAAGTTCTTCTACAAAATCTAAGAAACGACTTAACGGCATGTTTTCCGCTTGTGGCAGGTGACCAAACATAAACTCGTCTTCTTCGCGCACATCAATTAAATTTATTCTTTCTTTGCCTAACAGTTCTTTAAATTTGTGAATATCAATGGTTTCGTACATCTATTTTAGCCCCTTGAGTTCTATGTGAATTTTTTTGATAAATAGTAGTCTTTAGATAGCGACTATTTGTTGATATGTGAATACAAATAATAAGCGCCATCCAAGTTTTTGACCTTAAAGCCGTGTTGTTTCAAGATACGCTCAGCCAAATAACTGCGTTGACCACTGTGACAACTTACAATATACGCCTGATTTTTATCTAGTTCAACCAAACGTGTTCGCAATTCATCAAGCGGGATAGATAAAGCATTGGTAAACTTACCATTCGTTAGTTCAGCAGGATTGCGTACATCTAATAATTGCGCGCCATTTTTCAGCTCGTTTGCTAAATCATACCACTGTACATTTTCGCTCAAACCTTCCATTAGATTCAAAGCGGCATAACCAATCATATTCACTGGATCTTTTGCCGAACCAAATGGCGGTGCGTAGGTCAATTCGAGTTCTGGTAAATCTTCTACCGTCAGTCCTGCTTTAATCGCTGTGGCTAAAACATCGATTCGCTTATCAACTCCATTTTCTCCAACTGCTTGGGCCCCAAAGATTTCACCTGTCTTAGGATCAAAAAGTAATTTCAATAATATATCGGTTGCCTGTGGATAATAGCTGGCATGATGTTTGCCTAATGTATGCACGACTTGATAGTTTTTTCCCAAACGTTTTAAGGTGCGCTCATTTAATCCAGTAAAGGCCGCTGTCATCGCAAATGTACGGACAATTGCGGTACCTAGACTGCCTTTATTTTTTCGAGGAAGTCCAGCAATGATGTCTGCCACCTGCCGCCCTTGACGATTCGCAGGGGAAGCTAGTGAAATCAAGGTTTGTTCCTTAGAGGTGTGTTGTGTGACTAAAATCGCATCGCCAATTGCGTAAATATTTGGGTCTGAGGTGCGATAATTTTCATCGACCACGATAGCCTCACGTAGTCCTAGCGTTAATCCGGCTTCTTTTGCCAAACGTGACTCTGGTTGGACGCCAATCGCTAAAATCGTCAAATCACTTTTAAGCACTTGCCCATCTTCTAAGACAACTTCTCGACCCTTTTCGCTAAAAGCCGCCACTCCTTGATTAGTCAGTACGTTCACGCCATTTTTAATTAATTCTTTTTCTACAAAAACCGCCATTTCCGGATCTAAGGCAGGCAATACTTGAGGGGCTTTTTCAATTAAAGTCACGTGCAATTGGCGTTTAGCAAGATTTTCGACCATTTCTAAACCAATAAAACCAGCACCTACCACGGTCACATTTTGAATGGCTTGTTGTTGCAAATGCGCCATAATCCGATCAATATCCGGCACATTACGGACTGTAAATACATTTTGCGCCTCAGCTAAACCTGGAAAGTTCGGCACCACCGGCTTAGCACCTGGCGACAAGACCAATACATCATAATCTTGGGTAAATACTTGCTCTTGATTTTTTACTGTGACGGTCTTAGCCTTACGATCAATGGCTACGACTTCATGGTTGGGCCGGACATCGATGGCAAAACGTTTCTTTAAATTCTCCGCAGTTTGTACCAAGAGTTGCTCGCGGTTCTCGATTTCTCCAGATACATGGTAGGGTAAGCCACAGTTAGCAAAAGAGACATATGGCCCCTTTTCAAAAACAGTAATTTCCGCCTCTTCCATTAACCTTCTTAACCGGGTAGCACAAGACATACCCCCTGCGACTCCACCGACAATAATGACTTTTTTCATGTTATTTTCCTCCTATCACGCGATCTGTCCAAGCATTCATGCCGCCTTTGACATTAACAACTTGAATCCCTTTTTTCGCTAATATTTTAGCTGCTTGCTTACTGCGCATCCCCGATTGGCAAATGACATAATGTGTTTGTTTCCCTTTTGCCTCATATTGTGAGATGCGATTAAGCGGTACATTTTTAGCGCCTCTGATATGCCCACTGCGGTATTCAGCCGGTGTACGCACATCTAATAGTACAACCTCTTGATTTAATTGACTTTTTAATTCGCTTGTAGAAATATTTGGTACTTTGACAAACCAATGAAACATGGCTATTTTGCTCCTCTCTTTTTATACCTCATAGGGTATTTATAATAGATAATCAACCTTTTGTCAATCATTTTGAATGAGACTGGACAATTTTTTACTTTTTCAGTATAGTACCTAGTATGGTATATAGATTGAAATGAGGTGAAACCATGCCTGTAACCGATAAAACCAAACTAACCCATCGCCTAAAAAGAGCTGAAGGCCAAATTCGCGGTGTATTGAAGATGATTGAAGAAGAAAAAGAATGTATCGATATCGTTACTCAGCTTAGTGCCGCACGTTCTAGTATTGACCGTGTAATGGGACTTTTAGTGGCTGAGAATTTTCGTAAATGTTTAGAAGAAGAATGCGAAAACCCTGAAGAAAGAGAAGAAAAAATCAACCAAGCCATCCAACTCATCATGAAAAAATAGTTGAGCAAATAATTCGCTTTGTAAAATTAAATTGTGTACAATGTAAATGTGAAAGGAAAAGAATATGATTCAACCAATTGTCAAAGATCAACTGTGTTTTGCTTTATATCAAGCACAAAAAGAATTCAATCGCCTATATAGTAAGATTTTAGCGCCCTTTGATTTAACTTATCCGCAATACTTAACGCTCTTGGCTTTGTACGAAAAAGATCATTTAAGTGTTTCAGAATTGGGTGAGATTTTGTCTTTGGATAGTGGGACGCTGACTCCTTTAATCAAACGCCTAGAAGCAAGAGAATATGTGATGCGCACACGAGATTTTAATGATGAACGTCGCGTATTGATTTCTCTAACGCCAAAAGCCAAGGAAGTGAAAGAGGACTTGCTGCAAACGGTCGGGCATTGTTTAAGTGATTTGACATCGGATGAAACGTATTATTTTTCTTTGATGCAACAACTACAAACACTTACTCAAACCTTAGGAGGGCTTAATCATGAAGAAAATTTACGAAACAAAAGTAACTAGTATCGGTGGACGCGAAGGAGAAGTCTTTTCACCAGACCACTCTTTTGCCTTTAAAACAACAGCTCCAGGTAAACGTGTCGAAAATGCAACTAACCCAGAACAATTATTCGCAGCAGCATACAGTGCTTGCTTTAACGGTGCATTAGGCTTAGTAATGGAAAACGCTGGCGAAACTTACCCAAGCGAAGTGAGTGCGCGTGTATCCTTGATGTCTGATGAAGTAGAAGGATTTAGCGTAGCCGTGACTTTAGAAGTTCATCTTGAAGGGGCAACAAAAGAAAAAGCAGAAGAATTAGTCGCAGCGGCTCACCAAGTATGCCCTTACTCAAAAGCAACTCGCAACAATATCGATGTACAATTCGAAATTATTTAATGATAAACCAAAACCCACCCAGCTAAGCACCTAAGCCTAGTTGGGTGTTTTTTATCAACCATCGCTCGTGGACGCAATCAAAAAAGTACGCAAAATAGATTCAGCTATATTCCATCAAAAACCTTGATATAGCAACCTTTCTATACAATTCTTAGGCTAGCAACTGTAAAACTCAAATCTTACTTCCTAGAAAAAGTACGCAAATTTCAACGAGCATGATAAGTACGAAAAACACTGATATATCAACCTTTTCCAAAAATATTCTCGCAAACAACTGTAAAACTCTTTTCCTAAAACGAAAAAAAACAAGCACCCTCTAGTGAAAAAGGATGCCTGTTTAAAAATCTTAAAATTATAAAGCAGCTAATAATTGTTCTGCTTGTTTTTCTAAGCTTGCTTGTGCTTCATCAGTTAAGACTAATTCACCAGTTCCCCAAGCTTCGTCGTTTACGCGTGTGCCAGTGAAATCACCAACCACTTGTGTACGGATGAATGGTAATAATGCTTGGTAGGCAGCGAATAATTGATCATGTCCACCGTTTGCTACTGAAGAAACAGTAACCACTTTGTCTTGTAATGCTGAAGGGCCAGTTGGATCAGATAAATCTAATGCACGGCTTGCCCAGTCTAATAAGTTTTTAACTGGTCCAGGGATTGCAAAGTTGTAAATTGGTGAGAAAATCCAGATTGCATCAGCTGCTTGGATTGCTTCACGAACTTTGGCAACAGATGGTAGTACAGGTGTTTCTAAGTCTTGGTTGAACACAGGTACTTCTTTATAATCTAAATATGTAACGTTTGCTTTACCTGCTAATGCTTGTTCTGCTTTAGCGGCTAATTGATGGTTAAATGAACCTTCACGCAATGAACCAACGATAAATAAAATGTTTTTCATAAGTTATTAATTCCTTTCATTTCTTGATTACGTGTTTAGTTTAGCCAAAAAATTTTGAAAATGCAAACAACAAAACCCGACAAATGTTGTAAAAGTCCGAGATATAGAAAAAATTTATCACGACAGACAAAAAGTCCCAGTAATACGCCAGGACTTTTGCTTATTTTTAGGAACGGAAATTTTACACTGGACTCACAACTAAGCAAGTCATTCCGGAAACCTTAGCTGCTTGGAGCTGACCGACCCAGCTCACATCCTTGATCCACGGCGTTCGGCAGCTAGACTTTGGGAAATTCGCCCTCCCACTTGTAAAAATCTCCTTTCATCCGATTTTTACAGTGGTAGGTAAGCACACGAATTTCTTCAAGTCTGAGCGAGCTGCTTCACGACCTTATTTGACGGTATAAATCGACTAGCTACTTCGGCGTATAAGCCAGCTCGTCTGGGAAAGTCTTTACTTCGCTGACTTTCCCGACGTTCTGGACAACCTTATCCGCTCGTAGCTGATCGAGTCGATTTACAACCTTATAATAACGATCTGTATAGTTCGATGATTTCTTCTACGTTGGTGTCGCGTGGGTTGCCGCCTGTGCAGACATCGTTAAGAGCATCTTTAGCCACTAATTCGATATCTTCTTCTTTGAATCCAACTTCAGTTAAAGTACTTGGAATCCCAACATCTTTACCTAATTGACGAACGGCATCCACGGCAGCTGTTCTGGCTTCATCTAAAGTCATTTCATCTACACCAGCAACCCCCATCGCTTTGGCAATATCACGATATTTTTCACCTGTATATTCTTTGTTATAATCCATAACAGTTGGTAATAAAATTGCGTTTGCCACTCCATGTGGTGTATCATACCAGGCGCCTAGTGGGTGAGCCATTCCGTGCACAAGACCTAAACCAACATTAGAAAATCCCATCCCAGCAATGTATTGACCTAAAGCCATTTCTTCACGGCCTTTTAAATCGCCAGCCACTGATCGACGTAAGGAATGCGCAATAATTTCAATCGCTTTTAAGTGAAGCATATCGGTCATTTCCCAGGCACCTTTTGTAATATACCCTTCAATCGCATGAGTTAACGCATCCATCCCAGTTGCTGCAGCTAGTGATTTAGGCATTCCTAGCATCATTTCACTATCGACAAACGCTACAGCTGGAATATCATGGACATCCACACAAACAAATTTACGTTTCTTTTCTTCATCGGTAATCACATAGTTAATCGTTACTTCAGCAGCTGTACCAGAAGTTGTTGGAATCGCTAAAATAGGGACACTCGGATTTTTCGTTGGTGCCACCCCTTCAAGACTCACCACATCGCCAAATTCAGGGTTGTTGATAATAATCCCGATTGCTTTAGCAGTATCCATTGATGAACCTCCACCTAAAGCTAATAGATAATCGGCTTGACTATCTTTGTATACTTCAATCCCTTTTTTAACTACTGCAACAGTTGGATTTGGCACAATTTCATCATAGACTTCATAAGCTAATTGGTTCGCATCTAATAAATCAGTAATTTTTGCTAAAAGACCTGCTTTAACTAATCCTTTATCAGTGACGATCAACGCTTTCTTTAATTGGCGTTTGGTCACTTCTTCAGGAATATGTTGAATTGCTCCTTTACCAAAATAAGAAGTTTCGTTTAGAATCATACGGTTTGTCATAGTAATATCTCCTTGCTGTCATTTTATTGTTCAGAATTGAGCAAAATTATTTATCCCTCCACTCAAATTCTTAAATCCTCCATCATTATTATAGTGATGTTTTTCACTAATTAATTTAAGAGAACGCCCCGCCTCAGAAATCTGATTTGGGGAAGTTTTCTTAATCTAAATAACCAGCACGCGGTGTCACATGAAAAGCATCGGCTAAGTTGTGTAAATTAGTATCAGAAATGGTTTGCTTAACGCCACCCTGTGCTTGAGTTAATGTATAAATTTGTGCCGCTTTTTCGGCCGTTTCAATGAGACCAAATGTTTCATCCATGTCTTTCCCGCTGCCGTAAATACCGTGGAATGGCCATACAACCAAACGTGTTTCTTTCATTTTTGCGGCTGTTGCTTCACCAATTTCACTTGTACCAGGAACTAGCCACGGAATGGTACTAACACCTTCTGGAAAGACCACTAAACATTCCGTACACATTTGCCATAAAGTACGGGTAAAGTCACGTTCTGCTAATGAGTGGGTGAAAGTCATAGCTAATAGGTGTGTCGCGTGACAGTGCATGACAATACGGTTTTCAGGGTCCACACTTAAACGAGCAATATGACTCATCAAGTGAGATGGTAATTCTGAAGTTGGTTTGCTATCATTATCAAATCCCCAAAGTAATTCAAGGGTACGACCATCTTTAGCAATGCGGAAAATTCCTAAACATTCGCTTGGATTGCTGGCAACATTTTTAAAGTACTTCCCAGAACCTGTTGCAATAAAGTAACGTCCCGCTAATTGGCTCGCATCAAAAGCTAAAGGCAAGGTACGGATAACATGATGCACATCCAAAACTTCCGCTACTTGGGCTTCATCAAGAAGGTAAGAAACATTACCCCCATTTCTTTCATCCCAGCCTAAGCGATACATATTGCTAGTCACTTCAATCATTTCTTGTACAAATTTTGCGTTTACTACATCTTTCATTAGTTATTATACTCCTTTGTTAGCGCTTTAACAATACTTCTTCTTCGTATTTTTTAACTTCATCATACCAAGCAAGTCCCACAGGCACATTATTGATTTCACAGAAGTAATTCCATACATCAGCAAATGGGAAGTCTTTTAATTCTTCGGTATAAGCTAAACGTGCCGTGAAGTCAAAGTCTAATTCCATTTGTTTTAATTTTTCAGTTGGTTCTAACATGGCTTTAAGTAGGGCTTTTTGCGTATTACGTGTACCGATGACCCAAGCAGCTAAACGGTTAATCGTTGCATCAAAGAAGTCCAAGCCAATATTCGTTTTATCTAACAGGTCGTTGCGAATGATTTCTTTGGCGATTTCTTGTAATTCGTCATCCATAATCACGACATGGTCACTATCCCAACGTACGGGACGACTCACATGAAGCATTATGCCTTTACTAAACAAAGCTAATGAGGAAAGTTTATTTGAAATCACTTCAGTTGGATGAAAATGTCCAGCATCTAGGCAGATTAATTTATTCCGAGTAAGACCATAGCCCATGTAAAATTCATGTGAACCCACAGTATAGCTTTCGGCGCCAACTCCAAATAATTTACTTTCTACGGCTTCTTGTGTATATTCTTCTGGCAAGCTTTCCGCAAAAATTTCGTCTAAAGATTCCATCAAACGTTTTCTAGGAGTATAGCGATCGATTGGGTTATCCTTCATGCCATCGGGTACCCAGAAATTGTTAATACTTGTTTGGCCTAATTCTTTTCCGAAGTAAGCAGCAATTTTACGACTGCGTTTACCATGTTCAATCCAAAAATCACGCACTTCTTTATCTGGATGGGCAAGGGTATAGCCATCTTTTAACATTGGATGAGAGAAAAACGTTGGGTTGAAGTCTAAACCAACCCCTTGTTCTTTGGCCCATTTGACCCAAGTTTCAAAGTGTCGTGGTTCGATTTCATCTAAGTCCACTTTTTCATCCGTATCAAGATAAATCGCATGTAAATTCAATTTATGTTTCCCTGGAATCAATGAGAAAGCTTTTTCTAAATCTTGGCGTAATTCTTGGGGCGTATGTGCTGCACCTGGGTAATTACCAGTAGACATAATTCCTCCAGTTAACTCACCCTCTGGGAATAAAAAACCTTTGACATCATCGCCTTGCCAGCAATGCATCGAAATCTTCACATCTTGTAATTTTTTTAATGCTGCATCCGTATCCACACCGATTTGCGCATATTTTTCTTTTGCTTGTGCATATTTTTCTGCAACTGTAGTCATTTCATTCATCCTCTCACTTTGATAAATATTATTTTATCTTCAATATATAAATTAGTTGACTCACTTTTTAGTTATTAATTCACGATATTTTGCCAAAACGTCATCATAATTTTTCTGTGGTAAGTAAATGGCATAATCAAATGAATCTGCCAATACTTTCCGTGCGGTCTGGATAGAGTCAAACTCACCTTGATTCAGCATTTGCATCATGATATTTCCAAGGGCGGTGGCTTCTCCCGGTCCAGCCATAACTTTAATTTGTGCCACATCTGCGGTTAATTGGTTTAAAAAAGCATTATTCGAACCTCCACCCACAATATGTAGACAATCGACTTTGCCTTGCGTTTGAGTTAATTTCATCAATTGTTCTAACTCAAAGGCGTAACAAAGGGCCAAATTATCATAGACACAACGTGCAACTTCCGCTAAAGTAGTTGGGACTTTTTGCTGTGTTTTTTGACAATAATCTTTAAAAGTTTGCGTCATGCTCGTCGGATTTAAAAAGGCCGCTTCATTGACATCTACCAATTGAGAAAAGGCTGGTGTTTCACTTGCCATTTGTGCTAACTCAGCATAACTATGCGCATAATGATCTTCTCTTGCCACTTCTTGAATCAGCCACATCCCCATAATATTTTTCAAGAAACGGATGGTATTATGGGCGCCCCATTCATTCGTATAATTGGCCAAGAAAGCCTCTCTACTGATATTTTCAACCTTACTTTCCACTCCAAGCAAGGACCAAGTGCCACTACTTAAATATGCCCAGTTAGTAGCTTGCCCTGGCGTACCGATAATAGCCGAAGCGGTATCATGACTGGCAACATTGACAACCTGGGTTTGCGGTAAATCATAATCACCGAATTTTTCAAGCTGTAATGTTCCAAGGGTCGTACCCGCATCCACCAATGGGGCAAACAGTGATTTTGAAAGATGTAAATATTCAAGTAATTCTTCATCCCAATCTTTCGTATGCACATTTAATAACTGGGTTGTGGAAGCATTGGTTTTTTCAGTCACCATCTTGCCAGTTAACTGATAGCCCAAATAATCAGGAATGAGCAATAATTTATCGGCTTTATCTAACAACGAACGATCCTCAACAAATAATTGGAATAAGGTATTAAAAGGTTGTAGCTGAATGCCTGTACGCGTATATAATCGATCTAAAGAATAGTTTTCGCTGAATTTTTTTATCGCTTCATTCGTTCTAGCATCACGATAAGCAACCGGTTGAGCAAGCAATTTGCCCTGTGCATCCACCAAGCAATAATCCACTGCCCAAGTATCAATTCCTAAGATACATTCATCAATTCCTTGTTCTTTCAATTTAGCTAGACCTAGGATGATTTCCTTTAATAGATGATCAATATCCCAGCGGTCATGACCCTCTTGAAAGGTAAAGCCGTTTTTAAATCGATGAATTTCCTTTAATGTAATCTTGCCATCAATCAATTGACTTAACATCAAACGCCCACTGGAAGCACCGATGTCCACTGCTACATAATTTTTAGTCAAAGTGATCTTCCTTTCTTCTGTCAGGTACCGTCCTTGTTTTACGTGTTTATTATCCAATGAAATGCGCTTACAAACAATGACTAATCTTCACAAAAAAGTAACGAAATCTCATATATTCTGTTATAATGGATTCGAGGTGAAAAAAATGCATCCAATTATTGAAGAATATCTCTACACACCCAACGCCATCGAAAAGCAACAACTGGCCAAGGGGGAATTCGTATTTGACCTACCCCAAGCCTCTTTAAGTCAAAATAAAAACCAGATGACCTTCACGAAAGAATATTTTTTGAACAAACATTCGATTTATTTAAGCAAACATAATCGTTTTGCCCCCTATCCAACACATACACATGAATTTTTAGAAATGAATTACATGCTATCTGGAAAATGTTATCAAAATATCAATGGTAAACGCATCTTATTGGATACAGGGAGCGTGCTATTATTAGACAAAGGAAGTAGTCATAGTATTGAAGCATTAGGTAAAAATGACTGTTTAATTAATGTTATCTTTAAAAATCCCAATCAAAATTTGAGCTGGCTAAGTACACTCAATCAAAAAAACAGCCTGGTGTTTGAATTTTTAATGAACCAATTACCTAGCCGTGCAAGTCACAGGTATTTATTATTTAACAGTGGTCAAAACGAGCATGTGCAAGAAATCATGCAGCGAATGATCCATACTTATTTTCTCGAGCAAGAACTAGCCGACACCATGATTAGCCTATATATTCCAATATTAATTACCGAATTAGTGGCAAATGTGCCGTTTTCCGGTCCCGAAAAGCTAAGTCAAGAGCAAGATTTACTATTAAAAGTCTTGAATAAGATTGAAGAAACCAATGGCGAAATCACACTCAAAGAATTAGCCAAACAACTGAACTATCATCCAAACTATCTCAGCGGCAAAATTAAACAGGTCTCACAACTCTCATTTGGTGAATTAATTACCGACTATCGGATGAAACGCGCCCAATTTTTACTATTAAACACCGCTGAACCTATTGAAGAAATCATGCAGACAATTGGCCTGAACAATAAAACACATTTTTACCAAAAATTTAAAGCAGCCTATCAAGCCAATCCTGCTCAATATCGTAAAACACATTTACAGCAAGGAAGTTGATGACTTTCTTGCTTTTTAATTATCACAAATGGCAAAGAATCGAAACATTTTCTAAGAAAGCATCGCCCTTTAATACACATAATTCTTTTTATTTGTGCTTGAAAAAGAAGATATATGTGCTATAATACAATTAATATGACACATATATGGAAGAAGGTAGCTTATGGAATTGAGTCCTCGTCAGCAACAAATCCTCGATATCGTGAAAGCCCAACAACCTTTAAGCGGCGAGAAGATTGCTGAAGAATTAGGTATCTCTAGGGCAACTTTGCGCAGTGACCTTTCATTTTTAACTTTAGCTGGCATTTTGCAAGCGGCACCAAAGATTGGTTACACCTATGCCGGCAGTCAAGTCGAACCTTTTTTATTCGATGAAACTTTTCATACGCCGGTCAGTCAATTATTGGTTCCCCCATTGTTGATTGATCAAAGTACCCCCATTAGAGAAGCCATTACCAATTTATTTATGTATAATGTTCGCGCGATTTTTGTCATTGATGAACAAGGATTGCTCATCGGTACATTAAATCAGAAAGACTTATTGCGCGGTTCATTGACTACTAGCATCGATCAAACACCGGTGGCTGTCTGTATGACAAGATTAGCCAATGTCGTCACAGTCACACCTGAAATGAATATTTTAGAAGTGGCACAATTGATGCTTAAACATGATTTAGAAGCCATCGCAGTCGTCGAAAAGAAAAACAACCGAAAAATTATCGGTAAAATCACGAAAAGTCGTATTCTTGAATATATTTGTGAACAAGCAACGACGACTGAACTTAATCGTTAAAGGAAAAGATGAAGGAAAAGAGGATTATATAATATGACAAATAATGTAACAATTTACACGATTTCAGATTCAATTGGCGAAACATCGCAAAAACTAATCGCTGCGGTAACTGCGCAATACCCTACATTAGATTTCAACAACAATTATCGTTTCCCTTTTGTGAATACCGAAGAACATTTACTATCCATTCTTAGAGATGCTGTTCATGATAAAGCCATCGTCGTCAGTACCTTAGTAAACGCTGAGTTAGCGCAAACCGCTCGTCAATTCGCCCAAAAAACAAGTTTACAATATATTGATTTAATGCATCCGTTTTTCGATGCCATCCATTCACGCACCGGAGTCCATCCTATTCAACAACCTGGCACGATCCATAATCTAAACAGCGATTACTTCAACCG
This sequence comes from Enterococcus cecorum, assembly GCF_023221775.1. Classification (GTDB taxonomy): domain Bacteria; phylum Bacillota; class Bacilli; order Lactobacillales; family Enterococcaceae; genus Enterococcus_E; species Enterococcus_E cecorum_A. Next base: position 16,162 of record NZ_JAKUDS010000008.1, on the reverse strand, counting down.
GATTAGCGCGATTGAATTTGCGGTGAAATATGATGACGGCAAGGACCCACACGGATTCAGTGATGCCGAGGTTGTACTTTTAGGTATTTCTCGAACAAGCAAGACACCTTTATCGATGTATCTAGCAAACAAAGCGATTAAAACGGCGAACCTGCCACTAATCCCCGAAGTACCCGTTCCTGAAATCATTTATACGTTACCGAAAGAAAAAATGTTTGGGCTAACTTGCGAACCTGAAAGCTTAGTAAAAATCCGTCAAAATCGCTTGCAAGCACTTGGCTTAAATCAAGATGCAAATTACAGTGATTTAGAACGCATCAAAAAGGAAATTGCCTATGCTAATGAACTATTCGAAAAACTAGGCATCCCGGTCATTGATGTTACTGAAAAGTCCATCGAAGAAAGTGCCTTTATGATTATGGAACAGCTATAATCTCAGCACACAATAGAATAACACAAATAAATCACAGTTTGTCTTTTTCACCTCTACAAACTGTGATTTTAAATATTGGATAGATTGGAAGGATTTCTTATGAACCAGCAAGCGATACTGACTGAACTTATCAACTTAGAAGCCATTTTAAACTTACCAAAAGGCACCGAATTATATCTCAGTGACATTCATGGAGAGTTTGCGGCTTTTGATTACATCTTAAGAAGTTGTGCTGGAAACTTAAAATTAAAAATTAGCGAATGTTTTAAAGAAGAGCTGAACGAGACAGAAATCAATCGACTCACTCTCCTCATTGCTTATCCAGAAGAAGCACTTCAATATCCACGCCACTATCCTTTTTATAATAAAGATTTCCAAGAACGTGTGATCCGTCAATTAATCACCTTACTTGGCTTTGTCTCAACGAAATATACACGTTCAAAAGTCCGCAAAAAATTCCCTCAAGAGTACGCCTATATTTTAGAAGAATTTATTTACACTGATTTACACTATAGCGATCAAGCCAATTATTTCAAAAACATGATTCATTATTTAATTGAACTTGATGAAGCTATTCCCTTTATTTTAAAAGTCGCTCCTGTCATTCAAAATTTAATCATTGACCACATTCACATCGTGGGAGATATTTTTGATCGTGGCAAAGATGCTGATTTAGTCATGGATCGTATCTGCACGCTTCCTTCCGTCGATATTCAATGGGGCAACCATGATCTTTTGTGGCTGGGGGCTTATGCGGGTAATGCAGCTTGTCTTTGTCATTTATTAAGAATTGCCACTCGTTATCAATACCTTTATGATATCGAAAAAGCTTACGGTATTAACCTGCGTTTACTTTTTCTATTCGCCGAAAAAACTTACCAACACAATCCCGCTTTTACGCCGAAAGGAAAACTAGGCAAAGATCAACTCATCCTAGAACAAGTCCATCAAGCATTGAGTATCTTACAATTCAAACTGGAAGGCCAAATTGCCCAACGCCGACCAGAGCTTAAGATGGAATCCTATGATGTGTTATCTCATATCGATTATCAAAATAACAGCATAGACATTGATGGGAAAACGTACAAACTAGAAAATCCGTGCTTTCAAACAGTTGAGCCAGCTCATCCTTTACAACTGACCCAAGCGGAAGAAGAAGTCTTAGAAAGCCTACTCACTAGCTTCCAACACTCCTTAAAAATGAAGCAACATATGGAATTTTTGATGAAGCACGGAAGCATGTATCTGATCTATAATCAACACCTGCTTTATCACGGTTGTATCCCCTTAGCCGAATCGGGTGAATTGATTAATTTTACTTTAGGCAATGATAGCTATCGTGGGGCAGCTTTACTCACCTTTTTTGAAGAACATTTACGCTTAAGTTTTCAAAATTTGGCCATACACGATGATTTCGCTACGGATTTAAGTTGGTATGCTTGGTGTGGGCCTTTTTCGCCTCTATTTGGCAAACATAAAATGACCACGTTCGAGCGCTATTTTATTACTGATCAAACCACTCATCACGAACGTAAAAATGCCTATTATCAATATCGTGATTCTAAAAAAATCTGTCACCTTATTTTAAAATCTTTTGGACTGAATCCCGAATTTTCGAGAATTATCAATGGGCATACTCCGGTGAAAACTACTAAAGGTGAATCACCAGTCAGAGGCGGTGGGCATTTATTTGTAATTGACGGCGGACTGTCTAAAGCCTATCAAAAACAAACCGGTATCGCTGGTTATTCACTGTTAAATAATTCTTATGGTTTTCAACTAGTGACGCATCAACCCTTCATTAGTATTGATTATCTATTTAACCAGCAAACGGATATGACTGCTATTAAACGTGTGGTCGATAAAGTGGAAAAACGTACGCTCATCAAAGACACAACCATCGGCGAACAAATCCAGTTGAAAAAACAACAATTACATGAAAAATTGAACTAAAAAAATACCGCGCCTAGTTTTCAAAACAGTCAACTAGACGCGGTGATTCGTTTATTGAACGGTCACTTTAGTAACACTTATTTGGGCGTTTTCCCCAAGACAATAGATTCCTTGCATATCCCCAGTATTCAGTGCACAAACGGCTTCATTTGAAAAGTGAATCGCACTCGTTGTAAAACTTATTCTTCCTTGACGTTCATCTTCTAGATAAAATTCTTTTTCCGTTGGTCGATGGCTAATTCCAAATTTTTGTGGAATAGTCGTAAGTTGTGCAATGGCTTCTTCTATCTCAATATCCAATACTTTTTGGATACGATAAGCCACAAAGCCATCTGATGTTTGTTTGATCATGATAGCTGCATAATGTTGCGTATCTATACAACAAGCCACACCGATTGCTCCATCCTTGATTTGGCACATTGCAGGATTTATTTCTACCAGAAGGATAAATAAATAAACGAACCAGCTAGCTCCCTAAAATAGGGGGATTACTGGTTCGTTTTATCTTTTAGAAATCCATGCTTTCTTTGAGCAAGTATGTGTTGTAAAACCTGATGAAAATTAGTATAAGAATTTAAGTTTATCGCGTTATTCAGTGAAACGTTATCTATATTCAATGCGCTCACATTTGTAAAAGCTACTGGAACAAAATTTTCGACATAAGAGATAATTTGCTCACCTTTATAGTTATGGTAGCTACTATTTAACGACAAATTTTTTCAATACGATTTTTCCTGCAATAACTATTCCTTTACACCATGAACACTTGGCGGATATCGATAATTCCTTCGTCAACCAATTCTGCAATGACTTCAGTGTATAATTGGACCGTCAATGATTCACAAATCGTTGACAACACCATTTGATACTTCTCATCTTCTAACCATAAGTCGGTAAGTCCCAACTCATCTTTACCCTCGCCTTCTTCAATTCCCGCTGAAATCACTGCCCCCATCGTTTGGTAGAATTCAGTGATAAATTCGTTATAGTCTTCTTCTGATTGAATGGCTCTAGCATAAGTGATGCATTGTTCTATCTCGGATTGTTCATGCTGAATCTTTTTATAATCTAAAAGTAGCTGATGTTTTTTAGCGAAATCTTTCAGCCAACCAGCCATGTACCCAATGATTCTTTCAATAGCCAAAGATAAATCAATATCAAATTCAGGAGGCAAGACTAGAAAATCTGTCTGGAGATTGACAAAAATACTGGCAATGACATCAGGATAATGCACGGAAGGCAGTTGTTCCAATAAAGATTCCATTTTTTCAACATCCATATCATGTAAGACATCTGGCATCATGCACTCTAAAGCATAAAGGTTTTTATGTTCAATAAATAACTGATCAAATTCTGCATTATGATACAGTTCTTGTGGGTCCATCTTGAGGAATTTTTGATATTCTTCCTGTTTTGACAAATCAGACATCAAATTGTCTATCAGATACATTCCAAAATGTTCATCCAATACTAATTGAAACGGAATTTGCTGCACTTCTAGCATCGCATCTAGCCACAATGAAAAGACTGGATCATCTTCTTCAAACATAGGATGAGCAAAAGCAAAAGGAATCACCACTTTATACCGACTCCCCGCACCTGACTCAACAATCCTCTGAATAGCTTTATCAATGCTTGGTCGATTTAAAGGACGTCTACCTGCCATCACTGAAAATATCTCTTGTAAGCGATCAAACGTCTTTTTGACTGGATTTTTAACCTTTTCATCATAAATCTGAAAATAATAGTCTGGGATATGATGATATAACATTTCTAAATTTTCTTTCAATTGATAAAGAACTGCTTCAAATTCACTATATTCAGACCAAAATGACAGTATATTTCCCTTTTCTTCATTGATTAACGAATGTTGCCACTGCATAAAAGCATCTTGAAAAAATTCCGGATCCATCACTTGATTCTTTTTCATAACGCACACTCCATATTATTAAAACTATTTCACTTTTATTATACAGTTTATCACAAACGGTTTCAAATAACTTCAAGAAATTCATTAAAAGTAACAAAAACAAAATAGATTCTATTTATATAAATAACCTTCCACCACATGAACATCCAATATCATACGCAAATCCCCATTCATTTATTTAGAAAAACTACGCAAATCCCCGTTCGTTAGACTAATTTTTGTCGAAAAAGATCATAAGAACATTGATTTATCAGCTTTTTCCGATGAATGATGGTTTTTGCAGCTGAAAATAGATAAAATGACAAGAAAAGGAATAAAATATAAAACAAAAAATAATCAGCAGTTAGTAAAAATGGGGAACATCTATCTACTGATTACTTTTCTTAGACTATATCTCTACAATCAAACCATCATGAGCTGTAATAAACTGATACTTCTGGGCAACTTTTTCCATTTCATCATGAGTCAGTCCGCCATTATGCGAAAAATGATTTATTACACAAATAGTTCGCTCATCACAAATACCCAATTGACTAAGCGTGTTTTTCATTCGTACATTCTCGCTAATATTCATATGAGTCCCGCCCATGTATTTTAGTTAATTCAAAACGTTTTATCTAAATCTCACGTGAAAGTATTGATATTTCAACCAAAAGTAAAAAGAGCATTTGAACCAGTAACTAAACCAAGCAACCTCTATTTTCGAGGTTGCTTGGTTGATATTGATATTTGGTTTATGATTGAATTTGTTTCAGATTGACAATTTCTGCGTGGGCCAAATCACCATTTAAGAAGGCTTGAATGTTTTTAAAGTTGTCCTGTACGCCTTGAATGAAAGCTTCTTGAGAGTAAAAAGCAATGTGCGGTGTTAAAACAACATTATCCATCTGCATAAATGGTAGTTTGCTCAAATCAGGATCTTCACTATGCACCACGTCTAAAATCGCATAAGAAAGTTTACCTGATTGCAAGGCTGCGACTAGATCCTTTTCATTCACCACTCCTCCACGTGAAGAGTTGATAAAGACTGGCTGATTTTTACAAAGATTAAATAATGTGGCATTCAGCATTTCTTTCGTGCTATCATTTAATGGTAAGTGAGAAGAAATATAATCACTATGCGCAAAAATTTCTTCAAGACTTACTTGTGTCACACCTGCATTTGCGAAAACTTCTGCAGGAACAAACGGATCATAAGCCATCACTTTGCAGCCAAAAACTTGTAGACGCTGCGCAACTAAGCGTGGAATATTTCCAAAACCAATCAGTCCCACAGTTAATGAAGATAAACGGCGCATATCTGGGAATAATTCATAGTCCCACTTATGACCTACTTTAACCGATTGATTGAAATCAAGAATGCGACGATTATGTGAAAGGATGGCCGCAACAACATAATTCGCCACCTCATCGACACAATATTGCGTAATATGTGAAACTGGCAATTGACGTTCATTCGCATAAGCCAAATCCACTGAATTAAACCCAATAGAACGATAAACCACTAATTTCAAATTTGGTAATTGCGATAACACTTCTTTGGTTAGAGGTTCATACACGGTAATAATAATATCCGCATCTTTTGCATTTTCAATAATTTCGCTTGGTGTTTGACTAGGACGTACCACCATTTCTAAATCTAAATTTAACGCTTGAATCGCTTGTAATTCATGTTCAAACATATTATCTTCAAATAATCTTACTACTTTCATGAAAATTCTCCTATCTATCTAACAAAAAATTTCGCAATCAAAATAACAAATACTAATGATAAGAAAGTACGCTCTAAAAAGATGACGATGACATGCCAAAATTTCATCTGTTTATTCGTTGAAATCAGTAATGTCGCAGTTTCCGATAAATAAATGATTTGAATAATACTCATCATAGCGATAATCACACGACTTACTGTAGATTCAACAGATTGTCCTAAAATAACCGGTAAATAATTATCAGCTAGTCCTGACATAATCGCACTTGCTGTGGCTTCAGGACTTGCAACACCAAATAACATTAAAATCCATTCCACTGGCATAGAAATAATCTTCAATAATGGCGTATATAATGAAATCACTAAAGCAAGCGTACCCCAACATACGATAATTGGCGTTAACCAAAATACGTAGAAAGTCATATTGTCAATTTTCGCAACAAAATTCGAAAAGTTAGATTCATTGGCACGACGCACGGCATTATTCGTAGCACGTGTTAACCAATTACCGGTCTTTTCCACTTTGATTTTAGAAACAGTCGAACCATCCGCATAAGTATCTGGGAAAGTAGATAACGGTGGAATGCGGACACCAATCGCTGCAACAATCACACTCACTACAGCTAAACCTGCTAAAATCAACCCAAAATAATCAATAACATTTAATACCGAGCTCACCAAAACAATCCAACCAATACTACCTGTAGCAAACTGTGAACCAATAACAGCCATTTCACGAACAGTAAAATACCCTTTTTGGAAAAACTCCTCAGTGGCCATAATCGCAACATTTCCTGGTCCAACCCAAGCACTGATTATATTTACCGCACAAATTTCAGAAACCTTGAAGATTGGCTTTACAATACCACCCACAATTTCACCTAAAAATTCCATTGCACCAAACTCTAAAATAAAGGTTTGGAAAAGTAACATCATCGGTACTAGTACGGATAACTGAGTAGCTAAAGATAACATCGTACCACCCGTATCAGGTGAAGTAATAAATGCTGGACCGACTTTAAAATAAACCATCAAAGCAATAATAGCGCCAATTACGCGGTTAATCGTATAAAACAGACTAGTAGAAAAGAGTTTCTTTAGTAGTCTTTGTTTACGAATAATTGTGTCACTTTTCACTTGATCAATTACAGATAAAAGCGCACTCAAAACAATAAATGCAACCATAATCGCGGTAAGTGGCCCATTGAATGTCTTCACGAAAATTTTTAAATAGTGGAAAAGAATTGTATCCACTGACCCGTCAAAACTAAAGGGAATGAGCACTAAAACTGTGCCTAACACTGTAAATATAATGAACTTCATGAGTCCGATGAAATATGAATTATCTTTTGTTTTCTCCATTTCAATTCTCCTCTTCGATAATTTCGGAACACCATTCCGAAAAAGATTGTACATCTTTTAACAGAGTCTGTCAACAAAAAATTGTTAGTTTTATCACAAAAAATTTTCTGCTATAATAAGGAAAAATGGGCATGGGGGAATTCGATGAGTAAAGAAAATGATCTAATCAAATCAATTGACAATGCTTTTTCACTTTTAGATTTATTAAGTGAACATGGTCCTTTAGGGATTTCAGAAATAACAAGATTATCTGGACTAGCCAAAACCACTGTCTTTCGTATTTTAAAAACCTTAGAACATCGTGGCATCATCATGCAAATTGAAGATGAAATTTATGCGATTAGTTACAAAATATTAAAATACCAACCTTCGCCTCTAAATGAGCAACAATTGATTAAAGTAGCTAAACCATATATGCAAGAATTTTCACAAAAAACTGGCGAAACGATTAATTTATCGATTTTATATCGGGATGAAATTTATATTATTCATTCTGAAAGTGGAGAAAGCTATATGCTACAATCTTCATTAACACCAGTCACAGACCTGTATTGCTCCTCTATGGGTAAAATATTTTTAAGCGAAATGGCAGCAGATGAATTAGAAAAATATTATCATAAACCGTTATTTAAACGTACAATTAATACGATTATTCATTATCCTGACTTTTGTGAAGAACAACAAAAAATCAAGCAAAATCACATTGCTTATGATCATGAAGAATATGAATATGGCCTCACTTGTATGGCAACTGGGCTATATCAAAATGGTCAATTAATTGCGGCTCTTGGCTGTTCTGGTCCAACCACACGTCTAGGATTCAAAGGCCTCGCACAACTAGAAGAAAACCTCAAAAAAACCGCCGAAACTATTAATCAGTTATTAGAAGTATAAAGAATTAACGGGGTTGACCCAAAAGTATTTTAGCAAGATAATTAAAAAAAGAAATACTTATGATGAGATAAATAATTCATAAAAGACAAAGAAAATCCGAATGTTCAACTTGATTACTCATAAAATCAACGATGAACGTTCGGATTATTTATATATTCATTTTTTATTAGTGACTATTGGGTCAGCCCCGATGTATTACTCTAACACGGATTCATTATTTTGAATGATATTACCTCGAAACGAAGAACTTGATAGAAAATGTAAAAGTTCAGCTTTTGAACAATTCAAATTTAATACATAACTATTTTTAGCACTTTTATTAAATTGCACCCGACAATAGTCTGTTTCTTCTTCAATTTCAATTGATTCAATGTTTTGTAGGCTTTCGGAGAGTAAACCTAACTTTACTACTTTATTCTGACTGATTCCTTCTTTTAACATTGAAATTACAACTAACAAACTAGCAATTAGTGTAATCCTAATATCGTTATTTATATCTGTGTTCCAGAAAAAAACAAGTAAAGCAACACTGACAACTACTGCCAATAATATTTTTACCACATTTAACGGTGCATAGATAATGATTGAACGTTGATTATTCAAATGAAGCATACACCAACTTATTAAAGCGATAATAATAATCCACATTTCAAACATATATCATCTCTCCTAAAATTAACTCTACCACTCTGCGATTGTACCATCATAGTTTTTCCATTGAGGGTTCGTCCAAACTAAACCTTCTTGAGCAATCTCTTTAATTTTATCTTCATCCATTTCCAAACCTAATCCTGGCTTACTTGGAAGATCAACATATCCGTCTTTATATTGGAAAATTTCTTTATTTTTAATGAAATCTAACAAGTCAAACCCTTTGTTGTAATGGATTCCTAAGCTTTGTTCTTGAATAAAGACATTAGGGGTACAAGCATCTACCTGTAAAGTAGCGGCTAATGCAACTGGTCCATACGGTGCATGAGGTGCTACTGCCATATCATAAGCTTCAGCCATTGCCGCAATCTTTCTAGTTTCTAATATTCCTCCACATAATGCAACGTCTGGCTGTAAAATATCAATACTTCCTTGTTTAAAGATATTTTTATATTGCCAACGTGTATATAATCTTTCTCCTGTTGCTAAAGGTGTAGAAACAACACTTGCGACCTCTTTAAAATATTCTTCATTTTCAGGTAATACGACTTCTTCTAAAAACATTGGATGGTATGGTTCCAAGGCTTTTGCTAACACCTTTGCCATTGGTTTATGCACACGACCATGGAAATCTACACCAATATCCATTTTGTCTCCTAATCTTTCACGAATAGAAGCTACTCGTTCAACCACTTCTTCTACTTTTTCATAAGAATCAATATAATGTAATTCAGAAGTAGCGTTCATTTTTACCGCTGAAAAACCTCTATCAAATCGATCTTGTGCTTGTTCTGCAACTTCATTTGGACGATCTCCACCAATCCAAGAATAAACTTTAATTTTATCTCTAGCGGCACCACCAAGAAGTTCCCAAACTGGCACACCGAATGCCTTTCCTTTTATATCCCATAGTGCCATTTCTAATCCTGAAACAATTGTCCCATTAATTGGACCACCTCTAAAGAATGAACGATGCATTTCCTGGAATAGTCGCTCAATTTCAAAAGGATTACGACCAATTAGGCGATTACCAATCTCATAAGCACCGGCTACTACAGTTTCTGTTTTGGTACCGGAAATCATTTCTCCCCAGCCTTCGATTCCTTCATCAGTTGAAATCTTCACAAAAATCCAACGTGGTTTTACTTTATAAACAGTTATATCTGATATCTTCACAACATTTCATCCTCTCATTTACGCATTCTCCAATTCACTTTCACCATTAACTTTTTTTACCTTTTCAAAATAGAACCATGCTGCTGCAAATGCAACTAATAAAATAGGGATACTAATCAACGGTTTAAAGGTAAATGCAATGAATACCAAGTAACTTTGAATCATTGAAGTAGAAGCGAATGAAGAAATTAATACTGCACTTGTTCCTAAATTAATACCTACAGATTTAGCAATTGCTGTTAAAACAGGAGATGTAGCAGATCCACACCATAACAATGATGCTGTAACTACTAAACCAATAACAATATTTTTCAATAAATTACCTCTAGTTAATGCAACTACCATCGCAACTCTAAATGGTACTACAGCTAAGTCAGCAAATGGTAATACACGGTTTCCAGGTAAAACTAATGCCATTGCAATTGTAAGTGGAATAATAATCAATGCAGTAGTAATTACATCTGGATTACCAACTACAACTGCTGCATCCAAACCAATGAATAAACGACGGCCTTTAAATTTATTTTGAGACCATTTTTGAGCAGAGTCTGAAATAGGCATCAATCCTTCCATGAATAATGAAGTCATTTTAGGAATCAATACCAATACAGCTGACATACTTACACCTAATTGTAGAATTTGTTTGATATCATATCCAGCTAATGCACCAATGGCGATTCCAATAATTAATCCCATAATCATTGAATCTCCAAAGAAGCCTAAATATTTTTGAGCATCTTTAATCGTAAATTTTGATTTTCTAAATAGTGGAATTTTATCCAAAAGCCAATTCATCGGCCATGCAATCACTAATGAAGACAAAGCTGAAACTGTTGGCAAAGAAACTCCTGGTATACCAAAGAAATCTTCTACTAATGGTTGTGACCAATCAGAAAGTTTAAAGGTAATAATAGCCATCACAATAGATGCTCCCACACCAAGTAAAACATTTTTTGTGACAAAATAAACCATTACACCAACGATAGCCATATGATGGTAATTCCAAATATCAACATCTAATGTCTGAGTACGTTTTAGTACAAGCAAAATAATGTTCACAATTAGAATAGCAAAAATTAAAATAGCAATAATTGGTGAAGCCCAAGTAACAGCTGCAATAGATCCCCAACCAACATCCAATGCATCTAAGTGAACTCCTGTACGATCAACCATTGCTTTAGCTGCTGGTCCAACGTTAGTAGTCATAAAGTCAAGAATTAATTTGATACCAGCAAAGCCAATTCCTAGAGTCAACCCGGATTTAAACGCTTTCGAAATTTTTAAACCAAAAATTAAGCCAATAATTGTAATGATTACAGGAAGCATTACAGTAGGACCTGCAGCAATAAAGAAATTGAATATATCCATTATAAACTTCATATTATTGATACTCCTTTATTATTTTAAATAACTTAATATTTCTTGTAAGGTTTGATCTGCACCAATTCCTGTTAAAATAGGCATTCCTTTAACCACTGGAACATCCCCGGTTTGACCTTCAAATTGACCAGTTGTAACTAGCAAATCATAACCTTGAACTTTACCTGGTACCTCCATCAATTTCGTTTGTGTTGTTTCCGCCTGAATCCCTTGTTCTTCTAAAAATTGTCTTACCTTTGTTGCTACAACTGTTGAAGTAGCAATTCCATTTCCACATGCAACTAAAATTCTTTTCATTATTAAACATCCTTTCTTTTAGGCAATAGCTTGTTCTAATAAATCTAATAGTTCTTTATCATTAGAAGCTGTTATCATTTTTTTTCGTAAATCTTGATTTTGGATAATACCTACTATTTTTTGTAACATTTCAATCTGTCCGTGCGGTTCACCAATAGCCATCATAATGACAATTCGAACCGGTAATTTTTCTTGATGATTTTCCATATTTTCAAACAATATTGGTTCCTTTAAAGTTGCTATTGCTAATGTTGTTTTATCTACCATCTCATAATTAGCATGAGGTATAGCAACTACAGGCTCTGTTGACGGCAAACCTGTTGGGTATTCTTTTTCTCTTTGTTTTATTGCTTCAACATATTCATCTTTCACAAATCCTAGCTCGAGCAACTTTTTAGATAAACAATCTAATACTTCCTCTTGATTTTTTACTTTTAAATCTCTAAAGACTAATTGCTCATTCAAAACTAAGTCCATAAATTACTCCATCCCCTCTACTGTCATCAAAAAATCCTTCAACGAGTCCGATAATCGCTCAATGTTACAATTTTCAATATCCTCTTTTTTAAATAATCCTGAGCCCATTCCTAGATATGTAGCACCATTATTTAAAAATTGTTTCGCATTATTTATTGAAACTCCCCCTACAGCCATTAAAGGTAGCTTTCCTAAAGGCGCTTGCACATCTTTAAAAAATCTTGGTGTCACAACTGCTGCAGGAAATATTTTTACAATGTCTGCACCGCTTGCAAGCATCTGATTAATTTCTGTTGGTGTCATCGCTGAGGGAACAGTCATAACTTTGTGTTTATCAGCATAATCAAAAATATCTTGAGTAAATTGATGCGGACCTAACAAGAACTTTGCACCTGCCTCAATTGCTTCTTTTGCATCTTTTAATGTACGAACTGTACCTGCACCAATTATTCTTCTATCTCCATACTTTTTACTTAATTTTTTTATATATTCTATACAATTTGGAGTATTCATTGTCATCTCTACAGCAAATTTATCTTCTAAGCCTTCCATAGCTTGAATAATTGCTTCAGATTGCTCTAATGTATACCCTCTCATAATAATTGTATATTTTGGATAGTTTTTCATTCTATACACCTCAAGTATTTTTTCGGATTAGTTGATAAATTTCTTTCTCACTTAAACTTTCAGATATACTCCGAAGTAATCCAGAATCTCTACATACATCAGCTAATTGATTAATAGCTTTTAAATGTTTTGTTAAATCATTAAATGATAGTGGAAAAATGTACTTTATTTTTTTACCATCTGGAAGAACAATTGGTTGTCTTAGCACTAATAAGCTGATACCATCATTCAGTATGCCATTCTCTTTTGAAGTGTGTGGAATGCAAGACTCTTTTCCAAGGTAGCTAGAGTAATCAGATTGAGAAGCTTGTTTTATACAATCTTCTACAAACACTTCTGTCACTATACGATTTTCTAAAAGAGGAATACAAGCAATTCTAAACGCTTCTTTCCATGTTGAACATTTATCTATTATTTGGATATAGCTTGGTTTTAAATAATGGGTTAAAGAAGGTAAGGAATCAATTTCATTAATTGAAGATTGATCATCCTGTTGAATTAAAAATATTTTTATTTCATCTTTTAACCGTGATAAATCATCAATATTAGCATACTTGCGAATGGTATCGATTAACTTGTCGACATCACTATCTACTTTATTCAGTCCTAATTTATTTAATACATTGTAGCGTAACTGTATTTGTTGATTGTAACTCATTATTGGATCAACAATATATTGATTCATATCTGTATTTAAAGGAGTTGTTGAAAAAACTAAATCATAGTCTTCTTCATACTTATAGAAATCTCGCTTAGATAAAGATGCAATAAAATGTAATTCCGGAAATAATTTCTTCAAATTTTCCATCATTAATTTCGAAACAACTACCCCATTTTGACAAACAATAACTGCTCGAGGTTGTTGATTCATTCCCATTTGATTATTCGAAATTAGTTGATACCCAAAATAATAGGAGAGCAAGTCTAATTCATCATTTGGAAAAGCCTTCCCCAACCAATCTTCTATCGGAATAATTAAGTCTTTCATCAATTCAACTAATATTCCATGATTTGAATCTTTAACTAAGTTCTCAAAAGAATATGTCCCTAAACTCAAATCATACTTTATTCGAAAACAGGCAGGACGTAGATGATTCAATAATCTTTGTTCAAAACTCTTTCTATCATCTACAATAATTAAAGTCTGTTCTTCAAAATTGTTGACCATTTCGTGTATATACCCTTTTAACTCCGCATCAGAATCATATTCTTGAGTTGTTTTCTTTTCAAAAATATTTGAAGTTAAAAAAGCCAGTGCCATCCACTCTTTATAGCCATTTGAAATCTCTAGATCATCTTCCATTAATAGTATCGACAGCATTCGATACTCTGGAGTTGATTTCAAATTACCTTTAAAAAAGTCATCCTGTTTTCCACTATTATTTGCTCTTATCATTAATATAATTAAAAATATCTTCAAATACTCTATGGACTCATCAGAATAACTAAGATGAAGCATTTGTTCCATACTATGGATAATATGCATAATATTTTCAAAAGTAACTTTCCTACCAAAGATTGATTCATAGATTTCTTGGTTCATTAGATGATATTGTTTTACCAAGTCACTGATTAAATGTAATAAATAATGTTCTGAGCCTTCTATATGATATCCATTAGTACGATCATAAATGATTTCTAATCGATATTTTTCTACTAACCATTGAGCACGTTTTATATCTTCCGTAAATGTACTACGACTTACTTCTAAATAATCCAGAAAATGTTGAACACTTGTATAATCATTATTTAATGCCAAAATATAAAGAATAATGACCACTCTTTCTTGATCAGAATAAAGTTCATTTGAAATAAAATTTTCTGTTATTGTTTGAACAACTTCTAATGGAACAAAAAAAGTACCATCATTTTTTCTTACAATTCCAGGCAACCTATTTAAAGCCATTTCCTGATTAAATTGAGTAATAGCATAGTTCACTTGTCTCCTGGTTAAAGAAAGTTTATCAGCCAACTCACTAGATTTAATAGTAGGATTTTTTAGTAAAATAGAAATTATTTCTCGGATCCGTTCATTCATTTTATTTTATCCCTCCTACATATTTCATTATATGCTTGTCCTCAGGTGATTGAAACCTCAAATCAAACTAGATTTTGTCATGCTGTTTTTTTGTTTTTGTAATGCATCTTTAACATAACAAAAAAAGAGAATATACCAATGGTTAAGGTAGTTCTCTCTATAGTAACTCTATGATAAATAATAAGATGGTTGTGCTATTCATTTCGGATTAAATAAAAAAATTATTCATAATTCTACAAACATCTTTTCTTTTATAATACTTTATATTCAACATATTTTAATATAGATATAAAAACAGTCAATATCTAAACACCGCCACAACGCTAGATATTGACCATAAAAATTTCAATAATTATTAGAATTATTTGTAAAACTCATTTAAGTATGAAGAGCCATTAAATTCAAACTCGTTTGAAATTACCAAAAGCATTAACTTCCACATATGCTGAAAATCCATAAAAAAATGAGCAATCATAAACTAGAAAAAGAATTAGCTATTTCATCATCAACTTTGAGAAGAGAGATACTTGATTTGGAAAAAGAAGGACTAGTTAGAAGATATCGCGGTGGAGTAGTACTAGAAGTAGAAAAAAATCATGTCATCTCAACCAACTATAGAGAAAATGTTATGATAAAAGAAAAAATGTACATTGCAGATATTGCAAGCATTTTTATTGGATCAGGAATGTGTATATTCGTTGATTCTAGCTCAACAGTAAAGGCCTTGCTACCATACATATCAAATCTTTCTAATATGGTTATCATTACAAACGGATTAAATACTGCGTATAAATTATTACAAACATGTAGATCAGACAATAGAGTCTACATCATCGGTGGTGAAGCTATAAAAGATGCTGAAAGTGTCATTGGTGATTATGGAAATGAATTCTTGAAACTTTTCCGTATAGATTTGTGCCTGTTTAGTTCTACCGCTATTGATGAACATGGCATTTATGAAGCAAATTTTTCTCAAGCATTATTTAAAAAAAAAGTTATGAATCTTGCTAATAAGAAAATCTTATTGGTGGATCATTCCAAATTTGGAAAAACACATGCATATCGATTTTCTGACTGGGATCAGTTTGATCATATTATTACCGATAATAAAACAGATAAGAGATATATAAAAATAGCAGAAAAAAACAACACAGAACTATTGTTTTAATGTTCTGTGTTGTTTTATTATTATTCGCTACTATACCCGAATTTAATAGAAACCTTATCCACAAT
>NZ_JAKUDS010000079.1 GCF_023221775.1 Enterococcus cecorum | reverse complement strand
AGACATCATTAGAGGGGCTAATCTTTCTTTACGTTTGCTCAATCTTTCATCTGAAGGCAGTTCAGCCCAAGAGGCTTCTAGTGAAAACATCTGGTCACAATAATCTAATCCCTTGCGTCCCAATGACTGCTTATCTGCTTGTTTCGGCGTTGCTTCAAAAAATTTTCGGCGTACATGTGCCCAACAACCTACTAACTTTGCTTTAGGTAGTTGGCGATACGCTGACCACATATCACAGTGAACATAGCCTTCATATTCACCAAGAAATTCTTGAACAGCCAAACCGCTTCTGCGCCGATCATGATGATAGAGTGTAATTGGCTGTACTGTTTGTTTTCCTGAAAGGAATGTCCAGTAATAGGTCAAAGAGGTATCATTCTCTAAAACTCTATAGGCTGTCTCATCCGCATGAAGAAGGCTTTGTGTTAATAACTTTTCACGCAGTAATTCATAGAGTGGTTCGAAATAATACTGACTAGACTTGATATGCCAATTAGCCATCTCTTTACGACTAATCGGTAGCCCCATTTTCTGCCAATCCGCTTCTTGTCGATAGTTTGGCACTTTCAGTGTGAATTTCTGATGAATGGTGTGCGCAATAACAGAAGCTGAACCCAGACTATGCGCCAAGGGCGCCTTGGGTACAGGGGCCTTGATG
>NZ_JAKUDS010000078.1 GCF_023221775.1 Enterococcus cecorum | reverse complement strand
TATCAAGGCCCCTATACCCAAGGCGCCCTTGGCGCATAGTCTGGGTTCAGCCTCTATTATCGCGCACACCATTCATCAGAAATTCACACTGAAAGTGCCAAACTATCGACAAGAAGAGGATTGGCAGAAAATGGGGCTACCGATTAGCCGTAAAGAGATGGCTAATTGGCATATCAAGTCTAGTCAGTATTATTTCGAACCGCTCTATGAATTACTGCGTGAAAAGTTATTAACACAAAGACTTCTTCATGCGGACGAGACAGCCTATAGAGTTTTAGAAAATGATACCTCTTTGACCTATTACTGGACATTCCTTTCAGGAAAACAAGCAACACAGCCAATTACACTTTATCATCATGATCAACGGCGAAGCGGCTTAGCAGTTCAAGAATTTCTTGGCGAATATGATGGCTATGTTCACTGTGATATGTGGTCAGCGTATCGCCAATTGCCTAGGGCAAAGTTAGTAGGTTGTTGGGCACATGTGCGCCGAAAATTTTTTGAAGCAACGCCTAAACAGGCAGATAAGAAGTCATTGGGGCGCAAAGGATTAGATTATTGTGATCAGATGTTTTCACTAGAAGCATCTTGGGCTGAGCTGCCTTCAGGTGAAAGATTGTGCAAGCGCAAAGAAAGCTTAGCGCCATTGATGACAACA
>NZ_JAKUDS010000077.1 GCF_023221775.1 Enterococcus cecorum | reverse complement strand
TCAGCGTCAACAAGTGCAAGTACATCGGCAAGTACATCAGCATCAACAAGTACAAGTACGTCAGCAAGTACATCAGCGTCAACTAGCGCAAGTACATCAGCATCGATAAGTGCAAGCACATCAGCAAGTACAAGTACGTCGGCAAGTACATCAGCGTCAACAAGTGCAAGTACATCGGCAAGTACGTCAGCATCAACAAGTGCAAGCACATCAGCAAGTAAATCAGCATCAACAAGTACAAGTACGTCGGCAAGTACATCAGCGTCAACAAGCGCAAGTACATCGGCAAGTACATCAGCGTCAACAAGCGCAAGTACATCGGCAAGTACATCAGCGTCAACAAGTGCAAGTACATCGGCAAGTACATCAGCATCAACAAGTGCAAGTACGTCGGCAAGTACATCAGCATCGACAAGTGCAAGCACATCAGCAAGTACGTCAGCGTCAACAAGTACAAGTACGTCGGCAAGTACATCAGCGTCAACTAGCGCAAGTACATCGGCAAGTACATCAGCGTCAACTAGCGCAAGCACATCAGCAAGTACATCAGCGTCAACTAGCGCAAGCACATCAGCAAGTACGTCAGCGTCAACAAGCGCAAGCACATCAGCAAGTACATCAGCGTCAACAAGTGCAAGTACATCAGCAAGTACGTCAGC
>NZ_JAKUDS010000076.1 GCF_023221775.1 Enterococcus cecorum | reverse complement strand
AATGCCTATAAAGCAATTGGTGATAACGATGGCCGTGAAAACAATGCTTCAGGTGTGGTCACAGCTGCAGAACAAACCGTAACTTTCGAATACGCACCAGTTAAAGGTAATGTCGTAGTCAACTATGAAGATGAAGAAGGTAACCCAATTCCAGGAGTGGATGCGAAAGATGTAGTTAGAGATGGTAATGTAACCAAAGAGGGTAATCCATACGATACTACGACAGAAACTTATCGCCCACAAACGATCACTGCCACAGATGGTACAGTTTACGAATTAGTAAAAGAAACACCAAAAGACGGTTCGGCACTAGCTGAAGGAACAGTTAAAGAAGGTACGCAAGAAGTAACTTATGTATACAAGAAAGTACCAGCGCATAAAGTAACTGTGACTTATGTGGATACAGAAGGTAAAGAAATCAAAGCGCCAGTAGTCGATGAAGCTTCTCTACAAGAAGGTAAAGCATACGATACTGCCGTTGATAACAAACCTCAAACAATCGAATTCGAAGGTAAGAAATATGAATTCGTCAAACATGAGGAAAATTCAGCATCTGAAACTGGCACAATGGCAGATAAAGATTTAACTGTAACTTATGTCTATCGTTTAGTTGAAGAAAAACCTGAAATTAAAGGCGGCGAAGTCAAAGAACGCCATGTCATCCAAGGAACAGAAACTGAATTGGTTGATGAAAATGGCCAAGCTACAAGTGCAATCGTAAAAGC
>NZ_JAKUDS010000075.1 GCF_023221775.1 Enterococcus cecorum | reverse complement strand
ACTCGTCACAGCAAACGACACGAACACACTGGCGAAAATGAACCAACAAAACGAAAAAAGAAAGGAGCGTACACTGTAATTTATTTCTAGCTTTTAAAACATGAGGAAAACAGCTTCACTTCCTCAAACGCCTAACAAAAATGGTTGTCAAAAAACTAAAAATCAAAAAAAAGAAAAGAGGAAAAGAAAATGGAAAAAACAAAAAAATTACAATTAGAAGATTTTACAGAAAATGAGTTTTTTGGAACACAAGAACAGCAATATCTAAAAGCTCAAGTAAGAGAAGAGCTAAAAGAGCAAGGCTTTATCATAGATAGCAGTTTTGAGGGCGATTTTAAAACATGGATAGGTGTATACGCAAGACCAAAAGATAAACCGACCTACTTAGACCCTCAAAACGATAAAGAAGCAGAAGAACAAGAGCAATATTCTATTAACGGCTTTAAACAAGATTTTAGCGAATGGTTTGAGTGGGAAATAAAAAATTTGAAAATTAAAGAAATGTAAAAGAAAAGCCTAGCAAAAAAAGCTAGGTTTTTCTTTTAGATAAAACACCAAAAAGAAAAACCTAAGAAGGATAAAATAAGTTGTTCCACTTGCGGTGCAGTTGCTCCTCGTTCCAAACCCAACTTATTTCTTTGCAAAGATATTTGTATTTGACTAACACCTTTCCTCGAATGGTAAAAGCTAACCGTTCGTTACTCTACCTCAGATACTTTCTTTTTTCAGTTGGTACATTTTGCAGTCTGTAACGTGTCATTTACT
>NZ_JAKUDS010000074.1 GCF_023221775.1 Enterococcus cecorum | reverse complement strand
CAGTTCAAGATTGATAAAACGTGATTTTCCAAGAGTCAAACAGTTTCTTTGGAAAGAACAGTTTTGGTCTAAAAGTTTTTGTCTGTTGACGACTGGTGGAGCACCAATTGATGTGATAAAGAAATACATCCAAAATCAAGGAAACAATCATAAATAGAAAGCAGGTGAACTTTGTGGAACGACTAAAAGCGTACAAATTCAGAATCTATCCAACAGAGGAACAAGAAATCTTCTTTGCCAAAACTTTCGGCTGCGTTCGTAAGGTCTACAATCTAATGCTTAATGATCGAAAAAAAGCGTATGAAGAAGTTAAAAATGATCCTTCTAAAAAAATGACTTTTCCAACACCGGCTAAATATAAGAAAGAATTTCCATTTCTGAAAGAAGTGGATAGCCTTGCTTTGGCCAATGCCCAACTTCATTTAGATAAAGCATACAAGAATTTTTTTCGGGATAAATCTGTTGGCTTTCCACGTTTCAAAAGTAAGAAAAATCCTGTTCAGAGTTATACAACGAATAATCAAAATGGTACCGTTGCTTTGATTGATAGTAAATTCATAAAACTTCCTAAATTGAAATCATTAGTAAGAATTAAGCTTCATAGACAACCAAAAGGGATGATTAAATCTGCTACAATCTCACGTCATTCTAGCGGTAAATACTATATTTCTTTATTATGTAAAGAAGAAATTAGCGAGTTACCTAAAACCAATTCTGCCATTGGTATTGACTTAGGTATTACAGATTTTGCGATTCTTTCAGATGGACAAAAAATTGATAATCATAAATTCACGTCCAAAATGGAAAAGAAATTAAAACGTGAACAGCG
>NZ_JAKUDS010000073.1 GCF_023221775.1 Enterococcus cecorum | reverse complement strand
AACTGAAACTGAATTAGTTGATGCAAATGGTCAGGCAACTACTGCTGTTGTGAAGGAAGCTGGCTCTACAATTGGTGAAGCCTATAGCACTCAACCGAAATCTGGATACTTATACGATGCCCAAGGTAATGCCTACAAAGCGATTGGTGATAACGATGGCCGAGAAAATAATGCCCAAGGTAAAGTGACAGAGTTAAATCAAACCGTAACTTTCGAATACACACCAGTAAAAGGTAATGTAATTGTTGACTATGTCGATGAAGCAGGTAATCCAATCCCAGGAGTACCAGCAAAAGATGTAGTTTCTGGCAATGTAACGAAAGAGGGCAATCCATACGATACACGTACTGCTCAATTCCGTCCACAAATTATTATTTCCTCAGATGGTACTAGATATGAGCTTGTAAGTACTACGCCAAAAGATGGATCTGCTTTTGCTAAAGGAAACATCAAAGAAGGTACACAAACCGTCACTTATGTTTATAGAAAAGTTGCGACTCATACTGTTATAATCAACTATGTAGATACTGATGGCAACACAATTAAACAATCTGTTGTAGATGAAACAGCATTAGTCAATGGTGAAGCTTATGATACAACCGATGAAGGAGATAAACCAAAAGAAATCAAAGTAAATGGCAAAGTTTATGAACTAGTTAAAATTACTGAAGATTCTGCTCCTGAAAAAGGTAAGATGGGAGACAAAGATTTATCTGTTACTTATGTTTACAAGCTGAAACAAAAAGCAACTACAGTTAAGTCTTCTAAATCAGCGCCAGCATCGAAAAACCAATTACCAAAAACTGGCTCAAATCAAACAAATCCGGTCGTAGGAGTTATGAGTTTAGCGATGGCAAGCTTATTAGCAATTGTATCTAAGTTCAAAAAAGAAGAAAAAAAATAAAAATGATAAATTACCAGGAGTTAGTC
>NZ_JAKUDS010000072.1 GCF_023221775.1 Enterococcus cecorum | reverse complement strand
ATTTTATCTGTCGCATTTTTCTTGCTACAGGCAACACATTTATAGGCATGCTGAATATGATCCACTCGTTTTAACTGTGCAGGAACATAGACTAATTCTTGTCGTTGCACACACGAGCCGATTTCTTTTAACCTTCCATGACAATCTGGACAGGTACAAGCCTCTCCCATCAATTCATGGTGGATGACCTCTGGTTTAAATTGTTGAAAAATAGCTTGCCGTTTGCCTTTCGCTTTTTTCCGACGATAAGTAATGGTTTCTTCTTCTGGATTACCTGGGACAGTCACTTTCTTCTTCAGGAAGTTCCATGTCATCAAACAGGCTCAATTGATTCTGGTTATAGTCACGCTTTTCAGAGGATTTACCATAAAGTTTTTTGGTAAGGTAAGCGACTTGTTCGCGTAAAAGCGCAAGTTCATTGGACATTGCTTCAATTGTTTTTGTTAGTGATTCAATCGTTTTTTCTGATGATGACATCTTCGTTAACTCCTCAAGATTTTTCTTTATTATACGCGAAAAAAAGCCGGCATTTCAATAGAAATGACGACTTTGACTCTCTAAAATTTTTGGTGTAATAGAAAATCCTTTCATTAACCATTCAACTTGTTCAGGCGTTAAAGCCCGAACCTCCGCAGTACTTCTTGGCCAAGTTAGTTGTCCATTTTCAAAACGTTTATAAAGCAACCAGAATCCTTCACCATCCCAGTAGAGGGCTTTAAATCGATCACTTTTTCCACCACAAAAAAGAAAGACGGATTTTGAAAAAGGGTCTAAATCAAATTGTGACTGAATAAGGTAAGCCAGTGAATCGATTCCTTTTCGTAAATCCGTTTTCCCACAAACAATGTAGACGGGCCCCAGATCACTTAAGTTTAGTCCCATAAGCGAACACCTTCTCTAAAATTTCATTTCGTTGAGTGGCATCAAGTGATGAGAAAAAGCTGAGCTCAATCGCTCCCACTTTACAACGAAGCAA
>NZ_JAKUDS010000071.1 GCF_023221775.1 Enterococcus cecorum | reverse complement strand
TTTCCCCCTATATTTGGTTTTGTATGATTGTTTTCCCCTCATATTTCCTTACTCTAGTTACTAATTTCCTAAAATTGTGCGCAAGAAATACAAGTCCCATTTCCTTAAAAATTTTTTCAGTTCCTCGGACATGGAATCTTCTAAAATTCATATTTTGTTTAATGTTCCCAAAAACAGTTTCGACATCTATCTTTCGCTGCGCATAGTACAAGGCTGTTTCTTCGCTTTCTATCTTTTCATTCGCTTTTACTTTTATATATTCCCAAACTGGATTGATATTCAAACGTCGATTTTTTCCTTCTTTTGCTTTGGTACATTTCTCTCTCAATGGACATCCTGTACAATCTTCACATTCATAGATTTTGAAGTTTCGAACAAATCCATTTCTATCTTTACGTTGCGAATAATGTGAGAACACCACTCTTTTCTGATTGGGACAAATATAGTAATCATCTAACTCGTTGTAAGGCCAATTGTCTCGATGAAACTGATTTTGTTTATGGGCGCGTTTCTTTTCTTTTAAGTAACCTTGATGCGGAATGATTGGTGTGGATTCTGTTTCGTCTAACACATAACAATAATTTTCTTCACTTGCGTAACCGGCATCTGCGACAATATTTTCTGGTAAACCTATTTTTGATTCAATCTTTTCAAGAAATGGGATAAATGTTCGTGTGTCTGTTGGATTTGGAAAACAATCATAAGCAAGGGCGAATTGATTTTCTGTCGCAAGTTGTATATTATAACCTGGCTTTAACTGGCCATTTCGCATATGATCTTCTTTCATTCGCATAAAAGTAGCGTCATGATCCGTCTTTGAGAAACTATTGCGCACCCCCATAATCACCAATTGTTCTTCGTAGCGCATTTTTCTTTGGGCAAAATCATCAAATTGCTTCTTCTGCTTATGAACTTCAGACTTTTCTTTACGCAGTGATTTTCGTTCTTCTACTGTTTCGGTTTGTTCAATCGCTTCAATTAATTGTTCTTCCTTTTCTTCCAAAGATTGACGAATCCTTTCAATCTCTTCAACGGAAAGTTCATCCTTTAAATCATCTATTAACTCAGGCAAGATTTTTGTTTCCACCATTTGTTGGTAGTTTTCAAGGGCTTTTTGATCGAGATTATCTTTATACTTTAAAATACTTTTTTTCCAAACAAAAGAGTATCTATTCGCATCCGCTTCAATTTTTGTACCATCTATGTATAAAGCACTGCCACTGATTAAGCCACTTTGAACCAGTAGCTCACGAAATTGAATAAACG
>NZ_JAKUDS010000070.1 GCF_023221775.1 Enterococcus cecorum | reverse complement strand
TGATGTGACCCCCAAAAGTTAGACTTTATTAGCGTAGTAGTTTTGTCTACTACGTTTTTTTATGCACTCATAAGGTGAATTCTGTATTGAACTGGACTTTTCCATCCTAGCTTTTCTTTAATTCTGTGTTCATTGTAGTACTTTATATATCCCTCGATTTCTGATTTTAATTCTTCATAACTGTAGTATACAACACCATAATAGATTTCCTGTTTAAGCAAACCAAAGAAGTTTTCCATCACAGAATTATCGTGACAATTACCTTTCCTGGACATACTTTGAAAGATTTTTTCTTCCTTAAGGCGATGTGAATAATTTTTCATTTGATACGCCCATCCTTGATCTGAATGGAATGTTCTACGATAAGGGCAACCAGATGTTATCGTTATTGCTTGTTCCAGTGCATTCATTATAGTTTTAGCAGAGGGTTGTTTGGCAATTCCATAGCTAACAATCTCACCACTACACATATCCATAAAAGGATCTAGATACAATTTTTTCGTTGACATATTACCTTTAGAATCGATTTCATAGTACTTAAACTCAGTAGTATCAGTGGTAATCTTTTGATAAGGTATATGTGTATTGAATCGTCTTCTAATTCGATTAGGAGCTACTGTACCAACTTTTCCTTTGTAAGAACTGTACTTACGGCTTTTACGGGTAAAAGACGTAACCTGTAGCCCTAATTTCTGCATTATTCGCTGTACTTTCTTCTTGTTTATACAATATCCTTGATTTCTTAACTCGCCTAATACTCTGCGATAACCATAATTTTTATGAATTTTTCTTATATCAAGAATCTTTTCCTCGATTTCCTTGTCTGGATTTTCTCTATCGAATCGTTTCTGCCAGTACATGTAGGTAGCTTTAGGCATATCTGTATAAGAGAGAAGATCTTTTAGTTTGAATTCTCTTCGGAGGCTGTGGATGACGCGTGCCATTCTCTCATTTTTGCTTCGTCCTCTAAACGCAGCCTCCTCAGTTCTTTTAAAAATGCATTCTCTATTCTTAGCCATAAAAGCTCATCTTCAAGTTTTTTCACATGCTCAGCGCTAGTATCAACAATTTTTTCTTCAACTTCCTGATTTTTATGTTCTATCTTAGGTTTATCCACTGTTGCTTTACGACCTTTCTTATGAGGTCTCAAACCTTCAGGACCAGCTACACGGAAACGACTAACCCAATTAGCAATCATACTAGGATTCGTTATATTTTCTCTAATTGCTAACTCTTGGTATGAAATCTCATTTGATAGGTATAACTCTACCACAGAAAGCTTTTTTTCAAAAGAATATTTTTTCTGATGACGAGAACGAATTAATCCTTCATCTCCAAAAGCTTGGTGATTCTTAACCCATTTAGCTACACAGTTTCTATCCACGTCATAGAGTGACGCGAGATAATTGTATCCTCCTTCGCCAGCTAAGTATGCATTAACAACTTTCTTTTTTAGTTCATAACTGTATTTAGCCATAAAAATACCGACCTCCAATTGTTAGATTTTATGGTCTAACTTTTGGGGGTCGGTACA
>NZ_JAKUDS010000007.1 GCF_023221775.1 Enterococcus cecorum | reverse complement strand
ATTTGACTAGCTCTTATTGGGTTAGTCTTTTTTTAATATTTAGGAAGGTGACAAGAATGGAAAATAAGCATCTGAAAGCTATCTTTTTTGATTTTGATGGGACGATAGTTGATTCTAGTCAAAGTATATATGCTTCCATTCAATATGCATTAAATCAACTAAACTTGCCTAGTTTAACTGAAGACACTTTAGCAACGTTTGTTGGTCCTCCTCTTTTAGATAGTTTTATCAGAATTGGTTTGTCAGATAAGGATGCTGAGAATGCTGTTGTAAAATATCGTGAGTATTATCAGAAACATCTGCATTTAGTTAAGCTTTACCCTGAAATAAAAAAAGTACTGTCACAATTAAAGAAGAATTATCAATTATTTATAGCGAGTTCAAAGCCAGAAATCTTTGTAAGAAAAATCGCTGAAATAATTGAAGTTGATCAATACTTTACTGCAATTTATGGAGCGAATTTAGCTGGAACAGTATCTACAAAAGCTGAGGTAATTGCCTATGCTCTACAGCAGCTACCTGATTTATCTGCGGATCATGTAATAATGGTTGGAGATCGTAGTCATGATTGTTTTGGGGCAATCCAAAATAATATGGACTGTATAGGTGTAAGCTATGGCTTTGGTTCAAAGGATGAATTAATCCATGCAGGTGCAAAGAGCATCGTTGATAAGCCAATACAATTGTTAGATGTCTTTTAGTGAGTGAAAGTGAATTTTTTCATCATATAAAACTCGTCATTAAACATGATGGTGTTCTATAGACAAATTATTCCTGTAAAAAATTATATTTTTTCAAAAAACAGATTGACAAGCATAGATTTATCTGTTATTCTATATCTTGTCTTGATACGCCGCCTTAGCTCAGCAGGTAGAGCACCACCATGGTAAGGTGGGGGTCGCCGGTTCAAGCCCGGCAGGTGGCTTTCAATTTTTTGAAAAAAAAGTAAAAAAAGACTTGCAAAAAATTGATATATCTGTTATATTATAAACATCTTATTCCGGCATAGCTCAGTTGGTAGTAGCGCATGACTGTTAATCATGATGTCGTAGGTTCGAGTCCTACTGCCGGAGTTGATAAGTTTATTCTTATCATTATTTTTAATTTCATATTTTTCCGGCATAGCTCAGTTGGTAGTAGCGCATGACTGTTAATCATGATGTCGTAGGTTCGAGTCCTACTGCCGGAGTAAGACACTTATCAATTGTGATAGGTGTTTTTTATTTATATGCAAGAGATTTTATTTTAGCTTGCTATATTACTTGTGAGAAAACGAAAGGATTTGATAGGTGTGGCACAAAGATATTCGATAAAACATGAGATTGCTTATTATGAATGTGATATTAATCAACAAATGACCTTACCTGCATTAATTCAAGTAATGATTAAAGCGTCTGAAGAACAAAGTGATCATCTTAATCGGGGAAGTAGCTATGTAAATCAGCTAAATTTGGGTTGGGTAATTACAAACTATGAGATAAAAGTGAATCGTTTGCCTAAACTAGGTGAGATTATTACTTTTGCAACATTAGCAACTTCTTATAATAAATTTTTCTGTTATCGCGATTTTTATATTGAGGATGAATTAGGCAATCGTTTAGTTACTGTTTCGTCGGTGTTTGTCTTAATGGATTTGACTACAAGAAAGATAAAGACGGTTGATGAAGATATTATTGCCCCCTATAAAAGCGAAAAAATAAATAAAATTAAACGATTCAATAAAATGCAACAGTTGACGAATCCTAAAAAAAGTCCGTTTAAAGTTCGTTTTTATGATATTGATAGTAATCGTCATGTGAATAATGCGATATATTTTAATTGGCTTTTAGATGTTTTGGGCTACGACTTACTAAGTACTTATACAATCAAAGAAGTAAATATTCGTTTTGATAAAGAAATTGAATTTGGTAACGTTGTGGATAGCTATTATGAAACAGAATTTTTAGATAACGACACACAAATTATTTCACGACATCAAATTAAAGTCAGTGAAGAACTTTGCTGTGAAGCAGAAATATTATGGGATAAGATTGTATAATTGTTGACTGATTTTTCTCTTACAAATAGAGTTTTTTTAGTATTCTAATAACATATTTTTGTGGTAAAATAGCCTTGAAGAAATAAAAGGAGGGAAGGCCCATGTGCCAACTGCAATGAAAATTAAGGCTATATTCTTTGATATTGATGGTACTTTGTTTAATGGGAATGGTACAGTATTAGCAAGTACCAGGCGTGCGATTGCTTTAGCTCAAGCACAGGGAATTTTATGTGGGGTTGCAACTGGGCGTGGTTATCCCAATGTATTGAGTTTAGTGGGTGATTTAGGCTTAGATTTCTATGTAACGTATAATGGGCAATATGTTGTATATGATAATCATGTCGTATATGCCCATCCTTTTGATTTAGAAGCATTAGAACAGGTTATTGATTATGCAAAAATTCATCATAAACATATTCTATTTGGTGCGGCAGAGAAAATGACAGGTAGTTTAACAATGCTCGTGGGGCAATCGAAACATTTTACCAGACTTTTATACCGACTACCAAAAGGAAATCATTTATCGATGGGAGTTAAATGGTTAAAAAAGGTTGATATTCATCGTAAACGTCGACATTATCCAAAAGCAACTGATTTTAAGGAACCTATATATCAGTGTATATTAATGGCTACTAGATCTGAACTAAGAAGATTGCGGGGTAGTTTAACTTTATGTGATATTCAGCGCTCAACTTCACAATCAGTTGATATTGTTCCCAAAGGCGGCTCAAAGGATAAGGGAATTATTGAATTAGTGAATTATCTCGGTTTATCAATGAATGAGGTTGCGGCTTTTGGTGATCATTTTAATGATATAGCAATGTTAGAAAGTGTTGGCTTAGGAATTGCGATGGGAAATGCCAAAAGTCAAGTAAAAGAAATAGCAGATTATGTGACAAGTGATAACAATCATGATGGCATTTATCATGCGTTGAAAAACTTTGAGATAATCTAGAAAAGAGTGATGAATTTGAAACCTTTTGAAATGGCTAGTGAATTTCACCGAGTGTTCGATGATCGTGCACCGCAAACTCCTACTCCCTTTCCTTTACAAGAGGCTATTTTTCGACAAGGATTTAAAATAGAGGAAATAATCGAATTATTGTATGCGACTAGTAATGATACTCAAGATTTCTTGACTGCTGTTGAGGCGATGCACAGAGCAATTGATCAAAGTAAAGAGAAGATGTTAAAAAAAGGACATCCTCATGAAGAGACTCAGGAAACAATTTTAACTAATCAAGTGGACGCGCTAGTTGATTTACTATATTTTGTTTATGGCTCATTTGTATTACTTGGAATTGATCCAGAACCAATGCTAGAAATTGTTCATCAGGCAAATATGGGAAAACTTTTTCCGGATGGTAAGCCTCATTATGATGAAGTGACACATAAAGTATTAAAGCCTGAGCAATGGATGGAAAAATATGCACCGGAAAAGAAGATTGCTCTTGAGATTGAGCGACAAAGGAAACAGATGAAAAAATAAGATCAAAAATGAGGAAGTGATAGCTGTGTATTTCAACTAACACTTCCTCATTTTTTTATTAATCAAAGAATGTATAGTAAAGGGTGCGAATGGCTGCTTTTTCGTCTTTTTCTTGGATACTAAACATAATACTTACCTCAGAAGAACCTTGATTTATCATTTCAAGATTAATTTTTTTTCGTGCCAGAGCGGCTGTACTTTCTGCTGTTACCCCAACTTT
Organism: Enterococcus cecorum; assembly: GCF_023221775.1. Lineage (GTDB taxonomy): Bacteria > Bacillota > Bacilli > Lactobacillales > Enterococcaceae > Enterococcus_E > Enterococcus_E cecorum_A. The sequence goes on along the minus strand of NZ_JAKUDS010000007.1, from coordinate 87,283 downwards.
TTCACGCATTCCTTCGCCAACGACAACAACCATTGTTAACCCATGTTTGATGCGTAATTCGTCTGGATCTATTTCATAGGCAATTTTACGTAATAATTCTTCTTCGGTTTCTTCTGTTAATTGATTGGCACGAATAATAATCGAAATATCATCGATTCCAGAAGGCATATGTTCATAATTGATATTGAATTCCTTCAAGATTTGCAAAACACGCAAGGTAAAGCCAACTTCGCGATTCATTAAATATTTACTGATATAAATCATACTAAATCCGCGATCACTTGCAATCCCTACAACCGTTTTATCGTGATTTTCTTTCTCATGAACAATTCGTGTACCTGGATGACTTGGATTATTAGTATTTTTAATCACTACTGGAATTTTTGCTTGGAAGGAGGGAATCAATGCTTCATCATGGAAAACAGAAAAACCAGCATAGGCTAATTCGCGCATTTCACGATAACTAATTTCTTTAATTAATTCAGGTTCGTGTATAATTCCAGGATGAGCAGAATAAATACCATTCACATCGGTAAAGTTTTCATATAATTCAGCATTCATACCAGCTGCAACAATCGAACCGGTAATATCTGAACCCCCTCGAGAAAAAGTACAGATGTTTCCTTCTTCAGTAATACCAAAAAATCCAGGTATTACAAGAATTTCGGGATTTTTAGCCCATTTTTTAATGAGTGGGTAAGCTTTATTTAAAATTCGAGCATTTTTAGGTTCGTCAGTCACAAGTAGGCCTAAATCTTCTGGAGAAATATAGCGAGCTTTGAGTCCTTCAGCTTTAAGTACACCGGCGATTAAGCGAGCATTATTGTCTTCGCCTCGGGATAAGATAATATCATATAAATGGGCATTTTCTTTAATTTCGATAGTTTTCAAAGAGGTTAAATCTTGATAAATATCTGTTAAAATTTGTTTATCGACATGAAAGGCTTGACCAATTTCTTCATAGCGATTATAAATAGCGTTAATTAATCGAGAAGGCTCTTTGCCTGCTACTAAATTATCATGTAATGAAATTAATAAATCGGTTACTTTTATATCATCAGTATGACGTTTTCCTGGTGCTGAAACCACAATATAACGACGCATAGGATCATCTTTTATGATTTTCACAACTTTTCTGACTTGATCAGAACTGGCGAGTGAACTACCTCCAAATTTTGCAACTTTCATTTATTTAGTCTCCTTTTAGAATGGTTTTCTTAAAATGTAACGTTTATAGTTTAATAAATCAAGCTTTTTTCATTAAAAAAATGAATTTTTGTAAATAAATATTAGAAATAAATTAAAAATATAAAAAGGCGCTGCGGGGAATCTACAATAATTATCGAAATATCAGATTGATAATTTTGAATTCTTAATTCTTTGTAAAAAAGTTGCAAAAATTTTACTTTATTTTCATCCAGAATAGTGAATGATTGGCTAGTTTGTGATATAATGCAATGCAGATGCCTTTTTGACCAGAAATATGTCTATATTTCAATTAGTATTCTTGTAGTAGTACCTGATGAACATCTGTGTAAATGTATTTTTTAGGAAACTGGAGGAATCAATTGTGGGAAGTAATCTGATTATTGGAATCGTCGTCGCAATAATTGTGGCTGCGGCCATTGTTTACTTTGTGGGATATTTTGTTAGAAAGAAAACGTTGGCTAGGCTAGATGAACTAGAGAGACGTAGAGAACAATTATTTGATCTTCCGGTGATTGAAGAGGTCGATGAAGTGAAGAAGATGCACTTAGTTGGCCAAAGTCAGAATACTTTTAGAGAATGGAATCAAAAATGGACCGATCTTTCTACGACAGCATTTGCTGATTTGGAAAGTCAAATTTTAGAAGTTGAATCTTTGAATGAGACCTTCCGTTTTATGAAGGCAAAACAAGCAGTGGAAGAAGCTGAAGTTGCTTTGTTAAACATGGAAGAAGATGTTGCTGAGATTCGTAATGGTCTAAAAGAATTGCGTGAAAGTGAAGAACGTAATTCTCTTCAAGTTCAAAATGCTTTAGATAAGTATCAAGAATTGAAGAAGAGAATGCGCGATGAAGCTGATACTTTTGGCCCTGCTTATTCTGAATTACAAAAGCAGCTAAAGAGTGTTGAAATTGAATTTACGCAATTTGTAACCCTTAATACCTCAGGTGATCCCGTCGAAGCTCGTGAAGTTTTACAAACAGCTGAAAATCACACTTACACACTTGAAGATGTGATGAATCGCTTGCCGGTATTGTATGAAGATTTAAATAAGACTTTCCCAGATCAACTAAAGGAAATCGAAGAAGGTTATCAAAAATTAGTTGATGATCATTTCGTCTTTCCAGAAAATAATTTCGAAGCAGAAATTAGTCGTGTTCGCGCGCGAATCGAAAATTCAATGCGTGATTTAGCCAAGACTGAAGTGAATTTAGTTGAGCCGGCCAATAGCGATACAGCTAACGACATCGACGCTTTATATAGTATTATGGAGCGTGAGATTGAAGCGAAGAAATATGTCTTGAAAAATCGTCAAATCATCGCCGATTATGTGGCTTTTGCAACGAAAAATAATCGCCAATTACTGATTGAAATTGATCATACTGCCCAAAGTTATACTTTAAATCATAACGAATTAGGACGTGTGCGAGGATTTCAAACTGAAGTGGATGAATTAGTTCGTCGTAATACTAGCTATATGGAAGCGATGGATGCTCATAAGATTCCATATTCTGAAGTGCAAGAATTTTATAAAGATGCTTATAAGATTTTAGACGATATTCAAAATCAACAAGTTGAAATTGATGATGAATTACGTGAATTGCGACGTGGTGAAAAAGTTGCTCAAGAAAAAGTGGAGAATTTCGAGTTTCAATTGCGTAACTTAAAACGTTTTGTTGAAAAACAACGCTTACCTGGTTTACCAAATGACTATCTTGAATTTTTCTTTATGGTAACTGACCATGTGGAAGGCTTGAATCGTGCATTAAATAAAATTCGCATTAATATGGAAGACATCAATCGTTATGTAGATACTTGTCAAGAAGATTTAGAAAAACTTGATAAGGAAACGCATGAATTGGTAGATGCTGCGGCTCTAACAGAACAAATGATGCAGTATGCAAATCGCTACCGTCATTCTCATCCAGATATCAAAGCTTCTATTGACCGGAGCTTAGATTTATTTACGAATACTTATCAATATCAAGAGGCACTTGATGAGATTGGCACTGCATTAGAGCGTGTAGAACCTGGAGCATTTGCACGTATTGAAAACTTCTATTTCAATCATCGTGAACTAGTTTAATAATGACTGATATAAAGTCTAGATTAAGAAGAGTGAGGTTTGCTTGCTCTTCTTTTTTCAGCTACAATTGCTTGAAAGGCTAGAATATTGCCGTTATAATAGAAAAGGTTAAAAATAGAGGAGGAGAGCGTTTGATATATTTTGATAATAGTGCAACAACGATTATTCATCGTTTAGCTTTAGATGCTTATGTAAAAACAAGCCAAACAATTATGGGAAATCCATCAAGTTTGCATCGCTTAGGTACCCAGGCAAGTCGATTATTACAGGAAGCAAGAAAGCAAATTGCCGCACTTTTAAATGTACATAGTGAAGAAATTGTGTTTACGAGTGGTGGTACTGAGGGAAATAATTATATTATTAAGGGGACTGCATATGAGAAACAGCATTTCGGCAAGCATATTCTTTTATCTGCAATTGAGCATCCTTCAGTGAGTGAAACTTGTGAGCAATTAGCTAAGCAAGGATTTGAGATCAGTAGAATTCCAGTAGATAAACACGGCTTTGTACAACTGGATGAACTAAAAAAACTGATTCGCAAAGATACCATTTTAGTTTCCGTTATGGCAGTGAATAATGAAGTAGGTAGTATTCAGCCAATTCAAGAGATTAGTCAACTGCTCGCTGAGTATCCCAAAATTCATTTTCATGTGGATGCTGTTCAAGCGATTGGTCAGATTCCTACAGCTGAATTTTTAACAGAACGTGTTGATTTTGCAACTTTTTCTGCACATAAATTTCATGGTCCACGCGGGGTAGGATTTATTTATAAAAAGCAAGGACGCAAGATTCAATCCTTGTTAGCAGGTGGTGGTCAAGAACAAAATCAACGTTCAAGTACAGAAAATCTACCAGCAATTGTCGCAATGGCAAAGGCACTACGTTTGAAGTTAGATAATCAGAACACGAAAATGCAAAAAGTATGTCAGCTAAAAAATTCGTTAAGAGATGCGCTATCTCAGTATCAAGAGGTTGTTGTTTTTTCAGGGGATGAGAATTTTGCACCCCATATCCTGTGTTTTGCATTGGAAGGAATTCGTGGGGAAGTATTGGTTCATGCCCTTGAAGAGAAGGAAATCTTCATCTCTACTACAAGTGCTTGTTCTAGTCGTAAAAAAATGGCTAGTTCGACCTTACACGCAATGAATGTGGAAGATAAATTAGCGAAGTGTGCTGTAAGAATCAGCTTAGATGAAAGTAATACAATGGCGGAAGTAGAACAATTCCTCATTGTATTCCGTCAACTATATCAAAAATTTAAAAAAGTCATGTAAGAAAGGATGAATGGTTTGGAATATAGTGAAATTATGGTGCGCTATGGTGAATTATCCACCAAAGGAAAAAATCGCAAATCGTTTATTATGCAATTAGCGCAGAATGTCAGAAGTGCTTTAAGTGATTTTCCTGCAATTAAAATCAAAGCAGATCGCGATAGAATGCATTTACTCTTAAATGGAGAAGATAGCAAGGCTGTAATCGAGAAATTGCAAAAAGTTTTTGGTATTCAGAATTTTTCTCCGAGTATTAAAGTGGAAAAATCAATTCCAGCTTTAATTGCTTCGGTTCAAGCACTGATGAAAGAAATTTATACTGGAGTAGAAAGTTTTAAAATTACAGCCAAAAGAAGTGATCATAATTTTGAGCAGACCAGTGAGGAGTTAAATTTAACATTAGGGAATGCTGTCATCGATATTTTTCCGGATATCAAGGTGCAGATGAAACGTCCAGATATCAATATACGAGTAGAAATTCGCTTAGATGCAGCTTACATTTCCTATGAAACTATTCAAGGAGCTGGTGGTTTACCGGTGGGAACTTCTGGTAAGGGAATGTTAATGTTATCAGGTGGCATTGACTCCCCGGTTGCCGGTTATTTTGCGATGAAACGTGGCGTAGAAATTGAAGCTGTTCATTTTGCTTCTCCACCTTATACAAGTGAACAAGCCTTACAAAAAGCTAAAGATTTAACAGCAAAATTAGCTCCTTATGTTGGTAGTATCCAATTTATCGAAGTGCCATTTACTAAAATTCAAGAAACCATTAAGGAGGTAGTTCCACAAGGTTATTGGATGACGTTGACAAGGCGAATGATGTTACGTATTACAGATGAAATTTGTAAATTACGTCATGGATTAATTATTTTAAATGGTGAATCTTTAGGTCAAGTGGCTTCACAAACACTGCAAAGTATGGTGGCGATTAATGAAGTTACGAATCGTCCAGTTGTGAGACCAGTCGCTACAATGGATAAGTTGGAAATTATTGAAGTGGCCCAACAAATCGATACTTTTGAATTAGCGATTCAGCCTTTTGAAGATTGTTGTACGATTTTTGCTCCACCTCAACCGAAAACTAGACCAAAATTGGAAAAAGTTCATCAATATGAGGAAAGAATTGATATTGAAGGGTTGATTTCAGAGGCATTAGCGAATTTAAAGATTTCAGAAATTACCCCTTCCTCAAGCCAAGTTCGTGATGAATTCGCTGACTTATTATAATTGATTTGCTGAATAGAGGCGTTTCTTTTACGCTTATTCTATTCAGCTTTTTTCATCTCGTAAACACTTTCACAATTATTAAATAAAAAACGTTTGGCTACTTGTAAGTTTGTGCAATTCGTGATAAACTCAAAATGTGAAAAAATGAACAAAAAATTGAAGAGGCGGAATATAATCATGGAATTAAAAAAACAACTTCCAAAAGCGACGGCCAAACGATTGCCTGTGTATTTACGTTACTTAAATATTTTACAGGATAGTGGTGTGATGCGGATTAAGTCAAAAGGATTTGCCGAAATTACACAAATTCCTTCAGCTACTATCCGTCGAGATTTTTCTTATTTAGGCGAATTAGGTCGTAGTGGGTATGGTTATGATGTTCCCTATCTCATTGAGGTCTTTAGTAACTTATTGGATACCCAGGAAGAAAAAAGAATTGCATTAATTGGCTTTGGGAATTTGGGACGTGCTTTGGCGAAAAATAATTTTAGACGAAATGGTAATTTAAACATTGTTGCTGTATTCGATAATAATCCTGAAATTATTCACCAAGAGATTGAAGGATTCTATGTCTATGGAATTGATGAATTGAAAAAAATTGTTAATCAAGAGAATATTACTGTGGCTATTACGACTGTACCAAGTAAGTTTTCACAAGATGTCGTTAATCAAATTGTTGAAGCAAATATTACGGCGATTTTAAGTTTTGCTCCTGACCGTGTGAATGTCCCTAAAAATGTGACGGTTCAATATATCGACTTAACGACGGAATTGCAGACTTTGATTTTCTTTGACCGAGAATACAAAAAATAATAATGCATTTTGTTTGTTCGTATAAATTGTTCGTGCTACACTAAAAGAAAAATGCAAAGGGATGAGTAGATATGCAAATTACTAAGCGTGGAGAGGCTTTTTCATTAGTGAAGGAACCATTGAAGATAGGAGATCAGGCAGCAGATTTTGAATTGAAGGATTTGAAAGATAAAGTTTTTCGTTTGTTTCAGTTATTAGATAAACCTTTGATTATCAGTGTAGTGCCAGATATTAATACTTCGGTGTGTTCTGTACAGACGCGTAAATTCAATGAAATGATGGCTAACTTTGAAGAAGCTAATTTTGTCACCGTTTCTAATAATACGAAAGAGCAACAAGCATCTTGGTGTGCAGCAGAAGGCTTGAATTTAGTGATGTTGCATGATCCTGAAAATACATTCGGTCAAGCTTATGGTGTTTTAATTCCTGAACTAAACGTTTATGCGCGCAGTGTATTTGTGATTAATAGCGATGGTAAAATTATTTATGAAGAGATTGTTCCGGAAATGACGCATGAGCCAGATTATCAAAAAGCAATTGATGCCGTTACCCGTCGTTAATTGAAATGTAGTTTGACTTATGGAAAACTTCATTGTAAAATATGTTTACGTTGATCAAGAGGAGTAGTAACGTTTATCGATTTTTAGAGAGAAGACCCTTGGCTGTGAGGTTTTTAATCATGCGTTATGAAGGTAGCTTGTGAGTACTTATCTTGAAATCTTGAGTAGAGATAAGCGAGTAGTGATCGTTAACTCACTTTTGAGAGGTAGTATTGACTACAATTTAGGTGGTACCGCGTAATTTACGTCCTAATGTACAAAAGTCTGACTTTTGTACATTAGGACTTTTTTAATTAAGGATGTGAAGCGACTTGAACAGCCACGAGCGGATAAGGTTGTCCGGGACGTCGGAAAAGTCCAAAAAGTAAAGACTTTTCCAGACGGGCTGGCTTATACGCCGAAGTGGCTAGTCGCTGAACACTGATTATTCCAAGGATGTGAAGTGGGTCGATCAGCTCCAAGCAGCTAAGGTTGTCCGGAATGTCAGGAAAATTAAGGACTCTTAATCTAAATTGTAGGCAACGGATAAATAAAAATAAAACCAATGAGGAGGAAGATTATGGCAGAAAATACACTATCAAGCAAGTATAATCCACAAGAAGTAGAAGCCGGACGTTATCAAGAATGGCTAGAAAAAGATTTATTTAAACCAAGTGGCGATAAAAAAGCAAAACCTTATTCAATTGTGATTCCACCACCAAATGTAACTGGTAAATTACACTTAGGTCATGCTTGGGATACGACGTTACAAGATATGATTATTCGTCAAAAACGTATGCAAGGTTACGATACTTTATGGTTACCAGGAATGGACCACGCAGGGATTGCGACCCAAGCTAAAGTGGAAGCTAAATTACAAGAACAAGGAATTTCACGTTATGATTTAGGTCGTGAAAAATTCGTCGAACAAGTTTGGGATTGGAAAGAAGAGTATGCCACTCATATTCGTGAGCAATGGGGTAAACTGGGAATTTCTGTAGATTATTCTCGTGAACGTTTTACTTTGGATGAAGGATTATCTAAAGCGGTGCGTAAAGTCTTTGTTTCTCTATATGAAAAAGGTTTAATCTATCGCGGCGAATACATTATTAACTGGGATCCTAAAGCTAGAACTGCATTATCTGATATTGAAGTAATCCACAAAGATGTGGAAGGTGCTTTTTACCACATGACTTATGAATTAGCAGATGGCTCAGGTACCGTTGAAATTGCGACTACTCGTCCAGAAACGATGTTAGGGGATACTGCAGTGGCTGTTCACCCTGATGATGAACGTTATCAACATTTAATTGGCAAAAATGTAATCTTACCAATTGTGAATAAAGAAATTCCAGTTGTGGCGGATACTTATGTTGATATGGAATTTGGAACAGGGGTTGTGAAAATTACACCAGCACATGATCCAAATGACTTTGAAGTGGGTAACCGTCATGATTTACCACGCGTGAATGTCATGAATGAAGATGGCACAATGAACGAACTTGCCGGAAAATATGCCGGTATGGATCGTTTTGAAGCTCGCAAAGCAATTGTTAAAGAATTGGAAGAATTAGGTCGTTTAGTGAAAATTGAGAAAATGGTTCACAGTGTGGGTCATTCTGAACGTACAGGGGTAGTCGTTGAACCACGTCTATCTACACAATGGTTTGTTAAGATGGCACCTTTAGCCAAACGCGCCATCGAAAATCAAGAGACTGAGGATGCTGTTGAATTTTATCCACCACGTTTTAACCAAACTTTCTTACGTTGGATGGAAAATGTGCATGATTGGGTAATTTCTCGTCAATTATGGTGGGGTCATCAAATTCCAGCTTGGTATCATAAAGAAACTGGCGAAATGTACGTTGGTATGGAAGCACCTGCTGATAGCGAGAACTGGGTACAAGACTCAGATGTATTAGATACTTGGTTTAGTTCTGCTTTATGGCCATTTTCAACTATGGGCTGGCCTGATACTGAGAATGAAGATTTCAAACGTTATTTCCCAACGAATACATTAGTCACAGGTTATGATATTATCTTCTTCTGGGTAAGCCGTATGATTTTCCAAAGTTTGGAATTTACGGATAGTCGTCCATTCAAGAATGTATTAATTCATGGATTAATTCGTGATGAGCAAGGCCGCAAGATGAGTAAATCTTTAGGTAATGGGATTGATCCTATGGAAGTCATCGAAAAATACGGGGCGGATGCTTTACGTTGGTTCTTATCTAATGGTTCAGCACCAGGACAAGATGTGCGCTTTAGCTATGAAAAAATGGATGCAGCTTGGAACTTTATCAATAAGATTTGGAATGCTTCACGTTTTGTCTTAATGAATGTAGAAGGTATGAGTGCGGCTGATTTACATCTTGAGGGTCAAAAGAGTGTCGCTGACCGCTGGATTTTAACTCGCTTAAATGAAACGATTGAAAAAGTAACGCTTTTATTTGACCGCTTTGAATTTGGGGAAGCTGGTCGTAATCTGTACAACTTTATTTGGGATGATTTCTGCGACTGGTACATTGAAATGAGTAAAGAAACACTTTATGGAGATAATCCAGAAGCTAAACGTATGAATCAAGCGGTATTGGTGTATGTATTAGATAATATTGTACGTCTATTACATCCAATTATGCCATTTGTGACAGAAGAAATTTTCTCTAAATTGCCGACAACCACTGGCTCAATCGTAGTCGCAAGTTATCCAGAAGTAAATGAATTTAGCGATGAGTCAGCTGCTGAAGGGATGGAAATATTAAAAGAAGTAATTCGTGCGGTTCGTAATATCCGTGCTGAAGTGAATACACCATTATCAAAAGCTGTCACTCTTCTCATTCAAGCAAATGATGCAAAAGTACAAGATTTCTTAACGGCTAATCAAAATTACATTATGCGTTTTTGTAATCCAGATGAATTGGTGATTGCAACAGAATTAGCAGTACCAGATATGGCGATGTCACAAGTGATTACTGGTGCGACAATTTACTTACCATTGGCGAATTTAATCAATTTAACCGAAGAAATTGCCCGTTTAGAAAAAGAATTAGCTAAACTAGATGGTGAAGTGAAACGTGTTCAAGGTAAATTAGCAAATGAACGTTTTGTAAGTAAGGCGCCTCAAGCAGTGGTTGACCAAGAACGTTCCAAAGAAGCCGATTATCTTGAAAAACAACAAGCAGTGGCACAACGCATTGCTCAATTAAAAGAATTACAATAATCAGAAAGGGGGACATTTGTAAATAGAAATTTGCAAGTGTCCCTTTATGCTTAGTAAAAGAGGGTTTTAAAGTGAGTTTTACAGAAAAAGAAGCAATTGATTGGATTCATAGTCGTTTGAAATTTGGTTCTAGACCGGGTCTTGATCGCATTGAAGCAATATTATCAGCCCTGGGAAATCCTGAGAAAAAGGTTCGAATGATTCATATTGCAGGAACGAATGGCAAAGGCTCAACGGTGAGTTATTTAAAACATTTGCTCATGCAGACAGGCTTAACTGTGGGGACCTTTACTTCGCCCTATATTGAATGTTTTAATGAACGGATTGCCATTAATCAACAAATGATTCAAGCAGAACAACTCGCTGATTTAACTTGGCGTGTGAAAGCGGTGGTGGAAAAGTTAGACGAGGATTCGCATTTAAGCGGGGCTACTGAATTTGAAATTTTAACAGCGATGGGATTTTTATACTTTTATGAACAACAAGTAGATGTTGCGATTATTGAAGTGGGACTAGGAGGCTTACTTGATTGCACCAATGTGATTACGCCTGATTTGGTAGGCATCACGACAATTGGGTTAGATCATCAAGATATCTTAGGGGAAACACTAGAAGAGATTGCCTTTCAAAAAGCAGGCATCATTAAAGATAAAGTGCCAGTGGTTTGTGGCAATATTGAAACGGCTGCTATGAGCGTGATCGAACAAGTGGCAAAAGAAAAACAAGCGCCAGTATACAGCTATCAAAAGGATTATTCCGTCACTTATCTACGTCCAGATGCCAAATGGGGTGAACGATTTAACTATGCAGATGCTGATGGTGAGATGAAAAATTTATTTACACCGTTATTAGGGCATCATCAAATCGAAAATGCTGGCATGGCGATTTTCTTATTTAAAAAATATTGTGAGCTACTTGGTTTACCACTGCAAGAGAAATGGATTGTGCAAGGGTTAAAAGCCACTTTTTGGCCAGCAAGAATGGAAAGAATTAGTCAGCAGCCATTAATCATTTTGGATGGCGCACATAATGATCATGCCATGGCGCGTTTAGTTGAAAATCTAGATGAATTTAAGGATTTTAAAAAGTATGTATTATTTTCAGCCTTGCAAACTAAAGATGTAGATGGCATGTTGAAAATGTTGTTGAAGGTTCCAAATGTAAAGATTGTTGTTTCTTCTTTTGAACATCCGAAATCAATTCAAATGACTGAGCACTTCGAACAAATGGCTCCAGATAAATTATCGGTTGTTTCATTATGGCAATTTGGACTTGCGGAAATTTTAGAAAATATGCAAGAAGAGGATATGTTATTGGTAACGGGGTCACTTTATTTTGTGTCTCAAGTACGTGAATTATTATTAGGACAAGAGTAGAGGTGTGTGATGAAAAAATATAAAGGCATTATTTTTGATATGGATGGGCTGTTGTTTGATACGGAAATGACGTATTATCATGCTAATCAAGTTGTAGCTAATCGTTTAGGAATTAGCTATGATTTTGAAGTTTACCGCCAATATATTGGTATTTCTGATGAAGAGATGATTGCGACCTATCATAAAAAATATGATAAAAAATATGGTAAAGAGATTGTTGATCGCTTAGTGAAGGAAAGTCATGAACAAATTTTTGCCGATTTTTCTCAAGGGAAAGTGACCTTAAAGCCTGGTGTTGAAGCCTTGATGAAACGATTAAATGAGTTAAACATTCCAAAGGTTATTGCTTCGAGTAATACGTTGAATTATATCCAATTGTTATTGTCACATTCTCCGATTCAAGATGAATTTCAAAGTATTATCTCAGCTGAGGATGTACATGCAGCCAAACCTAATCCAGAGATATTTTTAAAAGCATTATCTAAATTAGGATTAGCTAAAGATGAAGTGTTAATTTTTGAGGATTCAAAAAATGGGATCCTTGCTGCCAATCGAGCGGGAATTGATGTCATCATGATTCCGGATTTAATTGAGCCAACTTCAGATTTACGGGAAAAAACAGTTGGCGTTTACCATAGTTTAGTTGAAGTTGTTGAAAAATTTAAATAGCCTTTCTTTCCTGTCAAATGATGTTGTTGGCAGGAATTTTTTTATGGTAAAAAGTTTTCTCATTTATTTTACGAAATTAATAGATGAAGGGAGTGTTTTATATGGAAATTCCAACAAGCTCAATGCCACGTGAACGGCTATTAGAAAGAGGGGTAAATGCTTTATCTGATCAAGAACTTTTGGCGATTCTTTTGAGAACTGGAACAAAAGAGATGAATGTCATCGAATTGGCTGGAAAGGTATTAACTCATTTTCCGAACTTGTTTGAATTAAAGCAAGCGGATTTACCAGAACTATTATCAATTAAGGGAATTGGTCAAATTAAAGCAGTTGAATTACAAGCGGCAATGGAATTAGGCTATCGTATCCATAAATCTTGCCAACCAAAATTTGGGCGCGTGACAAGTAGTTTTCAATTAGCTCATCAAATGATAGATGAGTTAAAAGATGAACCACAAGAACATCTGGTTTGCCTTTATCTCAATACTAAAAATGAGATTATCCAGAAAAATAGTCTGTTTACGGGTTCATTAGATCAATCTATTGCTCATCCACGAGAAATTTTTCGAGCAGCAGTGAGATGTAGTGCAGCCCGGATTATTGTGTGTCATAATCATCCAAGTGGCAATCCTGAGCCTTCAGAAAATGATCGCGTATTTACCAAGCGTTTGATTCGTTGTGGGGAATTAATGGGAGTTGAGGTTTTAGATCATATCGTGGTGGGGCATGAGAGCTATGTAAGTTTAAGAGAGAGAGGATTATGGCAATAAAAAAATCGGGTTAGGATTCTTTTTTCCTGACCCGATTGTTTACTTATTTATCTGGCGTCATAATCATTGCTAAAATCATTGGGTTACGACGTGTTTTTTCATATAGATAGGGTTCAATAGCATCGGTTAAGATTTCGCGTAATTGATGTTCGCTGATAGGTTGTTCTTGATTGAAAGCTTCCATAACGGCTTCATACAAGATTCCTTGTGCTTCACTAATCATTTCTCCAGACTCACGCATATAGATAAATCCTCGTGACAAGATATCAGGTCCTGCTAATAATTCGCGTTTTTCCAAATCGACAGTGACCACTATCAGCACCAGACCCTCTTCAGAAAGGATTTGGCGATCACGTAAGACAACATTACCGATGTCACCAATCCCACTACCGTCAACATAGACATCTCCTGCATGGAAATGTCCAGCTAATCTTGCGCTATCACTAGTTAGTGCTAGCATATCGCCATTTTCCATTATGAAACAATTTTCTTTAGGAACGCCTGTTGCTTGTGCTAATTGTGTGTGAATTTTCAACATGCGGAATTCTCCATGCACTGGCATAAAGAATTTTGGCTTCATTAAACGTAACATTAATTTTTGCTCTTCTTGACCACCGTGACCAGAAGTATGGATATTGTTTAATTTACCATGAATGACATTGGCACCAGCTTCAAGTAATAAATTGATTAGATGGTTTACACTTGTTGTATTCCCAGGAATTGGGGAACTCGAAAAGATAACTGTATCATCTGGATGAATACTGATTTGACGATGCGTACCATTTGCGATTCGACTTAATGCCGCCATTGGTTCTCCTTGCGATCCGGTACATAAAATCATGGTTTGACTTGCAGGTAATTGATTTAATTCACTTGCATCAATAAATGTCCCTTTTGGAACTTTGATATAACCTAATTTTTGCCCATTCACAATGGCATTTTCCATGCTTCGACCAAAGACCGCAATTTTTCTTCCGGTAGCTACCGCAGCATCAGCAGCTTGTTGTAAACGGAAAATATTGGAAGCGAAACTTGCAAAAATAATGCGTCCTTCAATTTTTTCTACAATCTTAATAATGGAATCCCCAATTGTCTGTTCAGACTTTGTAAAGGTAGGAATTTCAGCATTGGTACTATCTGATAGTAAGCAAAGTACGCCTTCTTCCCCAATTTTAGCCATGCGATGCAAATTGGCGGGTTCACCAACAGGCGTAAAATCAAATTTAAAATCACCGGTGGCAACAATGTTACCAGAAGGAGTCTTGACAACTACACCTAAGGCATCGGGGATACTATGGGTTGTTCTAAAGAAGCTAACAGAAGTTTTACGAAAACGTATGACAGTATCTTCGTTGATTTCTGTTAATTTAGCATCGCGAAGTAAACCGTGTTCTTCAAGTTTATTCGTAATTAATGCTAATGCCAATGGCCCAGCATAAATCGGGATATTAGCCTGACGTAAAAGATATGGGATACCACCAATATGATCTTCATGACCATGAGTGATAATCAAGCCTTTTACCTTTTGGATATTTTGTACGATGTAACTGTAATCGGAAATGACATAATCAATGCCAAGAAGCTCATCTTCAGGGAATTTAATTCCGGCATCTATCAAAAGAATCTCATCTTGGAATTGCACCCCATAACAGTTTTTTCCGATTTCACCTAAACCACCAATCGCAAAAACACCCGTTTCGTTGTTTTTAAGATTGACTTTCATCTTAAAACTCCATCAATTTGAAGTCAGCATTTTCTTGTTCATAAGCTAAATGATTGCCTTCTAATAATTGGATGTATTCGATGTTGTATGGGGTATGGTCTTCAATTAATTGACGAGCAACTACTTCGCTATCTGCTTCTAGATAAAGAGATCTAGTTTGCTCTCTTTTTGGGTTACGGTCTTTTGTTTCTTGATAAAATACTTTGTAAATCATGAATAGTCTCCTTTGTTCTATTTTAAGCTCGAGGCTTTATTTTTTATTCAAAGCCATTGTTCCATCTCCTAGCAACGGGGCTAAGTAGAATTGAAAGTCTCGTATTCACTTCCAACAATAGCTTACATATCGTTTTGCACTAATGATTATTTTACCATACAAATAAAAATAAGTATAGGAACTAAGGCTTAATGTAAGAAAAATCTTTAAAAGAAAAACGACGCATTCTAGAAAATGTAGAAAGCGTCGATAAATATCCGTTCATAAGATTATTTTAAATTTTTACTACTTACCATGATTTCGTCAATTAAACCATAGTCTTTCGCTTCTTGCGCAGTCATAAAGTTATCACGGTCAGTATCTTTTTCGATAACTTCAATTGGTTGACCAGTACGTTCGGCCAAGATTTTATTTAATCGTTCACGAGTCTTCAAGATATGACGAGCTGCAATTTCAATTTCAGTTGCTTGACCTTGTGCGCCTCCTAGTGGTTGGTGAATCATAATTTCGGCGTTTGGTAAAGCAAATCGTTTCCCTTTTGTACCAGCTGTTAGTAAGAAACTACCCATAGAAGCAGCCATTCCCATAACGATTGTTTGTACATCTGCTTTTACGAAATTCATTGTATCATAAATCGCTAAGCCCGCAGTTACGCTTCCACCAGGGGAATTGATGTATAGGTAGATGTCTTTTTCTGAATCTTGGGCATCTAGGAATAGTAATTGTGAAATAATAGAATTGGCTAAATCATCTGTGACTGGACCACTTAACATAATAATACGGTCTTTTAGCAGACGAGAGTAGATATCATACGCACGTTCGCCACGAGATGATTGTTCAATAACTGTAGGAATTAAGTTCATCCTAACATCCTCCTTTAAAACGAAAGAATCGTTGTTCATAAATTCATTTACCTTATTTTAGCAAATCTTTTGGTAAATTGCTAATATGAAGTATACACATTTGGTCAATAAAGGTCAAATAAATTGCTTTTGGTGAAATTATCGCTTTATGCTATAATTAATTTTAGAATCAATCAGAAAAAAAGAGGATAGAATCAAATGAAATGGATTGCTTTAAATGAAGTTATTTCTGCGTTTATCGGTGTTATCTTAGGCGCTGTGATTGTCTTAATTACCAATAGTTTACGTGTAAGATATGATGAAAGGCGCCAAGTAAAAACACGTATGCTAGAACATAAAGTAAAAGAAATTGAATTATTAGTGTTACTCAATAAAAAAATTCGTGAATTGCTTGAAAAACGAGTTGTGATGATGGATAAATATGTAAGTTTTGACGCATTTGATGACTGCTATATTACGATTGATGATTATGTATACTTGCAATCATTTGCTTCAACCAATAGTTTTTATCTACCTAATCATATTTTGGATGAATTTTTTCAAAAAATCGCGACGAGAAAAGTGGTTTTAACTCCTGAAGAAACGGTCCAATTTGGTGCTTATGCATATAAAGGGGGACGAGTTGTTTTAGAACAATTTTCAGATGAACTGACAGAACTAATCTATGAGCGAAAAATTCAAATGAAACAGCTGACGGATAAACCACTGGCATATTTTTCAAAAACATTGTAAAGGAAAGTGGAATGGAAAAAATTATAGTCATTGCAGGACCTACTGCGGTGGGAAAAACTGCGCTTAGTATCGAGTTGGCCCAGAAATTTAATGGTGAAATTATCAATGGTGATTCCATGCAGGTCTATAAAGGGCTAGATATCGGAACGGCAAAAGTAACGAAGGAAGAAATGTCCGGGATTGTTCACCACTTACTAGATATCAAAACGGTAACAGAAGGGTTTAATGTCGCTGAATTTAAGCAATTAGCAAAACAAAAAATAATAGAAATTACAGCTCGTGGGCATTTACCCATTATCGTAGGTGGGACAGGTCTGTATTTACAAGCGCTATTGGAAGATTATCAGTTAGGGGTACAGGAAGAAACCGATGGAGTGATTCGGCAAAAATATCAAGAATATGCTGAAGAATTTGGCTCGCAAGCATTGTGGCAAAAATTAGCTCAGGTGGACAGTCTGGCTGCTGAAAAGATTGATTATCGTAATGTCCGTAAAGTAATTCGTGCACTTGAAGTTTATGAGCTTAGTCAGCAAAGTATATTTGAGCAAGCGGATCATCAGGAAATATATGATACTTTTGGTGTTTGTCTAAATACTGATCGTGCTTTATTATATGAGCGAATCAATCAACGGGTAGAATTGATGATGCAAGCCGGTTTGGAAGAAGAAGCACAGTTTATTTTAGCTTATCCAGAAAGTCAGGCAGCTAAAGGAATAGGTTATAAAGAATTCTTACCCTATTTTGAGGGAAATGCGACATTAGATGATGTTGTTGCGGCTATTCAGCAAAATTCTCGTCGGTATGCTAAAAGGCAACTCACATGGTTTCGAAATCGGATGAATCTGAAATGGATGGATTTGGTTTTATATCCAGAAAATATAGCCAAACTTGAAAAAGAAGTTGCTGAATGGCTAACAAAAGAAGTGTAAAAGTAGAGGTGAAAAGGATGCCTGAGCAAGAAAAAGATAAAGTAATTTTAGTTGGTGTGGAAACAGAAGAAAATTTCGCTATTTTTGATACCTCGATGGATGAATTACGAGGATTAACGAAAACAGCAGAGGGTGAAATTGTCTTCATCATGAAACAGAAACGCCCACAAATAGATCGTCAAACAATTTTAGGAAAAGGAAAACTTGAAGAATTAAAACAACTCGTTGATGCATATGAGGCGAATTTAGTGATATTTAATCATGAATTAACGCCTCGTCAAGGACAAACCTTAACAGAAGAATTGGGTGTTAGAGTATTAGACCGGGTGCAACTCATTTTAGATATTTTTGCGATTCGGGCGCGTTCCAAAGAGGGAAAATTACAAGTCTCACTTGCCCAGCTAGAATATTTATTGCCACGCTTAACTGGAATGGGTGCTTCCATGTCACGATTAGGTGGGGGAATTGGTACACGAGGTCCTGGAGAAACAAAACTAGAAGTGGATCGTCGACATATCCGCAATAAAATTACACAAATTAAAAATGAGTTAAAAGAAGTCAAACAACATAGAGAGCGGACTCGTGAACGACGCAAGGATAAACAAGTTTATCAAATTGGTTTAATTGGTTATACGAATGCAGGAAAATCTACAATTATGAATATTCTTACTGCTGCCAATACTTATGAGCAAGATCAACTTTTTGCTACTCTAGATCCTTTAACCAAAAAATGGCGACTTCCTGAAGGGTTTGAAATGACGATTACCGATACTGTTGGTTTTATTCAAGATTTACCAACGCAATTAATCGATGCGTTTCAATCGACATTAGAAGAAAGTAAGTCCATGGATTTTTTACTTCATGTAGTCGATGCTTCTGCTAAGAATCGCCTTTTGCATGAAAAAACGGTTTTTGATTTGATGCAACAGCTGGATATTATGGATATTCCTGTTTTAACCGTATATAATAAGGCCGATTTAATGAAGGAAGAAGAATTTGTGCCGACGCTTTTTCCAAATGTTTGTATCTCAGCGAAGAGTAGTAAAGGAAAAGAAGCGCTGATGCAAGCAATTAAGCAACAACTAATGGAGCAATTTGATCCATTTATCGTTGAATTAGCAGATAATCAAGCCAGTGAAATTTATAAGTATAAGCGTGAAACAATTGTTACCTCACAAGATTATGACGAGGAAAAACAGAAATATATCATTTGCGGATTTCGTCCAAAATAATTGCTAGGCCAAAATCGGAAAATTTTACCGGTTTTGGCTATTTTTTAAATCATTATCTGAACAATATAAATGGTCTATACAAATAATGTTCAATATTTTAGATGGATATGAATAGAATAAAAAAATATTTTTGGATTCGAAATGCTATAAAAATAGCGTTTTTGTTAATTTTTAAAATTTTTTCGATTTCATGTGAGGTTTTCTTACATAAGAGGTTGACAAGTATTTCCGAACTTGATATAGTATGGATAAGTTTTCAGAAAATACTAACAACAGTTTAAAGGAGGGGTATGATGGGAGAAAAAGAATTAAGAAGAAGCCTATCTGTTTTCCCAATCGGAACGGTGATGAAGTTAACCGACCTCTCAGCTAGACAAATTCGATATTATGAAGAACAAGAGTTGATTAAACCAGCTAGAAGTGAGGGCAATCGACGCCTCTTTTCACTAAATGATATTGATGTATTGTTAGAGATTAAAGATTACTTAGCAGATGGCTTAAATATGGCTGGTATCAAGCGGATGTATGAAATGAAGCAAAAAGAAAAACAAGCAGAAAAAGCCAAGCAGCCACTTACCGATAATGATGTCAGAAGAATTTTTTATGATGAAATGATGACACAAAGTCGTTTAAATCAAAATCATCCATATCAGCAGAACAATCGTATGATGTGATGCTGTGGAAATAAAAAGAGTAGAAAAATAAAGGCGGGATATTATGGCAAAAGCAAATTATACTGTAGAAGATATCAAACGCATCGCAAAAGACGAGAATGTACGTTTCTTACGCTTGATGTTCACTGATATCATGGGTACAATCAAAAACGTTGAAGTTCCAGTCAGTCAATTAAACAAAGTATTAGAAAATAAAATGATGTTCGATGGTTCATCTATTGAAGGTTTTGTACGTATTGAAGAAAGTGACATGTATTTATATCCAGATTTATCCACATGGATGATCTTCCCATGGGAAAGTGAACATGGAAAAGTAGCTCGTTTAATCTGTGATATTTATAATCCAGATGGTACGCCATTTGCTGGTGATCCTCGTGGTAACTTAAAACGTGCTTTAAAACATATGCAGGAAATGGGATTCACATCCTTTAACTTAGGACCTGAACCAGAATTCTTCTTATTCAAACTTGATGAAGATGGTAAAGTAACAAAGACATTGAACGATAAAGGTGGCTACTTTGATTTTGCGCCAACTGACTTAGGCGAAAATTGCCGTCGTGATATTGTGTTAGAGTTAGAAAGTTTAGGATTTGAAGTAGAAGCATCTCACCACGAAGTAGCTCCTGGTCAACATGAAATTGACTTCAAATATGCTGACGTTATCGAAGCTTGTGATAATATCCAAACCTTTAAATTAGTGGTTAAAACAATTGCTCGTAAACACGGCTTACATGCTACTTTTATGCCAAAACCTTTATTTGGTATCAATGGTTCAGGTATGCACTGCAATATGTCCTTGTTCAAAGATAATCAAAACGTCTTCTTTGATCCAGAAGGTCCATTACAATTAAGCCAAACAGCTTATCACTTCTTAGGTGGATTAATGGAGCATGCGCGTGCGTTTACAGCAGTATGTAACCCAACCGTTAACTCATACAAACGTTTAGTTCCTGGTTATGAAGCGCCTGTATATGTAGCTTGGTCAGGCCGCAACCGTTCACCATTAATTCGTGTGCCAGAATCACGTGGTTTATCTACTCGTTTAGAATTACGTTCAGTGGACCCAGCTGCTAACCCATATTTAGCAATGGCGGTATTATTAGAAGCTGGATTAGATGGTATCACTCGTGAATTGACACCACCACCAGCAGTAGACCGCAACATCTACATCATGAATGAAGAAGAACGCGCAGAAGCTTTAATTAAAGATCTTCCTTCTACATTACACAATGCGATTAAAGAATTGCGTGTAGACCCTGTAATGGTAGATGCTTTAGGTCAACACATCTTCTCTAACTTTGTTGAAGCAAAACGTATGGAATGGGCATCATTTAGACAAACTGTTTCAGAATGGGAAAGAGAACAATATTTAGAATTATACTAAGATGAAAATAAACCGTTGGGGCGCAATGTTTCCAACGGTTTGTTTTTTGATTTTAGCCATTAAGGGGGCAATGGAGAGGCAATTGAAAAGCATCAACCGCTAAAACAAATGATTGTCGAAGAATTTGAAGGAATCATTTTCTAAGCAGAGAGAATAAATAAAGAAAATTTTCAGTAAGTAGTTGACATCTCTTGCTTGACCCTGTAGTATATTGCTTGGGCACTCTTAAAAATTAAGAGTCAGATTCGTGTAAATAATTGCTCCCTATTCATTCTGATTTTGATTGGATAGGGGGCGTCTTTTATTTTTATGAATCTTCCTGAAAACACGTAAAGGAGAAAAGAAATGACAAAATATATCTTTGTAACTGGTGGCGTTGTTTCTTCAATTGGTAAAGGAATTGTCGCTGCATCATTAGGACGACTACTAAAAAATCGTGGCTTGAAAGTAACGATTCAAAAATTTGACCCATATATTAATGTGGACCCTGGTACGATGAGCCCATATCAACATGGGGAAGTATTCGTTACCGATGATGGTGCCGAAACTGACCTTGACCTTGGACACTATGAACGTTTCATTGATATTAATTTAAACAAATACTCAAACGTTACGACAGGTAAGATTTATTCAGAAGTATTGCGTAAAGAACGTAAAGGGGAATACTTAGGGGCGACTGTTCAAGTGATTCCTCATATCACTAATGAAATTAAAGAAAAAATTATGCGTGCTGCGAGCCTAACCGATTCTGATGTGATTATTACAGAAGTTGGTGGTACGGTTGGTGATATCGAATCATTACCATTTTTAGAAGCGTTACGTCAAATGAAGGCAGATGTAGGTTCTGATAATGTAATGTATATCCATACCACTTTGATTCCATATTTAAAAGCTGCTGGGGAAATGAAAACTAAACCAACCCAACATAGCGTTAAAGAATTACGTGGTTTAGGGATTCAACCAAACATTCTTGTGGTACGTACTGAACAACCAATTTCACAAGGAACGAAGAATAAATTAGCGCAATTTTGTGATGTGGCACCAGAAGCAGTCATTGAGTCACGAGATGTCGAAACTTTGTATTCTATTCCGTTGAACTTACAAAAACAAGGCATGGACCAAATTGTTTGTGATCATCTTAAATTAGATGTCCCTGCTGCAGATATGACTGAATGGAAAGAATTAGAAAATCGTGTCTTGAACTTGAAGAAAACAGTCAAAATTGCTTTAGTAGGTAAATATGTTGAATTACCAGATGCGTATATCTCAGTTGTTGAAAGCTTGAAACATTCAGGGTTTGCCTTTGATGCTGATATTGACTTGAAATGGGTGAAATCACATGAGTTAACCCGTGAAAATGTGGCGGATTACTTAAGTGATGTAGATGGTATCTTAGTCCCAGGTGGTTTTGGTGATCGTGGGGTAGAAGGTAAGATTGAAGCTATTCGTTATGCCCGTGAAAATGATATTCCGTTTCTTGGTATTTGTCTTGGAATGCAAATGGCGTGTGTAGAATTTGCCCGCAATGTTGTTGGTTTAGAAGATGCTCATACTGCTGAAAACCATCCAGGAATTAAAAATAATATTATTGACTTGATGGCTGACCAAGAAAATGTTGAAAACTTAGGTGGTACTTTACGTTTAGGTTTATATCCATGTAAATTGAAAAAAGGCACCAAAACAGCAGCGGCTTATGATAATCAAGAAGTTGTTCAAGAACGCCATCGTCATCGCTACGAATTCAATAATAAATATCGTGAAATGTTTGAAGCACATGGTTTAGTCTTTTCAGGGGTTTCTCCAGATAATCGCTTAGTGGAAATCGTTGAATTACCAGAGAAAAAATTCTTTGTTGGTTGCCAATTCCATCCAGAACTAATTTCTCGTCCAAACCGTCCACAATGTCTAATCAAAGCGTTCGTAAAAGCTTCATTAGATAATCAATAATGAGTATGGCACTCGGCGAAGTTATATCAGCCGAGTGCTTTCTTGTGTTTTCAGAAAATGTTTCGTAATTGAAAGCTGTTCTTTTCAGTTATTTTTGAAAAAAGTTAAATTTTTCTAGTGATAATGCTAGTAATTCGTGAAAAATTTTGCTAAAATATACGTGTTGGTTAAGTACAGCTTAACAAATAAAAGTTTTTCTAATACTTAGGAGGAATTAATTATGCCATTAGTATCAGGTACTGAAATTTTCAAGGCAGCACGTAAAGGTGGATACGCTGTAGGTGCGTTCAACACAAATAACTTAGAATGGACTCAAGCACTCTTAGAAGCTGCTCAAGCTAAGAATGCTCCAGTTTTAATCCAAACTTCTATGGGTGCTGCTAAATACATGGGTGGCTATAAAGTTGTTAAAAACTTAGTAGAAAACTTAATCGAATCAATGAACATCACTGTACCAGTAGTTTTACACTTAGACCATGGTACATATGAAGCAGCTTTAGAATGTATCGAAGCTGGTTATACTTCAGTAATGTTTGATGGTTCTCACTTACCATTTGAAGAAAACTTAGAAAAAGCTAAAGATGTTGTAGCTAAAGCACATGCTAAAGGTGTTTCTGTAGAATGTGAAGTTGGTTCAATCGGTGGTGAAGAAGACGGCGTTATCGGTGCTGGTGAATTAGCTGATATCGAAGAATGTAAACAAATCGTTGCTACAGGTATTGATTTCTTAGCTTGTGGTATTGGTAACATTCATGGTGTATACCCAGAAAACTGGCAAGGTCTTGCTTTTGATCACTTACAAGCAATTGCTGATGCTGTAGGTCACGATGTACCATTAGTATTACATGGTGGATCAGGTATTCCTCAAGAACAAATCGAAAAAGCAATTAAAATGGGTGTTTCTAAAGTTAACGTTAACACTGAATTCCAATTATCATTTGCTAAAGCTACTCGTGAATACATCGAAGCTGGTAAAGATTTAGAAGGTAAAGGATTCGACCCTCGTAAATTATTAGCTCCTGGTAAAGCAGCTATCGTTAAAGATGCTGAAGAACACATTGACTGGTTCGGTTCAGCTAACAAAGCTTAATTTATTTACGAATATTGTCTTTTTAAGAACATCATCTGTTATTCTTTTGCAGGTGATGTTCTTTTTTTGCTAAATCTTCCATATGAGTAAGAATATAATTATTAGAGAATCTATTATATTTCATAAATTTAATTACTTTTCACTGCGAATTTGTAGTATAATAATATTGTAAATAAAAGTGAAAAAATATTTTATTCTGCATTGTCGTTCTTTAATGAATCGAGGGATAAAAATGGAAAACTATGGATATAAGGAGATTTCGGATGATATTCGAGGAAAAATTCAATCCGGTTATTACCGTGCTGGAGATTATTTACCGAAACAATTTGATCTAGCAAAACAATATCGTACAAGTCGAATAACCATTCAAAAAGCCTTGCGTGTATTATCGATGGAGGGCTTTTTATTGTCTAAAAAAGGAGTAGGTACATGTGTGAAAGACGCAGGTGTCCTATATTCCGATTATATGCTTCATCATAGTAAAGATTTTGATATGCATTTAATTTCAGCCGCAGACAATAAAGTTACTAGCCAAATTATCTCTTTTGATAGTCGTCCGCTTGATGAAGATGAAGCTGTAAAATTAATGCTAAAACCCAACGAACTAGTCTATGATATCACACGACTTCGTTATGTAAACCAGGAACCTTTACGCCTAGAATACCTATTAATCCCTCAAAAATATTTTCCCGAATTACAAATGGATGATTTAGAAGATTCACTTTACGAATATATTTATATCCAAACAAAGCAAAAATTATCCAAATCATTACTGAAAATTACTGCAGATTTTCCAGATTTCTATGATCAAAAATATTTATATGTGAATGAACATCAGGTAATATTAAGAATTGAACAAACAACTTATTTTAATAGTGGGATACCTTGTTTTTTAGCCGAAATCCGTTACAGTTCTGAAAATGGTCAAATTATTTCCGTCTATCAGTTCGATGAAGAATAGAATATGAGTCGCTTATAAAAATAAATCCGAATACTCAGCGTTGATTTGATGATTGGGTTGAGCATTCAGATTTTCTTCACAATCTATTCATTAAAATGGATTTGTATTTAAGTTACTTCACTAAAATAATTACGGCTTAGCTTCCTATTACTTTACTTGACAAATTAAATAGACAATTGTTTTTTTAAGAGTTTGTTCTAATTTCTTTTTTCTAAAGATTTTCTATGATAAAATGGAGAAGATGAGTAAAAAATCTCGAAATAATTCTTTAGTTAAAGGTGAATATATATGAAAAAAATTGTCATTAATGGGAATCGTCCATTAAAAGGAGAAGTTACAATCTCAGGAGCTAAAAATAGTGCGGTAGCCTTGATTCCGGCTGCAATACTTGCTGATTCTCCTGTAATCTTAGAAGGAGTTCCGGATATTCAAGATGTTCATTCCTTGATGGAAATCTTAGAAATAATGGGTGTGAAAGTCAAATTTAAAGATAATACCTTAGAAATTGATCCTAGAGAAATTGTCTCAATTCCGATGCCAAGCGGTAAAATTAATAGCTTACGTGCTTCATACTATTTTATGGGGGCATTACTTGCAAAATTTGGTGAAGGGGTTGTCGGCTTACCTGGTGGCTGTAATCTAGGACCACGCCCCATCGATTTGCATATTAAAGGCTTTGAAACTTTAGGTGCCACAGTAACCAATGAACAAGGGGCGATGTATTTACGTACTGGTGAAAATGGTCTTCAAGGTGAGCGAATCTATATGGATATGGTTTCCATTGGTGCTACGATTAATGTGATGCTCGCTGCTGTGAAAGCCAAAGGAAAAACAATTATTGAAAATGCTGCTCGCGAACCTGAAATTATTGATGTGGCCACTTTGTTAAATAATATGGGGGCGAAAATTCGTGGGGCTGGAACCAATGAAATTAGAATTGAAGGAGTCGAGCATTTGCATGGGTGCCGCCATATGATTATTCCAGACCGGATTGAAGCTGGAACTTATCTTTCAATGGCCGCTGCAGTAGGTCAAGGTGTGACGGTTAAAAACGTGATTTTTGAACATTTAGAAAGTTTTATTGCTAAATTAGAAGAAATGGGCGTGCGAATGGATATTTCTGAAGATAGTATTTATGTCCATCCGGCAGAAAATTTAAATCCAATCATCGTGAAAACTTTCCCATATCCTGGCTTTGCGACTGATTTACAACAACCAATTACGCCATTATTATTTAAAGCTCAAGGAACTTCAGAAATTATTGATACGATTTATCCAAAACGAATTGGTCATATTCCTGAATTAGCACGAATGGGTGGCGATGCAAAAGTTGAAGGGAATTACATGTATCTTGGTCATACAGCTCATCTAACCGGTGCAGAGGTAGCCGCTTCTGATTTACGTGCCGGGGCGTGTCTTGTGATTGCTGGATTGATGGCAGAAGGCACAACGAAAATTTCAAAAGTAGAAAATATTTTACGTGGCTATGATCATATTATTGAAAAATTGACTGCTTTAGGGGCAGATATTCAAATGATTGAGGAGTGAGTTGAGCATGAGTGATTATTTAACAATGGCTGAGTTGGAAAATAAAACTTTAAAAGAAATCTATACTTATGCACGCGAGTTTAAGATTCCGTATTACAGTCAAATGAATAAAAAAGAACTTTCACTAGCAGTTATCCGAGCTCAAGCGGAAAAGCAAGGTTTCTTCTATATGGAAGGTATCTTAGACATTACCCATCAAGATGGCTATGGCTTTTTGCGACCAATTAATTACGGACCAAGTGCCGAAGATATTTATATTTCCTCTTCGCAAATTCGACGTTTTGGCTTGCGGATTGGCGATAAAGTGGCGGGAAAAGCTCGTCCTCCTAAAGAAAGCGAACGATATTACGGTTTGATGCATGTTGAAAGTGTGAATGGGAAAGATCCTGAAGAAGCGAAACAACGGCCACACTTTCCAGCATTGACACCTTTATATCCAAATAGACAAATTCAATTATCAACGAAAGGCAATATATTAACCACACGGATGATTGATATGTTTGCGCCTGTTGGATTTGGACAACGTGGTTTGATTGTCGCTCCTCCAAAGGCCGGAAAAACCACGATTTTAAAAGAAATTGCTAATGGGATTACCGAAAATCACCCAGATGTTGAATTAATTGTACTTTTAATTGATGAACGTCCTGAAGAAGTGACTGATTTAGAACGTAGTGTCAAAGGGGATATAGTATATTCTACTTTTGATTTACAACCAAGTAATCATACACGTGTGTCGGAATTAGTTCTAGAACGAGCGATGCGGTTAGTAGAAGATAAACGCGATGTTGTCATTTTGATGGATAGTATTACCCGTCTTGCTCGTGCCTATAATTTAGTTGTTCCGCCAAGTGGTCGTACTTTAAGCGGAGGGATTGATCCGGCTGCTTTATATAAACCTAAAAAATTCTTTGGGGCAGCTCGTAATATTGAAGAAGGAGGTAGCTTAACGATTTTAGCTACAGCCTTAGTGGATACGGGTAGCCGCATGGATGATGTCATTTATGAAGAGTTCAAGGGTACAGGAAATATGGAATTACAGCTTTCTCGTCAATTAGCAGAACGTCGTATTTTCCCAGCTATCGATATGAAGAAATCCGGTACGCGTAAAGAAGATTTACTCATGTCAGAAGAACAACTTGAAGAGACCTGGCGCTTACGTAAGAATATGGTTGGAGACTCTTTGGATTATACCGAGCAATTTATTCAAATTTTGCGTAAAACGAAGAATAATGAAGAATTTATCCAAGCCTTTCAAGATATTACTTTTGAGAATGAAGAAAAAACCATCCGGACAAACAGACGTTATATCAAGAAAAATTAGCTAAAACGATTGACAGTACAAATGGATTTTGCTAAGATAAGTTTGTTGTATGTCAACGAAGAATAACTCTGGCTCAGCAAATGGACCAGGGCAAAGGAGAGAAAAACATGAAAGCAAATATTCATCCAGATTACCATCCAGTAGTATTTATGGATTCTACAACAGGATTCAAATTTTTATCAGGTTCAACTAAAACTTCAAACGAAACAGTTGAATGGGAAGATGGAAACACTTATCCATTGATCCGTGTCGAAGTAACATCAGATTCACACCCATTCTACACTGGTCGTCAAAAATTCACTCAAGCAGACGGACGCGTGGATCGTTTCAACAAAAAATACGGTTTCACAAATTAATTTCGTCTTTGCACGAGAATTTTATTCAAAACATTGTTATAGCAACGTTTATCGGCACTCTAGAATTTCTCTGGAGTGTCGATTTTTGCGTTTGAATGCCATTTTGAATGCCATTTGAAATTTTAATTAATTTGAAGGTATTTTGCGAACATATCAGCAGTCTCATTGGTTTATTTATTTTATGATAAGCCAAATAATTATGGAAATAAGTAAAATGTACACAATAAGTGGTTGCCAGTCAAAAGGGATTCGTTCTAGTTTAAATGTGACATGGTCTTTTTTCAGATTTTAGTTTCACCTTTTTTCATTTTCTGTTTGTGTTCAAGTTCATCTAATTCTTGCTCTAAATCTTGCTTGATATATTTTAAATAGGACAGTCTGACAAAAAGTACAACGATTATAGCAATAATACTTACAATAATTAACTTAAACATCATCTATTCACATCCTTTGTGTTTCACTTTCTTTATCTAGTATGTTTGGATATGGATACTACTTCTTATTTTTCATTCTCTTGATAATCATTCCCACAAAGCAAATGGCATATATTGCAGCAAGCCATGAAGGAAGTGAGTTGGCTACTGCTAAAAATAGGCAAATTAGACTAAAGATGAGCATAATGAGATAGAAGTATTTCATTTGTATAGGTTCTCCTTGAGCGTATTAGATAAAGTGCGTATGTTTGACTTTCCATTGTTCTAGCTTGATATTAAGCCAAAAACTATAGATACCTAAAGTAATAATGGTGAGTAGGAACCATTTGATCCAGTTACCAAATAATTGCATGGCAGTTCCATCGAAATAAAGTCTGCGTCCATTGATGACGGTATGCTTGATTTTCCAATTATACAGTAGGCAAATTCCCCAAGGTGTGCAGATACCAAATGTACAAATTGTAATAATTGCCGCTAGTAGATAAGTGCCAATATAGGTAGCTAAACCACCATCAAAATAAGATTCATTCATAATAATTATGCCTCCTTTTTTATAACAAATGTATCTTATATTATTTTCTGGAAAAAAGCAATTGGAATTTTAAGAAAATAGATTTAGAATGAGAAGTGTAAGATGAAATGGAGAATAGGAGGTGGGAAAATGTTGTTATATCAGCAGGCTTTAGCAATAGCAAAGGATGCGCATAAAGGTCAAGTTGATAAAGCAGGGGTAGATTATATCCAGCATCCACTCTTTGTTGCAAGTTTGGTAGAAGGTGAGCTGGCTAAAACGGTGGCATTGTTGCATGATGTAGTAGAAGATTCGGATTGGACACTAGAGGATTTACGCAAGGAGGGTTTACCTGAAGAGGTTGTTCAAGCCGTTGGAATCCTAACTAAGAAACGTAATGAAAAATACGAAGAATATATATTACGCGTAAAGCAAAATCCATTAGCCAGACAAGTAAAGTTGGCCGATTTGAAGCATAATTCTGATCTTTCAAGATTAGCCAATGTTACAGATAGAGATCGCAAAAGAGTAGCAAAATATCAAAAAGCGATTGCATATTTAAGTGAAGAGTAAAAAGAGAACTAGTCGCAGCAATTAAGGACTAGTTCTCTTTTAGCTTTAGTTTAAGACTGCTTGGGCCAATGCTTTTTGAATGGCCACAATGCTATCATCACTTCTAAATTGTAGGCTTTCAGCAGGTAGTTCGGCACTAGAAATCCAAATTTTTAACTCAGCATCTAAGTCAAAATGACCACTTGTTTCCACTGAAAAGCGTGAAATAGAGCGGTAAGGAATGGATTTATATTCCACTTTTTTACCAGTCATACCTTGTTTATCGACAATAATCAGTCTTTTTTCAGTAAAAACTAATAAATCACGGACTAGTTTGAAGGCTAAATCAACTTTTTCTTCAGGCATTAAGACATCTTGTAATTCCTTTTGAGCTACTTCGATATTCATTTTACTTGCATTACCTAATAAACCGTTAAATAATCCCATGTCATCACCTCGTAATTGTTTTGATAATTTGATTGTATCAAGAATTAGTTTCTTAGACAATTGTACAAAAGACTGATTTTAGATGAAAAAATAGACAGCCAGAAGTATGCCTTCAAGCTGTCTATTTTTTTACATACCGATGAGATAATCTTCATCTTTCATTGCTTCGACAGTACCTAAAAGATAACCATTGCCGACTTGAGAGAAGAAATCATGATTACTTGTACCTGTTGAAATACCATTCATTACGATTGGATTGACATCATTAGCAGTATCTGGGAAGAGAGGATCTTGTCCTAAGTTCATCAGTGCTTTATTGGCATTATAACGTAGGAAAGTTTTGACCTCATCTGTCCAGCCTAATTCATCGTATAGTTCTTCTGTATAGCGTTCTTCGTTTTCGTATAATTCATAAAGTAAATCATACATCCAATCACGTAAGTTTTCTTGTTCTTCAGCAGATAATTCATTAAAACCTAATTGGAATTTATAGCCGATATAAGTGCCATGGACGGACTCATCACGGATAATTAATTTAATAATTTCCGCCACGTTTGCTAATTTATTGTTTCCTAAGTAGTAAAGTGGCGTATAAAAACCTGAATAGAAAAGGAAAGTTTCCAAAAAGACGCTGGCTACTTTCTTTTCTAGAGCCGTGCCATTTTTATAGATTTCATTAATTCGTTCGGCCTTTTTTTGTAAATAGGGATTTGTATTCGTCCATTCGAATATTTCTTCAATTTCAGACTTGGTATTCAAAGTACTAAAAATAGAAGAGTAGCTTTTCGCGTGTACAGATTCCATAAACTGAATATTATTCAACACGGCTTCTTCGTGTGGGGTACGAGCATCTTTGCGCAAGTGCTCCATGCCGCTTTCTGATTGGACTGTATCTAAAAGGGTCAACCCACCAAATACATGGCCTACCGTTGTCTTTTCCAATTCAGAAAGTCCACGCCAGTCATCTAAGTCATTGGATAAAGGAATACGTGTATCAAGCCAGAATTGTTCCGTTAATTTTTCCCAAGTTGATTTATCGATTATGTCTTCAATTTCATTCCAGTTAATTGCTGCATAATAAGTTTCTGCCATTTTCTTCACTCCTTTTTAGATGACACAACTTTCACATTGGTTACTACCGATTTCTTCTGCGTCATCTGTGAAAGTACGGATATAATAAATTGATTTAATTCCTTTATGGAAAGCATAATGACGTAAAATATTTAAATCACGTGTTGTTTGCTTGGTTGTCGTTTTCCATTCATAAAGACCCGCTGGAATTTCTGAGCGCATAAATAGTGTTAAACTCATACCTTGGTCGATATGTTGTTGCGCGGTGGCATACACATCAATTACTTTACGCATATCCATATCATAAGCAGAAGTGTAATATTTAATTGTGTCATTAGAAAGTAATGGGGCAGGATAGTAAATCTTACCAATTTTCTTTTCTTGACGTTCTTCAATTAAACGTGTAATTGGATGTAAGCTAGCACTTGTATCGTTAATATAAGAAATTGAACCATTTGGCGCAACTGCTAGACGATTTTGATGATACATTCCATATTTTTGTACGAGTTGTGCTAATTCAGCCCAAGCTTGTCCATCTGGAATAAAGATCCCCTCGAATAAGGCTTTTACTTTTTCAGATTTTGGTTGGAATTGGCCAGTTACATATTTTTCAAAGTAGCTACCATCTGCATATTTTGATTTTTCGAAGTGATGGAAAGTTTGTTTACGTTCCTTGGCAATTTGCATGCTTTCATAAATCGTCCAGTAATTTAAAAGCATA
The DNA here is from genome assembly GCF_023221775.1 of Enterococcus cecorum. Taxonomy (GTDB): domain Bacteria; phylum Bacillota; class Bacilli; order Lactobacillales; family Enterococcaceae; genus Enterococcus_E; species Enterococcus_E cecorum_A. The sequence goes on along the minus strand of NZ_JAKUDS010000007.1, from coordinate 55,396 downwards.
AAGTAAATATCGGTAAATTCAATGGACTCTTTTGAACCATATTCCATGTGATGTTTCGCAAAATAGGTATGTAAGCCCATGGCACCTAATCCGATTGTATGACTCAATGCATTTCCATTTTGAATCGAAGGAACCACATCGATATCTGAGGCATCAGTGACGTAGGTTAAGGCCCGCGTCATCACACGAACGGATTTACCAAAGTCAGGACTTTCCATTAAATTGACGATATTGGTTGAGCCTAAGTTACAACTAATATCTGTACCCAAAACCTCAAATTCTTGTTTCCCATTTAGAATAGAAGGTTGTTGGACTTGTAAAATTTCTGAACATAGATTGCTCATGATAATTTTACCATCAATTGGATTGGTACGATTAGCTGTATCTAAGTTCACGACATAAGGATAACCAGATTCTTGCTGTAATTTAGAGATTTCATTTTCTAAATCACGAGCTTTAATTTTAGTTTTGCGAATGTTAGGATTAGCCACTAGATTATCGTATTCTTTCGTAATATCGATATAAGAGAATGGCACACCATATTCGCGTTCAATGCTATATGGACTAAATAGATACATATCTTCATTTTTGCGTGTTAGCTCATAGAATTTATCAGGCACCAATACACCTAATGAAAGGGTCTTAACACGAATTTTTTCATCGGCATTTTCTTTTTTAGCTGATAAAAATTGGATAATATCTGGATGAAAGACATTTAGATAAACCACTCCAGCGCCTTGACGTTGACCAAGCTGGTTGGAATAACTAAAACTATCTTCAAATAATTTCATTACTGGCATCACACCGCTAGCCGCATTTTCATAACCCTTAATCGGTGCACCGGCTTCACGTAGGTTTGACAGTGTAATTCCGACTCCGCCACCGATACGTGATAACTGCAAGGCGGAGTTAATCCCGCGTCCGATAGAGTTCATATCATCAGTAATTTGGATTAAAAAGCAGCTGACTAACTCGCCACGGCGTTTACGACCGGCATTTAAAAAAGAAGGTGTTGCTGGTTGATAACGTTGATGAATCATTTCATCGGCTAATGCTAAGGCTAATTCTTCATTGCCATCTGCAAAATAGAGTGCATTAAAAGCGACACGATCTTCATAAGTTTCTAGATAAGTGGTCCCATCATTGGTTTTGAGGGCGTACTGAGAATAAAACTTATAAGCGGCCATAAATGATTTGAAACGGAAATTTTGCTCAAATAAATAGGTATATAGTTTTTCAATAAATGCTAAATCGTATTTTGCTAAAAATTCAGTTTCAAGGTAATCATGTGTAGTTAAATAATCCAACTTTTCTTTAATAGTAGAAAAAGTCATCGTATTTGGTTTTACATTCTCTACAAAAAATGCCTGCAGTGCTTCTTGATCTTTTTGAAGAGGAATTTGGCCATTCACTGGTCGATTAATTTCATTATTTAATTTAAAGTAACTGACATCTTTCAGTGCTTTTAAACTCATCCGCTCACAACCTTTTTTGTTTTTTTAATGAAACATAAAAAAAGATTTGTAGTTATTTAGTAACATACAAATCATTCAATTATACATATGAATATAAATGATTTTAATCATTTTGTCTAGGCTAATAACTTCAATTGATCTGGACGGAAACCGACAATTGTAGCTACATCAGAAGTCACAACAGGAACAGTTTGAAATCCATTTTCTTTTAGCCAGTCTACTGCTTCTGGTTGAACATCTATATTAATTTCTTCAAAGCTGATTTGATTTTGTGTTAAAAAGCGTTTTGCCATTTTACATTGCATGCAATTATTTTTCGAGAATAGTTTAATACTCATGACTGCTTCCTCCGTTAATCTTTATATCATTAGTATAATGCTCTTTGGCGAAATGTCAACTATAAAAACACAATATATAGTGGTTAATTTTGTGGATAAACACAATAGATAGTATTTCACAATGGGGATGAATATTAGTGACTGTTTTGTATTCGCTCATGAAAGCAATTCAAGGACTACTATTTTAAGCTTTCATTTTCCTTGCAAATTTGAAAGGTGTGATTTTAAGTTGTGGATATTCAAAAAATTGTATAGTAATATTCACAAAATGATTTTGGATTATCCACAATATATAGTAGGCCAGTAATTTGTCAAGTACTAGAATTATGAAACATCAAGAAGATATGAAACAAATAGAAAAAGTTTAGGATTAGTTGTTGACAAAAAAATAAACAAGCTATCAACTTAAATATCTAAGTAGATAACTTGTCTAGTCAAATTAGTTATTCTATTTTGACAACAACTTCAATATAATAATTATTTATATATTTTCTCGATTCGTGTATCTGGAATAATCCATAAGAGCGTGACACAGAATAATAATAAGTAACTTACTATTGGTGCGACAAAAGCTAGTAAAGCAGATGAAAGGTAAGAAACAATTGAAATTTTTGCCTTTAAATCGCGACCAAATAGTTGTTTAATTAGTGAATGTTCTTCATGGGTATCAAGGATAGCATTCTGTAATAGGTAATAGGAGATGGCACACATAAATAGAATAAAGCCATACATAAAAGTTGGGGCTGTTTTAAACAAATGTGCGCCTAGCCAACTTGTTGTTACTGGTAAAAGCGACATCCAGAATAGCCAATGTAGATTGAACCACAAAATTTTACCGGAAACTTTCTCCAGTGTTGAGATTAAATGATGGTGATTATTCCAATAAATCCCTACATATAAATAACTTAAAATATAGGCGACAAAGGTGGGAATGACTTCTTTGATGGCTTCAAAAGTAAAGTCCTTTGGCGTGTGCAATTCAAGCACCATGATTGTAATGATAATTGCTAATACACCATCACTAAAAGCTTCCATGCGATTTTTAGACATTAATTAACACTTCCTTATTTTTAAAATTATCTTTTCAAAATTCTTTGATTATATTACAAAATATTTGATATAAAAGCAAGATTTTTGCAAGTTTCTTTTTTAGAATCGTTCTTATTTTGTGAAATCTAACACAAAATATTGACAATTCAATGTTTTTAGCGTATTCTATTGATAATGATTCTCAATTGCAAAAATATAAACGAAACTAGGTAACAATATGAATATATTACAAGCCAATTTGCATCAGATATATGAAATTTCAAAAATCAAAACAGATGAAAAGGTAACCAAGCGTCTACAAGATTTAGGCATTGTTCCTAAAAGCGAAATTGTTTTGATTCAATTATCAAAGGAAAGTGGCGTCATTGTATTAAAAAATTCGCGTTTAGCATTAGCCACAGAGATTTTAGAACAAATTGAAATTACTGAAAAAAAGACACATGTACAGTGGATTCCTTTAGATGAAGTAAAAATCGGTGAACGTGTGAAAGTAGTGAGTATTCATGGCGAAGGTGCGATTAAACGACGCTTGATGGATATGGGTGTGACGAAAAATGTTGAAATCTTAGTACGCAAAGTAGCGCCGTTGGGTGATCCGATTGAGGTCGTTTTGCGTGGCTATAATTTAAGTTTGCGAAAAGCCGAAGCAACATTAATTTTGGTGGAAAGACAGGTGAGTGCGGATGAGTAAACAGATTGCCTTAGTAGGAAATCCGAATAGTGGGAAGACGAGTACCTTTAATGTATTAACGGGTTCTAACCAATCTGTGGGTAATTGGCCTGGAGTAACAGTCGAACGTAAATCAGGATTGTTAAAGCAAAATAAAAATATCTGTATTCAAGACTTGCCCGGAATTTATTCCTTATCTTCTTATTCACCTGAAGAGGTTGTCGCCAGGGACTACCTTTATACAAATGATGCCAGTGGAATTATTAATATTATTGATGCTTCCAATTTAGAGCGTAATCTTTATCTTACATTGCAGTTGATGGAATTTGGCTTACCGATGATTTTAGGCTTAAATATGATGGATATTGTCAAAAAATCGGGCCAAAAATTGAATATTGAAAAATTAAGTTATGCTTTAGGTCTACCAGCTGTTGCGATGAGTGCCTTAAAAAAGCAAGGATTAAAGGAACTAACTAAGGCATGTGAAAAAATGATTGCTAATCCCAAAATTGGCAATACTGTCACTTATGATGATCGTTTGGAAGCAGCCTTAAATGAAATTGCTACTATAATAGAAGGAAAAGTTTCTAAACAACATTTGCGTTTCATGACGATTAAGCTATTTGAACGAGATGAATTAGTCAATAACCAACTAACTCTATCATCAGCAGAGCAAAAAGAAATTGACGAAATCATTGAAATCACCGAAAAGATTTTTGATGATACGGCTGAAGCGATTGTGATTAATGAGCGCTATGAAGTGATTAGTCGAATTACTGCACTGTGTCTAGTTAAGAATACGAGTTTTGAGTTAAGTTTGAGTGATAAGATTGATCGAGTAGTGACAAATCGTTTTCTAGCGTTGCCGATTTTTGCCTTTGTGATGTGGGCGGTTTACTATTTGTCGATTCAAACTGTCGGCACAATGGGAACTGATTGGATTAATGAGGTGCTTTTTGGTCAGTGGATTCCTGATTGGACGACCAAAATTTTGGAAAGTTGGCAAGTAGCGCCTTGGATGCAGGGGTTAATTGTTGATGGGATTATCGCAGGTGTTGGGGCTGTATTAGGCTTTTTACCGCAATTATTAGTGCTATTTTTCTGTTTAGCTATTTTGGAAGACTGTGGATATATGGCTCGGATTGCTTTTGTCATGGACCGAATGTTGCGTCGTTTTGGTCTTTCAGGTAAATCATTTATCCCAATCTTAGTTTCGACTGGTTGTGGGGTTCCTGGTGTAATGGCGACACGAACTATTGAAAGCGAAAAAGACCGCCGCTTAACAATCATGGTAACGACCTTTATGCCATGCTCTGCTAAGTTGCCAATTATTGGTTTAGTAGCGGGTGCTTTTTTCCCTAATCATAGTTGGGTTGCACCTTCTGCGTATTTTGTCAGCATCATTTCGATTATCTTATCGGCTATAAGTTTGAAAAAGACCAAATTATTTAGCGGGGAAGCGACACCATTTATTATGGAATTACCGCCTTATCATTTTCCACAAATGAAGAATGTCTTTTTACAAATGATGCAACGTGGACATTCTTTTGTGAAAAAAGCAGGGACGATTATTTTTGCAACCAGTGTACTCATTTGGTTTACGATGAACTTTAATTTCCGTTTACAAATGGTGGCTGCAAATCAAAGTATTTTGGCTAGTTTTGGTCATTTACTTGCTCCTTTATTTATTCCGCTTGGTTGGGGCAATTGGCAAGGGGCCGTGGCTTCGATGACAGGTTTGATTGCTAAAGAAAATGTCATTAACACATTTGGTATTTTGTATAAAAATGCTAGTGAAGTCTCTGAAACTGGTAAAGAATTTTGGCAAGCAATGCATTTGGATTTTACGGCTGTTTCTGCCTATGCTTTTTTAACTTTTAATTTACTTTGCGCACCATGTTTTGCGGCAATTGGGGCGATTCATCGGGAAATGGCGAGTGTTAAGTGGACATGGCTAGCTATTGTATATCAATGTGGGTTTGCTTATGTGATCAGTATGATGATTTATCAGTTTGGTCATTTGTTCTTTGAAGGAGGAAGTTTAAGTGTTTGGACCTATCTTTCACTGATGGCTGCTGCTTATTTTGTCTATTTACTGATTTTCAAACCAAATTATCAAAACAAATTCAACTTTGCAAAAGAAATGGTGGTGCATAAAGGATGAATTTACCAACCTTCATTTTAGCTGCCTTAATTTTGGCGGCTGTTATCCGTATTTTTTATCGACAATTCCAAACTAAAGGTCATTGTGATCATTGTGAAAGTGAATGTGCCGTCAAACATCATAGGAAGCTTAATGAAAAATAGCTAATACTTAAGGGGCTAACCCATAGTCTCTAATAAAAAAATGAGTATATAAATAATCCGAACGTTCATCGTTGATTTTATGAGTAATCAAGTTGAACATTCGGATTTTCTTTGTCTTTTATTAATTATTTATTTCATCATGAGGATTTCTTTTTTTAATTATCTTGCTAAAATACTTTTGGGTCAGCCCCTTTTTTTAGAATAGTTTTACAAAGTTGTTATAATACTGTTTTGCATTCAAAAGTTTTGAAAAAATACCAATTATACAAATACGTAGGGTGCATGTTGATTTCAAAATTGATACACGAAAAATCATAACTTTTGAATGCTATTGAGTATGACGGTGAATTTTCCAAATTGAACATCGCGTTATCCAGGGGCTAGATTAGCTTATGTACGAGAATGACTTAGTGTTGAACACAGATGATTGGCTAGTCTTCTAGAATTTGAATGCCTAATCCAAGTAATCCAGGGCCCGTGTGAACGACTAATGCGGGCGAGATATCACCAAATAAGATTTCTGTTGCATGGGGCAATCGTTTCGCTAATTCTGCTTTTAACCATTGACCTTCATCATAAGCATCGCCATGTGACACAGCAAGACGATAGCTTTTAGCATCCTTTAAAAATTCTGCTGTTAATTTTAAGGTTGTTTCTAAGCTTTTTTTACGTCCGCGAGACTTGGCTACTGTGTAATATATGCCATCTTCATTACAAGAAATGGTGGGATTAAGCTTTAACATATTGCCGACAATTGAAGCAACTAGGCCAATTCTTCCGCCTTTTTGTAAATATTCAAGGGTTGCTACATTAAAGTAGATTCGATTTTTATAGACTTCTTCTGAAAGTTTTTGTTGGATGGTTTGAAAGTCAAAACCAGCATCGATATATTCGGCAGCACGAATCGCCTGAAGTCCGGCAGCAATCCCGATGTTTTTTGTATCAAGGACAAAGGTATCTAATTCAGGATATTCTTCACTCACTAAGCGTACAGCGTTAAAGGTCCCACTTAAGCCACTAGAAATTGTTACAGCAATGACTTGTTGATACCCATCTTGCTTCACTTGTTCAAAGACTTCATGAATGGTTTGCATACTAGGTAAAGAAGTCTTAGGTATTTCTTCTTTGAAACGGTCATACACTTCTTGAGGCGTGATATCTATTTTATCCGTGTATATTTGGTTAGAATAAATGATTTGCAAAGGAAGCATATACATTGATTTGTTCTTTACAATATCCATAGGTACATCACAGCCAGAATCAATCACCAAGGCAATTTTTTTATCATTCATATCTTTCTTCTCCATTTAATATATATTTTGCTTGCAATGAAATCATTTTTTCGGCAAGCAGTTTATTCGCAAAGGAACGAGTAGCTGCTTGAACTGCAACACGATCCAAGTCTGTTGAGATTTCGCCTTCAAAGCTAGTAAGTTTGGCTTGATTGGTAATAAATTGAATCGCATATTCTTGTTCGTTACAGAATAAATCATACGCTTCTCTAATTCCACTTGCTTTGCCTTGAAATAAGATGCCACTTTTTATTTCCGGAATCGTAATGACCTGTTTTAATAAAGTAATGGCAATTAAAAACGCTAAATGTTTTCGTTGGTATCTTTTTTTGACAGGTGCAGGAATTAAATCTTTTTTAACATAATTATTTACCATAGCGGGAGTTAGTAAAGGATGTTTGTCCGTTTGAATGACCGGCATCAAATATTGATCAACAAGTTGAATGACTTGGTCCATATAAAGATCTAAGTCTGGTAGTTCTTGCCACCTTGGTAAGTGAAATTCTTTTAATGTTTCGCTCCATAAAGCTAGTTCATTCCTTAGTTCATTCATGAAATCACTCTTTCTATTTTAAAAACAAATATTTTGATTAATAAAAACATTATATCTAGTTTTTAAGACTAGATATATTTTAGCATATCTAAATAACCTTGTCACGAATAAAAAAATGCAAAAAAATAGAAAAAAAGTTTTATATAACTCTTGATTTTTATTTAATGGGATGCTAATATATAAAAGTAATCGATACGGGTTGTTAGCTCAGTTGGTAGAGCAGCTGACTCTTAATCAGCGGGTCGCGGGTTCGAGCCCCTCACAACCCATTATATTATGGTGAGTCTATCTGGTATTTTATGCTGGATAGATTTTTTTTGATTTATACTTTAATGACGAATGGCAAAGTTTTGATATCGCTGAATAGCTTAAAAAAACTGAAAAATAATGATAAATTTCCCAATTAAAAGCGGGGTTTTAATGAAAGTATTGAAAAAATAAGCTATAATATTATTGTGGTATACATTGTAGATGAATCATATGAATAATTAGTACATGATAGAATACAGAGGTGAAATAAATTGAAAAAGATTTTAGTAGTAGATGACGAGAAACCAATTTCGGATATTGTCAAATTTAATTTAGCCAAAGAAGGTTATGAAGTATTCAGTGCCTACGATGGGGAAGAAGCATTACAAAAAGTAGAAGAAATCCATCCAGATTTAATTTTACTGGATTTGATGCTGCCTAAAATTGATGGCCTAGAAGTAGCAAAAGAGGTACGTAAAACATATGATATGCCAATCATAATGGTTACAGCGAAAGACTCTGAAATTGATAAGGTATTAGGTTTAGAAATTGGTGCGGATGATTATGTAACAAAACCATTTTCCAATCGTGAATTAGTTGCCAGAGTCAAAGCAAATTTACGTCGCGGAGGACAAGTAAGTAAAGAACCAGAAGAAAACAATAACTCGGATTTATCTGTGGGTGAATTAACAATCCATCCAAATGCCTATATGGTAACAAAAAGAGATGAAGAGATTATTCTAACTCACCGCGAATTTGAATTACTTCATTATCTGGCCAAGCATTTAGGTCAGGTGATGACAAGAGAACATTTGTTACAGACTGTTTGGGGTTACGATTACTTTGGTGATGTACGTACAGTGGATGTGACTGTTCGTCGTTTGCGTGAAAAGATTGAAGATAAACCTAGTCATCCAAGCTATCTTGTAACTAGACGTGGTGTTGGTTATTATTTACGTAACCCGGAACAGGAGTAAGTGATGAGAGAAAGAGTTCGCTTTTTTCAATCGGTGAACTTTAAAATTGCCCTGACATTTATCTTGATTTTATTGATTTCAATCGAGATAATCGGGGCTTATTTTATTCGCGGATTAGAAAAATCAATGATTGATAATTTTACAAAGGGAATGGATACCCAAGTTGCAGCTTTAGCTAACACCTTATCTTCAGAATTAGATCAAGAAAAAAAGAATGATGAAAATATCCAGTCAAATATTCAGCGATTACTTGATAATAGTAGTTCTAGTGAAATGCTCGAAATGCGTGTGGTGGACGAGAAAGGAATTGTTCTTGCTACGACAGACGTTTCTAGTAAATCTGCTATAGGGAAAAAGAATGATTATCGGGATTTAGATGATTTTACAATAAAGAGTTATAAGGTTGTGGACGAAGATACTCATGGGCGTGTTTTAATCAATGTCCATCCTATTCAATCTCTGACAGGTGATACTGTTTTAGGTGCGCTTTATGTCAAGAGCAATATTGAGGACCAGTACCAGCAGATAAAAAATATCGCGGTTATTTTTGTTACGGCATCTTTATTAGCAGTAGGAATCTCAATGGTTGTCGCTTTGTTGATTGCCCATTCAATTACCCAACCCATTGGTGAAATGCGTGAACAAGCTTTACGAATTGCTAGAGGCGATTATAGTCGGAAAGTTACTGTGCACGGAAAAGATGAATTAGGTCAATTAGCTTTAACTTTTAATCAGTTAGCTGAGCAGATTGAAGAAACTCAAGATGCTATGGAGTCAGAAAGAAATAGATTAAACAGTGTCTTATCTCATATGTCTGATGGAGTTGTAGCCACAGACCGCCGAGGAAAAGTCATTACAATTAATGACATGGCGCTTTCATTACTTGGTATTACGAAAGAACAAGCCATCGGTAAAAATATTTTGAATTTGTTAGCGATTGAAAAAGATTACACCTTACGTAAAATTTTAGAAAGCACAGAGGAATTATTGATTGAGCGTCAGGATGCAAAATATGGCGATATGATGATTATTCGTGTTGAATTTTCAATGATTAGGCGTGAATCTGGTTTTATCTCTGGGTTAGTTGCGGTAATGCACGATGTTACTGAGCAAGAACAAAATGAACGGGATCGTCGAGAGTTTGTTTCCAATGTTTCGCATGAGTTAAGGACGCCATTAACAAGTATGCGTAGTTATATCGAAACGCTGAGTGAAGGCGCATGGAAAGATCAAGAAATGGCCCCACGCTTTTTGAAAATTACTTTAGATGAGACAGACCGTATGATTCGAATGATAAATGATTTGCTTGATTTATCACGGATGGACAATGGAAATCTAAAACTTAATCTTGAAATGGTCAATTTTAATGAGTTAGTTAATTTTGTATTAGATCGTTTTGATGTCATTATTTCTAACGGTGATAAGAAATATAAAATTATTCGCGAGTTTACCCAACGTCCGCTATTTGTTGAAGTGGATGCTGACAGGATGATTCAAGTCATCGATAATATTATGAACAATGCCATTAAGTATTCGCCAGATGGGGGTAAAATTACTATCCGTTTGATGGAAACTCATAACAATGTCATTTTATCTATTTCTGATCAGGGATTGGGTATTCCTAAAAAAGATTTGTCTAGAATTTTTGATCGTTTTTATCGTGTGGATAAGGCTCGTGCACGTAAACAAGGAGGAACTGGTCTAGGGTTAGCAATTTCAAAAGAAGTTGTTAAAGCGCTCGGAGGTACTATTTGGGCGACAAGTATTGAAAACTATGGTTCAACTTTCTATATTAGTTTACCTTATGAACCATTTGAGGAGGATTGGTGGGATTGAAATATTTAAACCACATCATTCGCTTTAGCTTAGTAGCATTCATTGCACTTAGTTTCTATCTTTCTTATCTAATTTGGGTATCACCTGCTAGATCTGAGGATAATACTGGACCAGAAGTGAGTCAAAATCTTGTGGATAAACGTTCTGAAAAAGAATTATTTTTACCCACTAGTTTATCGTTTTATGATGATAAAAAGTTATATGTAACAAACTCACAGGAATTACTTTTGCATTTACATCAAAAAATGAAAAAGCAAGAAATACGGCGTCTACAATGGTATGATTTTGATAATGAAGAGCTACTCAATAAAAGTCTTGTCAAAACAGATTATATTTCTTTTGATTATTTTGCTCCTATGAAATTGAATCAATACTTGAACGTTTATCAGTTTCAATTGTCTGAAAAAGATAAAAGTCGTCTCAAAACTGCTTATTTCGATGAGGTACGCGTAAATATCTTACAAAAACAATTAGTATTTATCAATCATGAAACCCATCAAGTCATCAAATTTCATATTCAAATGGATGTTTCTGCTTTGACGAAATATTTATTGAAACATAAGAAACAAATGAATAGTTATGATGGGCAAACGATTCTTGTTTCAGGACAAGTTTACAGTCATCAACCGATTCAATTGCAGTTATACTCCTATATCTCGACTGCACAGCCTTATACTTTATTTAGGGATGCATTTTTTGGAGACATAAGGGATATAAAGGTAAATGATGATACAAAAGATGAGCTCGTGTTGAGTAATCATCAAGGCGATATGCTAACAATCTATTTAAATAGTCAGTTAATTGAATTTAGAGCTAATCAAGTAGATTTTCACAATAAAAATATGTATCAAGTGAGTGCAGACTATATTTCACGCCTGGGTACAAATTTAGGACAGTTGAGATTCTTTAATCGTGACGCTCAAGGTATTGTTTATCGTTCATTTGTTGAGGGGTATCCACTTTTTCGGAAAGATGAAAATGGGGAATTACACGTACATTTTGGTGAGTTAAGTCAAGATAATACTCGAAATATGGAAATTCGGGGTAGTTTAAATACGATTCAGGTCCCAATTCCTTCTGAAAAAACTGTCAAGCTACCAGGTGGACTTACGATTTATGAAAAATTACAAGCAGCTGGCTTAAAAGAAATTCCAGAAATGACAATTGGGTATTTGTGGGTGGACATTCAGGATACGGGTGTTGTAGATTTGACTCCAACGTGGTTTGTACATTATGAAAATACTTGGGTAGCATTTGATGAACTGATGAATGAACTCTTGCAAAAGAAAGGAGCATAGGGAATGGATTTTAAACGAATTGAAGCAATTTTCCTTGTTGCCTTTTTGTGTTTAGATATCTTTCTATTTTCGATTTATCGTCAGTCGGTGAATGATCAAACGCCGCTAAATGATACCTCAACTATAAAAATTGAGCAGAGATTAAAAGATGAAAAAATTAAATTTTCAGGGCAAATTTCAAGTAAGCATCAAGATGGATATTATTTAAGTGCGACTCAAACAAATCTTTCACATGAGCTTGAAGTAAATAAAGAGAAGCATTCTTTTCAAGGAAGTGTCAAAGATAATGTACTAACTTTTACACCTGATCGTTTGAATCAAGTAAGTAAGAAAAAACAGATTCAAGGGATGATAGAAGACTATTTATCTGATAAACAATCAACCATTTTCGGCAAAGACTATCATTTGGAATCAGTCTTTACTCAAGAAAATGAAAATTATTCTGACTGGTTTGCTTGTCAACAATATGAAGGTTTGCCAATTAATGATATGACTGCACAGATTAAATATACAGTTAAAAAGAATGAAAAGAACTATACAGTAGAAAAAGTGCAACAAATGCATTTGAGTAACTTAACTGCTTTAAGAGAAAAAATGCAATTAGTTTCTCAAGAAGATGCTTTGACGACATTATATGTGAATAATAAGCTTAGTAAAAATGATGAAATTCTTTGGTCTGAGTTAGCTTATACTTTAGTATTGCAAGTTCGGGGGAAAAATGTTTATGTCCCCGCTTGGTTTGTGGCGATTCGTCATGAGGATAAAAAGGAACAAATTGAAATCGTGAATGCCTTTCGTAATCGGATTATCACGAATTCATCAGTTCGTAAAGTAGAAAATAAATAGTATTTACAGTATAATGTCCTAGAAGAGGTGTGAGATTTTGGAAACAGGACAAGCTTTTGAAATTAGTATTTTAGCTAGTGGATCGACTGGAAATAGCTTATATTTAGAAACTTCGGAGAAAAAAATATTAGTAGATGCAGGTTTGAGTGGTAAAAAAATTGAGTCCTTAATGCAACAAGTTGGTAAAAATCCAGCGGACTTAGATGCGATATTCGTTACTCATGAGCATTCAGATCACATCCAAGGTGTAGGAGTGTTAGCAAGACGCTATGATTTAGAAGTTTATGCTAATGAGTTAACTTGGAAAGCAATGGATAAACATTTAGGTAAAATTCCAGTTGAGAAGAAAAAGATCTTTGAAATGGGTAAAACTATGACACTTGGAGATATGGATATCGAGAGTTTTGGTGTTTCGCATGATGCTGCAGCTCCACAGTTTTATCGTTTTTTTAAAGATAATAAATCTTTTGTCATGTTAACTGATACAGGTTATTGTAGTGATCATATCCGCGGCGTAATCAAGGGCGCAGATGCTTATTTAATTGAGAGTAATCATGATTTGGAAATGTTGCGGATGGGCGGCTATCCTTGGGCCTTGAAACAACGTATTTTAGGTGATAAAGGCCACTTGTCGAATGAAGATGGTGCTTTAGTGATGACTGATGTATTAACTGATAATACAAAAAGAGTTTATCTTGGGCATTTAAGTCGCGAAAATAATCTTGTTGAGCTAGCCCACATGACGATGGAAGATACGCTAAAACGTTATGATTTTGGCGTTGGCGAAACATTTGATATTTATGATACTAGCCCTGATACAGCTTGTGAACCTTTTGCACTATAAAAACAATAGTGAGACTATCTAGCGTTGATGTTTAGTTATCAATGCTAGAAGTCTTCTTTTTTTTAATCAAAATACTTGCAAATAGAGCGTAAAATGAGTAATATAATACTTGTAGTTAGCACTCAACTGTTTAGAGTGCTAATATCTAGATATTTATCTTTTTTGGAGGGATTCATTGTGTTAAGACCTTTAGGAAATCGTGTAATTATTGAAGTTGCACAAGAAGAAGAAAAAACAATTGGCGGGATTGTATTAGCCTCTGCTGCCAAAGAAAAACCACAAACCGGTACAGTCATTGCTGTAGGAAGTGGCGAAGTATTAAAAGATGGTACAAAAGTTGAAGTTCCAGTAAAAGTTGGCGAAACGGTAATGTTTGAAAAATATGCTGGATCTGAAGTGAAATATGAAGGAAAAGAATATTTAATCGTTGCGGCTAAAGATATTATGGCCGTTGTAGAATAAGATTGAGGTGAAAAATAATGGCAAAAGAAATTAAATTTGCAGAAGACGCACGTGCAGCCATGCTACGTGGGGTAGATAAATTAGCGGATACAGTTAAGGTAACATTAGGACCAAAAGGACGTAATGTCGTTTTAGAAAAATCATTTGGTTCACCATTAATTACCAATGATGGTGTGACTATTGCTAAAGAAATTGAATTAGAAGACCATTTTGAAAACATGGGGGCTAAATTAGTTTCTGAAGTGGCATCAAAAACAAATGATATCGCTGGTGATGGTACAACTACTGCAACTGTTTTAACTCAAGCAATCGTACGCGAAGGATTGAAAAATGTGACTGCTGGTGCCAACCCATTAGGTATTCGTCGTGGGATTGAATTAGCAACCAAAGCAGCAGTTGAAGAATTACACAATATTTCAGCTATTGTTGACTCTAAAGAAGCGATTGCCCAAGTAGGTGCAGTATCTTCAGGCAGTGAACAAGTAGGTAATTATATTGCCGATGCGATGGAAAAAGTTGGTAATGATGGTGTGATTACCATTGAAGAATCAAAAGGTATCGAAACCGAACTTGAAGTTGTTGAAGGAATGCAATTTGATCGTGGCTATCTTTCACAATACATGGTTACTGACAATGATAAAATGGAAGCTGTTTTAGAAAATCCATATATCTTAATTACTGATAAGAAAATTTCAAACATTCAAGAAATCTTACCATTATTAGAACAAATCCTACAACAATCTAAACCATTATTAATTATTGCGGATGATGTAGATGGTGAAGCACTTCCTACATTAGTGTTAAATAAAATCCGTGGTACTTTCAATGTAGTTGCTGTCAAAGCTCCTGGATTTGGTGATCGTCGTAAAGCCATGTTAGAAGATATCGCTATTTTAACTGGCGGTACAGTCATTACTGAAGACTTAGGTTTAGAATTAAAAGACGCTACTTTACAAAGCTTAGGTCAAGCAAGCAAAGTGGTAGTAAATAAAGATACTACGACGATTGTTGAAGGTGCTGGTGATTCAGATAACATTGCAGCTCGTGTTCAAATTATTAAAGGTCAAATTGCTGAAACAACTTCTGATTTTGATCGTGAAAAATTACAAGAACGTTTAGCAAAATTAGCTGGCGGTGTTGCTGTGATTAAAGTTGGTGCACCTACTGAAACAGAATTAAAAGAAATGAAATTACGTATTGAAGATGCATTGAATGCAACTCGTGCTGCTGTTGAAGAAGGTATGGTCTCTGGTGGGGGTACTGCTTTAGTTAATGTTATCAATAAAGTTGCTGAAGCTGAAAGCAAAGAAACGGGCGATGTTGCAACTGGTGTACGTATTGTATTACGTGCTTTAGAAGAACCAGTTCGTCAAATTGCTGAAAATGCTGGCTATGAAGGCTCAGTGATTGTTGATCGTTTGAAGAAAGAAGAGCTTGGTATTGGTTTTAATGCTGCAACTGGTGAATGGGTAAATATGCTTGAAGCTGGTATTGTGGATCCAACAAAAGTGACTCGCTCAGCTTTACAAAATGCTGCTAGTGTGGCTGCCTTGTTATTAACAACAGAAGCAGTGGTCGCTGATAAACCAGAACCTGCTGCACCTCAAGCACCTGCGATGGATCCTTCTATGATGGGCGGCATGATGTAAAATATGACTAAGAACCTTGATTTATCAAGGTTCTTTTTTTACTTTTACGGACATTTTTATCAAATAGGGGCAAAAATTATAAACTATTCAATTTTTCTATTATCTGTTCGCTCATTCTTTTGGTTACGTGATTATAGATTTTTAATGCGGTGTTAGATGTTTTAGCTTAATATATCATTAGTTAGTGATTTCTAGGAAGGATATGGAATGTATTTGCAGAATTAAAAAGTTAGTTAAAATTTAGCAAACGAATCAAACGACGATTGACAAAAGCTAAAGGGCGGCCTATACTTCCAGTGGAATTCTAATTTTAAAGATTAATGGGGGTGTTGATATGAGTGAAGATCCGAGTCATTTGAGTCAAGAAGCGATGAACATTTTCCTAATTTTAGAGCAACGAATGTTAATTGCTTCCCAAAGTAATCTAATTTATGGAGGATGCGAAGATGCAAACACTACAATCAAATATCAGCCCATTAATTTTGAGCCAACAGTTGGAAAACTTTTATCCTATTGATGTAGCAGCGATTATTTCAAACTATTCTGATGAGCAATTGACTACTTTAATTCCATTATTAGACAAAAATATTTGGGCGCAAATTATTGAACAATTAAACAGTACAATTCAACAAAAAATTTTAGTCAAAATGTCATTGGAACAGGTTATAGCGATTTTTGAACAGATGTCTAAAGATGATGTTGTTGATTTACTAGGTGAGCTCCCCTTTTCAACGCGTAAGGCAGTTTTGAAAAAAATGAAGGAGCAAGATCGAAAAATAATTGAGTCGTTGCAAAAATTTCCTTCAGATAGTGCTGGAGGGATTATGACTACTGAGTATATCGCGTTGAATGAAAATTTAACAATGGCTCAGGCTTTGGCAAAAATAAAAGAAATCGCTCCTGAATCTGAAATTATTTCTGTAATCTATCTCTTAAATAATGAAAAACAATTAGTTGGGACGATAAATTTACGTCAAATTTTGATTCATAAGGATAATGATTTGCTTAAAACGTTTCAGGACAAAGTATTTCTTACTGTTTATCCAGATATGGACCAAGAAGAAGTATCACAAATTGTTTCAAAATATGATTTAATTGCAATACCTGTTATTAATCATCGGCAGCAATTATTAGGTATTATCACGGTGGATGATATTATCGATGTAATTATCGATGAGCAAACTGAGGACTTACTTGGACTTGGTGGGGTGGATAAAGAAGAACGTTTAGACATGCCTTTACTTGCTTCGGTTTCTAAACGTTTACCTTGGTTATTAGTGAATCTATTAACAGCTTTTTTAGCTTCTTTTACAGTAGGGTTGTTCCAATCTACTATCCAAAAAGTCGTTGTTTTGGCATCTGTCATGTCGATTGTAGCTGGTATGGGAGGTAATGCAGGAACACAGACTTTATCATTAATGATTCGTAGTATCGCATTAGGAAAAATTCAAGTGAGAAAAGAATGGCAATTTTTATCAAAAGAATTTTGTTTAAGTCTTATTAACGGTGCCGTAACGGGATTGGTTACAGGTGTGACATTGTATTTTTATTATCATAATTTCTATTTAGGCTTGATTATTTTTATTGCGATGATTGGTAATCTTATTATTGCTGGTGTCTTTGGTTATGTCATTCCAATTTTATTGAAAAAAGTTAACATTGATCCTGCGATTGCTTCATCAATTTTTTTAACAACTTTGACAGATGTGGGTGGATTTTTTATCTTTTTGATGTTAGCTAAAATCTTTTTACCTTTTCTTAAATAATGTTTAGCGCTTGTTTTAAAATATAAAAAATTCAGATGGCAAAAAGCAATTTTTTTTAGCATTAAATGAAAGATTTCTATTTTTATGAATGATAAAGTCAAACCTTTCCTTCCACATTATAATCACGGAAGGAAAGGCTTTTTTAATTTTCAGTATAAAACTTAATGATTTCTGCTAGTAAATCGGTGGAGGGAGCAATGGTTTTTTCATCATAATAGGTACGAAAACGTTCATCGGATTGATACATCTCAGCTAAATTTTGATGATAGGTTGTATTATAAAAAGGTGTGACCGTTGAAAGCCAAGTTTTGTGAGCTAAAAAAGTACTTTGAGCCAAATCATTTGGTAAACTTTGCGGATGTGTAAGCAATGAGTTTAAGTTTTGAATTAAAGTTTTTTCCGCTTGTTGCATGGTTTCAAATTGCTCAGGTGTTAAGTCTAACCATTTTTGATTACTTTTTTGAACTGCTTCTTCACCATATTTTTCGCGTATTTCTTGGCCGTATTTTTCTTCATTTTCAGCTAATTTTTGTTGTTTAAAGTATTTGAATTTTTCTTGATCAGTCATAGTTATTTCTCCTTGATATTCTTGTAAAGTTTTTTCTAATGCTTGGATTTGTTGTTCTAGTGAAATTTTTTGCTGGATTAATTTAAATTGTTGTGATTGTAAAGCTTGATAAATTACAGCCTTATCTTGTGCCATGATAGTTTGAATTTCAGTTAAACTGAGGCCAAATGATTTAAAGAATAGGATTTGTTGCAAACGCGTGACTTCCTCTGAGCCGTAGATACGATAACCATTGGAGCGAATGGTTTTTGGCTTGAGTAGGTCAATTTCATCATAATAATGTAAGGTTCTTTTACTCACGCCACTTAGTTTGGCCAATTGTTGGACTGTGTATTCCATTTTTCTCATCCTTTCTTTTCTTGATTACAGGTCTATCATAAGCAATCACGTTACGGTAGAGTCAAGTGTTTTTTATCAATTTATTTTTATTTCTTTCGTTCTTTTGAGAATTTATATTGGCTGTTTTCCGACTATAGTCCTATTTTATATTTTATGAATTATGATATAGTTAAATTATCAATATTTGGAGGTGCATGTATGCAAAATATTCATTATTTTAAAGAAAATCCGCCAAAATCATGGTGGCGTCCAATTGTAGCGACATTCTTGGTTTTTGCCCTTTGTGGTGGTGTAGGATCTATTCCAATATCCATCTTGATTTCTATTTTTACGAAGGAATCCTTATCGCAAGTTACCGAAAACAGTATCAGTGGGGAATTAGGTTCTTTATTCGGCTTTGGTTTTGCACTAATTGGAATAATCTATTGGAATAAACGGATGAATAAGCGCCCAATAGCATCTTTAGGCTTTACCCAAGAAAATGTGTTCAGTCAATATGCTTTAGGGTTTCTAATTGGTACCAGTTCACTAGCCTTTTTAGCAGTAGTAGCGATGTTTCTAGGGAGCATTCACTTTAAGCTAAATTCGCATATGAACTTTGGCTTAATTATATTATTGTTACTTGGGTTTATCATTCAAGGTTTAACCGAGGAAGTATTATGCCGTGGTTATTTACAAGGTAGTTTAAGTGCATTGATGGATGAAAAGTGGGCAATTATCATTAGTGCGGTCTTTTTTGCAGTATTACATGGCGCAAATCCTGGCATTCAAGTATTACCATTGATCAATTTATTTATTTTCGGCTTGGTCTTTAGCTTATTATATGCGTATAGCGAAAATATTTTATTTGTAGGTGCTGCTCATAGTGCTTGGAATTTTTTCCAAGGTCCTGTTTTTGGGGTACAAGTAAGCGGGACTGAATCCATTACTTCAATATTAAAGGCAAGTATTCCTCAAGCTAACCTTATTAATGGCGGTTCGTTCGGGATTGAAGGAAGTTTATTGACAACAGTATTTGGTATTTTTTGTTGTGTATTATTATATCAACTCATATTAAATAAAAGAAAATAAGTTTTTGAGCCAATGATACTCATTTTTGAGGCATTGGCTTTTTAATGTATTGACAGATGTGTTATAATGTTTGCAAATATATTTTTATGAAATCATTGGTTGATGATTCCGATATTGAAAGGAATGTTAAATATGCAGAAGTTATATCCGGATGATAGTCTAACCTTACATACCGACATGTATCAAATTAATATGATGCAAACTTACTTTGAACTTGGTCGCCATAATTTAAATGTAGTCTTCGAATGTTATTTTAGAGATATGCCATTTAAGCATGGTTATGCTATTTTTGCTGGTCTTGAAAGAATTATTGATTATTTGAGCAATTTGACTTTTAGCGATTCTGATATCGAATATTTACGTAATGAATGCAATTACTCAGAAGAATTTTTAGATTATTTAGCAAATTTCAAGTTTACTTGTACGGTGCGTTCAGCTTTAGAGGGCGATTTGGTCTTTAATAATGAGCCGATTTTACAAATTGAAGGTCCATTAGCACAGGCTCAACTCGTCGAAACAGCTTTGTTAAATATTGTTAACTTCCAAACATTAATTGCAACTAAAGCGGCTCGCATTAAATCAGTTATCGGTCAGGATCCATTATTAGAATTTGGAACACGTCGCGCACAAGATTTGGATGCAGCGATTTGGGGAACACGTGCAGCCTATATTGGGGGTGCAGATGCCACAAGTAATGTCCGCGCTGGTAAAATTTTTGGAATCCCAGCTAGTGGGACTCATGCGCATGCGTTAGTGCAATCTTATGGTAATGATTATGATGCTTTCATGGCATATGCAAAAACACATAAAGATTGTGTCTTTTTGGTTGATACGTATGATACCTTGCGTTTAGGTGTTCCTAGTGCCATTCGTGTTGCGAAAGAATTAGGAGATAAGATTAATTTCTTAGGTGTGCGAATTGATAGTGGCGATATGGCCTATATTTCAAAACGTGTCCGCGAGCAATTGGATGAAGCTGGGTTCCCTGATGCAAAAATTTATGCTTCAAATGATTTAGATGAAAGTACGATTTTAAGCTTGAAGATGCAAAAAGCGAAAATTGATGTTTGGGGAGTAGGTACGAAATTAATTACTGCGTATAACCAACCTTCTTTAGGAGCAGTTTATAAGATGGTTTCCATTGAAAATGAAGACGGGGAAATGGTGGATACAATTAAGCTTTCAAGTAATGCTGAAAAAGTAACTACGCCAGGTAAGAAACAAGTTTGGCGTATTACTCGTAATTCTGATGGTAAGTCACAAGGGGATTACATTACACTTTGGGATGAAGACCCACGCAAAGAAGACGAAATCTTTATGTTCCACCCAGTGCATACTTTCATTAATAAGACGGTGACTGATTTTACTGCGCGACCTTTATTACAAGATATTTTTGTTGATGGCAAGCTCGTTTATCAAAAACCAAACTTAGAAGAAATCAAACATTATGCGCAACAAAATTTGGATTCATTATGGGAAGAGTATAAACGCGATTTAAATCCGCAAAAATATCCAGTGGATCTTTCTACGGATTGTTGGAACCATAAGATGAATTTATTAGATAAGGTTAGAAAAGCAACTTTTGAGCAACATAATTTGATGAAATAAAAGGACTGATTCGATGAGTTTACAAGAAAAAATTATTCAAGTATTAGGTGTAAAGCCAATCATTGATCCGGAAGAAGAAGTAAGAAAAAGTGTGGAATTTCTGAAAGATTATATGAAGAAACATCCATTTTTAAAAACTTATGTCTTAGGAATTAGCGGGGGACAAGATTCCTCATTGGCTGGGCGTTTGGCGCAATTAGCCATGGAAGAACTTCGAGATGAATTAAAGGATGATGCTTATCAATTTATTGCAGTTCGTTTACCTTATGGGAATCAAGCAGATGAAGAAGATGCAAATCGAGCATTAAAATTTATTCAAGCGGACCGTGTTTATACTGTGAATATTAAAGCGCCAGTTGATGGGCAAGTTGCTGCTTTAGAAGAAGCTGGTGTGATTGTTAGTGACTTCAATAAAGGAAATATAAAGGCACGTCAACGGATGATTACGCAATATGCGATTGCTGGAGAAAATAAAGGTGCAGTTATTGGTACGGACCATGCGGCAGAAAATATCACCGGTTTCTTTACAAAATTTGGTGACGGGGGCGCTGATATTTTACCGATTTTTAGATTAAATAAACGTCAAGGTAAGCAACTACTCGCTTATTTAGGTGCTGAACCGGCCATTTATGAAAAAGTGCCAACGGCTGATTTAGAAGATGATAAACCATTAATTGCTGATGAAGTAGCTTTAGGGGTGACTTATGATGAAATTGATGATTATCTTGAAGGTAAATCTGTAAGTGAAAAAGCCCGTACCACTATTGAAAACTGGTGGCATAAGACGGAACATAAACGTCACTTACCAATTACTATTTTTGACGATTTTTGGAGATAAGTAGTCAATAGAAGAATGAAAAACCACAACTTTAACACATTAAAGTTGTGGTTTTTTTTTAGAATAGTTTTTCAGCCAATAGTTGTAATTTTTGATTAATTGCAACAATATTTTCGCGCAAATTATCTCTACGAACGATCGAATAGAAGTGGCGTTTGTTATCTTTGGGTAGCTGACTAAAGTGAATAGATGGGTCTAAAGTACAACGAGGGACGATGGATTGCCCAACCCCATTTTTTAGCATGGAACCAATCATTTCATCTGTATCAATTTCAATAATTTTCGGCTCAATCGGGTGATTTTGTAGATAATGTTGGTTCAATTGACGTAAAGATAGATCATCATTTCCTAATAGCCAATATTCACTGCTTAAATCTCCTGCTAATACAAGTTCGTCCATCGCCAAAGTCGTTTTATTAAACTCTTTGTGGTGATCCACTTGCTCAATCAAACCGATATCAATTTTACTATTTTCCAACCATTCGACAATTTCATCACTGGTAGATACTTTAAAGACAAAATCAACTCTAGGAAAAGCTGTCAAAAGATGGCTGACTAATTTAGGTAAATAATAGACAGCACAAAAATGTGAACTAGCAATGACACAAGTTTCGCGCAAATTTTTTTGTTGACTGACTTTTTTCACCGCATGATCCCATTCATTTAAGATTTTTAAAATTTTAGGATACATATAGTCAGCTTCTGCGGTGGGGAGAATTTCTTGCTTCCCATTACGAATGAATAACGGTACGGTCAATATTTCTTCCAATTTCTTAATTTGTGCAGATACAGTAGGTTGAGATAAAAAGAGTGAATCTGCCGAGCGTGTAAAATTATGTGTTTCATAAACTGAAATAAACGTTCGAAGTAGTTGAAACAAAATTTGGCCTCCCTTTATTCTTATTTTTGAATTTCAATCAATTTTTGATAAATGTTGTGGACATCTTGAGTCGTTCCACGTAGTTCAAAGTCAGCGATAAAAGGGACTTTGAATTCTTCTGCGTATTGTTTCGCGGTTAAGCAATACTGATGGTTAAAGTTACGATTTCCACTGCCGATAACGCCTAAACATTTCTTGGCGTTTTCACCAAAACGGATATATTCTCTAAAAGGTTCTGTCAGAATTTCCACATCCCCATTATCCACACCGTTTCCGCCCTCTAAATAGGTTGGCACAAAGGCGAAAAAATCACATGTTTCATTTTCAGGAATCGTTTGCAAATGCACTTCTTTTGGATAAATCAAAGGCATGCTTTCATCTAATTCATGTTGAGATTTTGCAAATTCAACTAATTTTTGGATAAAGGCACGCGTATTGCCTGAAATTGAGATAAAGCGTACATTAATAGTCATTTTCATACCTCCAACGTATATTATAACATCAATGTCAAATAAACGTATAGTAAAAACTTGTCGCATTGAAAAAATATACACCAATACGAGCTTGATTATTCAGTAATTAGTGAGGTTTGATAATTTATTTCAGCATTTTTAGCTTCTCTTTTAGAACGATTATATAACCAATAATCCATAACTGCAGCAATACAAATACATTTCGGTGCATTTTTTTCATTAGGAATATCTAGGCTATAATAATTACCCGTCAAAAAATTCGCTTTATCCATTGTCATAATTCGCTCGTTAAAATGGTGGATTTGATATTTGTGTTGATAAATATCACCATGGGCCGCCCAGTGAAGTTGTTTAACATAATAAAAATCTCCCGGCCAGTTGAAAATTTTGCGCATCTCTCCAACTTTTTGATAGTTTTCGTAAATGATAAATTTGCTACCAAAAATGAAACTGGCTTGCTTAATGCTGGCAACGAGTTGTCCGTTCATTTGATAGAGTAAAAGTGCATCACGTTTTCTGCCCCAATTACCGACCATTAGATAAATATCTCGATTTTTTTCATCCTTGACAATGGTTCTTGTCCTTTTGGAGAGTTGGTGTTGTTGAATATAGAATTCTGACATAACAATTCCTTCTTAAATTTATGATAGATTTTCATCAATTGCTCGTCTGATGGCCTTTCCTACACCACTATGAATATTTGTATCGGCAATATATTTAGCAGCTTGTTTTAATTCATCAACTGCATTTTCCATTGCAAAACTAACCCCAGCTTCTTGTATCATGCTTAAATCATTATAATTATCACCAATGGTCATGACTTGAGATAAAGGAATATTGAACATTTCAGCAATCTTTTTCACCGCAATTCCTTTTTGGGCATCGATATGATTGATTTCAATGTTATTTGTTCCTGATGATGTGATATGGATTTTGGGTTGATCAGCTAAATCAGCAGATACTTTATCCAAAATTTGTGGCTCAGTATTATTAAAGCCGATTATTTTTAAGACTTTGATCTCTTCTTGAAGAATGTATTCCTTCATATTCTCTACAATTTTAATTGGCAATGATTCAAAACGAGCTGAAGTCATAGCAATGGCCATTTGATAGGTTAAGTGGGGTAATCTTTGAGATAAAAAGGCCGCAAACGTTTCAATTCTGCGTGCTAAATTTTCTGAAAATGTCCCTTGATTAGTCGAAACTTCATAGTAAACATTGTATTTTTCGAAAACGTGCATGACTTCTAAGGCAGTTTCTTTACTAATTTCAACTGTAAATAGTACATTGTGATTTTGATCAAAGGCTTGCGCGCCGTTTAGGGTAATCATCGGGCAGTTTAATTGGGCATCATTTAAGGCAGGGAGTGCTTCAGTGATATTTCTGCCGGTGCATACCATAAACTGAATGCCTTTTTCTTGGGCATAACGAATAGCGGCGATATTTTCTTCGCTAATATGCATGTGTTCGTCTAAAAGTGTGCCGTCCATATCAGAGGCAATTAATTGAATCATATTCTTCATCCTTTACTACTTCAATCTTTATTAATAGTTTAACATAAAAAGAGGGCTTACAAAATGAAAAATGTCTGGAATGATAACAAAAAACTCTTTCATC
Source organism: Enterococcus cecorum (assembly GCF_023221775.1). GTDB lineage: Bacteria > Bacillota > Bacilli > Lactobacillales > Enterococcaceae > Enterococcus_E > Enterococcus_E cecorum_A. The sequence goes on along the minus strand of NZ_JAKUDS010000007.1, from coordinate 30,390 downwards.
CTAGAAAATTTCAGTTACAATAAGTGTAAATAGAAAGATAGGTGAGATGCGTTGAAGACAATTATCCAAAATAGTTGGCAAGATATTTTACAAGACGAATTTCAAAAAGATTATTATCAACATTTGCGGCAATATCTTAAAAAGGAATATGCCACACAAACGATTTATCCCGATATGTATCATATTTTCGAGGCTTTACAATTAACGCCTTATGAGGATGTGAAAGTGGTCATTTTAGGTCAAGACCCTTATCATGGCCCCAATCAAGCACATGGGCTTTCTTTTTCTGTACAACCTGGTGTCAGAATCCCGCCTTCATTACGTAATATCTATCAAGAATTGCAAAATGATTTGGGGATTCAACCGGCTAACCATGGATGTTTAACTTCATGGGCAAAGCAGGGGGTACTATTGCTGAATACTGTTCTAACTGTGCGAGCAGGTCAAGCCAATTCACATGCTTCACAAGGTTGGGAAATCTTAACTGATGCAATCATAAAGAAATTAAATGATAGACCGGAGCCAATGGTATTTATTCTCTGGGGGAGACCTGCACAAACGAAAATCAATTTTATTGATACTTCGCGTCATGTGGTCATCCAATCTCCCCATCCCAGTCCATTTTCAGCTAATCGAGGTTTCTTTGGGTCAAAGCCATTTTCAAGATGTAACCAAGCGTTAGTCCAAATGGGGTATCAACCAATCAACTGGCAACTCCCACCAGTAGAACAGTTGGAAAAATTTTAAAAGACTGTATTAATGTATTTTTTTTTGAAAATGTTAACAATATTATTTTCATGCGTATTTTCAAATTTAGACAGGAAAAAGAACTGTTCATTTTTAATGATTTGGTGTACAATGTAAGGGTATTAAAAAACTGGAGGTTATTTATCAATGGAACTATTTGATAGCTTAAAATTTAAAATTGTAAGAAAACATATTAAAATCGCTTTTCCGGAAGCAACAGATCCACGTATTTTAGGTGCAGCGGCTCGTTTAAAATCTGAAGAACTTGTAGAACCAGTCTTAATCGGTAATACCGAAGAAGTGAAAAAAGCTGCGCAAAGCCGTGGGATTTCTCTAGAAGGATTTGAAATTTTAGACCCAGATACTTATCCTGCTTGGGATGAAATGGTCGCTGCCTTTGTGGAACGTCGAAAAGGCAAAGCAACTAAAGAACAAGCAGAACAAATCTTAAAAGATGTCAACTACTTTGGTACAATGTTAACTTATATGGGTGTCACTCAAGGGATGGTATCAGGTGCTGTTCACTCTACAGGAGATACAGTTCGTCCAGCCTTGCAAATTATTAAGACAAAACCAGGAGTTAGCCGTACAAGTGGTGCTTTCTTAATGGTTCGTGGTCGCGACCAAGAAAAATATTTATTTAGCGATTGCGCAATTAACGTGAATCCAAATGCCCAAGAATTAGCTGAAATCGCTGTTGCTTCTGCTAAAACGGCTGAATTGTTTGATATTGATCCTAAAGTGGCAATGTTAAGTTTCTCTACAAAAGGATCTGCTAAAGCTGAAATGGTTGATAAGGTCGTTGAAGCTACTAAAATTGCTCAAGAATTAGCACCAGATTACACAATCGATGGGGAATTACAATTTGACGCGGCTTATGTCCCAAGTGTAGCTGCTCAAAAAGCGCCAAATTCAGAGGTTGCTGGTAAGGCTACTGTTTTTGTATTCCCAGATTTACAAGCCGGAAATATTGGCTATAAGATTGCCCAACGTTTTGGTGGATTTGAAGCCATTGGACCTATCTTACAAGGATTAAACCAACCAGTTTCTGACCTTTCTCGTGGATGTAACGAAGAAGATGTTTATAAATTATCAATTATCACTGCTGTTCAAACTTTATTGGATTAAAGGATAAATGAAACAAAATCAAAAACAATTAGGTATTTTGATGATTATTCTTTCTGCTTTTTGTTTTGCAGGGATGAATGTCTTTGTAAAATTAGCTGGTGATTTACCAGTAATGCAGAAGAGTTTTTTCAGAAATTTAGTCGCGCTATTCGTTGCTTTTTATGTACTTAAAAAGCAGCGGATAGCGTTTCATGTGCCAAAAGAATCACGGACTTTACTCTACTTTAGAGCTTTTTTTGGAACAGTGGGGCTCTTGTGTAATTATTATGCCGTTGATCATTTGGTACTCACTGATGCGTCAATGATTCAAAAATTAACGCCTTTTTTCACCGTTTTACTATCATTGGTCATTTTAAAAGAAAAACCTGCCCGCTTTCAATATATTGCTATGGGGATTGCGATGGTTGGGATGCTATTTATTGTCAAACCTAGCTTTACCAATCCGCAATTGTTAGGTTACACGATTGCCTTACTTGGTTCTTTTTGTGCTTCGACCGCCTATACATTGGTACGTAAATTATCGTTCACACCAATAAAGGGGCCGGCAATTGTCTTTTATTTTTCATTGTTTTCTTGTTTGGCTATGATTCCATCGATGATTGTCGATTTTCATCCAATGTCTACCCAGCAAATCATTTATTTATTAATGGCTGGGGTTATGGCAAGCGGGGGACAATTCTCGGTAACTAGTGCTTATAGTTACGCACCAGCAAAAGAAATCTCGATTTTTGACTACTCACAAGTACTATTTGTAGGATTCTTCGGCTTTGTATTATACGGTGAAATTCCGGACGCTTATTCCTTCATTGGTTATGTGATTATTTTTGTTACCGCCTATATGATGTATGTGCATGGCAAAAGAAAAATATGAGACAAGGAAATTTTATATGCACAACAAAGGCTAGGATGTTTCGGTAGCTTGCTGAATGTCCTAGCTTTTTTGTGTAGGATTTAATCCAGGATAGCATGACGGATGGATGAGATTTGTGTTAATATAAGGTCAAATAGATTTTTTGAAAGTGAGGAAATCGTCTTGATTCAAATCAATGGACTGCAAGAGATGGAACAATTGGGCTTACTTCTTGGTCAAACTGCTCAAGGGGGGAATGTCTTGATTCTATCTGGTGATTTAGGTGCAGGGAAAACAACACTATCTAAAAGTATTGCGAAAGGTTTAGGCATTCAACAAATGATAAAAAGTCCCACTTATACTTTGATTCGCGAATATGATGAAGGAAGATTACCTTTTTATCATATGGATGTTTACCGCATCGATGGTGATGTGGAAGGCATGGGCTTAGAAGAGTATTTTGAAGGGGATGGTTTATGTGTAGTTGAGTGGGGCGAATTACTCACAGAACTGCCTGAAGATTACCTCCATCTTACCATTCATAAAGTAGCAGATGAGGAAGATAAGCGAGAAATGGCATTCAAGGCGCACGGCAAACTTGCATCAGATTGGCTAGCAAAAGTGAAAGCAGTGGGAAAGTTTCGTGAGTGAGGAGATACAGTTGGTGATTCGCCAAGCAAGCGGTGAAGATAGTGCCCAGTTATTAGCTTTAAGTCAACAAGTAGCAAAAGAAACCGATTATTTAATTATGGATGAATATGGCATGGGCCTAAGCGAAGAGTTGCTTGCTGAACAATTAGATTTATTAGCTCAGGCAGATAATCAAGTATTGCTATTGGCATTTGATGGAACGCAATGTATTGGCGCGGCTTCGATTAAAGGAAACGACGAATATCGAATTCATCATATTGGTGAAGTAGGGATTTTTATCTTAAAGGAGTACTGGTCTTTAGGGATTGGCCCGCTATTGATGGAAGAATTACTCGAATATGTCAAACAAGTTCAAATTTTTAAACGTTTGGAGTTAACGGTGCAAACGCGTAATCAAAAAGCCATTGCCCTATATCAGAAGTTTGGCTTTAGGAAAGAAGCGACCTTAAAATATGGGGCCCGCTTGGACAATGGCGAGTTTGTAGATGTTGATTTAATGGCAAGATATTTTGAAGTAGGTGAGTAAATGCAAAAAATAATGATTATTGAAGATGAAGCAGCCTTGGCCCAAGAGTTATCCCTTCTTTTAACGCAGGCCGGCTATCAAGCTTATATTGTCCAAGATTTTGCTCATCCTTTACTTGAAATCGAAAGTCAACTCCCGGATTTATTATTATTAGATATTCAACTTCCTGGTGTAAATGGTCATCAGTTATTGCAAGAAATTCGGAAAAAATATCAGTTTCCGATTATTATGGTCACAAGTCGGGCCAATGAGATGGATGAGGTGTTGGCGATGAGTTATGGGGCAGATAATTACATTACCAAGCCTTATAATCCAACGGCTTTGTTACTGCATATCGCCGCGATGTTTAAGCGTATGCAACCACAAAGTACTAGTTTGATTCAATATCATGGATTGCAGATAGACTTGAATAAATGGACGATTACTAAAGATGACCAAACGACTCACTTAACGAAGAATGAACAGCTTATTTTTCAAATGTTATGGCAACATCGCGGAAAAATTGTCACCCGAGAGATGTTGATGACCGAACTTTGGAATAATGACGAGTTTATTAATGACAATGCATTAAGTGTGAATATTAGTCGCTTGCGGCAAAAGTTTGCGGATTTAGATTTGGCTGATGTAATCGAAACAAAGAAAAAACAAGGATATTTATTAATGGAGTAACAAATGAAGTTAAGTGAATATATCAAAAGTCGCTTATGGCAATATCTACTTAAGCTTTCGGTCAGTTTATTGTGTTTGGCACTTTTATGGGTATTTAAAGTGCCATCAACGCTTTTAGTGATGATTGTCATGATGATGGGGACAAGTTTTTTGGTTGTTGAACTGGTTGAATTTCATCAAAAGAAAAGTTATTATCAGGAATTATTTCAACAACTCAATCAATTAGAAGAGCAAGCTTTATTGGTTCATTCGATTCTGCCACACCCTAAATTTTATGAAGGACAACTGGTGGATGAAGAATTAAGATTGGTTTATCAAGGTTTTATGACCCAATTAAGAGCCAGTCAAAAACAAACAGAGGACTTTAAGGAATTTATCGAGCTGTGGATTCATGAAGCTAAAATTCCACTTGCGACCTTACAGTTAAGCTTATATAACCAACATCATTTACCCGCAGAAATCAAACAAGCGTTGCAACAGTTAGAAGATTATCTCGAGCAAGTTTTATATTTTACTCGTGCTGAAAATGCGCAAAAAGATTATCTTATTCGCCAAGTGCCTTTACAGCAAATTATCCGACAAGTAGCCATTCGCAATCAAGCGCGTTTATTAAATGGAAATATTCAGTTTATTGCACCCAGTACCGATGTAATTGTGACGACAGATCAAAAATGGTTAGGTTATATTTTGAATCAAATTATGGATAACGCCATAAAATATGTACAAATGATTGAAAATGCGACGATTGAAATCACAGTGGAAGAGCAAGAAAAGGAAATTTTATTGCATATTCGCGATAATGGTTGTGGGATTTCAGCCAGTGATTTGCCACGTGTTTTTGATAAATCTTTTACTGGAGAAAATGGTCGGCTTTATCCTAAGGCCACGGGGTTAGGTCTTTATCTAGTGAAACAACTGATTTCAAAACTAGGACACGGAATTACGATTACTTCAAATGTTCAAGTTGGCACCACAGTTACGTTGATTTTTGCCAAACCTAGCTTTTATGAAGTCGTTCAAACAAGTGAGAACAAAGAATAGAAGGAGTTCTTTCAATAGAGAGGACTCTTTTTTGCTAATCTTACAAAATTGTAAGGTACGGTAAGATAAAACCAACGACAAGTATACACTGCTATTCTATACTTAAGATGTCAAATGAATTGAAGGAGGAAAAGAAAATGAATCCAGTATTACAAGTGAAACAAGTAGAAAAATATTTTGGACGAGCGAATAATCTTACACGAGCATTGAATCAAATCAGTTTTGAAGTCCAACCAGGTGAATTTGTAGCAATCATGGGAGCATCTGGTAGTGGGAAAACCACTTTATTAAATTGTATCGCCACAATTGATCAAGTTTCCAGTGGACAAATTATTGTAGCAAATCAAGATATTACCAAATTAAAAGGTGGCAAATTGAATCAGTTTAGACAAAAGCAAATTGGTTTTATCTTCCAAGATTTCAACCTACTAGATACTATGAATGCTTTTGAAAATATTGCACTTGCCTTAACGATTCGTAATGTACCTGCCAAACAAGTCGAAGAAAAGGTATTAAAAGTTGCGAGTTATTTGGGCATTACGGATATTTTGTATAAATTTCCATACGAGGTTTCCGGTGGACAAAAGCAGAGAATAGCTGCAGCACGAGCAATTGTTGCTGATCCGGCAATCGTATTAGCTGATGAACCGACTGGCGCTCTTGACTCAAAATCAGCCCGCCAAATGTTGGAGCAATTTGAATTATTAAATGAACGCTTAAATTCGACCATTTTGATGGTGACACATGATGCTTTCACGGCGAGTTATACGAATCGGGTATTGTTTGTGAAAGATGGCCAAATCTTTAATGAAATTTATCGTGGGGAATCTAGCCGTAAAGAATTCTTTGATCAAATTATTGAAGTGGTAGCCTTATTAGGTGGTGATGTCAATGATGTCCGTTAAGTTGGCCTTTGGAAATGTAAAGAAAAGCATAGGAAGTTTCTTAGTATATTTTGTTACGCTGGCATTAGGTGTAGCGATGTTCTATGCTTTTAATGCGCTTCAAGATCAAAGCTTATTTAAATATTTTGAAGAAGCTTATGCCCAAAGATTAAGTATTTTATTTGATACTTTAGGCGGTTTAAATAAATTTATCGCTTTTATCTTTGGCTTGATTATACTATATGCAACCAGTTATTTATTGCGAAAACGTAAAAAAGAGTTTGGCCTATATATGATTTTAGGAATGGATAAACTAAAAATCTCAACTATTCTTGTTTTAGAAACTTTCTTTATCGGCCTATTTTCGTTAGTGGTGGGGATTGTGTTAGGAATTGGTTTGTCACAATTAATTAATATCTTTTTAGGTCATTTATTTGTTGCGGACATTTCACGTTTAACACTAAGTATTTCCATGCATGCGATTATCCAAACGTTGATTAATTTTGGCATCATTTATCTGGTGGCGATGGTTTTTAGTGTCATTTTAATGAATCGTGCCAAATTAATTGATTTACTCAAAGCAAGTCAGCAAAATGAAAAAAGTTGGTGGCAAAAACCTTGGATTGGGACCTTGTTATTCATTTTGGGATTAGCCATCTTAACTTGGAGTTATTATATTGCGACTCACTTAATGGATGTTATTATTGATTTGCAATGGGGGCCAAAGTTGATTTTATATTCGATTTTTGGCGGAATTATTGGTACGTATTTCACTTTTATGGGAATTGCTGCTTTTATTCCAGTTGTTTTGCCGAAGTTTAAAGGATTTTATTATCGCAAACTGCATAGCTTTGGAATTCGCCAATTTAGTACGCAATTAGCTAAAAGTGTCTTTTCTTTAGCGACGATTTGTTTATTGCAGTTTTTCGCGATTGGTATTTTAGTTGCTTCCTTTAATTTTAAAAATGGTATTGAAGAAAGAGGACTAGCTAATGTTCCGTTTGATTTCCAGTTTAGTGTGACTCAGGCAGCCGATGAAAATGTCGAAGGGCAACCAGCTTTAATTGAGAAAAATGCTGATGCGGCGATTGCACGGAATCAAGCTTATTTCAAAGGCATGAAGAAAAAAGAAGTCCAATATGAGTATTATATTGATTCAAAAATTGATAATACAATCGAATTATTAGGCATATCTGTAGAAAAAGGCTTAATTGCTCCTCCGATTATTATCAATCAAACGCAATATAATCAAATGGCACCTTATTATCATTTGGCAAAAGCAGACGTGAAACCAGGGGAATATGCTTTTCTAATGCGGTTTAATGGTTTTTCTGATAAGGCGATTGAAGATAAATTAATGGATTTACCTAAAATTAAGGTAGCCAATCAAACCTTTACACCAAGCCAAACAAAATTTATCGACGGGACCATTCAAACAAGTGGTTATCATACTTTTGTGATTTTAAATGATGCTGACCTCAAGCAATTGCCTTTACAACTCGCTGGTAAAGTGATTAGCACCGTATATAATGCAGAAGGTAAGCGTCATGAAAAAGAGTTGGCTAAGAACTGGGAGAAAATGTTGTCGAAAAAAGAGTTACACTTAAATTATTCGGCACAATCTCAATATTCAGCAAAAACTTCATTAGCTTCTGACTCGTTAATGGTAACCGTTGTTGGTATGTATCTAGGTATTTTCTTCCTGATTGCTGCAATTGGGATTTTAGCTTTGAAGAGTTTAGTAGACTTTGAAAAGCATCAACAAAATTATCGTATCTTACGCCAATTAGGTGTTAGTGAGCAGATGATTCAAAAATCGTTATTCAATCAAGTGGCTATCTTCTTTATTTTGCCGCTAGTTGGGGCGCTATTCCATATGATTTTTGGCTTGAAATTTACGAAAGATTATATGATGATTGGTGGCGGCTATGAGTTAAGTCTGCAACAAACAGGCTGGGTCATTGGTTTTGTCATTATGATTAATGCGATTTATTTAATGATTACTTATTTGATGAATCGCCTGGCAGTCAAAGAAATTTAAGGTTTTATCGTCTAGCTTAGAATTTTTTAAGCTAGACGATTTTTTGTATAAAAAACAGACCAAGTGAGAAGTACTTGATCTGTGTGTATGTTTATTTTAAATCTAGTTCAACTGGACAATGGTCACTGCCGAATATTTCGGTATGAATTTTGGCATCTACTAAGCGGTCCTTTAGATCATCGGAAACCACAAAATAGTCAATCCGCCATCCTGCATTATTTTTCCGGGCATTAAAACGATAACTCCACCAAGAGTAAATACCTTCTTGATCAGGATAAAAATGACGGAAAGTATCGATATAGCCGTTATTCAATAGTTGACTGAATTTTTCACGTTCTTCAATGGTAAAACCAGCATTGCGTTGGTTGGTTTTCCAATTTTTTAAGTCAATATTTTCGTGGGCGACATTTAAATCCCCACACAAAATAACCCCTTTTTGTTCTTTCAATCCATTTAAATACGCTAAAAACGCCTCTTCCCAAGTCATGCGATAGTCCAAGCGTTTTAGTTCATTTTGCGAGTTTGGTGTATAGCAAGTGACCAAATAATAATCTGGATATTCAAGAGTGATGACGCGGCCTTCATGATCGTGTTCTTCCACACCGATTCCTAATTGCACCGATAAAGGCTCATGCTTGGTAAAAATCGCAGTGCCTGAATAACCTTTCTTTTCGGCATAATTCCAATATTGATAATACCCTGGCAAATCTAACTCAATCTGACCTTCTTGTAATTTGGTCTCTTGTAGGCAGAAAAAGTCCGCATCGAGTTGCTTGAAGTCTTCTAAAAAGTTTTTCTTAACGATGGCTCTTAGTCCATTGACATTCCATGAGATGAATTTCATAGCACTTCCTCATTTCTTTTGTTATGTTCTTTTATTTTAACGCAATCTGTCGTAGAATGGAAGAAAAAGGGTTAGGTGAGAAAAATGCTAAAAATCGGTGTACTAGGCTTAGGTTCGATTGCGCAAAAAGCCTATTTACCTGTCTATGTAAAAAGCAATCAACGGTCAACTTTTGTCTATGCTACAAGAAATCAAGAAGTACAGGCGCAATTAATGGCAAAGTATCGTTTACCCCAGATTTATGATACTTTAGATGATTTAATTGAACAAAAAATTGATGCTTGTATGATTCACACGGCGACTAATACCCATATTGAAATGATTGAAAAATGTCTCTCACATGGCATTCATGTCTATGTGGATAAACCAATCAGCGAAGACATTACAGAAGTCAGACGCATGTATGAGCTTGCGAAGCGTAGAAATTGTTTGCTTATCGTAGGCTTTAATCGTCGTTTAGCTCCATTTGTGCAACAGTTAAAACAATTGCCTGAAAAGCGTATGTTGACTTTGAGTAAGAATCGAATTGGCAAGGCGCAATCCGTTCAATTTGAGATTTTTGATTTATTCTTACATATAGTGGATACGGCCAATTATTTATTAGATGAAGAAATTATCGCGATGACTAGTCACATCAAATCTTTCGAGCAGCATTTAGAATTTGCTTCAATGACGTTAGAAACGGCGCATTCCTTGGCGCATTTAACGATGGATATGTTTGCTGGAGCTAATCAGGAAAATTACCAAATCACCACGAAAAATGGGACCTATCATTTGAAAAATTTAACGGAAATGACGCAATACAACCAGTCTGGAATAACAGTGACAGGCTTTAATGATTGGCAAACGACACTTGAAAAACGTGGCTTTGAACAAGCGGTGAACCAATTTATTGATTTATTAATACAAGGTAATTATCAGTATGTACAAGAGAAGAGTTTGCTTAGCCATGAACTCTGTGCCCAAATGCTTAAGAATTATCAAGAATCATGAGAAGTGATAGTATTTTTAGTCAATTAATGATAGAATATTTTGGTGAATAGTTACACAAAAATAGATTAGAGAGGATGTTGAGGGTGTTTACATCTTTAAAAGAGATTACGATTTTAAAAAATGAACCCTTAAATAAATATACATTTACGAAGACTGGCGGACCAGCTGACTTTTTGGCCTTTCCAAAGAGTGTGACGGAAGTAAAAGCCTTACTAGAGGAATGTCGTCAAAATAATCTTCCTTGGATGGTTTTAGGAAATGCCAGTAATTTAATTGTGCGTGATGGTGGTATTCGCGGATTAGTGATTATGTTAGAAAAATTAAATAACATCGAAGTCAAGGGAAATCAAATCACTTCCCAAGCTGGGGCGAAGTTAATCGATACCACGTATGTTGCGTTGGAACATCATCTAACTGGTTTTGAATTTGCTTGTGGCATTCCAGGAAGCATTGGAGGAGCCGTATTTATGAATGCGGGGGCTTATGGTGGTGAGATTAAAGATGTTTTTGTTTCGTGTGAAGTCTTATATCCAGATGGACAAATCAAAACCTTAAGCGCCAAAGAGATGGCCTTTAGTTATCGCCATAGTGCCATTCAAGCGCAACATTGTATTGTATTGAGTGCGACATTTGACTTACAGGTGGGTAACTATGATGAAATCAAAGCAAAAATGGATGAATTAACCCATCTTAGAGCAAGCAAGCAACCATTAGAATATCCTTCTTGTGGGAGCGTCTTTAAACGTCCAGTGGGGCATTATACTGGTCCATTAATCGAGCAAGCGGGCCTGAAAGGGATGACAATTGGTGGCGCCCAAGTCTCAGAAAAACATGCGGGCTTTATTGTGAATATCAATCATGCCACGGCAACTGATTATGTGAATTTAATCCACTATATTCAAAAGGTCATCAAAGAAAAATTTGATGTCACTCTTGAAACGGAAGTCCGAATTATCGGTGAAGAAGTGCAATAAAAAAATCAGCTTTCCTACACTTATTGCGGTGTAGAAAAGCTGATTTTTAATTTTAGGCTTTGGTTTTTTCCATGAATTGGTACATATTTTCTAATTCATGTAATTGGCAATTGCATTGATGACTATCGGTACAAATGTAGTTGCCTTTTTTAGTATAGGTTCCTTCAGCAGTGGCTTTAGTGGTGGATAAAAACAAGGCGACATTTCCGATATGGTTACAAATACTACAAACATTTTTGATTGTATTTGGTGACATCTGTCCGACAATTCCTTGTAGCTTATTTTGACGGTCATAGTAGAGTAAATATTTTTTCTGACTACCTGCATCGTCAAAACCAATATAGGAATAATCACGTAAATCCAACGCGTCAAAATCAGGTGCTTTTAATTTTTTCACTTTACGAAAAGCTTTTTGGACTTGTTTAGCACTAGGTTTTTCAAAGGGGATAACTAATTCTTTAATGGGTTCTAAAATACGTTGTGCCCTTGCTTTAGTTAAACTCTTATCTAGCAATTCGCTTTTTAGTTGTTCAATTTCAGTTGGTCGATCAAAAAATAATTCATCGATTTTTTCAAAGATGAGTGCTTGATAGACTTGAATCGTTTGTAAGTCATTGACGGATTGGTAAGCATTGATTAAGTCATTTATTTGTTGGTGTAGTGCATGATATTGATGTGGATAAATTTTCTGATTCATTTGATTCTCTCCTTGTGAATGTGTTTGGCCCTTTTAAGACGCACATCCTAAAAGGGAATTAATTGAAAAGAAAATTTTTTGTAGAAGATACATTTCGTACCATCTGACCACCCCCTATATTTTGAAACATTTCAAAGATAGCTGATAATTCAACACTTGTCAAGCAATAAAAAAACAACCTAGCACAAGGACTAGATTGTTTGAATTTAAGATTGGCGCTTCATTAATTTTAATAAAATGGTCGCAACCGCAGCTGTAAAAAGACCGGCGACAATTGCTTCAGGAATGCCCTGGGTTAGAATCACCGCATTAATGGCAGCATAGACCGCCTTACCACCTTTGCCGATGAGTTGGGCATATTCTTTTTGGAAAAGAAAATAGATAAAATTCATCACCAAAATCGTATTGACTAAACCACCGGATATACCTGCAATAAACAAGGCAATCGTATTGGCTTGTTGCTTTAATCCTTTTTGACAGAGTCGATACACATAGTAAGGAACAATGCCAATCAAAATACGTGGAATAAAGACAACCAGTAAGGCTTTCCAACTTCCATGAGTGGTCCCAATAACTGGAATAAAAGGTGAGAAGACAAAGGAAAGGGCAGTAGGCATAGTTGTTGCACGAATCAAGCTGATTACCCCAAAGCTTCCTCCAAGTAAGGCTCCAATTTTCGGACCTAAGACGATTGAACCAATAATAACCGGAATATGCATAGTCGTTGCATTTAACGGGCCGATTGGAATAAATCCTAAAAAGGGTACCGATGCAAGTAAAATCATAATTCCTAAAAACAACGCAGTTAAAACAAATTGAAAAGTTTTGCTTTTTTTCAACTTTATTTTTCCTTTCTTCCTTTTTATTTGAGCGTTTCAATCACAGCATCTACAATCGTTTCAACTGTAGCTAAAGCGCCTTTACCATAGTCACCACAAGCAAGTAAACTTTCGCGAGGGGTGATTTCATGATAGCCAATTTCTTTTAAATAGGCAAGATTTTTTTGGACTGCTGGATGTTGATACATTTGCGTATTCATCGCAGGAGCAATCAGTTTAGGCGTTTTTTGGGGGATAGCTAATTGAACTGTTGAGAGCAAATCATCGGCTAACCCATTCGCAAACTTCCCGATAATATTGGCACTTGCTGGCGCGACTAAAAATAAATCTGCTTGTTTGGCTAATTCGATATGATTAATCACACTTGGATTAGCTTCTTCTAAAACATCCGTATGCACTTGACGTTTAGCAAGTGATTGGAGGGTCAGTGGGGTAATAAATTGAGTCGCACTGTGCGTCATAATAACATCGATTTCGATATTTAATTTGGTTAGTTCGTTGGTAATATCGGCAGCTTTATAAGCAGAGATACTACCTGAAACTCCTAGTATGATTCTTTTTTTCTTCAATAGTTATTCTTCTTTCTGTTGATAAATTTGTTGCCATTGTTTAAAAATCATTTGGGCGATTTCGGACTTTTGATATCCTTGGGCGATGACTTTACCGGTTGAATCTAATAGATAAGCGTGATGTTGTTGTGTATCAATCTCGCTTAAATCATTGGCAATGACAAAGTCCGCCTGATTTTTCTCAAGACTATTGCGGGCGACTTGTAGTAAATTTTCCTGTGTGACATTGGCTAAAAGTTTAAAACCAAAAAGTACGGTTGTGTGCTGCCAATGCTTAATTGATTGAATAATTTTTGGCGTAGGTTGTAAACTTAAAACCAAGCCTTTTGTTTTAGAAGAGATTTTACTTGCTGTAGGATTTGCCATGGATGCAAAAAGTGCTAATAAATCTTCTTCTTGTAACTGATTTTTAGCCTGGTAAGCCTGGTTTAAAGCAGTGGTTAAGGCTTCAATTGAAAGGCTGGCCTGCGTTGTGAAATCACTAATGGCCATGGTATGAATCACTGCGCTATATTTTTGGGTTGTTAAGAGTTGCTTTAGACAATCATAGACTTCTTGTGTGCTATTGACTAAATGCAACTTCAAGTGTTCATTTGCTGCCGGCTTTTTGGCACTTTTAGTTACGACATAGTCAATTGTTACACCATTTTGTAAAAACACTTTAGCGATTTCAATTCCTAAGGCGCCACTTGCATGATTGGTTATTGAACGGACTTGATCGATGGGTTCACTCGTCCCACCGGCTGTAATTAATACTTTCATTTATGCTTCCCCTATATGAATAATCGTTCTTCCTTGATGTTGTCCCGCTAATAATTGATGCGCTACTTCAGGAATTTGTTCAAGAGCTATTTCGTTGATTGGTAACTTGTCTAAAAGCTGACGGTGACTCGCTAAGAACGCCCAAACTTGGAGTCGTTGAGGCATCTTTGTATTGACCGAATCAATCCCTATTATTTTAATCCCCCTTAAAATAAAAGGCAAGACAGTTGTTTGTAGCTTGATTCCACCGGCATTTCCACATAAAGCTAAAGCCCCGGCATATTGCACTTGAGGAATTAAAGCACTTAATAAATCGCCGCCAACTGTATCAATGACACCGGCTATTTTTTGTTTGGCTAAAGGCTTGATTTTTTCCGATAACCAAAGATTGGGATTTTCGATGGTTGTAGCGCCCAAGTTGAGTAACCAAGGAGCCTCTTTTCTAGAAAGGGCAATAAGATTTTTAAAACCTAGACGAGCAAGTAAACCTACAGCGATACTCCCCACACCGCCACTTGCACCAGTAATCACAATTGGTGCGTTTAAATCGGTCACTTGTTCCTTGATAGCTAAAACGGCTAGGGCAGCGGTAAAGCCAGCTGTACCAAATTGCATGGCTTGTTTTAACTCTAAATCCTCAGGTAAAGCAACCAGTTCATCCCTTTTGACAATTTGGATTTGACTAAAGCCGCCTGGTGCGCTAACCCCTAGACTATAGCCGGTTTGAAGTACTTTTTGTCCAACTTGCCATTGGGAATCTTTGGAAGCAAGGACTGTCCCTGCTAAATCAATACCTGGTGTCATCGGATATTGACGAATCACACCGCCATTGGTTTTGAGCGCTAAAGCATCTTTATAATTGATATCTGAATAGGCGACCTTTACTGCTACTTCGCCTTCGTTTAAATCACGTAAGCAGGTTTGTTCAATAGAAGATACGACTTGTTCATTGACTTGCTTGACTTGTAAAAATGAATAGTTTGGATTCATGACATTCACCTCAAAGTAATGCGTTTTCTTTTTATCATAACACAGCTTAGAAAACGTGCAACCATCTTTGGTCAATATATTGTAGAAAATGATTTTTGATTCTCTGAAAAAAATAGCTAGAATCTACGTTTTTTGCTTGTATTTTTTGACTTAAAGCCCTAAACTTAATGAGTATGCTGTTTGATTCAAGCAGTGAGATGAAAAAGAATGTCTGGGCAAGAAAAATAATTTGCCAAGGAAGATGAAGGGGGATTTGAGATTGTCTAATAGCATTATTACGTTTAAAAATATTGTGAAACGCTATGATGATGAAACGATTTTAAAAGACATAAGCTTTGAAATTGAGGCGGGTAAATTTTATACCTTACTTGGTCCTTCTGGATGTGGAAAAACGACTATCCTACGCATTATTGCAGGGTTTACTGAAGCATCTGAAGGCGATGTCTACTTTGAAGGTAAACGCATTAATGATATTCCAGCGAACCAACGTCAAGTGAATACCGTCTTTCAAGATTATGCGCTTTTTCCACATATGAATGTATTTGAAAATGTTGCTTTCGGACTTAAAATTAAAAAATTACCAAAAGATGAAATCGCCAAAAAAGTAACTGAGGCTTTACGCTTAGTACAATTAGCTGGTTATGAACAACGTGAAATTAGTGAAATGTCTGGTGGACAAAGACAACGAGTAGCGATTGCCCGAGCGATTGTCAATGAACCAAAAGTCTTATTACTGGATGAACCACTCTCGGCACTTGATTTGAAGTTGCGCACAGATATGCAGTATGAGTTACGTGAATTGCAACAACGGCTAGGTATTACCTTTATCTTTGTTACCCACGACCAAGAAGAAGCTTTGGCGATGAGTGATGAAATTTTTGTCATGAATAAAGGTGAAATCGTTCAAAGTGGGACGCCAGTAGACATTTACGATGAACCAATCAATCATTTTGTGGCTGATTTTGTTGGGGAAAGTAATATTGTCAATGGTACGATGATTGAAGATTACAAGGTTGAATTTGTCGGTAAAGAATTTGAATGTGTTGACGGTGGGATGCGACCAAATGAACCTGTTGAAATTGTGATTCGTCCGGAAGATTTGACCTTGACTACAGCGGACAAAGGAAAATTAGTTGTCAAAGTGGATACGCAGCTATTTAGAGGCGTTCACTATGAGATCATTTGTTACGATGAAGATGGCAATGAATGGATGGTTCACTCTACTCGTAAGGCAAAAGTAGGCAGCCAGATTGGATTATACTTTGAGCCAGAAGATATCCATGTCATGCGTTTTAACGAATCAGAAGAAGACTTTGACGCACGTTTAGAAAGCTATGAAGAGTAGGGGGAAGATAAGTTGAGCAAATTAAAACAAATTTATGCGATTCCTTATGTTGCTTGGTTGCTTTTATTTGTCATTGCCCCAGTATTACTAATTATTTATCAGTCCTTTTTTGATATTAGTGGGCATTTCACCTTCGCTAATTATGCGACTTACTTTACATCAGGCAAGTATTTGATGATGACGCTGAATTCGATTTGGTATGCCTTTTTAATTACCTTAACCACTCTTTTGATTAGTTATCCAACGGCGTATTTTTTAACGAAATTACGGCACAAAGATTTGTTGCTACTTTTGATTATTTTACCAACATGGATTAATTTATTGCTTAAAGCCTATGCATTTATTGGTATTTTTGGGATTCATGGTAGTATTAATCAATTCCTTTCATTCTTTGGCATTGCTCCGGTACAAATCATGTTTACCGATTTTAGTTTTATGACGGTCGCAACCTATATTGAATTGCCATTTATGATTTTGCCGATTTTTAATGCATTAGAAGAAATCAATCCTTCGCTGTTAAATGCGAGTCGGGATTTAGGCGCGAATAATTTCGAAACTTTTAGACGCGTGATCTTTCCTTTATCCTTAAATGGGGTGAAAAGTGGCATTCAAGCGGTCTTTATCCCATCGTTATCACTTTTTATGTTGACACGTTTGATTGGTGGAAA
Organism: Enterococcus cecorum; assembly: GCF_023221775.1. Lineage (GTDB taxonomy): Bacteria > Bacillota > Bacilli > Lactobacillales > Enterococcaceae > Enterococcus_E > Enterococcus_E cecorum_A. The sequence goes on along the minus strand of NZ_JAKUDS010000007.1, from coordinate 13,172 downwards.
CCGAGTGATTACGCTAGGTACAGCCATTGAAGAGCATTTCTTAGTGACGCAAAACTGGGGAATGGGTTCAACCATTGGCGTCGTCTTGATTGTAGCGATGTTCATTGTTATGGTGTTAACCGCAGAAAAACGTAAAGGAGGGGCTAAAAAATGAAGAAAAACCTCTTTTCGAAAATTTATTTAACTTTAGTGTTTATCATTTTGTATGCGCCCATTTTTTACTTGATTTTTTATTCTTTTAATAAAGGCGGTACCATGAATAAGTTCACGGGATTTACCTGGGAACACTATCAAACATTGTGGTCAGATACGCGTTTGATTATCATTGTGTTAAACACATTTTTACTAGCCTTTTTATCTGCCTTGATTGCGACAATGATTGGAACTTTTGGTGCAATGGCGATTTATTATACAAAGAGACGTCAAAGCCGCACGACATTATTGAGTTTAAATAATATCTTGTTAGTTTCTCCTGACGTTATTATTGGTGCAAGTTTCTTAATTTTCTTTACGATGATTGGCAATTTGTTCAGTAACTTTAGTCTCGGCTTTATCAGTGTCTTACTTTCACACGTAGCTTTCAGTATTCCAATTGTGGTGCTAATGGTTTTGCCAAAGCTACAAGAAATGAATGATAGTATGATTCGGGCAGCCCTTGATTTGGGGGCGAATTATCGTCAAGTCTTAATGCGTATTATTCTGCCATTTCTATCACCAGGGATTATTGCTGGGTATTTTATGGCCTTTACGTATTCCTTAGATGACTTTGCGGTTACTTTCTTTGTGACTGGTAATGGATTTTCAACATTGTCCGTAGAAATCTATTCACGGGCACGTCAAGGGATTAGCTTAGAAATTAATGCTTTAAGTACCTTAGTCTTTATCTTCTCGATGCTTTTAGTTGTCGGTTATTACTTCATTAGCAAAGATAACCGTCCGCGTCGTAAAAAAGGTCGATCAATCCAAACGGGGGTGGCAAATATCCGATGAAAAAATTGCAATCTCTATTTATTGGTATTTTAGTCATTATCGGTGTATTAGCTTTAGGCGTGCATCACTTACAAAAGTCAAGTGGCATGTCAGGAGCCAAAGTCTTAAATGTTTATAACTGGGGCGATTATATTGATCCGGCTTTAATTAAAAAGTTTGAAAAAGAATATGGCTATAAAGTCAATTATGAAACTTTTGACTCCAACGAAGCGATGTTTACCAAGATTCAACAAGGTGGTACGGCTTATGACATTACCATTCCTAGTGAATATATGATTCAAAAAATGAAAGAAGAAAACCTTTTAATCCCAATCGACCATAGTAAAATTAAGGGTTTAGACAATATTGATTCGCGTTTTTTGAATTTAAGTTTTGATAAGAATAATAAATATTCCATCCCATACTTTTGGGGAACATTAGGAATTGTCTATAATGACAAATTCGTTGATGGCAAAGATATCCAGTCTTGGGATGATTTATGGCGTCCAGAGCTAAGAAATAATGTGATGTTGATTGATGGGGCACGTGAAGTCATTGGTTTAGGGTTAAATAGTTTAGGTTATTCTTTAAATAGTAAAAATGATTCGCAATTGACAGCGGCAGTCAATAAATTGCGCAAGATTACCCCAAATGTCAAGGCAATTGTTGCTGATGAAATTAAAATGTATATGGCTAATGAAGAGAGTGCGGTTGCTGTAACATTTTCTGGAGAAGCAGCGGATATGTTAGAACAAAATGAGCATCTTCATTATGTCATTCCTAAAGAAGGCTCGAATCTCTGGTTTGATAATATGGTTATCCCGAAAACAGCCAAAAATATTAAAGGTGCTTACGATTTCATTAACTTTATGCTAGAACCAAAAAATGCCGCACAAAATGCCGAATATATCGGTTATGCCACACCAAATAAAGAAGCGCTAAAAATCTTACCTAAAGAAATTACCGAAGATGAACAATTTTATCCTTCTGCTGATTTGATGAAGCATTTGGAAGTCTATGATAATTTAGGTTCTAAATACTTGGGCATCTACAATGATTTATTCCTTGAGTTGAAGATGTATCGTAATTAATACAAATACATGAGAAGTTGTCGTTGTAACAATTTTCTCATGTATTTTTTTGTTTAGTTTTGGCGTTGTCGTTTCATCCAGGCACTACATTCTTCAAACCATTGTGCAACTTCAGGGAGTATATATTCTGTATCAAATGACTTCGCGCTTGATTCATTTGCAAGTGCTAAGCCGTGTTTGCCATTTTCAAAAATATGTGCTTCAAAAGGAATGTGTTGTTGATAGAGCGCTTCACAATATTTTAGTGAATTGACTACAGGTACTGAACCATCGGCAAAAGTGTGCCAAATATAAGTTGGTGCCGTCTTTGAATTAATTTGAGCAATCGTATCATATCGCAGACAATCTTCTTTCGTGATACCTAAGTGATCCACTGTTTTTGGCCATCCCAAATCAAAGCTAGTGACTGGGTAGCAAAGAATCGTGCCTTTTGGTTGATATGAAGCTTCTTGATGGAATTGATGCCACTGGCTACTATAAGAGGCAGCTAAATGGCCACCAGCAGAACAACCTAATAAGAAGATTTCGTCTGTATTGGCCTGCCATTTTTTAGCCTTTTGATGAATCAACTCAAAAGTGAGGGCGACTTGTTCTAGGCAATCCTCTAAAAATGTGCCTTTAGCAAACGTATCACGTGTCGTATAGTTTAAAACTACTGCGTGATAGCCTTGGTTCATAAAGGCTAAGGCAAGTGGCTCTGATTCACGATTAGAAACAAAATGATAGCCCCCACCAGGACAGATGACCACAATTGGTAAAGGCTGTGGGTTTTCTTGGACGATTTCTCTTAGGTAAACATCCACACTTGCTTGGCGCTGATTTTTGCTTGTTAAATCATAGTGTAGTAATTGCATTTGCTTCATCCTCTCGTAATGATAGATTTATTGTCTACCTTTTTTAGATAAAAGTAAAGTGCAAAAGATTGAACGTTCAACCTTTTGCACGAGTTGAGAGGATATTTTTTTCAAGTGTTAAGAGTCTTTTCTTTAGCGGGATTCCCCAACCAAATCCGGTTAATTGCCCATTTGATCCAATGACACGATGACAAGGGACGATAATTAAAATTGGATTTTTTCCAATCGCATTGGCAACAGCTCTAACTGCACTTGGTCGCTTCATTTTTTGAGCGACGTCTTTGTAAGTAACGACCTGACCATAAGCAATCGTCAATAGGGTTTCCCAGACTTGTTTTTGAAACGGTGTGCCTCTCAGGTCAAGAGAAAAGGAGACAGTTGGTAACTGACCGTTAAAGTATTGTTGGTAATATTGGACAAATGGCATAGTGAATTGTGTATCTTCTAACCACTGATAAGTTGCGCGTTCTTTTTCACAACAACTACTAGGTGCTGCAAAGACTAGACCTTTGTCAGATACCCCCAGTGAAATCTGCATATCGGATACTTCAAAGTTATGGGTATAAAGCGTTTCTTTCATCTATTCATTTTCCATTTCTTCTAATGCTAAAGTGGCCGTTTCCCATTGCTCTAAAATGCGATCTTGTTGGCTTCTCGCTTGTTCTAATTCATGATTTAAGTCTAATAATGCTTGGTGGTCCGCAAGATTTTCTGGTAAGGTCATCGCTGTTTCTAATTGTGCAATTTGCGCTTCAATTTGTTCCATTTCTTTTTCTAATTGTTCGATTTGACGGGTGAGACTTCGCAGTGATTTTTGTTGCTCTTTACTTTGCATAAATGATTGTTTGCCAGAAGAGATTTCCGGTACTTTTTCTTCTGTTTGTGCTTGGAGTGCTTTAAGTTCTTCTTCTTCGCGTTTTTTCTCCAAGTAATAATCATAGTCGCCTAAATAAAGTTTGCTGCCATGTTCTGAAAGTTCAATGACTTTCGTAGCAATCCGATTAATAAAATAGCGGTCATGAGAGACAAAAAGAAGTGTCCCAGGATAATCAATCAACGCATTTTCCAAAACTTCTTTATTATCAATATCTAAATGGTTGGTCGGTTCGTCAAGTATTAAAAAGTTATCTTGATCCATGGAAAGTTTGGCCAAGGCAACGCGCGCTTTTTCGCCACCACTTAATAGTGAAATTGGTTTTTCCACATCTTCGCCTGAGAAAAGAAAACTACCCAAAATGGTGCGAATTTCTCCTTCAGGGGTAGTCGTGTGTTCATCCCAAAGTTCATGTAAAATCGTCTTATTAGAATGTAAATCGGCTTGTCCTTGATCGTAATAACCAATCGAAACATTGCTTCCCAAGTGGATGTCACCTTTAATCAGCGGAATTTGACCAATAATCGATTTTAAAAGGGTGGACTTGCCGATACCATTTGGCCCGACTAAGGCGATGGCTTCTTGCTTACGAATATCGAGTTCAATCGGTTCGCTCAAAATGACATTTTCATACCCAATAGCACCATCTGTCAGTTGCAAGACGACATTTCCAGACTCTTTTTGGATGTTAAAGAGGAAGTGTGCTGACTTTTCATCCCCTTGAGGTTTATCTAGTCGTTCCATTTTTTCTAACTGTTTGCGTCGACTTTGGGCACGTTTAGTAGTAGATGCCCGCACGAGATTACGCGCCACGAAATCTTCTAATTTTTGAATTTCTTCTTGTTGTTTTTCATAAGCTTTCCATTCGCTTGCGAGTTGCTGGGCTTTTAAATCAAGGTATTGACTATAATTTCCTTTATAATAGCGCATTTTCCGACGACTTAATTCATAAACTTCGGTAGCGACTTTATCAAGAAAATAGCGGTCATGAGAGACAATGAGTAACGCGCCTTGATAGCCTTGGAGATAGCCTTCTAACCAAGAAAGTGTTTCGATATCTAAATGGTTGGTGGGTTCGTCTAAAATCAGTAGGTCAGGTTTTTGTAAAAGCAGTTTCGCTAAGGCTAGCCGCGTTTTTTGACCACCTGATAAAGTATCAATGGCTTGTTCATAAAACTCTGGACCAAATTGGAAACCATGTAGAACGGTGCGAATTTCATTTTCATAGCCATAGCCATTTTTTTCTTTAAATTGATGTTGTAATTCATCGTATTCTTTTAATAAGCGTTCATACTCAGCAGAAGTAAAGTCACTTTCACCCATTTGAATTTCTAACTGGCGCATCCGACTTTCCATTTGCCGGACTTGTGAAAAAGCTAAAAGCATTTCCTCCCAAACGGTATTTTCACTTTCTAATCCGGTATTTTGTGCAAGATAGCCGAGTTGAATATTTTTATTGCGGACAATTTGCCCTTGATCAGGTTGTTCAATTCCTGCGATAATTTTGATTAAGGTTGATTTGCCAGCACCATTGCGGCCAACTAAGGCAATACGTGATTGGCTGTCAATTTCCATTTGGATATTTTCAAAGAGGACCTCAGCACCAAAAAGGCGGGCCACTTGATTGACTTGTAAGATAATCATAATTATTTTCATCCTTTAAAATTTACTGCATTCTCAGTCTATCATAGAAATTCAATCTAAAAAAGCAAAAGATAGTTTAGAAAAATTTTGCTTCTTTCTCATGGATTTTGTGGATGTCTGTAATCGCTTTTAAAATGATGAATGAATTTGAAAAATAGTTGCTAATTTGTGAGCAGATAAATTGCTTTTTTTGTGTGAAGTCTGTTAAGATAACCATGGAAATAGTGAATAGTTCACAAATTGGAGGGGAAAAACGTGAAAGAAAAACAAATTCCAAAAGCTACTGCCAAACGTTTACCGATTTACTATAGATACTTAAAAATGCTCCATCAAGCAGGTAAAAAGAAAGTATCTTCTACTGAATTAAGTGAAGCGGTACAAGTTGACAGCGCAACGATTCGTCGTGATTTCTCTTATTTTGGGGAATTAGGGAAACGTGGCTATGGTTACGACGTTGAAGAAGTGATGCTGTTCTTTGCTGTGACTTTAAATGAAGACAAGATGACTAATGTTGCCTTGATTGGGGTCGGAAATCTAGGAAGTGCTTTGCTGAAGTACAAGTTCCATCATAGTAACTCTATTCGCATTAGTGCGGCATTTGATGTGGATGAAAACCTAGTTGGACGGATTATTGATGGAATTCCTGTTTATCCAATGAGCGACATGAAGGAACAAATTAAGATTCAAGCAATTGACATTGCCATCTTAACTGTACCTGCTGATAAATCACAAGATGTCGTTAATGAATTGGTTGAATCAGGAGTGAAGGGCATTCTTAATTTTACGCCAGTTCGTTTGAATGCACCACAAGATGTGATTATCCAAAACGTAGACTTAACGAATGAGTTACAGACTTTGATTTACTTTTTAAATTCTGATAATCCACCAATGGATATTTTTGTACATAATTAAATTTATTCTTGGTTATCAATAAATGAGTGGAGAGGCTAGTAAAATAGTGCTCTTCACTTTTTTTATTGACAATGATTTAAAGAGATGTTAATATAGTTTACAAATCGAAATCATTACGATTTAAAAGAGTAGAGGTGTATTATGGCAAAAAAAGCAAAGATCGAAAAAGCAAAAAAACAAGCAGTGTTAATTGAACAATATGCTGATTTGAGAAGACAGCTAAAGCAAGAAAAAAATTATGCAGCCTTAGCAAAATTACCTAAAGATGCTAATCCAAATCGTTTAAAATTAAGAGACCAGCTTGATGGTCGTCCTCGTGGGTATATGCGTAAATTTGGAATGTCTCGCATTAAATTTAGGGAATTGGCTCATCAAGGGTTACTTCCTGGGGTGAGAAAAGCAAGTTGGTAATAACAGGAAATCAATGAATAGGGAATTGTAGTGTGATAAATTTTATGATTCATAGGTTTTCAAGTTGAGAATTAGACGATAATTTAGAAAAAATATCTACTGGGAGGGAAAGAACTATGCGAAAAAATATTATTTTAGAATGTGCGATAACAAAGGAAAGAATTTATTTAACAACAAAAAATACACGTAATACGCCTGAAAGGCTAGAATTAAAGAAATATTCACCCAAATTACGTAAAAAAGTAGTTTTTAAAGAAGTAAAATAAATAATCCAAATAAGTGAAGATATCAGATATACGGAAAGAGGGAAGAAATATTGGAAAAGAATGATTTGTCTAGTGCTTACAGACGATTGAAAAGTCCAAATATCAAAACAAGAAAACGAGCATTAAAGATAATAAAATTGCATAAAAAAAATAAATTAAAAAATTCTATATAGTAAAAGTTTAATTAGGCTTATTTATGATACCATTGTTCATAAATAAGCCTATTTTTAAATTCTATGAAAGGAGAGACTACTTAAATTTATTATTGGTAAACCTATTTTTAAGTAGTTTGTAGTTAGATGTACCACTTAATGAGAATGAAGTTTGGCGATCTTATTTTGATTGTATTATTTCTTTTTGCTTCATTTTTACCATTAGTTTTTTTTCATGTTCAACAATCAAATGAAAATAATCTAGTAACCACAAAATATGCTATTGTAAAAATTAAAGGAAAAGAAGTAGAAAGATTTGATTTAACAAAAAAACAACATATTTTAAAAACATATTATCCTAATAAAAAGCAATATAATATTATTGAAATTTATCATGGACGAATACGTGTGAAAGAAGATAATAGCCCTGACCAAATTGCTGTAAGAACGGGTTGGATTGATACAGTTGGTCAAACAAGTATCTGTCTACCACATCAATTAATCATTACTATCGAACAAGAGGGTATAGATAATTATCATATTTATTGAGTATGCTTTTTTCTTAAGATTAAGCTTGAATGGTTGTACTTTCTTTCGTTTCGTTATACTCTAATTAATTGAAAGATAAGTCGTTAGGAGGAAAGTTATGTTTCAACAGCTACCTCATTCGTTTTTACAAATGAGTATGATTTTTTTATCCATTGTCATAGAAGCTTTACCATTTGTCTTATTGGGATGTATTATTTCTGGTGCGCTTCACGTATACCTAACTCCCGAGCGCGTGAAGAAATTTTTGCCAAATAATAAGTTTTTATCGATTTTAGTTGGTTCTACCATGGGAATCTTTTTTCCATCTTGCGAGTGTGGGATTGTACCGATTGTGAATCAATTTGTACGTAAAAAAGTGCCGACTTATACGGCATTTGCTTTTATGTTGACCGCACCTATTATTAATCCGATTGTCTTATTTTCAACCTTTATTGCTTTTGGAAATTCATGGAAATTTGCCTTGCTTAGAGCAGTGGGGAGTTTACTTGTAGCAGTAGTTGTGGGTAGTTGGTTGGCCTATTTTTATAAGCAACCTATTTTAAATGAAGAAGGTCTACGCGCGATGCAAGAAGTGTCAGTGCATCAACACGATCATCATGAAAAAACAAGTCGCATCCACGCCATTGGTCACGTGTTAGATCATAGTTTGGATGAATTCTTTGATACAGGGCGCTACTTAATGATTGGTGCACTTTTATCAGCAAGCATGCAAACTTACTTACCGACAAAATGGATACTCACTTTAGGCTCTACGAAATTACTCGCTATTTTTGTGATGATAATTTTAGCTGTTATTTTATCGCTGTGTTCCGAAGCAGATGCGTTTATCGGTTCAAGTTTATTAAGTTTATTTGGCCAAGCACCGGTGATTGCCTTTTTAGTCTTTGGTCCGATGGTGGATATCAAGAATTTGTTAATGATGAAACGCTACTTTAATACGCGCTTTATTGCCTCAATGGTTGGCTTAGTTGCGTTTGTAGTCATTATCTATGCATGGGTGGTGTAAGGATGATAAGATTTTTAATTTTGATTGGTTATGTTTGGTTGATGATGTTTTTGCAAATCAGTGGCAAGCTTAATCAATATATTAACGTCCATTATCGCTATTTAGCCTTTTTATCTATGGGACTCGCTTTTTTATTAGCGCTTGTGCAACTTTTTAAATGGGTGAAAAATGATAAGCACACCGCTCAACATGAAGACGACCATCATCATGGCATGCAAAAAGGGTATCAAAAAGTGATTGGTTATGCCTTATTAATGATGCCCATTGTGGTTGGGTTAGCTTTTCCTAAAGTTAGTTTGGATACGACCATTGTTGAGGCAAAAGGCTTTCAGTTTCCGCTAAGTAAAGAATCTACGGGTGATCCGTATTTTCAAACGCAGTATTTACGTCCAGACACCAGTATTTATTTCAATACTTCGGACTACCAAAAACAAATGAATCGACTCTTAGATAAATATACTAAAGATCAAAAAATTGTTATTACTGATACAAATTACTTGGAATTGATGGAAATAATCTATAATTATCCAAGTGAGTTTATTGGTAAAAAAATTCAATTTAAAGGTTTTGTGTACCATTCAACAACTGCCAACCAGCAAGATCTTTTCTTATTTAGATTTGGTGTTATTCACTGTATTGCTGATTCTGGGGTCTTTGGTTTAAGAATTGATTTTGATCAACCAACCTCATATAAGAATAATGATTGGTTATTAGTGGAAGGTGAGCTAGTTTCGGAATACTATGCACCATTTAAACGAGAATTACCAGTTGTAAAAGTATCCCAGGTCAAACAAATTCAAGCACCCAAAAATGAGTATGTTTATCGGACTTTTTAAAAATTTTAAGAAAAAAGCTAAAATCATATCTAAAAATAAAAATATCAGTTATAATAGAGCTTAGAAAGTAGTACGATTCTATTTTAGAAAAAGAGGTGTTTACTATGGGCTTTACAGATGAAACAGTCCGTTTTAGTTTTGATGATAACCGTAAAAAAGAAGTGAGTGAAACTTTAGAAATTGTTTATCGTGCACTTGAAGAAAAAGGATATAACCCAATCAATCAAATCGTGGGTTACTTATTATCCGGCGACCCAGCTTATATTCCTCGTTATCGCGATGCTCGTAATCTCATTCGACGTCATGAACGTGATGAAGTATTAGAAGTGTTAATTCGCTATTACTTAACGAACCATGGGATTAATGTCCAATGAGAATTATGGGGTTAGATGTCGGTTCGAAAACAGTTGGCGTAGCAGTCAGTGATTTAATGGGCTGGACGGCTCAAGGTGTGGAGATTATTCGAATTGATGAGGAAAAAGAAGAGTTTGGTTTAGAACGTTTAGCTGAATTAGTGAAAGAATATGAAGTTGAAAAGTTTGTTGTGGGTCTACCTAAAAATATGAATAATACAATTGGACCACGCGCCTTGGCTTCACAAGCTTATGGGAAAATGATTGCTGAAAAATTTCAGTTACCAGTTGACTATCAAGATGAACGTTTGACAACTGTGCAGGCAGAGCGTATGCTAATACAGGAAGCTAATACTTCGCGAGCAAAACGCAAGAAAGTGATTGATAAATTAGCAGCCGTAATGATTTTACAAAATTATTTAGATATTACAAGTAAATCATTATGAACATAAATAGAAAAGAGGAATGCAACATGACACATCATCATCATGACCATGATCACGATCATGAAGGACATGAACACATTACTTTGGTGGATGACCAAGGAAATGAAACTTTATACGAAATTCTTTTAACCATTGATGGTCAAGAAGAATTTGGCCGTAATTACGTCTTGTTATATCCTGCTGGTGTGCCAGAGGATGAAGATGTTGAATTACAAGCCTATGCCTACTTAGAAAATGAAGATGGCACGGAAGGCGAATTACAACAAATCGAAACGGAAGCCGAATGGGATATGATTGAAGAAGTATTCAATACCTTTATGGCTGAAGAGGAAGAATAATCAATCAAAGTGTTGGTATTTCAAGGATACCAACACTTTTTTACGCTAAAAACAGCTGGGAGGGGCAATTTGGGGGAAATGTAAGATAAACCCTTTTATTTTTAGAATTTTCATGTATAGTATAAGTATTATGAAATTTTTGCGGAGGATAAAAAGTGAAAACTAAGGGAATGATTTATGCAGCTAGTGCAGCGGCATTTTGGGCGATTTCAGGAATTTCCGGACAAATTTTGTTACAACAATTTTCCTTTACTGCCAATTGGTTAGTTTCTGCACGCATGCTTGTCTCAGGATTCGTATTAATTTTAATCAGTCAAGGGAGTCATAAAGGAAATCTATTTGCCATTTTTAAAAATCCCAAAGATGCCTTGGCTTTAATTTTATTTGGAATTTTTGGGATGTATGCAGTTCAAGCTGGCTTTTTCCAGACAATAGCTTTTAGCAATGCTTCTTTTGCGACGATTATCCAATTTACAGGTCCAGTATTCATCATCTTTTATGAAGCATTTAGACAAAGACGTTGGCCAAGTTTTCAAACAATATTTTTGTTATTGTTGGCATTTATTGGTATATTATTACTAGCGACTCATGGAAATTTACATCAATTAATTGTTCCAAAGATGGCCATTATTATGGGATTGATTGCAGCACTTGCCATTGCCATTTATAGCATCTTGCCAAGACAACTGATTAGTGAATATGGCAGTTTAAGTGTCGTTGGTTGGGGGATGTTAATTGGTGGAACTTTTGCTAATCTTATTCATCCATTTTGGCATCCAACAGGAACTTTTACGCTATTTTCAGTGAGTCAGTTTTTAATTGTCGCTTTAGTGGGAACGGCTTTATCCTTTTTTTGTTATTCCCAAAGTTTACGCTATATTTCACCTTCACTTGCAGGAATACTAACAGCGGTAGAGCCACTCTTATCTTTAGTATTTTCCATTATCATCTTCCAAATGGCATTTGGTTGGATTGAGTGGGTAGGATTTTTAATGGTTTTTTGTTCGATTCTGCTCATTCAAAAGCAATTATAGAAAGGATTTTGGTATGAGTTTTAAACGTTTTTTTCAATTATTTATTATTTATTTAGTTGCAATTCTGATTTGTGAGGGTGTAAGTAATGCATTACATCTTGCTACAGGTGGGAGAATAGCTGTTTTTGCCATTTTAGGCTATATGATTTTAACCATTCCTTTGACCATTCTTACAATTTTAAAAAATAAAAAAAGCTAGGCAGTTCAAAATTTAACTGCCTAGTTTTTTTAAAGAATTTTTTTCAATTGCTCTTTTTTGGTCACGAATTTAAAAATAATATGAAATATGCCAAATGCGATGAGTCCAATACCAAAGTAGAAATTGCCTTGCCAGATAAATAGCGTGTTGATACAAGCAACAATCATTAAAAGGATAAAGAAATATAGCATTTGCGTCATAAACATTTTTCTTTGAACCTCCTTTTGGGGAGTTGGCATCTTTTGGACGATTTTTTTGGCACGCAACATTAGGGTTAAGACCAATAGCCCCGTACTTAAAAAGATACATAGATAAATACTAATAAAAAAAGTGAAGGCGAGGTTAAGTATACTAATCAGCATTGAAAGTAAACACCAACTTACCATTTTCTTTTTCGTAATTATCTACATATTCTTGGGCTTCTTTTTTGATCGCTTTAAAATCTATCCCTTGTTGTTTGGCAGCAAAGACACAGCCACAATAACATTGACGAAACACATCATATTCTTTACACATTTCGATTGAGCGTTGGTAGCCTTGGTTTTTCTTGAAATCACTTGGTAGATAATTTGTATTGTAAATCTTTTGTATATCCATGCCAATTTGGTTAATCAATTGACTATTTTTCTTAGGAGAGATGGTTAAGGCACTTCCAAAATAATCATATCCTAACTCTTGGGCTTTTTGGGCAACTAAGTCAAGGCGTAGATTAAAGCACGCATCACAACGTTTACCGCCTTCTTTTTCGTTATGTAAATTTTGTTTCACCATCATTTGAATAAAATCATTGGGTTTATATTCATCGACAATCAGTTGCACATTGTTCCCTGTATTTGCATTGAAATCTTCAATAAATTTCTTTTGCACAATCATCCGACGTAAGTATTCACTTTCAGGATGAATGTTAGAATTAGAGAAGAAGACAGTCACATCAGCATATTGGCATAAAAACTCTAACGTATAAGTCGAACAAGGGGCACAACAAGAGTGCAACAAAATTCTTGGGCGTTCTTCATTTTTCTCCCATTCAATAATCATTTTTCGTAACACACGATCATAATTGATTTTTTGATTTTTCATTTTTTCAACAATCATATCTGCATTTAACATCAAAAAATTCCTCCTTGAACTCTTATTATACTAAAAAAGATAGATAGAAAAAAGAACTCCATTCAATTTCTTTATCTGTGAACTACTCACCACTTAGCTAAACCTAACGGTTCTTAGCGCTTGAAGTG
>NZ_JAKUDS010000069.1 GCF_023221775.1 Enterococcus cecorum | reverse complement strand
AAAGTTTGAAAAAGAGCTAGAAAAGAAATTTGAAGAAAGTCCATAAAAAAGGGTGCACTAAATAAACGTATAACAAACAACAATCGTTATAATATGGTTGTTATATTACTTGATAGCCGTGGTTAATCGCAAGTCTTACAGCTTGTTCAACAGTTAGTGTTTTTTTAGGCGAGACATACTCTTGGTAGTGATATAAATCCGCATTATACACTTCGTCATTTTTAAGCACATGATAAATCGCAACAAGAAGTTTTCTAGCAATTGCGATAATCGCTTTTTTATGTCCTCGCCTTTTCTTTAGCTGTAGATACTTGTTTTTAAATTCTGGATATTTATCTGAACGCACCACGGCATTGGCTACTTGAACTAAAAGTGGCTTCAAATAGTGTCCACCTTTTGAAATTTTTGTCGAGTGCTTTTTATTGGCACTTTCATCACAAGCAGGACATACACCTGCCCAAGAAGAAAGGTGTTTAGCAGTTGGAAATTTAGACATATCCGTACCAATTTCAGCAATCACCCTCAAAGCAGAGAATTCATTTTGAAATCCAGGAACCGTTTGAATGAGTTTTCGTTCGTGTTCAAATTCTTTACCTAATTCAGTAATCAGTTTTTGTAAATCATTTTTACAAAAAGTAATTGCGTCGTAGTGAGCTTTGATGACTCGTAGCTTTTCAGCTTGTTCATCGGAAATCTCGCCGTCTATTGCCAATTCAAATTGTTCAATAGAAGCCTTCATACGACGATGAATCAATGCAGGAAGGTCAATCTCTTCATTTGGATTATCTAACAAATGTTGGATGATTTTCTGTGAAGATTTACCAAAAACATCAGAAACAACACTGGCGATTTGAATATTAGACCAAGTTAAAGAATTCTGATAACGGTTCTTTTCACTAGTTTGCATGTAGGTGAGTTTCATGTAGTAACGGAATAAGTCGCGTAATTGTCGAATTTTAGCGGGTGGAATAAAACTACCAGAGACTAAATCATGTTTATATAAATCGGCAATCCACTGGGCATCCTTTTTATCTGTCTTTTTCCCACGAATTGCTTTTACGTATTTAGGATGGGCAAGACAGATATCCATTTCGTCTTCAAGGACGTTATAGATAGGAATCCAGTATTTACCGGTGGATTCCATACAAACATGAAAACAAGAATAAGCTTCTAACCATTTCTTTAATTCGTTTAAAGAATGAGTATAAGTTGAGAAGCGACGTTTGTAGTATTGAGTAATACCTTGATTATCGGTGATAGCAATCACAGCAATAATAAAGGTCTTATGAACATCAATACCGCAACAAATAGGGTAAACGATTTTAAGCATTTTATACCTCCTCTTTTTATGAGTTAAAGAGAGAACTATACAGGGACTGCCAAACTTTTACACAAACGAGTTGTTTATACAAAGATAAGTTTACGTGCTCAAAGGCGACAGTTAGTTGTGCTTGAAAAGCTTGACTACACATATAAACATACAAGGTCGAATAGTGAATCCTTCGCACTTATTCACCTCCCCGTGATTTGTAGTGTACATAGGCTCCCTCAGTATTATTATACAATGAAACAAAAGGAATGCTTCGCAAGGGTGACGAACTTTTTTTCATTAGGTGTTGTGCCTGAAGCGAAGCGAAAGGAATGAATTA
>NZ_JAKUDS010000068.1 GCF_023221775.1 Enterococcus cecorum | reverse complement strand
AAACGGTAACTACTCTTTTTTTATAAAAACATTTCCTCATGTTGGGGTCCCGAGCGCCTACGAGGAATTTGTATCGATAAGAAATAGATTTAAAAATTTCGCTGTTTTTTTCTAATTTCATTTTGAGGTGAATTAATTGGTAGTTATTAGAGGTGCCCTATACCTAATAATTTATCTACATTCCCTTTAGTAACGTGTAACTTTCCAAATTTACAAAAGCGACTCATAGAATTATTTCCTCCCGTTAAATAATAGATAACTATTAAAAATAGACAATACTTGCTCATAAGTAACGGTACTTAAATTGTTTACTTTGGCGTGTTTCATTGCTTGATGAAACTGATTTTTAGTAAACAGTTGACGATATTCTCGATTGACCCATTTTGAAACAAAGTACGTATATAGCTTCCAATATTTATCTGGAACATCTGTGGTATGGCGGGTAAGTTTTATTAAGACACTGTTTACTTTTGGTTTAGGATGAAAGCATTCCGCTGGCAGCTTAAGCAATTGCTGAATCGAGACTTGAGTGTGCAAGAGCAACCCTAGTGTTCGGTGAATATCCAAGGTACGCTTGTAGAATCCTTCTTCAACAATCAGATAGATGTCAGACGCATGGCTTTCAAAAACCACTTTTTTAATAATTTGTGTGCTTAAATGGTAAGGAATATTCCCAACAATTTTATACCTCTGTTTGTTAGGGAATTGAAACTGTAGAATATCTTGGTGAATTAAAGTGACACGAGTATTCAGTTTTAATTTTTCTGACGATAAGTTGAATAGATGACTGTCTAATTCAATAGACGTTACCTGTTTACTTATTTTAGCCAGTTTCGTCGTTAAATGCCCTTTACCTGTTCCAATTTCGTAAACGGTATCGGTTTCTTTTAAATTCAATTGTTTTATTATTTGGTTGAGTACTTTTTCACTCGTTAAAAAGTTTTGAGAATATTTTATATTTTTGTTCATGTAATCACTCCTGAAGTGATTACATCTATAAACAAATACAGAAGTTAAACGATTTGTTTGTAATTTTAGTTATCTGTTTAAAAAGTCATAAGATTAGTCACTGGTAGGAATTAATCTAACGTATTTATTTATCTGCGTAATCACTGTTTTTAGTCTGTTTCAAAACAGTAGATGTTTTATCTACATAACGCATTTGGAATACCAACATGACGAATCCCTCCTTCTTAATTACAAATTTTTAGCATCTAATTTAACTTCAATTCCTATTATACAAAATTTTAAGATAATGCTCAACACACTCTTAAGTTTGCTTCTAAGTCTTATTTCCATAACTTTAGGGTTAACCATACGCAAGACCAATCACTCTCGGACAATACTCATGATTTTAATGATAAAATCCATGTTAAACCCATAGATAAGAAATACACCTGCAATAACCGTTACCTGTTTGTGCCAATTTAAAAATGCACCACTTTTTTATAATTAAAACTGTTGAAAACTGTACCACTAATAACTCACAATAGAGAGATGTCACCGTCAAGTTAAATGTACAAAATAACAGCGAAATTTTTAAATCTATTTCTTATCGATACAAATTCCTCGTAGTCGCTCGGGACCCCATGTTTTAAAAGCTGATCGAGAAATAAAACACACAACGGTATTCTTTCTTTTTTCAGTTGGTACATTTTGCAGTCTGTAACGTGTCATTTACT
>NZ_JAKUDS010000066.1 GCF_023221775.1 Enterococcus cecorum | reverse complement strand
GGAAATTCAAAAAGTTCTATGAAAAACAAATATTATTGAACGAGTAAACAATTTTTATGTTTGTCATTTAATTCGTTGAGGCATTTTTGACGAATCGCCCTTGACTAATTCTGTAAAATGGCTTGCCTTTTAAGCACAGGGCGACCAGGTATACGAAAGAAAGCACACCAAAGCTCACCCTTGCATGGCCCATTTTAAGCCATTTTATTCCCAAGCCTCTCTCACGAGTTTAGGCTTGGCAGAATTGTCAAGGGTGTACAAAGCGATTCTTTTTCAGGGCTCTCGATGCCGAAAGAAAGCCATTTATCTTGCTGGAAGCTCGTATTTAAATTCGCTAGCTAGCTGTATAAGTTTTATCCATTTTGAGGGCATATCTTGACATTGGTTTAGCTCCTCAATCTGTACAGGAATACGTCCTTTTTCTAGGGCAGAATGCGGTCGTAAAAAGTTGAAGAATGTGCTAAAAAGAACGACCTGTGCAATTGCGCCAGACTCTGAACCGAAACCACCTAAAGGCTTATAGTTGGCTTTAAATGTACGATTTAAACGCTCTACTATCTGCTTTAATGGACGATATTCCTTAGATACTGGATCTTCATTGGTTAGTCCGATAACTTGTGTGACATCAAAATGAATGCCGTGACGTTCGAAATACTGTTGTGCAAGTAAATAAATAGGATTTCCATCAACCACGAGATTAAGATTTTCAGGAATATCATTGCCATAATGGCGAATGACATCATAAATAGCTTTGATGGCAGTCTGTGTATCACGATCGGGTGAATATCGATGAGATAAAATAATCTTGTTTTTCGCATCAAAGAAAAAGTAGATATAATTCCAAGAACCCAGAACGCGAATATAGGTTTCATCTCCACACAGCTGGTCTGACAACTGATACGGATAGTAAGTTGTAAAAGGCTGTATATGATCACCGACAGAACGAGCGTAATTACGTATCGTCTGTCCTGAAATTTTAATTTGATGAACATCATACATTAGCGCAGCTGTCTTCTCTGCAGAAAGGCCATAGTTCACATGATAAGTGAGTATAAGACCTAATACTTGTGGTGAAGAATAGATTTTACTCAAGTCAACCACAGTTTCAATAGGTGATGGTAAATTACTTGATAAGTCTGAAAAAGGTAAATCGAATTCACGATAGATATAGTGCATCTTGAATTCATAAGGTTTTTGTTCGAAGAGAACACGTGATTCATCGGATAATTCGTTTAAACGACTGACATAATAAGGGCAGTCCTCTTGAACGCACTTATAAATCTTAAATCCTTTTCTCGTTTTAATTTGTGCCAAAGTGTGTTGGCAATGAGGACAGCGGAAAGTCAGCTCTTTAGCAAATCTATTTTTGATATGAAAATTTGTTTCACAGACTTTACAAGAATACTGACCTCTACCCCCGTTATTGTCATAAAGAAACTCATGAGGGGCATCACATTTAGGACAGCGGATGTGGGAAGGAACTTGTTTACCATTTCTACGCTGAACAGGCTTAAGGTCTTTGCCATGTTTAGCTTTATATTCAGCTAGAAGAATACGAAAGTCCAATTTTTCAGTTTCTTCGATGATGGGTAGTTCGTCCACTCGAAACTTTTGAAAATTAAGATCTGTTGGTTGTTCTAATGATGGCGATTTAGATTGAATCTGATTTAGGAGATCAGAACGAAAAATGATTTTTAGTAAAAATTGAATTAATTGAACTTGTTCACGAATAATTTTCATTTTAGTATTGATTGTTTTGATTAAATGATGTATTAATGAAGTAGGCATTTGAATCATCCTTTCTGGGAGTGTTATTTAGTCAACTTCATTCTACCAGAAAACGAGGGGGTTCAAATGCTTTTTTGCTTTTTGTTGAAATATCAATACTTTTAAGTGAAATTTAGATAAAACTTTTTGAATTAAC
>NZ_JAKUDS010000065.1 GCF_023221775.1 Enterococcus cecorum | reverse complement strand
GGGAGTTTGACACTTGTGAGCTCTAAAATGGTCCCTAAACGTTGATATATCAGGCAAAAACCTGTCAAATTTTCTCTCTATTTTTGTTGTATGTGTTGTATGTTATTTCCTTTTATGGTAAAATAGCCTAGAAGGTGATTTTTTTGAAACTATATTATGATAAACGGCTAAAAGATCCTACATACTACGTCCAACAAGGGATACGTAATGGAAATAAAACCACCACTAAAAACGTGAAGAAAATCGGGAAACATTCAGAGCTTTTAAAAATTACGGATAACCCTTTAGAATATGCAAAAGAAGAAATTAAAAAGATGAATGAAGCCTATGGGAAAGGGACACTTTCGCTTAATTATTCTGTTAATTTCAATGAAAAAATAACAGATACTGAGAATAACATCTCGGCCTCTACCTATCAAAATATAGGCTATTTCTACTTGAAGAAGATATACAATCAACTTGCTTTACCACAATTTTTCAATGAGGTAGCCAAAAATAAAAAAATTACATTTGACTGTAATGCCATCAATGAGTTTTTAACTTATTCTAGAATTCTTAGTCCTCAATCTAAAGCAGGTACTTTTGATAAATTAGAAACTTATTACAAACCGGCTGATTTTTCTTTACACCATATTTTTCGTTTTATGGATATCCTTGCGGAAAATTATGATAACTATATTGAACATCTTTATCATAAAAGTAACCATGTCGTACCTCGAAACTCGAAAATTATGTATTATGATTGTTCCAATTACTATTTCGAGATTAATCAAGCAGATGATGTTTATACCGACGAGGTAACCGGCGAAACGATTTATGGCTTGCGCCAATTTGGCTTTTCTAAGCAACATCAACCTCGTCCATTAGTTTCTATGGGATTAATCATGGATAGTAATGGCATTCCTGTTACGATGTGTATCTATCCAGGAAATGCCAATGAGCAAACAACAGCTATCCCTATGGAAAAGCAGCTACAAAAAATTATTAATCATGATCAATTTATCTACTGTGCAGATGCAGGACTAGCCTCCTACCACATCAGACAATTTAACTCTATGGGTGGGAAACGGTTTATCGTTACACAGTCTATCAAAAAGCTTTCAGCTGCGTTACAAGACGCTGTTTTCAATGATTTTGACTATCGATTAACGTCTAATAATCAATCGGTATCCATTGAACAGATGAAAACTTTTAACAAGAATGATGCACAGAATCAAAGTTTGTATAATGACTATGCTTATAAAGTCGTTCCAGCCAATCAACTAATGGATTTAGGCCTGTATGAAGAATATTTTGATGCCTCTGGACGTAAACGAACCCGCAAAGTCAAAGGAACACTCAAACAAAACTTGATTATCACCTTTTCAAGAAAAATGATGGAGTATCAACGAGAAATACGCAGACGTCAAATTGAACGTGCGGAAAAAATCATTGCGACTAAAGATCCTGAGAAAATAAAAAAAGGACCTAATGATGTGCGTAGATTTATCAAAAGCAAGAATAACGAAAAAATCAGTTACGAACTTGATAAAGAACGCATTGCAGAAGAAGAAAAATACGATGGTTTTTATGCGATAGCCACAAATGTCGAAGGCGAAGCGGCTGAAATTATTAAAGTGGTCCGCGACCGTTATAAAATTGAAGAATGTTTCAAAGTGATGAAAACAAACTTTGAAGCAAGACCAATCTATCATCGAAAAGACAACAGAATAACCGCACACTTTTTATTATGTTATACAGCATTACTTGTTTATCGCTTGATGGAAAACAAGTTAAATAACGAAGCCACACACGTGAGTCCAAAAAATTTAATTGAGACACTAAAGAACATGAATATCGCGAATGTTGGCGATTTATATTACACCGCGTTGTACAGTGGTAGTCTCACTTTACAGGCATTAGAATCTGTCTTTCAACTGAATATTGACAGGAAAAATTATAAACCAAATGACATAAATAAAATTTTGAAAGAATTATGAGAATTTCTTCCACATACAACACTTTTTGAGATGACAAAAACGACTAGACTCCTTGGGCATCAAGGGGTATAGCCGTTTTTTTGTTCTACAACTGTCAAACTCGA
>NZ_JAKUDS010000064.1 GCF_023221775.1 Enterococcus cecorum | reverse complement strand
ACAGGAAAATCCATCATATTTTTAGATTTTCCTAGTCAGACCGGCTTAGATGCGATGTAGCTACCCTTCGAACACCGTCAAATAGGTTGTGAGGCAGCTCGGTAAGACATGAAGAAATTCGTGTGCTTACCTTCCGATGAGAAAATCGGATGAAAGAAGATTTTCTCATTCGGGAGGGCGAATTTCACGATGTCTAGCTGCCGAACACCGTCAAATAAGGTTGTATGGAAGGAGAACAACATGAAAAAATTAACCTTACTTGCGCTAACTACAGCGACATTTTTACTGGCTGCTTGTGGCAATACTCAATCAAAACAAGAAACAAAATCTGAGGCACACTATCCGCTTACTATTGAAAATGTCACCAAAGCAGAAGGTGGCAGCAAATGGACAAAAAAAGATGAAACCTATCAAAACAAACCGAAAAAAGTCTTGGCTAACACGCGACCAGCTGCCGAGCTTTTATTACATCTTGGACTAAAAGATAATATTGCCGGTGTTGGTGCCACTTTTGGGGTAGCAGATGAAAGTGTCGCCAAAGAATTTAAAGAACTCAAAGACCTAGGAAACAGCTACATCAGCAAAGAAACTGCGCTAAGTGTTGACCCAGATTTAGTCTATGGGCGTGGTGGGCTATTTGATAACCAAGACTGGGGTGTCGGTACGGTCGATTCACTGAATGAAATGGGCATTCCAACTTATGTATTAGAATCATCTATCACCGGTGCGACTTTTGATTCTATTTATTCAGATATCGAAAATCTTGGTAAAATCTTTAATGTAGAAGACAAAGCCAAATCTTTCAGCAAAGAAATTAAAGCCCGTCAAGCAAAACTAGAAGCTAAAGTAAAAGACCAAAAAACACAGACTTTTGCATACTTACACATGTCTGATCCTAGTCAAGTGGTCGTTTATGCCGCTCATGACGAAGCGTTCTTTAATGATATGTTTAAAATGATTAAGATGGACAATGTGTTTAAAGACCAAAAAGGCGATGTTAGTGAAGAAACCTTAATTCAAACCGATCCAGATGTCTTAATTGTCGGTGATTGGTCC
Organism: Enterococcus cecorum; assembly: GCF_023221775.1. Taxonomy (GTDB): domain Bacteria; phylum Bacillota; class Bacilli; order Lactobacillales; family Enterococcaceae; genus Enterococcus_E; species Enterococcus_E cecorum_A. The sequence continues at coordinate 1,060 of NZ_JAKUDS010000064.1, read as the reverse complement.
AGTATTCCAGGAAGTATCAGCGGTCAGGAAGTCATCGAAGCGCTGTTAAAAAATCCTAAACTTCAAAGTATGAAAGCTATCAAAAATAAAAAAATATATGCAGTGGACTATAACTATCTTTTCGGCTATGGTTACCAATCACTAACTGGACTAGAACAACTAGTAGACCAAATGCAAAAATAGTTTTTAATACAAATAAGGCGCGCCAAATTGGCTGCGCCTTATTGCTATTTATTATTCTTTCTCTCTAATCAACTTAATTGCCAACAACAATACTGACAAATAGTCATTATTCTGTATACCAGGCAATTCCTTCAAATCGCCAACCTAATTTTTCCAAATGAGCTTTTTCACTTTCAGATTGAGTGAAGAAATGACTGCCAACTTTAACATTTGGATTGTATAATCGATAAACTGGTTTGGTGCCTTTTGTATAAAAAGCAACGCCTTCAGCTTTCCAACCTAGTCTTGTCAAATAATCTCTTTCTTCTTTATTGATAGTATAATGATGGTCTCCTGTGTTCGGATTATATAAACGATAAACCGGAACACCCTCAGCCACTGACTGGAACTCAACCCCTTCATCATGCCATCCAAGACTGACTAAGTAATTCTTTTCAGCTTCATTTACTGTATAAAAATGTTCTCCAGAATTTGGATTATACAAACGATAAATTGATTGTTTCTTTGTTTTGTCTCCTAAGCGTTTCGCATTGTCGTCTTGTGCTTTTTTGACAATTTCTGCAACAGCTTCTTTGCTCGTTGCTTGGTCGATTTGTGCAGCATATTCTGCTTTGCTTGCTTCTGGTAAGCTTGCTAGACCAGTGACTGTTTCTTTAGCCGCTGCTTTGGCTTGCGCTAACTCTGCTTGGGCCATTTCTTCGGCTAAACGTGCGGCATTGTCATCTTGCGCTTGTTTCACGATTGCGGCAATCGCTTCTTTGCTCGTTGCTTGGTCAATCTGTCCAGCATATTCTGCTTTGCTTGTTTCCGGTAAACTTGCTAGACCAGTGACTGTTTCTTTAGCCGCTGCTTTGGCTTGCGCTAACTCTGCTTGGGC
>NZ_JAKUDS010000063.1 GCF_023221775.1 Enterococcus cecorum | reverse complement strand
AATCTTTCCACTATTTTCTAAATGGAAAGACCTCTATTTTTTCATACAGGAGCTACTTTTGGGTCAGCCCCATTGTTTTTAATGTCTTTCTAGTGCAGCTCCATTTAGCCAGCTCTTTAGAGAAGCATATCTACTACTATCACCTTGATCTATAACCCAGAACTCATAAGTACTCTTTCCACTTATTTTTTCATATTCTATGTATGGATAAAGACCTAAATATTCAAGACCTTTAAAAGTACTAGATTCTTCCATTACTGGCAGTATACATGATTTTCCATTTAACATGCCATCTGCTAACCCCAATTCCCATGGACACCATTTTGAATTAACAATATTTCTAGTAGCGATATAAGATAAGCCTTTACAATTAGATATTCTATTTTTAATAACATTAGCCGTCTTAGGAGATACATTATTTCTATCCAAATTTTTGTCATCTATCCAATCTACATATACAGAATAACCTGCATTGTTAAATAAATCAATTAGTGTTAGTATCAGTTTTTTATCTAAAAAACTATGTGATATAAACAAGTCGTATGATTCTTTTTTTGAAAAAACCGTGTAATTTTCATTTAAAATCCTTGTTTCCGATGCATTACTAATGTCTCTTTTTATAGATTCTCTTCTTAAAAATTCATTTGTTAAAATCATATATATTCCTCCTAGAATCTTTTATCTTTTGACAATTTCCAATAATGCAATCCTAAAGGAGTCAACCTGCATGACTTACTATTCATTGCCGCAAAATACATATGTTCCTCATCGACTGGTTCAATCAAACCAACACTCTCATACAGTTGTAGTTCTTTAAATTTATTAATATTTTCATCTTTTGCATATGGTTCCTTAATTTCAATTTCATACTCTGGATTATTAGTAAATTCAAAAGATGGGTCTAAAGAATATTCACTATCAGGATTTTGAAAATAATCACTTAACTTCCTTAAAACTTCAATAGGAACTTTAGGTTTTATTTTTCTAATCGGAAGAAATCTGGATATATTTGTTTTAAAAAGAGGTCGTTGTTCCCATGCTCCCAACGATTGATCAACAAATGAATATAAACTTGCTGGTGTGATATTTCCGCCAACATCAGCGGCTCCACCCAACAATCCCTGAATTAACAATTCAGTAAATACTCCATGGCCAGTAATTCCATCTTCTACAGCGTATTGATCTCTACTGCTGGCAGTCATAATTGTCACACCTTCGCCTAATACTGTTTCATTTGATGAAATGACTCCCAACTCTCCAAATTTGCCAGAAAAACAGCAATCCAATATGACAACTTTGTTTTTACTTTTTGACTGTTTTAATAAAGCCAAGATATCCGACATTGATACTCCCATATCTCTGCCTTCGAAATCAGGTGTAACTATCTTCCCCGTAACTTCATCTGTTCCATGACCTGAAAAGTAAAACAATGAGATATCAGAATCACCTTCACAAAAAAGAGCAGTTAGCAGATTCAAAAGCTCACCCTTTGTCTGTATATTTGGAGCAAACTTAACTTCAAAATTCGGAGATCCGTCTCCATTTGTTTCAAGTAAGTTTTTTATTTCTTCTGCATCATTTACACATCCATTTAAAGGGCAACCCGGATAATCATCAATACCAACAACAAGTGCTTTTCTACTCATCCTAAAACCTCTCTTTCATTATATATTATCAATCCACTTTGAAATGTTTGACCATGTCCAGTCCATTAGTCTAATATATCCGCATTCACTTGGAATGGTAACTCCAGAGTGACTATCATTTCCGTATATTCCAACAATTGGAATATTTTCATCTTTTGCACACTTCATTTCCCAAATTTGTCCATCTGCATTTTTTGTGTTCTTTGTGACTATTGATATCACACCGTCACAGCCTTTTATTCTTGTTCTACAATTTGTTTTCCACTGTGAATCCCATGGTTTTTTAACTGACATATCCACAAATTCAAAGGGGCTATTTTCATTTTTCGCTTGTCCTTTTAAAAAATCTCTTAAATGTTCATCCTCAATTGCAAAACTAATAAAAATTCTTTTCATAATTATTTGACCTCCTTAATGTCATTAATCTCTATAATATCTTCAATATTACATTCTAAGGTGTTACAAATTCTAAGCAAAACATCTGTGGTAACATTTTGTCCATTCTTTATCTTATAAAATGTACTTTTACTGATATTTGCCTTCTCCATCAATTCATTATTAGTCATATCCAAATCTATAAGTTTTTTAAACAACTTCTTATAACTGAAAGTTCTCATCCTTTTTCCTCCATTCATCAAAA
>NZ_JAKUDS010000062.1 GCF_023221775.1 Enterococcus cecorum | reverse complement strand
CTCCCTAACATAGTTGTGTCTTATCCTTACTATAAATAACTGCCATGACCCCATCGCTAAAACTGAATTCCGCCGTGTCCCCGACGAATTCATTACTCGCATAAGAAATGGGATAATCAACTTTTTGCTTGTTTAACGTATATTTACTCAATTGTAACGTTAATTCTTTCATCGGTGTTAAACAAACATAGGCTAGATAACGCATTTGGGGTTTCTTTTCAATGACATAATGCCCTGGCAAATAGTATTCAATGATATTTTGTTGATCAACTATCTCAATTTGACGAGCAAAAGGGGTGAAACGCGGTTCTAATACCATCCAAAAATTGGCTAAAAAATGATCCAGTCGTCCTCCTGTCAAACCGATGAAGCGAAAGTCCGCCTCAGGATAATGCTCAATTGCATAAAGTAGGGCTAATTGGGTATCCGTATCATCCTTTTCTGCTGGAGATTGTTTGAAATACTTAGCTTTATTTTTCACATTAGTATATTCTTCTACCGTAAGAGAGTCAAAATCACCAATCGCCGCATCTAAACGTTGTCCATGTGCCAGCAAATACAAACTTCCACGATCCACGCCAATATAAGCACGATATTCTTCCTGAAAAACATCTCGTGGCCAAGTATCAGGGTGTCCACCACCAACAATTAATACTTTCATCTATTGTAACGCCTCTTTTAATGCATCCATACTTGCTTTGACATCTGTCGCATTGTAAATATAACTTCCTGCGACAAAGACATTCGCACCTGCTTCTTTACATAATTTGGCCGTCTCAGGCACAATTCCGCCATCGACCTGAATATCAAAATGCCAATCATTCGCTTCACGTAAACGAGCTAACTGACGAATTTTATCCAGGCTAGATTCAATAAAACTTTGCCCGCCAAAACCTGGATTAACCGTCATCACCAACACTTGATCCACCATATCTAAAACAGGCACAATTGCCGCGACACTTGTTCCAGGATTAAGCACGACCTCTGCCTTCACGCCCTTATCTTTAATCATCTGTAAAGCTCGATGAATATGCGGAGTTGCTTCAACATGGACACCTATAATATCCGCACCCGCATCCGCAAAATCATCAATATAGCGTTCTGGATCCACTATCATCAAATGAACATCTAAGGTTAATTTCGTGACCGGACGCAATGCCTTCACCACATTTGGACCAAAAGTAATGTTCGGCACAAATTGACCATCCATCACATCGATATGAATATAATCTGCGCCATATTCCTCAACCATCGTTACATCTTTACCTAAATTTGCAAAATCCGCACTTAAAATTGATGGTGCAATCTTCATCATAACCCCTCCAATAGCTTATTTCGTTTTCTTCTGATAAATCGGACGTTGATTTTTCAATTCTTGTAAGAACAAAAGATAATTTTCGTAGCGACTTTTAGCAATTTTCCCTTGCTCAAAAGCCAATTTTACTGCACAGTCAGGCTCATGCGTATGACTACATTCTCTAAAGCGACAATCATCTTCTAAAACGACAAACTCCGGAAACATTTTCGGTAAGTCTGCACTTTCTAAGTCAAAGAAATCTATTGAGCTAAACCCCGGAGTATCTGCCACTAAGCCTTGTTCCACATCAATTAATTCAACATGACGTGTAGTATGTCTGCCACGATTTAAAGCTTCGGAAATTTCACCTGTTTCTAAAGATAGACCCGGTACCAATTTATTTAACAACGTAGACTTGCCTGCACCAGATTGCCCTGCCAAAACGGTTAATCGTCCTTTCAAGAATTTCTTTAATTGATTTAATCCTTGCTCATCACCAACAATGACACGGTAGCCAGCTGACAAATAACAATCCTTAATATCTTCTAGCAAAGTTTGATCTACTAATAAGTCCACCTTACTCAAATAAATAATCGGTTCAATTTGCTTTTGCTCCAAACCAACTAAAAATCGATCCAATAAATGGTAAGAGAATTCCGGTTCGACCAAACTAGACACTACAACCACTTGATCGACATTTGCAACCGGTGGACGTACCAATTCATTCTTTCGTGGAAAAATCTTCAGTAAGTACCCATCTGTCAAACTTGTACTCTCAAACTCTACCATATCTCCCACTAATGGTTTTAGTTTTCTTTTTCTAAAATTTCCTCTCGCTCTGGTTTGATACAGTTTATCACCTTGTTGAATGTAATAAAATCCGCTCAAAGCCTTCTTTAATTGTCCTCGCAAAAAATGAAAACCCCCTCAATTTGATTATAAGTACATTTTACCATAAAAAATAAGTGAATAGAAAGTCAAATTACATTCTATCCACTCTTTCAGAACATTTTTTATTTTTATAATACTGTTTTGCACTCGAAAGTTTTGAAAATCCGGCCTGATGATATCTGTGATATTCCAATGATTTTAAAATTGGTCCACAGAAAAATCATAACTTTTGAATACTATTTAGTATAAGTTCATTTTTGTGCTGTTTTCGTTTGCTCAAAATATCACAAATAGATATAAAAATAAATCGGGAAGACAGGATTCGAACCTGCGACCCCTTGGTCCCAAACCAAGTGCTCTACCAAGCTGAGCTACTTCCCGAAGTCTTTATTCTATTTTGAGTAATAAAAAGAC
>NZ_JAKUDS010000061.1 GCF_023221775.1 Enterococcus cecorum | reverse complement strand
GATTTGTTCATTGAAAACTGGATATTGAAAAGTAATACAAAAAACCGAGAAAACACCGCGTTGAATGAGTTTAAGAAGTTCAATTGCTTTATTATTTAAATGATCTGATCGCACAGATCGAAGGTTAAGTGAATAAGGGCGCACGGTGGATGCCTTGGCACTAGGAGCCGATGAAGGACGGGACTAACACCGATATGCTTCGGGGAGCTGTAAGTAAGCTTTGATCCGGAGATTTCCGAATGGGGGAACCCAGCATCTTTTGTAGGATGTTACCTTTAAGTGAATTCATAGCTTATTGGAGGTAGACGCAGAGAACTGAAACATCTAAGTACCTGCAGGAAGAGAAAGAAAATTCGATTCCCTGAGTAGCGGCGAGCGAAACGGGAACAGCCCAAACCAACAAGCTTGCTTGTTGGGGTTGTAGGACTCAAATGTGGTAGTAAGCAAGATAGCCGAATGGCTTGGAAAAGCCAGCCAAAGTGGGTGAAAGCCCCGTAGGTAAAATTTTGCGAGCACCTATGAGGATCCTGAGTACGGCGGAACACGAGAAATTCCGTCGGAATCTAGGAGGACCATCTCCTAAGGCTAAATACTCCCTAGTGACCGATAGCGAACCAGTACCGTGAGGGAAAGGTGAAAAGCACCCCGGGAGGGGAGTGAAATAGAACCTGAAACCGTGTGCCTACAACAAGTTAGAGCCCGTTAATGGGTGATAGCGTGCCTTTTGTAGAATGAACCGGCGAGTTACGATTGCATGCGAGGTTAAGTTGAAGAGACGGAGCCGTAGCGAAAGCGAGTCTGAATAGGGCGATGTAGTATGTAGTCGTAGACCCGAAACCATGTGATCTACCCATGTCCAGGTTGAAGGTGCGGTAAAACGCACTGGAGGACCGAACCAGGACACGTTGAAAAGTGTTTGGATGAGGTGTGGGTAGCGGAGAAATTCCAAACGAACTTGGAGATAGCTGGTTCTCTCCGAAATAGCTTTAGGGCTAGCCTCGGAAGTAAGAATGATGGAGGTAGAGCACTGTTTGGACTAGGGGCCCATCTCGGGTTACCGAATTCAGATAAACTCCGAATGCCATTCATTTATATCCGGGAGTCAGACTGCGAGTGATAAGATCCGTAGTCGAAAGGGAAACAGCCCAGACCACCAGCTAAGGTCCCCAAATGTATGTTAAGTGGAAAAGGATGTGGGGTTGCACAGACAACTAGGATGTTGGCTTAGAAGCAGCCACCATTTAAAGAGTGCGTAATAGCTCACTAGTCGAGTGACCCTGCGCCGAAAATGTACCGGGGCTAAACATACTACCGAAGCTGTGGATTGTACTTACGTACAATGGTAGGAGAGCGTTCTAAGGGCGTTGAAGGTAGATCGTGAGGACTGCTGGAGCGCTTAGAAGTGAGAATGCCGGTATGAGTAGCGAAAGACAGGTGAGAATCCTGTCCACCGAATAACTAAGGTTTCCTGGGGAAGGCTCGTCCGCCCAGGGTTAGTCGGGACCTAAGCCGAGGCCGACAGGCGTAGGCGATGGACAACAGGTTGATATTCCTGTACTCGTTGTTTTCGTTTGAGCAATGGAGGGACGCAGGAGGCTAGGAAAAGCAGACGAATGGAAAGGTCTGTCTAAGCAGTGAGTTTTGTGATGAGTCAAATGCTTGTCGCTATAAGAATGAGCTGTGATGGGGAGGTTGATCTTGAATCGACCGAGTTTCTGATGTCACACTGCCAAGAAAAGCTTCTAGCGAGAAAACAACGACCCGTACCGCAAACCGACACAGGTAGTTGAGGAGAGAATCCTAAGGTGAGCGAGAGAACTCTCGTTAAGGAACTCGGCAAAATGACCCCGTAACTTCGGGAGAAGGGGTGCTGCATTTATGCAGCCGCAGTGAATAGGCCCAAGCGACTGTTTATCAAAAACACAGGTCTCTGCAAAATCGTAAGATGAAGTATAGGGGCTGACGCCTGCCCGGTGCTGGAAGGTTAAGAGGAGTGCTTAGCGCAAGCGAAGGTACGAATTGAAGCCCCAGTAAACGGCGGCCGTAACTATAACGGTCCTAAGGTAGCGAAATTCCTTGTCGGGTAAGTTCCGACCCGCACGAAAGGCGTAACGATTTGGGCACTGTCTCAACGAGAGACTCGGTGAAATTTTAGTACCTGTGAAGATGCAGGTTACCCGCGACAGGACGGAAAGACCCCATGGAGCTTTACTGTAGTTTGATATTGAGTGTCTGTACCGCATGTACAGGATAGGTAGGAGCCGTAGAAGTCGGGACGCCAGTTTCGACTGAGGCGCTGGTGGGATACTACCCTTGCGTTATGGCCACTCTAACCCGCACCACTGATCGTGGTGGGAGACAGTGTCAGATGGGCAGTTTGACTGGGGCGGTCGCCTCCTAAAAGGTAACGGAGGCGCCCAAAGGTTCCCTCAGAATGGTTGGAAATCATTCGCAGAGTGTAAAGGCAGAAGGGAGCTTGACTGCGAGAGCTACAACTCGAGCAGGGACGAAAGTCGGGCTTAGTGATCCGGTGGTTCCGCATGGAAGGGCCATCGCTCAACGGATAAAAGCTACCCTGGGGATAACAGGCTTATCTCCCCCAAGAGTCCACATCGACGGGGAGGTTTGGCACCTCGATGTCGGCTCGTCGCATCCTGGGGCTGTAGTCGGTCCCAAGGGTTGGGCTGTTCGCCCATTAAAGCGGCACGCGAGCTGGGTTCAGAACGTCGTGAGACAGTTCGGTCCCTATCCGTCGCGGGCGTTGGAAATTTGAGAGGAGCTGTCCTTAGTACGAGAGGACCGGGATGGACTTACCGCTGGTGTACCAGTTGTCTCGCCAGAGGCATCGCTGGGTAGCTATGTAGGGAAGGGATAAACGCTGAAAGCATCTAAGTGTGAAGCCCACCTCAAGATGAGATTTCCCATTTCTTTAAGAAAGTAAGATCCCTGAAAGATGATCAGGTAGATAGGTCAGAAGTGGAAGTATAGTGATATATGGAGCGGACTGATACTAATCGATCGAGGACTTAACCAAAAAGACTCGGAAAGTAAGACTTTTCAATACCAGTTTTGAGTGAAT
>NZ_JAKUDS010000060.1 GCF_023221775.1 Enterococcus cecorum | reverse complement strand
CCATTAGCTGATTTATTTAATAATTTTTCTTAACTTAATGCAGATAACGAACGCATAACAAGGTCAACATCTTGATTTTCTAACTCTTGAATGATATGCAGATATGTTTTTTGAGTGGTAGTCATACTGGCATGTCCCAATCTTCGCGCAACACTAGCAATAGATACACCTGCAAATAGTAGCAAAGAAGCATGTGTATGTCGCAATCCATGAATTGATATTTCCGGTACTCCTGCCCTTTTGCATCGTGTGCTCAATACACTATTAATGGTTGAATTATATATCTTTTCTGTATTCACGAAAATAGGTTTATCCTCATCCAATCCTTTTACTAATTCAGAAAATTGAATAACAGTTTGCCAATCTATTTGGATTTTTCTAACTGATGATTTATTCTTAGTTGGACTGAATCCCCCACCATCTTTGTAGTTCCAAGTTTTTGTAATAGATAACTTTTGATGTGCAAAATCAAAGTCTTTTGGAGTCAATGCCAATGCTTCAGAAAAACGCATCCCAGTCTTTGCAACTAACAAAATAAACCAATCCCAATTAATTTTATCTCCCAATTTTAAAGTAGAAAGTAATGAGTGAAGTTCAAATTGGTTCAAATACTTTATCTTTTTTTCTCGCGGAGCTCTACCTTTTATTATCGCTTTTCTTGTGGGATCTCTTTCCACTAATCCTTCATCTACAGCATCTAGAATTGACCCTTTTAACTGATGATGAAAGTCCATGGTTGTTTGTCGTTCATGTACCAGAGCATAATCATTCAATAATTTTTGATAGTTTATTCTATCTAAATCACATAATCTCAAATCAGGCGCCAGTTTTTCAATCCATTGCTGCGTCATATAATACTTGTCTAATGTTACCTTTCTAATTGCCCCTTCCTTATAAACAGAAATCCATTGTCGATAGTAGTCACAAAATAACGTTTCTTTCGTATTTTTCGATGTCACGATAATTCCTCCTGTTCTTGCTAATGGCTTACGATGATAGGATTTATCGAGATTAAATTAAAAACTAATACATCATATATACTAAAACGTTCTCATAATACAATCAATTAATAAAGATTTGTATTTAGTTTTTCATATTATTTGCTACTTTTCTATATATATTGAGTGAAATCTATTTTCATAATGTTGGTCTTTCTGTTATATTCTATCAGTTACGCTGATGAAGAGTTATGAGTTTATCGATTTTTTTTAATAAATTTCCGATACATTCTTGTTCACTTAGTGATTCTGGAAGTAACAAATTAAAATTTAATAACTCACTTTTAGTAATTCCTTTTATTGATGTTCCTTGTATAAATTTTAATTGTCTTTGTATAACGCTATATATCAAATATGCAGCAAAAAATTTATTGATTTTTAAGTAGCATAATGAAAGTATGTCTTGACTTGTAGAATAATCGAATGGAATAATAGCAAGTTTTCCAACTCCAACACGGGTTACAATAGCAATAGAATTTGCTGGAACCAATTTTGCAGCCGAATTTTCCAATCCTTTGTAACTTATCTTCTTCTTTATCTCTACTGTATCTAATTTATGTTCTAACAAATCCGATGACTGAATCCAAGGAAGATTACCATCCCAGTAATCAACTACTTCAGTTTTGGGTGTACCTCCACCAATACTATCTTTGGCTATTTCCCCTAACTTCCGCTGTTCCCAATCTTAAGCAAAAAAATAAGGCTAAGGATGTCCCCTAACCTTATTATATTTATTACTCCATTATATCTTTTAGGAATTCTTGTAACTCTCGCTGCTCTTCGTCATTCGTTCCAACTAATTCACCTAACATAGAATATAATTCAGTTGTCATTTTATCAATTTCTGCTTGTGTTTCTTTCAAACCTTTTGCGATTTCTTTTAAAGGAACGACCTCCTCTTCTTCAAAAGTATCAACATAACGGGGAATGTTTAAATTAAAATCATTTTCCACAATTTCGTCATATGATGCACAATATGCAAATTTATCAATATTTTCACGCTTATCATAAGCATCCAAAATCTTTTTAATATGCTCTTCTGTCATAATATTTTGGTTTTTACCTTTTTCAAACTCTTTTGAAGCATCGATAAACAGAACATCTCTACTTGTACGATTTTTCTTCAATACAATTACTGTAGTTGGAATACTTGTATTATAGAAGATGTTTGCTGGCAATCCAATAACAGTATCTATCATACCTTCTTCAAGTAAGTGCTGACGAATCGTTCCCTCTGCATTTCCTCTAAATAGTACACCATGTGGTAATACGATTGCCATCACTCCATTATTTTGTTTCAAGTGATATAGTCCATGTAATAAAAAGGCAAAATCCGCTTTTGATTTAGGTGCTAATTTTCCAAAACTTGAAAAACGAGGGTCCTTCATAAATCCAGCATCAGCAGACCATTTTGCTGAGTATGGTGGATTCATCAATACCGCATCAAAATCGGTTGGTTCTTCCGTTGGCCAATCTTGGTCTAAGGTATCAGCGTTATGTAATGACTGATTTTCTACTGGAACTCCATGTAAAATCATGTTCATACGTGCTAAATTGTACGTTGATGTATTTAATTCTTGTCCAAAATAACGAATAGTACTTGGCTCATTACTATACTTCTTAGCATTTAATAATAACGAACCTGAACCCATTGTCGCATCATATACTGTAAATCCTTTTGTGTTTTCCTTCCCACGTATCACGATTTGAGTCATTAATTTAGCTACTGGTTGAGGAGTATAGAATTCTCCTGCTTTTTTACCCGAATCGCTGGCAAATTGACCAATTAAATACTCATAGGCGTCTCCAAGAATATCTCCAGCATGTCCTGACATATCTAAATCAGCAATTTGTTTCATCACATCAGAAATCGTTGCATTTTGTTTTTGTGGTGTAGCGCCTAATTTTTTTGAATATAAATCAATATCTTCAAATAGATTTTCAAAAGTGTCATCTTCTTGTTCTATATTTCTAAAACCTTGACTTAGTGACTCCAATTGAAAAGTCCCGTTGTTAACATTATTTACTAAAGCAGTAAAAGTTAGTTCAGGTGAAATGACATAAGATAAATCATCCTTTAGTGTCTCAACTAAATCTTCTTTTGTATCTTCATCTGCCATTGCTTCTTCATATAATTTTTGTGCTTGCTGCAAACTCTCTACTTCTTCATCGAGATTTTCCGCAACAGAATATAACAATTTATCAGATAAAAACTTATAGAAAATTAATCCTAATAAATAAGATTTATAGTCATTTGCATCCATTTTTGATCTTAAAATATCTGCACTATTCCATAATGCTTGATATAATTCTTGTGACGTTTGTGTATTATTTGTTGCCATATGTTATCCTCTTTTCACTTTTCATTGATATTTACATTTTTCAGAAATTGTTTAAATAAACATTTTATTTAACAGTGTTTGTTTCAGATTTTTTAGTTGTTCTAA
>NZ_JAKUDS010000006.1 GCF_023221775.1 Enterococcus cecorum | reverse complement strand
TCACAAATGCTTTGATCTCATAATAACACGACAAAGAGAGACAGATTTAACTGCCTCTCTAAAAAATTATTTATCGACACTAAATAATGGTGTTTCGATAGTTTCTACGTAGCGCGCACCGGCCACTTTCGTATATAGACTGACTTCATCTTTATTAAAAATACCCAAGCCAGCCATTTCATCCATTGCTTGACGTACCACATCGGCTTCTAAGTTTTCCGCAAAGACTTTAGGTGTGATGCTTGTTTTTTTGCCATTTTCGTTTTCGAATGTTAGATATAATTTTTTCATGATAGATTCCTCCAATAATTAAAATACTTTCTTTCGTTGAATTTCAATAGTTATTCAGCGCTGATTTTACGTTGTGTGGTTTCGACAATGTTTGCGACTTTACTGTTTTCAGGAGCTAATTTCACTAAAGCTTGAGCGAATTGTTGGGCTTTTGCTTCGTCATAGGTTTCCACAACATTTGGAAAAGTTTGGCTAATTGCCTTTTCTTGATTTGGATCGTTCACTAAAATAGTAATTTTGTTATTGATAAATTCTTTCATGATTTCTCATCCTTTTCGTTCGTTATTTTTAGTAATTCATACGTATGTCTTACACCTCTAATAACGAAACGAAACAGTAAAATGTCAAAAAAATTTGCAAAAAAATCAAAAAATCCTCAACTAGCATCAAACTAGCTGAGGAAAATTAGGATAGATTACGCTTCTGGTTGGATTTTGGCAATTTTTCCTTGTTCGATATAAACCATCAGAATAGAGATATCAGAAGGGTTGACACCGCTGATACGACTCGCTTGGGCAATGGTTTCTGGACGAATTTTAGATAATTTTTGACGGGCTTCGGTTGCGAGACTATTAATCGCATCATAGTCGATATTTTCTGGAATACGTTTGGCTTCCATGCGTTTTAATTTTTCGACTTTATCTAGAGCCTTCTTGATATAACCTTCATATTTGATTTGAATTTCGACTTGTTCGATTTCTTTATTGGTTAACTCAGGACCCGCGGGAATAAATTGTGTTAATTCTAAGTAGCTGACTTCTGGACGGCGTAAGAAATCCATTGCTAAGACGCCATCTTTTAAGGCCGCTGCTTGCTTTTGGGATAAAAATTCATTGATTTCTTTGGTTGGTTTTAAGCGAATTTCACTTAAACGTTTGATTTCTGCTTCGATATTGGCTTTTTTCGCTAAGTAGGCTTGGTATTGGTCTTCTTTGACTAAGCCGATTGCATGCCCCATTTCAGTTAGGCGCAAATCTGCATTATCATGACGCAAAATCAAGCGGTATTCAGCACGTGAAGTCAATAAACGATAAGGTTCGTTGGTGCCTTTTGTGACTAAATCATCAATCATCACACCGATATAGCCATCTGAACGACTCAATACGAATGGTTCTTTGCCTTGGACTTTCAATGCAGCGTTAATTCCGGCTATCAACCCTTGGCCGGCTGCTTCTTCATAACCACTGGTACCGTTTGTTTGGCCAGCAGTGAAGAGATTGGCAATTTTTTTCGTTTCAAGCGTTGGACGCAATTGGTGAGGGACAACCACATCATATTCAATGGCATAACCTGTACGCATCATTTCCGCTTTTTCTAATCCGGCAATTGAGTGTAACATTTTCAATTGGACATCTTCAGGTAGCGAAGTAGAAAAGCCTTGTACATAAACTTCTTCATTTTCTAGTCCTTCTGGTTCTAGGAAGAGTTGGTGGCGTGGTTTATCGTTAAAGCGCACAATCTTATCTTCAATCGATGGACAGTAACGCGCTCCGACACCTTTCACAATACCAGTAAACATAGGCGCACGATGTAGGTTTTCTTCAATAATTTCATGGGTGCGTTTATTGGTATAGGTCAACCAACATGGTACTTGTTCTTGTTTATAGGCACTATCTGGCGTTGAGAAACTGAAATGGTTAGGGGTGGTATCGCCTGGTTGAATTTCAGTCACTGAGTAATCAATCGTGCTTGATTTGACGCGTGGTGGGGTACCAGTTTTAAAACGTGTGATTTCCAAACCTAATTCTTTCAAATGATCAGCAAGGCCAATGGATGGTTGCGAATTGTTTGGTCCGGATGAATATTTTAATTCCCCAATAATAATTTCTCCGCGTAAAGCCGTACCAGTCGTGATGACCACCGCTTTGGCATCATATCGCGCACCTGTTGAAGTCACTACCCCTTTGCAGACATTATCTTCAACAATTAAACGTTCGACGATGCCTTGACGCAAAGTAAGGTTTTCTTCTAATTCAATGGTATGTTTCATCGCGCGGTGGTAGGCATGTTTGTCTGCTTGTGCTCGTAATGCGCGGACAGCTGGCCCTTTCCCGGTGTTTAACATACGCATTTGGATATAGGTTTTGTCGATATTTTTCCCCATTTCGCCGCCGAGTGCATCGATTTCGCGCACAACCACGCCTTTTGCTGGGCCACCGACAGAAGGATTACATGGCATAAAAGCGACCATGTCTAAATTGATGGTAACTAATAGGGTTTTGTTTCCCATACGACTACTTGCTAAAGCTGCTTCACAACCCGCATGACCGGCACCGACAACGATGACATCATACGAACCTGCTTGATATTCTTCCATTGATTTGTTCACCTCTTGTTATTTTCCTAGACAGAATTGACTGAATAATTGTGTGATTAATTCATCTTGAACACTTTCACCCGTGATTTCTCCTAATAGATCCCAACAACGGGTTAAATCCATTTGTACTAAATCGACAGGCATCCCTGCATCAATGCCATTTTCCACTTCTTTTAGACTGGCTAGTGCTTGTTCTAAAAGGGAAATATGACGCGTATTGGAGACATAAGATGCTTCTTTGGATTGGGTTTGACCGGCGAAAAATAGGTCTTTAATGGCTTGTTCTAATTGCTCCAAACCATCTTGGGCCAACACGGAAATCGCAAAAACTGGGCTATCTTGGGCCACTTCTTGTAATTGCGCGCGGTCTAAAGCACTTGGTAAATCTGTTTTATTGAGCAAAATGATACGCTTGGATTGTTTGGTTAAATCTAATAGCGCTAAATCTTCTTTGGTTAGTGATTCGGCTTGGTTTAAGACTAACAATACCAAATCGGCTTGTTGGAGGGCTTTTTTACTGCGCTCCACTCCGATTTTTTCCACGACATCTTCTGTTTGACGAATGCCGGCTGTATCAATCAGTTTCAGTGGCACACCATTGACATTGACATATTCTTCGATGACATCACGCGTCGTTCCGGCAATGTCAGTGACAATCGCTTTTTCTTCGTCCAATAAATAGTTTAATAGACTGGATTTTCCGACATTTGGCCGACCGATAATCGCTGTCTGCAAGCCTTCACGCAAAATTTTTCCTTGCGTGGCGGTCTTTAGCAGCTGTTCGATTTTTTCTTCTATATGTTTGGCCGTGTTTAGCATCAACTGGCTGGTCATCTCTTCTACATCATCGTATTCTGGATAATCGATATTGACTTCAACTTGCGCCAGGGTTTCCAAAATTTCTTGACGTAGTTGCTTGATTAAGGTCGATAAGCGTCCTTCTAATTGTTGGTAGGCCATTTGCATCGATTGGTCGGTTTTGGCTTGAATAAGGTCCATCACCGCTTCAGCTTGCGATAAGTCGATGCGACCATTTAGAAAAGCGCGTTTGGTAAATTCACCTGGTTCAGCTAGGCGTGCTCCTTTGCGTAAAACCAGTTGTAAAATTTGATTGGTAACGACCATCCCACCATGACAATTGATTTCGATGATGTCTTCGCGAGTAAATGTTTTCGGTGCTTTTAAGACGCTGACCATGACTTCATCTAGAAATCCTTCTCGTTTGTCGTCATAGATATGGCCATAATGAATGGTATGGCTGTCGACTTGGCTGAGTTTTTTCTTGCCAGCGACAAATATTTCATCGGCAATCTCTAACGCTTGGCTCCCACTTAGGCGCACCATGCTGATGGCTCCTTCGCCGGGTGCTGTCGAAATCGCTACAATCGTATCAAATTCTTTGGTAATCTGATTCATATTCTCCTCCGTTAATAATAAAACTACTACAAACCTACTAAATCAAACAGACTCAAGCGCATAAAAAAGGCTGTCAGCTAGGTAGATATTAGGGACTTTCCTGATGATGTTGGACAAACCTTTTGCTCCGTAGCTGATCGAGTCGCCTCACATCCTTTGACTAATCTGTGTTCGGCGGGTAGCTCCTGTGCATCTAAGCCGGCCTGTCTTGGAAAATCTTAAAACATAATGGATTTTCCTGACATTCCGGAAACCTTAGCTGCTTGGAGCTAATCGACCCGCCTCACATCCTTTTAATCGGCGTTCAGCAGCTAGACATTGTGAAATTCGCCCTCCCACTTGCAAAAATCTCCTTTCATCCGATTTTCGCAGTGGTAGGTAAGCACACGAATTTCTTCATGTCTGAGCAAGCTGCTTCACGACCTCAATCTGTGTTCAGCGACTAGCTACTTCGGCGTATAAGCCAGATCGTCTGGGAAAGTCTTAACTTCTCGGACTTTCCCGACGCTCTGGACAGACCTTATCCGCTCGTAGCTGACCGAGTCGCCTCACATCCTTAATATAAAAAAGTGCCCACTCCACCTATTGTTTTCTCATAAATGAAAAGTAATAGGTAGACGAGCACTTTGACTGCCTGTCTGATTGAATTCGTTTGTAGATTATCATAATTTCAGGCAAAATTCAAGACAAAAGCGAAAAATAAAGATGCTTATCGGTAAGGTTGGAATCTGTTCATAGCAAAATGATACCTCTGAAGGTGATTTCTAACTATTTTACTAAAGTCCATATTACAAAAACGGCTAGAAAAATCATCAGGCAGACTTTTGGGTGAAGTTCCTTATTTTTTTTATAAACAAAGTATAAATTTCTAATTATCTTTTTATATTTTCTTAAATGCTCGTAAAGCCTTATTCTATGTGCTTTCGAGTATTTTTACTGTAGGAAGATACTTCACGTTTCTTTGCATATTTCCTCATGTCTTAGCTGTCAGAAGTGGTAAATAAGTAGTAAATTCATTTGTACTACTAAGCAACAAGACGCTCCTGTTGCTTCTCTTTATTCAAGCGTTTCATTTCTGCCATTGCAGAATCGAATGTTGCATGTGCGTAATAGTTCAGCGTCATGGCTATATTAGCATGTCCCATAATGTACTGTAATGCCTTTGGATTCATTCCTGCATTTGCATAGTTGGTACAGAATGTATGTCGCAAACTATGTGGAGTGATGTGTGGCAATTTATCCTCGTTATACTTATTGTATTTCTTAACAAGACCTTTCATCATGCCGTTGTAATCACTTGCCACTTTTGGATAGTTCTTTCTATTAAGAAAGAGGAAATCACTATATCCATCAATCTCAACACGCTTATCATTCTTTCGATTCGCTAACACTCGCTTAAATGCTTGATAGGCTTCTTCAACCATAGGAACTTGACGTTCGCCACTTTTGGTCTTTGGTGTTTCAATGTAGTACCCAATTTCAGTATCTCTCAATAGCTGATGGTCTATATTGACAAGACGATTCTCAAAATCTAAATCTGGAAGTGTCAAACCACCAAACTCTGAAATACGAAGACCTGTTTTTAAGAGTATCAGAATTTCATCATAATTTTTGCTGTAGGTTTTATCAGCTTTTGCAAAGGCTAACAGTTTTTCTTCCTGTTCTTCTGTTAGTACGGTCTTAGGGACAGTATCATCATCAAGAACTGCTTTCAGTTGAAAGTCAAATGGATTCTTCCGAACACAATCATCTTGTATAGCAATATAGAATGAAGCCTTTAAAGAACGTTTGTAGTTATTGATGGTTTGATAAGCATATTTATATAACAACATAAAATACACTAAGTTATTTTATTGAACATATATCGTACTTTATCTATCCGACTATTTGGACGACGGGGCTGGCAAACAGGTTCACCGGTAGTAACATGGTACCCTTTTAACTCTGTTAAACAAACACTACGTCCATTTGTAAAGAAAGTTAAATCACTACGATATTCTTGAATACACCGAGCAGGGATTTCTCCACTAAGAATGACCTCATTATTTTTCAATTGAGTGTCTACGATGTTCGCACAATATTTAGGAGCATCGTTGTATGCTCGTGAAAGATATTCCTGTGGTGCATAAACTTTAAAACTAAGATATGGCTCTAACAATTCTGTTCCAGCTTTTTTTAAGGCTTGCTCCAGTACAATAGGAGTAAGCATCCGAAAATCTGCTGGAGTACTAACAGGGCTATAGTATAAACCGTACTTAAAACAGATTTTACAATCCGTCACATTCCAACCATATAATCCTTGTTCGCAACCATAGCGTATCCCTTCCATAACTGCATTTTGAAATGATTGATTTAAGTATCCAAGAGAAACCGAGCTCTCATACTGCATTCCACTTCCCAACGGAAGCGGTGATACAGATAAACCAATGGAAGCCCAGAAAGGATTTGGCGGCACTTCGATGTGAATGGTATATTCTGCATTTTTTAACGGTCTCTCCATATAAATGACTGTAGGCTCTTTTAGTTCTATCTCCACATGATACTTTTCTTGCAACAGTGCACTAATCACTTCCATTTGTACTTTCCCTAAGAAAGAAAGTATAATTTCATGTGTCGTAGAATCCACGTAATATCGTAGAAGCGGATCACTATCTGAGATTTCCAAAAGGGCATCAAGCAACATTTCTCTCTGTTCAGGTTTACTCGGTTCAACAGTTGTTTGTAGTAGAGGGTGCGGATTTTCAATCTTTTTTCTCTGTGGCAATAGTTTTGTATCTCCAAGAACACTATTTAACTTCAAAAACTCATTCTGCAAAATAACAATTTCTCCGGAATAAGCCTTATCGATTTTACATAATTCACCATTTATTGAAGTATACATTTCTGTAATTTTTATTTTTTCCTTTTCCGATATTCTAACCGAATCTCGCAAATGCAGTACGCCACTATAAAGACGTATATATGCAAGACGCTGTCTTTTTTCCGAATACTCAATTTTGAAAACTTTTCCGCAAAGTTCAGACTGACCTCGATGTGTTGATGAATAAAATTTATTCGTAATCACTTCTATAAGGTTATCAATCCCTATATTGTTTTTTGCACTTCCGTGATAAACAGGGAACAGGGAACAATTCTGAAATCTTATGCTTTCCTCTTGTTCGAGTTCCAATGCTTCTAATGATTTACCGGACATATATTTCTCTAAAAGGTCATCGTTTCCCTCTATTACCGTATCCCATTGTTCAGATTCGGTAAAGTTCGTCACACACATATTAGGATACAGTTCTACCTTCTGTTTGATTACAATTTCGGCAGAAAGTTTCTCTTTAATATCCTGATAAACCGTTGATAAATCAATTCCATTTTGGTCAATCTTATTGATAAAAAAGATTGTGGGAATACCTATTTTCCTAAGTGCATGAAATAATATACGAGTTTGTGCTTGTACGCCATCTTTTGCAGAAATCAGTAGAATTGCCCCATCTAAAACTGATAATGAACGATATACTTCTGCTAAGAAATCCATATGTCCTGGCGTGTCTATGATGTTCACCTTCGTATTTTCCCACTGAAAAGAGGTTATTCCTGTCTGAATTGTAATTCCTCTCTGACGTTCTAAAAGCGTATTATCCGTCCTCGTTGTACCTTTGTCCACGCTTCCTAATTCTGTAATCGCTCCACTGTTATATAATAAGCTTTCTGTTAAGGTAGTTTTTCCTGCATCAACATGAGCTAAAACTCCAATATTAATAATTTTCATGTGATTTTCCTCCATTCAAAAACCCAAAAGGGCATAAAAATCCCAGTGATAAATACTTTTATCACTGGGATTTTTATGCATAACCATAGGTATACAAAGCATACAGATATTCTCTGGATACTTTAGAATCACATGATAAAGGTATTCTTAAACTGGGTACAAAAAACTAAGCCCTCCTAAAAAAGGACATCCAATTATTTGTTCCCACTATCAAATTGACAGTTTATTTAAGAATACCTTGCCGCATATTTATTAACTCCTTTTAAATAGATACTTAAATAATAGCACGTAAGAGCATATTTGTAAAGGAATCTCCAATTTTTTATCAAAGAGAGTACGTGATTACAAAATAGCTGTAATAATGTACCAATATTTGTTATTCTATAATCTTCCAATTACTCCCGTTCTTTTCAAGTACCAAATCAAATTGAGATACCTGCGTTGCTTTGGTCTGCTGGTCGATATACTCCACTGTCAGCGATACCGTGACTTGATTATCCTTACGATTGTGAATAGGATTTACCAGTTCTTGAAAGATGTACTCTTTTCCGATTGGTTTTAATATCCCGTCATTCACATAGTAGGAAAGTTCACTGGCTGTCGCTGTAGGATAGAGCTTGAAGAACGTCGTTAAAAACTCATTGATTTCATTGGTTGTAATGGAATCAACCGTCCCCTCACTTTCAATGGCTTTTGGTTTATAACTTGATTTCTTAGGTATGTTGGTAATGGTCGGATTCTTAACCAGTACCATATTTCCAGAACCATCTACATAGACACTCACAATATAAGCAGAGTGGACGGTCTTTGTATTTTCTCCCTCTGTAATGAGCTGGTCTACACTGTAGGTTACATTAAACTCATTGTCGCCAGTTGGCTCTACCGTCCATATCTGAAATCCTCTTACAGAAGACGATACAGGAATATCTTTGCGTACTGTATCAACATTGAGAGCTTGAAGTTCATCTGTCAGATAGCCTTTTAGACTTTCCATTCGATTATCAATGGACTTATCGGATTGCTCCCATGAATAGTAGACTTTCGCAAAGTTCTCTACAAAATTTTCTACATGATGAGTATCAACGTATTCCTTTTCTATGATAGTTGTTTCGTGAATAGTATGAGTATCTATAGCTGTAAAGTGCTTGAATATCGCAAAGCTGAAACTAAGCCCTAAAAGTACCCACAAGGCAATCACAACCTTTTTATGAGGATTGACCTTATAGACACGAGGTTTCTTTTCCTTTGGTATCTGTTTTTCTTTATTCTGATTTTTTCTAAATTTCATCATTAAATCTTCCTTTCTCATTGTTTGATTCGTCCTGCTCCCACTAAATGCTGTTGCCAGTAGGGGCTTGTTAAGTCGGCATAACCGATTGGGTCGCCTGCATGAAACATACGGTTATTGCCAAGGTATATCCCAACATGAGTAATATAAGAGCCAGCGTTATAGGTAGAATGAAAGAAAACCAAATCGCCAGCTTGTGCTTCCGATAGTGGGATATGCTGGGTCACATCATATTGCTGTTGTGCGGTTCGTGGTAAGTTAATTCCAGCTTTTCCATACGTCCATTGTGTCAGTCCGCTACAATCAAAAGAAGTAGTCGGGGAAGCTCCACCGTAAACGTATCGCCAGCCCTCATATTTCAGTGCTTCGTCCATGATGGCTTGTACCGTATCATCATCAAACTCTGTTGTGACAAGATACTGCGTTACCAGTTGCACATAAAACATATTGCCATAGTTGTATCGCCAGCCCCCATTGATAGGTATGGCTAGCAACGGTGTCCGCAATAGGATTGATAAGTTCCACCCGTGCGTTATAATCAAACTCTTTCAAAGGCACGCTGGCAGGAATACTTACTTGAATCATGCGTCCTTGTCCTTTGGATTTTAAGTCATAGGTACGTTCCTTGATTTCATCTGAAACCGACCCGTCTTCATTTTGGATTCTCACTTCACGACGTAGAGCAGAGAATTTCAATTCTCCAAAAGTCGTGTCTTTATCTAATACAATGCCATTTGCTAATCTCATCATTTTTCCTCTCTTTCTTTATTCTTTTATCATGTCGTCAGCATGTAAAAGGTAATTTGTAAAACCACGAGTGCCGATTTTGTAGCCCTCTGCGGTAATACGTGGATTGACTAACTTCACACGTTCCTCAAAGCCGAAATGTTTTTCGCCAGCTTCAGCAGGAAGCACCACCACAATATCATCTGCTCTTTGAACATCAGAATAGAGATTATAGCTTCTTGATAAGACAGTTAGCCGTCCGTTGATTCTTCGCTGAACGACTTTATCCTCGCCAGCAAATTCTAAATTGCCGAATGTTTTTTCCATGTTGGGAATCACAAATTTAAGTTCCATATTTTTACCTATCCTTTCTTTTTTATTGGCTGAATGAATGTTTGATGGTCTTAAAGAGTGGGGAACGACCTTTTGATTCTTGATTTTTTGTTTTCATAAGTTCACTTCCTTTCAAAATCGGGTAAAAAAATAGACACCTCATTTTTTGAAGTGTCTACCTATTAAATATTCAAATTTTATTGGAAGTATCTTTATATCTTCACTTTTCAAGGATAAATCGTCGTATCAAAGCTCATTCATAAGTAGTAAATTAGTAGTAAATTGAGTGGTTTTGACCTTGATAAAGTGTGATAAGTCCAGTTTTTATGCGGATAACTAGATTTTTATGCTATTTTTCAAAAAAAAAGTACGCAATAATCTTCATCTACAAAAATGCGAGAAAAACTTGATTTCATCAGATTTTGACGTTTCCTTAAAATGCGCAACTGTAAAACTTAGATGTTGCTTGTCAATTTGAACAAAAAGTCATAAAATAAAGGTAAATCAAGGAAAGTGAGGGATTGCTCATGAATGAAGAATCTCATATCTTATTATCTACTGGCAATGTCAATCGGCCTTATATTGTCCGTGATATCGCCTTTGCTACGGAAACTTTCGATAGCGATGTATTCAACAAATCCGAGGACTTAAATGCTTTATTAGCAGGCGTCAAGGAACAATTAAAAAAACGTGCGGATGAATATGGTGCCAGTGCGGTAATCAACTGCCACTTTGACCACAACCACATCAACACGCCAGACGGTAAACAATATATTAAGATTTTTGCCTATGGAACCATTGTACAATACACACAAACAACAATTGGTTAATGTCTAAAAAACCAGAGGAGAACCCTGTAAATCGACGTTTTCCTCTGGTTTAATTTTTTATGTTTTATCCTCATTATTTTTGATATAACGACTGAATTTGTACCATTGCAAAATAATTTGCGCGGCTAATAATCCCATCATCGCAAAGTAGTACCAGCGTCTATCTTCCTGAATCACACGATAGATGAACAGCGTAATCATGATTTGAAAAAGCAGAATAGACAAAAATGACGAAAAGATTTGTTTTTTCATGGCAACTTTCCCCTTTCTAAAATAAAACCGTTTTCAATATTATATCATAACTGCATTTTATCTGTCACTGTAAAACACAAGCGGCTTTGCACCATTGAAATTAGGGAAAATAAAAAAACAGAGAATGACTCGTACGATACGGTCTTCCTCTGCCTTTTTTGAATGGAAAAATTGCCCATCCATTGATAAGAATGATTACCCTATGAATATACTGACTTTTCCTTTAAATGTCAAATCTATCTGAAAAATACCCGACAAACCATCTGTGCTTGTCTAGTGATTTGCGTTAAGGTGTAGTCTTTATCCATCGCCTGAGCTAACGGGATCAGCTGCGAATGGATGCTAAAACTGGCCAAAAGTACCTCTGACATTTGCCCCAAATCTTCACCTAAAGCCCCACATAGCGCAATCGTAGGGACCTGGTATTGTTTGGCTATCTGTGCCACACCAAATGGAACTTTACCAAAAGCGGTTTGTGCATCCATCTTGCCCTCGCCAGTAATCACCAAATCAGCGTTGGCAATATGGGTGGCTAATTGCGTCAACTCACTGATTTTTTGAAAGCCTGGCGTAATTTGACCGCCTAGAAGTACCAAAGCCCCACCAAGTCCCCCTGCAGCACCGGTCCCGGGAATTTGCTGCAAATCAATGCCTTTTGTTTGCTTAAGAAAATCAACTATTCTTTGTGCTTGTTGGGCTTGTTGATTCAAATAAGTCGGATTGCCCCCTTTTTGCGGACCAAATATCATACTAAAACCCGAACGTCCGGCATAAGGATTGGTCACGTCGGATAAAATCGTCAGCTGCACCTGGCTAAAATCTGCCATCTCGCTAAAATCCAGCTGCGAAAAAGACATCAAATCCGCTCCCTTTACCCCTAAACCAGCCAAAAGCCCCATCCCGCCATCAGAAGTCCCACTACCGCCTAGACAAATGATGATTTCGCGGACCTTGCGTTTCAAAGCATCTAATAATAATGCCGCCAAGCCAAATGTACTGGCGCGTTGAATCGTGTCCATGCTTGGAGTAATTTTATCAATGCCAACTACTTCTGCCACTTCAATTACCGCGATATCTTGACTCAATAAATAGCTGGCCGTGATGGGACGGTTTAATAAATCCACCGTGGCCACTTGGATGAATTCACCGCCTAATGCCTCATAAATCGCCTGCATACTTCCTTCGCCACCATCGGCAATCGCTTGGCAAGTCACGCTTATTTGCGGATCATATTGCGCAATTCCTTGTTTGACCGCTGCATTTAATTCTGCACTCGTCGCACAACCTTTATATGAATCAATCGCCACTACAACTTTTTTTACCATCGCTATGTTCCTTTATCATCTATAATTTCTTCAAGGCTTCCCGAGCTGCCTTGCAACCTAATGAACGGTGTTTGGCAGCTAGACATTGTGAAATTCGCCCTCCCACTTGCAAAAATCTCCTTTCATCCGATTTTCGCAGTGGTAGGTAAGCACAAAATTTCTTCGAGGCTTTCCGAGCTGCCTCACAACCTAATGAACGGTGTAAATCGACTAGCTACTTCGGCATATAAGCCACCCCGTCTGGGAAAGTCTTAACTTTTGGGACTTTCCCGACGTGTTGGACAAACTTATCCTTATCGGTATCAATCAACTAAATACTCGGAAAATTCACCCTACTGTTTAAGAAAATCTCCTTTCATCCGATTTTCTAAGCAGTAGGTAACACATGAATTTTCTCGTATTTGCCCAAGTTGATTGATATCCTTTTGCTCGTAGCTAATCAAGTCGATTTACAACCTAATGAAAAAAACGAGTATGTGCTTGTCTTTTGCCACATACTCGTCATTGTTTTTTATAAAGTTTTCACTGGTTCAACCACTAGATAACGGTAAGGTTCATCGCCTTCTGAATGGGTTTGAACATATGGCACATTGCTTAAAGCCGCATGAATTTGTTTTCTTTCAAAAGCGGGCATTGGCTCTAAGAAAACTGGACGTTGACTGCGTTTGACTTGTTGTGCGGTACGATCAGCCAAACGTTTCAAAATAGCTTGACGTTTTTCACGATAATCACCCACATTTAAAACAACAGACAATTTATTTTTTGCAATGCGATGAACATAAACTTGCACCAAATATTGTAACGCATTTAAAGTCTTGCCGTGTTTGCCAATTAAAATCCCTTGTTTTTTCGTGTCTAATTGGAAAATCACTACACCTTCTTCGCGTTTCATACGTACTAAAGCAGGTGCACCTAATTTTTGACTTACTTCTGTCACATAGATAGCCACTTTTTTCAAGGCTTCTTCATCGCTTAGGCCATCGTTTTCCAATGTTTCTTGGCTAGGCGCTGCATTTTCCTCAACTTCTTCAACGGCTACTTCTGCAGTTTCTTCTTGTACATTTTCTTCTGGAGTCTCCGTCATGACTTCTTTGATTTCTTCAACAATTTTTTCTGGTACCACTACTTCTTCAGTTTCAGATACAACTGGCTCGATTTTGACTTGGGCATTTTTGCGACCCATTCCTAAAAAGCCTTTTTTCCCTTCATCGATGACTTCAATGGCTACTTGCTCTTTGCTTAACCCTAAATCTTTTAAACCAATTGCAATTGCTTCATCTACCGTCGTTCCTACATAAACTGACATATGAAAGCCTCCTTATTTTTTCAATTTCTTCTTCATCGCTTTTTGTAAGGCACGTTTTTTCGCCCGTTCAGCACGAATTTTTTCCTCGCGCTCTTTTTTGATTTTGAATGGATTATTAATCAATAACGTTTGCACCACTTGGAAAGCATTGGAAACCGCCCAGTACAAGGCAACCCCACTGGCCAAGTTCACACCCATCGCTAAAATCATCAACGGCATGAAGTACGTCATAATCTTCATACTTGGATTGGACTGCACTTGGCTCATGCTTGAAAGATACATACTACCAAATGTAAAGACTGCCGCTAAGATTGGTAAAATGTAGTACGGGTCTTTTTGTCCGAGATGCAACCATAAAAATTCTCCTTGTTGTAAAGCCGGCACACGTGATAATGCTTGCCACAATGCAGTTAAGATTGGCAACTGAATGAGTAATGGCAAACATCCAAGATAAGGATTCGCACCATTTTCGGAATATAGTCTTGAGGTTTCTTCACGTAATTTATTTTGCGTTTCGATATCTTTAGACGCATATTTTTCTTGCAGTGCTTTTAACTGTGGCTGCAATTCTTGAACTTTTTGCATGCTCTTCATTTGCATACTCATCAATGGGAATAATAACAAACGGATAATCAAGGTAAAGATGATAATCCCCATTCCCGTATTGCCAAACGATAAGAACTCAATCGCTTTAGCAAAATAATAAACAATATAACGGTCCCAAATGCCGGTACTGTGAACACTGACTTCACTTGTCCCACAAGCACTTAGGAATAATACCATTGCTGCTAGACTCGACAGCAATATCATGCGCTTACTTTTTTTCACTCAATTTTTTCCACCCTTCATGCAATTTAACACATCTTATGCGTCATTTTCTTCTTGATAAATTTTGGCAAGTTTTAACACATGCTTCAAATTGGAGTAAATCTCAGCAGATGGCAAGTCCGCACAACTCGCCCTGGCAATCACGATAAAATCGATATCGCTTCTTAACTGATCTTTCATTTGATAAATACTCGCACGAATTTTTCGCTTCACCGCATTTCTTGTGACCGCATTGCCGACTTTTTTACCAACGGATAGGCCGACACGAAAATGAGGCTGCTCTGGTTTTTCGATAAAATAAACCACAAAGCGACGATTCGCAAATGAAGCACCTTGATTAAAAACCCTTTGAAATTCGGATTCTTTCTTCACTCGATACGATTTTCTCATAATTCGTCTAATCAATTCCTTTTTTTCTTACTCACTTGACTATTCTAACATATTTTATAGACAATCTTCATCCTATTTATGTAAAAATGGGCAAAAAAAAACCACTGTGTAATCCAGTGGCTTAAGCAGCTAAAACTTTTCTGCCTTTACGACGACGGCTAGCTAATACGCGACGACCGTTTTTAGTACTCATACGTTTACGGAATCCGTGAACTTTTTGACGTTTGCGTTTGTTTGGTTGATAAGTTCTTTTCATATTTTACACCTCCAAAAAGAGTCTTTTTCTGCTATTTATACGACATACTAACTCAGTATAACGAGTCAAACGCCATTTTGTCAACTAAAATTTGAGTTTTAGGTATAAAATAGCTCTTTTTCTTGATTTTGAATGACCTACTAATAATATACAAATTGCAAGCAAAAAAGACACCTTATATGAAAACTTACATCCTTTTTATCAATCTCTGAAATATTTCAACATTTGTATCAATATAGGAGCCTCTGAAACTTCCTCACTGTCTCTTTTTCGTTCACCAAATTTAACAAATTGTGATGAAGAATAGAATTCATATAACTTTGGATTATCAGCACATTCTATATAAACAACTTTCCCACCAATAATAAATTGAGCTTCACGAACTTTATCAAAAGCAATAGATAATAATTCTTTCCCAGATATGCTAGAAGATAATTCAGGACAATAATTTTTGCCAAGTTGTGCTATCAACGGCATTGAAACTAAAAAATGATTAGCCTCTTTATCATATTGTGAAAATTTTTCAATTCGTTTTTTGAATGTTTTACTCATCGCTTTACCATCAATAGAAACAAATTTATTAGTTAATGTAAAATAGCCAACAAAATTAGGTGACGCCTCATCGGAAAAGACAAGATAAGTCATCGCTAACCATTGTCTAGCAAAACCAATCGCCTTTGACTGTATAAAACTCTCCACATCTTTATTTTGCGGGCATGAAAAACTAGAGAGGATAGATTTCAGTTTATCCTCTCCATATGTATCAAGCATTTCTAACAAATTTAGCTCTATATAATTCATAACTTATCTCCAAAAAAGGCTTTAATATTCTTAGCACCTTTTAGTTCTCTGACACGATTATTAGGGGAAACATTTTTTTGTGCAATTGATTCTGCTTTTTCTAAGGCTTCCACGAAAGCAGTAGCAGACTCTCTATCACTTATTACAATATTTTTTTTAATACTATGTGTTGCCATAATTACTCACCCCTCTTATTCCTCTACTCATAGTATATTTTGTTATTACGAAAATAGCAATGATTTATACCAATCTGTTAGCCTTGAAATGCAATATTAAATAAAACTTTTAAATCTATACTCAGAACTTTATAGTTTATCCACATTTTCGTGATTTGCTGTGAATCCTCTGTGCATTTACTTTTTTCCACAAGCTAAAAATCCCCAGCCTTATCCACCACTTTTCCACAGATTCACAGATGTGGATGAATTTATTCAAGGTGTGGATAGTTTTTGTGGAAAAGTATCTTCTCCTTTTGCGCCCCTTTACTTCATAATTGAGGATAACTTTGTGAAAAACTCTCTATCTCACTAAAAATATCCACAAGATTTTATCTTCTGTGGATATCTTTTTGTGCTTTTTGCGAATAAAGTTTTACACAGATTACAATTCTGTGAAAAAAAGAAAGAAATTCTCGCTAGACTGTGGAAAACTTAGCGTGAAAATGTTAAAGTATAGTTATCCACAATTTATCGGGGTTTTTGCGCCCAATTTTAGTGAGGAGGTTTTGTCATGCCTTCTTTAAATGAGCTTTGGACACAGCTACAAAAAATTTATAAAGATGAGATGAGTACGGTGAGTTACAACACCTGGATTGAAAGTGCTCATCCTATTTCATTTGAAGGTAATGAACTATTAATTGAAGTTCCGAGTGCTTTACATAAAAAATATTGGGAAGACAATTTAGCGGGAAAAATCGTTGAAACTGGCTATCTATTATATGGTAGCGAGGTCATTCCTAATTTTTTGCCAGCCGATGAAAGACGTCAGCAAAAAACACAAGAAGTACAGCAAAAAGCAGAGAAAAAGGAACAAAACAAACAAAAAACACTCCTAAATCCGAAATACACCTTTGATACCTTTGTCATCGGGAAAGGCAACCAGATGGCCCATGCAGCAGCCTTAGTCGTAGCCGAAGATCCAGGTTCGATTTATAATCCGCTGTTTTTCTACGGAGGTGTCGGTTTAGGGAAAACACACTTGATGCACGCAATTGGCCATCAAATGCTGTTAAAACGCCCAAATGCCAAGATTAAATATGTCAGCAGCGAAAATTTCACCAACGATTTCATCTATTCTATTCAAAAAAATCGCATGGAAGAATTTCGTAATGAATATCGCACCGTTGACCTGCTTTTAGTCGATGATATTCAATTTTTGGTTAATAAAGAGGGCACCCAAGAAGAGTTTTTCAATACTTTTGAAGAGCTTTACCGCAATAACAAGCAGATTGTCCTAACTTCAGACCGTCTGCCAAATGAAATTCCGACCTTGCCAGAACGTTTGGTATCGCGCTTTGCCTGGGGATTATCCGTAGACATTACGCCGCCGGATTTGGAAACCAGAACTGCGATTTTGCGTACTAAAGCTGAGGCCGAAAACTTAGAAATTCCAGATGATACCCTTAGCTACATCGCCGGTCAAATCGATTCGAATATCCGCGAATTAGAAGGGGCCTTGGTGCGAGTACAAGCTTTTGCGACGATGCAAAATGCGGATATCACCACCAGTTTAGCTGCTGAAGCCTTGAAAGCACTGAAAAATAGCCAACCTTTAACGCAGGTAACGATTCAAGATATTCAAGAGCAAGTGGCGAAGTACTATCATGTGCAAGTCAAGGATTTGAAAGGTAAGAAACGGGTCAAAACCATCGTCGTACCAAGACAAATCGCGATGTATCTAGCCCGCGAATTAACCGATCATTCTTTACCAAAAATCGGAGCAGAGTTTGGCGGCAAGGATCATACCACCGTCATCCATGCGCACGAAAAGATTCAGCAGCTTCTTGGTAGTAATACCCAACTACAAGAAGAAATCGCCGAAATCAAAAATGCACTCAATGGCTAATGTGGATAATTTGTGTGCAAGATTTAAAGTTGTCCACAAGTTTTCCACAGTGGATAAGCTTTATATTTCAAGGTTTCAGACCTAGTTTTCCACAATAGTAACAAGCCTACTACTACTATTACTTTATATTACTTAATATAATATAAAATAAGCGTACCAGATTAATAGAAAAGAGGATTTTCAACTGATGAAAGTAACCTTAAATAGAAGCATCTTTATGCAAGAATTACAAACTGCATTAAGAGCCATCCCAGGAAAAGCAACCATGCCCATCTTAACTGGGGTTAAAATGGAACTTACCCCTGATGGTATCTACTTAACAGGTAGCGATGCGGATGTCTCTATTGAAACCTTTTTAAGTAAAGAGAGTGAAAAAGCCCAAATGCAAATTGAGCAAACGGGTTCTGTTGTAATACAGGCGAGATTCTTTAATGAAATCGTGCGTCGTTTGCCAGAAGATACGTTAACGATTGAATTATTAAGTAACCAACAAGTCAGCATCACCTCAGGAGAAGCGAATTTCGTGGTCGCTGGATTAAGTGCCAGCGAATATCCACAATTACCGGAAGTTTCTAGCGCGACACCATTGAAATTGCCGATTCCATTATTAAACCAAGTGATAGCCGAAACCGTATTTGCAGTCTCTACCCAAGAAACACGCCCGATTTTAACTGGAGTGCATTTTGTTTTAGAAGAGAATCAACTATTGGCTGTGGCAACGGATTCTCATCGCCTAAGCCAACGCATCATTCCTTTAGAAGAAGCAGCTGCCAACTTTGATATGGTTATTCCAGGTAAGAGCTTAGTCGAATTATCACGAAGTTTACCTGAACATGAAGAATTTGTAGAAATTTCTATTATGGATAATCAAGTGATGTTTACTACTAGTACGATGAAATTCTACTCACGCTTATTAGAAGGCAATTATCCTGATACGCGTCGTTTGATTCCTACTAATTTTGAAACGAGTATTACTTTTAACGGACCACAATTTTTACAATCTGTTGAACGTGCTTCTTTGTTATCTAATGAAGGTCGTTATAGCATTATTCGCCTATCAATTACCAATGAAGGAGTGATGCTATATGGCCGCTCTCCGGAATTAGGGAAGGTAGAAGAACGCTTATCTTATGAAAAAGTCGAAGGAGAACCTCTAGAAATTTCCTTCAATCCAGAATATATGAAAGCTGCCTTACGCGCGTTTAAAGACAGCCAAATCGTGATCCGCTTCTTATCTGCGGTCCGTCCATTTATCTTAGAACCAGCAGAAGACAGCGGTAACTTCGTCCAACTCATCACACCCGTCCGCACGAATTAAAAAAAGGATGTGAAGTGACTCGATCAGCTACGAGCGGATAAGTTTGTCCAGAGCGTCGGGAAAGTCCGAAAAGTAAAGACTTTCCCAGACGAGCTGGCTTATACGCCGAAGTAGCTAGTCGCTGAACACAGATTAAAAGGTCGCAAAGCAGCTTGGGAAGCCTCGAAGAAATTCGTGTGTTTACCTACCGCTTGGAAAATCGGATGAAAGGAGATTTTCTCAAGCAGTAGGGCGAATTTCACAATGTCTAGCTGCTGAGCGCCGATTAAAAGGATGCGAGCCGACTCGGTCAGCCACGAGTTTCGAAGTGAATAAAGATAACCCCCAACTACGCTAAGTATCAAGCGTGTAGTTGGGGTTATTTTTTATAGAGTTGAATAAACACCAAAAGAATTAGGATATTTATCGTCGTCAGTATGTTAAAATAATAACGAGGAGGATGTAAGATGAATTGTTATCGACCTATTACTGATTTAAAGGATGATTTTGACGATATTATGAATGCTGTGCACGAGACGAATCAACCTATTTTTCTGACAAAGAATAATAAAGTTAGAATGGTTGTTTTAAGTATGGAGACATTTGAAAACTTACAATTTGAAAGTGAAGTATACTTTAAGCTACAGGAAGCAGAAAAAGAGGCTGAACTAACAGATAAGCGTTATTCTTCAAAAGAGGTTTTTAAGGCGATGAAGGACGCTATCAATAGCTAATAAAAAAGGAGAATGATATATCGATGTCAATTAAAGTATTGTTATTTGGAGCAAATGGTAATTTAGGAAGTATGATAAAAAAATATTCTTTTGCATATAACTCTGAAATAGAGTTGATTTCATGGACAAGAGAAGATGGCAATGTGACGCAGTTTGATTTAGTAAAAGAAAAATTGTTACAAATAAAACCTAATGTGGTTATTAATACAATTGCCTATAATGGTGTAGATGCCTGTGAAGATGATGAAAAAGAACAAGAAAATGCAAAGAAATTAAACATAGATTTTATTAGATTGCTATGTGAAATCTGCTCGGAAATCAACGCGCAATTCATTACGTTTTCAACAAATTATGTTTTTTCAGGAAAAAAAGAATATTATGTTGAAAGTGATTTAACAGATCCGATTAATTTTTATGGCTATACGAAAAAGATGGGGGAAGAAATAGTAACCGAGTATATCAAACAAGGTCTTACAGCAAGTATTCTTAGAGTGGCGAATCTATTTGGTGAAAATGAAGTTGGCAAATCATCTAAGAAAAATTTTTTTGATGCAATTATTGAGGCTTCAATTAAACAAAAAAAATTACACGTTGTAGATGATGAAAAATGCTGTTTTACTTACACAAAAGATGTAGCGAATGTAATTGAAACTTTTGTGAATCGTCCTAATGAGATGAAGGGCATACATCATGTAATTAATTCTGGTGAGGCAAATACATGGTATCAAGCAACGAAGATATTGTTTGATAAACTAGATATTCATGTAGATGTTGAACCAATAAATGGTTTAGAACTTGCAAGAAAAGCTAAAAGACCTAGAAGTGCTGTTTTGAAAGTTACTAACTCAAACACTCCTATTTTAAGAAACTTCAATCAAGCATTGGATGAATATATAAATTATTTGCAAATAAAGCTAAATGAATGAAGTAATATAAGCATTTTTTATTTTTCTGTTTTTTATTATTCCGCAAATTTTATCTTGTATTCGGAAATAAAATGTGTTATCCTTTTAAAACATTAAAAAAAAGTGAGAAGAAGGTGAAAGAATGAGACAGAAAAATGTGGATTTGCAAAACTCGAATCGTATCATGCTGTCGAGTATTACTTCAAGGGTAGGAAATGCGGTATTTGATTATGCCAACAAGATGATTTTGGTCTCCGTTTTTGCGAGTAGGCCGTTGTTGATGTCCTTGTATCAGTCCTCAGAAACGATGATTGGGATTGTCTTTAATTTATTTGCAGGTGCTTTTGCTGATAAAGTGAACCGTAAAAAAATCTTGATCGTCACTGACTTTCTGAGTGGGATAACTTGTTTGATTGGCTTTTTATTCCTAGATACACCTTATTTGTACTTGGCGATGCTGATTGGCAATATCGTACTTGCGATTTTGTCCACGTATAACAGCCCGAGCTACAATGCGATGATTAAGGAAAGTATTACTGAAGACTATATCGAGACGCACTTTTCACGTTTTACGCTGGCAAAAGAAATTTTCTCGATTGCCTCGCCAAGTATTGGGGTTCTCGTCTGGCAGTTATTCGGCCTGAAAGTTTCTTATCTGTTTAATGCCGCAACGTTTCTATTCTCGGCTTTCATCTCTAGTAAAATCGTGATTCAACTACCACCCAAAGAAAAAAAGAAAAAAGAGTCGGTATTCAAGCAAATTACAGAGGGTTTGCAGTATATGTTCAAGCACAAAACGATTATGTATCTGTTAATTATTTCGACGATGGTGAATTTCTTTTTGAGTGGGTATAACTTGAGTATGCCTTATTTAAATAACTATTTTGCAAAAGAGATGAGCAACTTTTTCGGTGCAGCGTTAATTGCTGAATCGGTGGGAGCGATTGTCTTTTCAGCTGTGAATACCAAGCTTTCAAAAAATAAACAAAAAGAAGTTTCGCAAAATAAAATGTTATTATTCTTAGTTTTGTGTGGCTTATCAATTGCACTTTTACCCTTGCAAGATGCTGTATTCAAAAATGCTTATCTATCATTGGTGCCATTTGCTTTGATGGGTGGATTTTTAACCATGTTTAATATCCAGTTCTTTACGATTGTTCAAAAGAGTGTCGATAGTGAATATGTTGGAAGAGTATACTCTGTTATTTTTACAATTGCCATTCTCTTTATGCCAGTCGGATCGATTGTATTTGGCTTTATCTTAAATCCGGCCAATCTGCTTGTGATGCTGATTTGTGGCATCGGTGTCATCCTTTCAGTGGTCTTATACAAACTACTGATGCTAGGTAAATAATCATGAAAAGTACCGTCAAGTAAGGGTTTCTTGCTTGGCGTATTTTTTTGCTTTCAATCGGTGGGTGAAAGTGGCAAAGTAAGTTTGATAAGTTTAAAATAAACATAGCAAAAACAATCAAGGAAGAGGTGGTCGCTATATATACAAAGACGATGAAGCAAGGAAATTCAATTATGGTAACTGTTCCAAAATCGTTCAATATTCCAAGTGGGGTTATGCTCGATGTTAAAAAAGTTGAAAATGGGATTTTTTATACTTTTGTTCAGGAAGAGTACGACTTTTTCGATTTTTCCACTGAAATCTTGAAAGATATTATTAAAGAGGGGTACAGTGGTGAACAAATTATCCAAGAATTTACACAAAGAAAACAAAGGATTAATGATCAGTTGCATCAAATGGTAGATGAAACGCTAGCAACTCAAGCATGGATGACCAAAGAAGAATTGGCAAGAGAAATCGGTTTAAATAGCTAGTCCCCCTGGCAGCTGTTGGTGAAATGGCTGCTTTTTTTGTTATGCTTTGGCTATTTTCAGAAAAGCTTTCCCAAACGTACAAGCGGCTAGTTTTATGTTTAAGCAGATTTGGCCTAAAGCAAGCAAAAAACCTTAAAAGCACTAAAATAGCTGAAATCGAAAAATAACCGTTTAAAACTGGATATTCATTTGTTTTCTGACCGCAAAAAAGGTATAATATCTGTGTACGCCTTAAAAAGAATTGAGGATGAAAATGAAACAAAAAATTTTCTTACAAAGTGAATTTATGACACTTGGGCAGCTATTAAAAGAAGCCAACATTATCGCAAGTGGCGGACAAGCTAAATGGTATTTGGCGGAAAATGCGGTGTACGTTAATGGTGAGTTAGAAAACCGCCGTGGCCGCAAGCTTTATGCCGGAATGATGGTCGAAACAAGCGAAGGGACGTTCTTTATCAGCGCACCTGAGAAAAATGAGGAAGCAGATCATGTTTCTGAATAAACTACAATTAAAGCATTTTCGCAATTATGAGGAATTAAGTCTAGACTTCAAGAAGAATTTAGTGATTTTTTTGGGAGATAATGCGCAGGGCAAGACCAATATTTTAGAAAGTATTTATTGCCTGGCGCTTACCAAAAGTCATCGTACCAACAACGAACAAGAGTTGATTTCCTTTGAGGGCGATCAGGCTTATTTATTTGGTGAGGTCAAAAAAGGTCACCAGCAGATTCCTTTAGAGTTATTTTTAACCAAGAAGGGCCGCAAATGCAAGGTCAATCATATCGAACAAAAACTTTTAAGCAGCTATATCGGACAAATGAATGTGATTTTATTTGCCCCAGAAGATCTATCTCTTGTCAAGGGTAGTCCTCAAGTTCGCCGCAAGTTTCTCGATATGGAGATTGGCCAGATGAATCGGGTCTATTTATATGAGTTGCAACAGTATCAAAAAATCTTAAAGCAGCGCAATCAATATTTGAAACAGGCAGCCATCAATCAGAAATTTGATGCTGTTTATTTTGAAATATTGACCGAACAACTTGTCGAACATGGCAGCAAAGTGTTATTGACCCGCGCGCAGTTCACGAAAGAATTGGAGCATTGGGCAAATGGTTTGCATCAAAAAATCAGCCAGGAAAAAGAGCAGTTGACGTTGCAATATGACAGTACGTTAAAGCATTTAGAAAGTCTAGATTTAGCGCAAATTCAAGCGGAATACCAAGCCAAGTTAGCTGAACAGCTCGACAAAGAACGTCAACGCCAAAGCACGTTAATTGGCCCTCACCGTGATGATTTGTTATTCTTTATCAATGGCAAAAACGTGCAAAACTTTGGCTCGCAAGGTCAGCAACGCACCACAGCTTTAAGTGTTAAATTGGCAGAGATTGACCTGATGCATCAAGAAACGGGTGAATATCCGATTTTGTTATTAGATGATGTGATGAGTGAGTTAGATGATTTAAGACAGCTCCATCTTTTACAAACGATTGAAAACAAGGTGCAGACTTTCTTAACGACCACGACTCTCAATCATTTAAAAGATAAAATGACATTAGAACCAGAGATTTATTATGTTTCACATGGAACAATTCAAACCAAAGCAAGTGAAGAAAGGAGCGGACTTTAGATTTTTCTAGAGTCAAATGTGAGTAAATGGCAGATGAAAAGAAAGATTTAGCTGAATTAGCAAAACAATATGATGCCAGCCAAATCCAAGTATTAGAAGGCCTGGAAGCTGTTAGAAAACGTCCAGGAATGTATATCGGCTCAACCAGTTCAGAAGGTTTGCATCACCTTGTCTGGGAAATCGTGGATAATTCCATCGATGAAGCCCTAGCTGGTTTTGCGACAAATATTCAAGTCATCGTAGAAAAAGATAACAGTATTACCGTAATTGATGACGGTCGGGGGATTCCTGTAGATATTCAAGAAAAAACGGGCCGCCCTGCAGTGGAAACCGTCTTTACTGTCTTGCACGCCGGTGGGAAATTCGGCGGTGGTGGATATAAGGTATCTGGGGGATTACACGGGGTAGGTTCTTCCGTTGTTAATGCCTTGTCTACTAGCTTAGATGTCAAAGTCTACAAAGATGGCAAAATTTATTATCAAGAATATCGCCGCGGTCATGTCGTGGATGATTTGAAAGTAATCGGTGAGACTGAGCGCCACGGGACGACGGTTCATTTCGTGCCCGATCCAGAAATTTTTACCGAAACGACGGAATATAATTTTGATAAATTAGCCACACGTATTAGAGAATTAGCCTTTTTAAATCGTGGCTTACACATTTCCATTGAAGATACTCGCCCAGAAGAACCCGAAAAGCGCGAATATTATTTTGAAGGTGGGATTAAGAGTTATGTCGAATATCTCAACCAAAATAAAACCGTGTTATTTGATGAACCAATTTATTTGGAAGGCGAGCAGCAAGATATTACCGTTGAAGTTTCCTTACAGTATACGGATGGCTACCACAGCAATCTTTTAAGTTTTGCGAATAATATCCATACGTATGAAGGGGGTACGCACGAGTCAGGATTCAAGACCGCTTTAACACGGGTGGTCAATGATTATGCCCGCAAGCAAAAGTTGATGAAAGAAAATGATGAAAACTTAAGCGGGGAAGATGTGCGTGAAGGGATTACCGCGGTGATTTCCGTGAAGCATCCTGATCCACAATTTGAAGGTCAAACCAAAACAAAATTGGGGAATTCCGAAGTTAGGGCTGTAACCGATCGTCTATTTTCTGAGCATTTATTGAAATTCTTGATGGAAAATCCAACAGTCGGCAAGCAAATCGTCGAAAAAGGCTTACTAGCTTCCAAAGCGCGCTTGGCAGCCAAACGTGCACGTGAAATGACACGTCGCAAGGGTGCGCTAGAAATCAGCAACTTGCCGGGGAAATTGGCGGATTGTTCAAGCAATGATCCAGAGCAATGCGAATTATTCATTGTCGAAGGGGATTCTGCCGGTGGTTCTGCTAAACAAGGGCGTAACCGAGAATTCCAAGCAATTTTACCAATCCGCGGGAAAATTTTAAACGTGGAAAAAGCCAGCATGGATAAAATTTTAGCCAATGATGAAATTCGTTCGTTATTTACAGCGATGGGGACTGGGTTTGGCGAAGATTTTGATGTCAGCAAAGCCCGTTATCATAAACTAGTGATTATGACCGATGCCGATGTCGATGGCGCCCATATCCGTACTCTTTTATTAACGTTATTTTATCGTTATATGCGTCCGGTGGTGGAAGCAGGCTATGTTTATATCGCGCAACCGCCTTTATATGGGGTGAAACAAGGCAAGAATATTACTTATGTACAGCCAGGTAAAGATGCGGAAGAAAATCTGAAAAAAGTCATTGAAAGCCTACCACAAACACCTAAGCCAAGCGTTCAACGTTACAAAGGTCTAGGGGAAATGGATGATCATCAACTTTGGGAAACTACGATGAATCCAGAAAACCGCTTGATGCTTCGAGTGAGTGTAGAAGATGCGATTGAAGCGGACCAAATTTTTGAAATGCTGATGGGTGATAAAGTCGGACCACGGCGCGCCTTTATTGAAGAAAATGCGCATTATGTACAGAACTTAGATATTTAATCAGGAGGGGAAATCGAAAATGGAAGATAAAAATCAAAATATTCATGACGTCAATCTAGCCAGCGAGATGAAAACCTCTTTTATTGATTATGCCATGAGTGTTATCGTTGCCCGGGCTTTACCAGATGTTCGTGACGGATTAAAGCCGGTGCATCGTCGTATTTTATATGGAATGAATGAACTCGGTGTGACGCCAGATAAACCACACAAAAAATCAGCGCGTATCGTTGGGGATGTCATGGGTAAATACCATCCACACGGGGATAGTGCGATTTATGAGTCAATGGTGCGGATGGCGCAACCATTTAGTTATCGGAATATGCTTGTTGATGGTCATGGAAACTTCGGCTCGGTGGATGGCGATAGTGCTGCGGCGATGCGTTATACCGAGGCCCGCATGAGTAAACTCGCTTTGGAAATGATTCGTGATATTAATAAAAACACCGTTGATTTCCAAGGCAACTATGATGACAGCGAAAAAGAACCCGTTGTCTTGCCTGCGCGTTTTCCAAATTTATT
Organism: Enterococcus cecorum; assembly: GCF_023221775.1. Taxonomy (GTDB): domain Bacteria; phylum Bacillota; class Bacilli; order Lactobacillales; family Enterococcaceae; genus Enterococcus_E; species Enterococcus_E cecorum_A. The sequence goes on along the minus strand of NZ_JAKUDS010000006.1, from coordinate 79,298 downwards.
GGTCAATGGGACGACCGGGATTGCCGTGGGGATGGCGACGAATATTCCACCGCATAACTTACGCGAAGTCATCGCTGCGTTGAATTTATTAATGGACAATCCTGATGTGACGACCAACGAATTGATGGAAGTCCTACCTGGGCCAGACTTCCCAACTGGTGGTTTGGTGATGGGCAAATCAGGTATTCGCCGTGCTTACGAAACAGGTAAGGGTACGATTACGGTGCGTGCGAAAGTCGAAATCACGCAGATGCCAAACGGAAAAGAACGCATCTTAGTGACTGAGTTGCCTTATATGGTCAACAAAGCCAAATTAATTGAGCGTATTTCTGAATTGCATCGAGACAAACGCGTCGAAGGGATTACCGATTTGCGCGATGAATCCAACCGCGAAGGCATGCGAATTGTCATCGATGTGCGCCGCGATGTGAGTGCTTCAGTGATTTTAAATAACTTATACAAACTCACTGCCTTGCAATCTTCATTTGGGATTAATATGCTAGCCATCGAAAACGGGGTGCCAAAGATTTTAAGTCTAAAACGCATCTTGGTCGATTATCTAGATTTCCAAAAAGAAGTCATCACCAGACGTACTGAATTTGAAAAGAAAAAAGCTGAAGCCCGTGCCCATATCTTAGAAGGTTTGCGCATTGCTTTAGATCATATTGATGAAATTATTCATATTATTCGTAGTTCGAATTCCGATGATGAAGCGAAACAAACGATGATTGAACGTTTTGCTTTTAGCGATCGTCAAGCCCAAGCGATTTTGGATATGCGTTTGCGCCGTTTGACCGGTTTGGAACGCGAGAAGATTGAAAATGAATACCAAGACTTACTTGCTTTGATTGCGGATTTAGCCGATATCTTAGCTAAACCAGAACGTGTCGTAGAAATTATCAGAACAGAACTAGGTGAAATCGGTGCGCGTTTTGGCGATGACCGCAGAACCGAATTATTGGTCGGTGAAGTCTTGAGTTTAGAAGATGAAGACTTAATTGAAGAAGAAGAAGTTGTTATTACATTAACGAATAAAGGTTATATTAAACGCCTGGCGAAGAGTGAATTTAGAGCTCAACGTCGCGGCGGTCGTGGGGTACAAGGAATGGGTGTCCACGATGAAGACTTTGTGAAAACCCTAGTCTCTTGTTCAACCCATGACACGCTCTTATTCTTTACTAACCAAGGAAAAGTTTATAAAGCAAAAGGTTACGAAATTCCAGAATACGGTCGCGCTGCCAAAGGAATTCCAGTGATTAACTTATTAGGCATTGATTCTAATGAGTTGATTCAAGCGATTATCCCAGTCAGCAGCCAACCAACAGCGGGTCGTTACCTATTCTTTACTACTAAATACGGTGTGGTAAAACGTACTGAAGTAACTGCCTTTGCAAATATTCGCAGCAACGGTTTGATTGCGATTGGCTTAAAAGAAGGCGATGAACTGGTCAATATTGTCGAAACCAATGGCGAAAATACGATTATCATTGGGACGCATGATGGTTATTCCGTCCGCTTTGAAGAAAGTCAAGTCCGTGATATGGGACGTACAGCTGCTGGGGTGCGCGGAATTAAGTTGCGTGAAGGTGATTATGTCGTTGGAAGTTCGGTCATTAGTGATAACCAAGAAGTGCTAGTCATTACCGAAAATGGTTATGGCAAACGCACCGCCGCTAGCGAATATCCAGTCAAAGGCCGTGGCGGTAAAGGAATTAAGACGGCCAATATTACCGAGAAAAATGGCCCACTTGCCGGACTTACAACCGTTGATGGTAGCGAAGACATCTTATTGATTACCGATAAAGGGGTCATCATCCGCTTTAACGTTGATTCTGTCTCGCAAACCGGCCGTGCGACTTTGGGTGTGCGTCTAATGAAGATGGAAGAAGATACCAAAGTTGTAACCATGACAACCGTTGAACCAGAAGAAGACGAAGAGGTATCAGAATCTCAAGCAAATACTGAAAGTTCAGAGGCTCCGGATACACCAGACGAAACGGAATAAAAAGTTCCACGTGAAACAATGAAAACTCACAGCTAACTCTTGCTTTGGAGGAAGCTGTGAGTTTTTTTCGTTGTTGCTTGTTTTTTTTTTTCGAGTAATCTTGCACTTAGACAGGAAGCGTTTGAATGCCTGTTTTTCGGATATTTAGGCTCAATTCATTGATTTCAAAGGATTTTTTCGCGTATAATAAAGAAGTTCATGAAAGAAAGAAGGACTGAAAATGGAAAAAGCAGCGTTACAATCCTGGATAAAAGCGCAGTTTGAGATTGAAGGCGAGCGGATTTTTAACAAACATCCTGAATTTCTTGTGTTTCGCCATACCCGCAATCAAAAATGGTTTGCCTTGTACATGAAGATTTCCCCTGAAAAACTCGGACTAGCTGAGGATGCGATTTCTTTTCCAAAAGACTCGCTGCTTGAGATTGTCAACGTTAAAGTCAATCCCGAGGAGCGTGAAATCCTGACCAGTCAATCAGGTGTTTATCCTGGCTATCATATGAACAAAAAATACTGGATCAGCCTGGATATTCACAAAGTTCAGGAACCCTTGCTAAAAGATTTAATTCAAGAAAGTTATTTGAGGACCTTATGAAGAAAATGAAAATATTACGTGTGTTTATTGTTTTGATTGTGTTATTTATTTTGGTGTTTGCTAGTTATTTAGCTTATCTCTTTTTCAGCTATCATCGCCTGCCGGATAACCAAGCGATAGAAATTAAGCAAGCACAGAAAGCAACGGATGAAAATAACGATAAAAAAGAATATAAAATTACAACATTTAATATTGGTTATGCAGCCAATCCCCACAATTATAGCTTCTTTATGGATGGGGGAAAGTATGCGCGTGGGTTTAGCAAGCAAAATGTAGCACAAAATCTTGAGGGGATTATCAAGCAAGTCAAGCAAACCCAAGCCGATTTTGTACTCTTACAAGAAGTGGATTCAGATGCCACACGTTCTTACCATATTCCACAAGAAAAGAATATCATGCAAGCCATGCCTGAGATGAATGCGGCCTTTGCGTTAAATTATGATTCGGCGTATCTGTTTTATCCATTTACCGAACCCATTGGCAAGAGTCAGAGTGGCTTGTTGACACTTAGTCGCGAAAAGATTCATAAAAGCACGCGTTATCAGCTGCCGATTGAAACCAATTTGAATAAGTTTACCGATTATGACCGTGCCTTTACGATTAGTTTGATTGCTACCACGCCAAAACCACTGGCTTTAATCAATGTGCATTTGTCGGCCTTTACCAAAGATCAGTCCATCCAAGCAGCCCAAATCAAAAAGTTAGCCAAATACATGCAGCTTTATCAGCAAAAAGGCTATGCAGTGATTGTCGGTGGCGATTATAACCACGATGTATTAGGCGATACCCCAAGTCTGTTTGGCACGAAAAAACAAACACTAACTTGGACGCATCCCTTCCCTAAAGCCGACCTTCCAGCTGGTTTTACCCTGGTGAATCAAGATATTGTCGCTGCGAAAATCCCTTCAGTCCGTGCCAATGACCGTCCCTTTACCAAAGATAGCTATGTGAATTTGGTCGATGGCTTTATCGTGTCAGCAGATATTCAAGTCAAGCACCTCAAAGTTTGGGACCATCACTTCCAATATTCCGACCACAACCCAGTCACGATGACATTTGAAATTAAGTAAAACGCCTCCATCTAGCTTTAAATAGTAGAAAGTTAGATGGAGATTTTTTGTAGAAAAAATTTTTCAAGAAAAAAAGCTTTGATCTAGATTTCACGTATTTAATAAGTAGCAAGGTTAATTAAAAAAATGCGTGAAAAACCTTTGCAATTCTTTGAAAATCTGTGTATAATAAGTCATTGTGAGTAGCAAAGTCTGCTCTCTCTGCTCTTGATGTTAATACAAGGGCCAAAGTCCATAGGGAGGTGAACATATCAATGGAAAATACGAAATATGAAATTCTTTACATTATTCGTCCAAACATTGATGAAGAAGCAAAATCTGCTTTAATCGAACGTTTCGATTCAATCTTAAAAGATAACGGAGCTGAAGTTCTTGAATCTAAAGATTGGGAAAAACGCCGTTTCGCTTATGAAATGAATGGATTCCGCGAAGGTATCTATCACATCGTTAAAGTATCTTCTCCATCAAGCGCTAGCGCTGTTAGCGAATTTGATCGTCTTGCTAAAATCAATGAAGACATCATTCGTCACATGATTGTTAAAGAAGAAGCTTAAGAATGTTTCACGTGAAACAAAAACGATGGGAGATGAATAGCCTTGATTAATAATGTTGTATTAGTAGGTAGATTAACAAGAGACCCTGATTTACGTTACACTTCTTCTGGTGTTGCGGTGGCTACTTTTAGTTTAGCTGTAAACCGTAATTTTACCAGCCAAAATGGAGAAAGAGAAACGGACTTTATCAATTGTGTCATTTGGCGTAAACCAGCTGAAACTTTAGCAAATTACGCTAGAAAAGGGACATTAATTGGTTTGACCGGACGTATTCAAACGAGAAATTATGAAAACCAACAAGGTCAACGCGTATACGTAACTGAAGTGGTTGCCGATAATTTCCAATTATTAGAGTCTAAAGCAGTTAATGATCAACGTCGTCAAGCTGCCGGAAACTTTGATAATCCTGTCTCACAACCATTTAATAATAATAACAATAGCTTTGATCAGCCAGCTTCATCTCAACCATTTAGTGGAATGCCTGGCTTTGACCGTGATGCAAGTAATACACCACTTGGCGGATCAAGCATTGACATTTCAGATGATGATTTACCATTCTAATTAATTTTTGTAATAAGGAGGGAAATAGAATGGCACAACAACGTAGAGGCGGTCGTAAACGTCGTAAAGTAGACTATCTTGCAGCAAATCACATTGAACATGTTGATTATAAAGATGTTGAATTATTAAAGAGATTTATCTCAGAACGTGGAAAAATCTTACCTCGTCGCGTAACTGGTACTGGTGCTAAAAACCAACGTAAATTAACAGTTGCTATCAAACGCGCACGTATCATGGGATTACTTCCATTCGTTAACGAAGACTAATATAAATACAAACACCTCAGAACCATTTCGAATGGGTCTGGGGTGTTTTTTTAAGCTTTTGAGGTTGGATTTGGTCAATGAATGCTCAAAAATAGAAAGGATAAGTCATAACATCGGTTTGAACGAGCTTTTGGTTATGTGAGAAATTTCGTTTGAAGTTACGCTAGTGTTTGAATATAGAGTATGTAATCTTATTGGTGATAAAAAAATACCTAAATAGCTTATTGAATGATAGCTATTAAGCATTAGATAAGCTGTTTAGGTAAATAACTGTAAAATTAGGGTTTTATTTTAGGTTTATTGTGAATGAACTACAACTTTCAAAGATTATTTACTTTGAATTAAGCTTGGGTTACTGCTTCAAAAGGTATAATTCTGTCGTACTCATCATGTGATTTTTCTTCCGCTTCACGTATATCAAGATCATTTTGTAGGTTTAAAAAATATCTTGGAGAAACATTAAAAAAACGTCCTAAACGAATGGAAGTATCAACAGTAATTTTCCGACGATCATGTAAGATGTCCTGAATTCGAGAAGTTGGGATACCTAATTGTTTACTTAAAGCATAAGCACTTAAACCATATGGCTTCATAAAATCTTCTGCTAAAATTTCACTTATTTTTGGAGTGGGAATCTTCATAAGTATCTTTCCTTTCTTATTTAGTGATAGTCAACAATTGAAACATGATCAAAGTCGCCTGTGCCGGTAACTTGAAAAATAATTCGATATTGACGATTAATACGAATACTATAGTAGCCAATTCGATCACCCATTAATTTTTCCAATCGATTAGCTGGCGGAACTCGAAGGTCATTGAGTGATTCAGCATTATCAATCAAAATTAATTTACGTAAAGCAATTCGTTGGATATTAGAAGGTAATTTTTTTGAAAACTGCTGGTTAAAAATTTTCTCTGTTTCTGGATCATCAAAACCTATTATCATTGTTTATTTCCTTTATCATTCTATACGTTCATTATAAACTTTTTTCGTGTACATGGCAATCGGTTATATTGATAATTAATGAAAAAATAGTTAAATTAATTATTGGCGAAAAAAACGAAACGAGGGCTACACATGGAAAATCGATTAATTGCGCATAGTTTAATTGAAAATAACGGGAAGTATTTGTTGATCAAACGCAGTGAAATCAAGCGCGGCAAGAAAAATTTTTATCCGGCTTATTGGGACATTCCAGGTGGTACGGTAGAAGATGGTGAGCTCCCTAGACAGGCGGCGATTCGCGAATGTCAAGAAGAGGTCGGTTTAAGGATTGCAATTGATCAAGTCATTCATGAAGATAGCAATGTAGATAAGGATAAGGTTTTTACGTGCCTGGTGTATCGTGGACAATTATTGGAAAACAGCGAAGATTTAGCGATTACTTTAGACCCACAAGAACATACGGATTATCGCTGGGTGACAAGTTTAGCGGATTTACCTGGTGAAAAAATTGTGCCGTATTTGTGTGAGATATTAGCAGAAGGATAAAAATCTTACTGAATGATGCTCAAATTTTCAAAAATAGTTGGAACGAATACTACAAAATGCTAAAAAGAGAGATTTCTATTTGACTTATAGTGAACTTTAAGTGGTATGATAAGTAAAAAAAGAAGAGGTAGATTATGCAAGAGGGACAGTATACCATTTCTGAAGTGAGTGAAAAATATCAAATCAGTAGTAGTACATTACGTTATTATGAGCGGATAGGATTGTTACCGAATATCCCTAGGCAAGCGAACGGTAATCGATATTTTACAGATCAATTATTGAATTGGCTTGAGATGATTATTTGTTTACGCCATTCCGGAGTACCTATCGAAAAGTTGATTGAGTATGCAAATCTTATTCAAAAAGGTGATGATACCATTGCGACAAGAGAGGCGTTGTTGCGTGAACAATTGGCTGAGTTATACCAGAAAAGAGTGAATTTGCAGCGGTCGATTCAACGTTTAGAAGATAAAATTGCACTGTATGAATCTGGTGAAATTACTCAAGATAGCTCGTATTTTGAAGCCTATCAAATTATGCAAGATGCGCCGAATAGTTGGAAAAACATTGATTAATAATATTATTTTATTCAGTTTGTTTTGATATTTTAAAAAGTATTAAAATGAACTGGATTTTTTTGTTTTAAACGCTTGACTTGTAGTGAACTTCAAGGAATAAGATACAGTTATCAAGAAAAAAGGGGGGCGAGCCAATGTATTTGATTGAGATTAAGATTCATCAAGACCAAGTGCCAAAAAATCAGGCAACACAACTTTTAGACCAACATCGGCAATGGCTTAGTAAGCAGGCAACATCAGGACATTTTTTGTTAGTCGGACCATTTAAAGACCGAGCGATGGCAGGTTTAGTGATTGCTCAAGTAGCCAATAAACAAGAATTGCTAAAAATCATTCAGCAAGATGCGTATTATCCTTATTTGGCAACTTATGAGATTCAAGAATTTCAAGCCAATAGCATTGCGGAAAATTTTGCGGACTATCAAGAAAAATAACAAAATTAATAAAAGGAAGATATTTTATGAAGACAACCATTTTTGCATTTCATCCCAATTTAACAAAAACTTCACGGATCAATGCCACTCTAGCCAAGGCGGCGCAACAAGCGGGTTATGAAGTCCGCGATATGTACCAACTTTACCCAGATTTCAAGATTGATGTGGCTAAAGAACAAGCAATATTAGCACAAACAGACCGAATTGTTTTACAGTTTCCTATCTATTGGTATCAAACACCTGCGTTATTAAAGCAATGGTTTGATGATGTGTTGACTTACGGCTGGGCTTACGGTTCAACAGGAAAAGCACTGCAAGAAAAAGAAGTACTCTTGGCTGTAAGTTTTGGTGCAGATAAAGCGGACTATACTTCACTAGGTAGATTCCATATTACAGTCGATGAAGTATTAAAGCCGATAGAAACCATTTCGTATCACACCGGCTTGAAGTTCTTAACGCCATTTGTCATTACCGGTGCGATGCAGTTAGATGAAGCCAGCTTAGACAGACGAGCTAAATCATTTGTAGAAATATTAAGTGAATAATTTATCCCCAACTGAAAGACTTCCATTCATGACTTTACACTAATGGAGGTCTTTTTTTTGCAAAATATTACAGTTATTTAATATAAACTTATATGGTAGAACTAAACAGGTTTACTTGAAATGAAAATAAAATAGCAAAAATTATTTTCAGTATTTACACTTGAAAACGCTTTACTTAATTGGTATACTCCAATTTATAAAATAATTTATGAAAAGGAGATAACGCTATGAAGTATCCATTTGAAACCAGAGGACGATTTTCTATTCGGAAATTAAGTATTGGTGTGTGTTCTGTCTGTTTAGGTTTTGCTATTTTAAATGCGGTTAACACGAATCAAACCGTTTTAGCACAGGAAGGGACTACGGATGTGCAACCGGCAGAGACAGCTGAATTTTCGCCTTCTGATAAACCGGTAAACGCAACCGCTAGCCCTGAAAGTACTACACCAACAAGTGCGGCGGATTCAGAAAGTACAACGTCTATTGATGATAACGCAGAGACTACTCCTTTGACTGCACCAACGACAACTACGAACGATTCAATCAGTGATAGTCAACCGAGTGAAGCGAGCCACGCAACAGTCAATGATAGTTCAACTAATCAAGCGCAACCAACCTCGGCAATCGCTACCACCAATGAAGCGCCTGAAGTAGCAAGTACGTCTGACACAGCAGCATCAACCCCTAAGCCAGCCGCTACATCAGCCACGGAAGCACCAACGAGCGAAACAGAAAATCAGAATGCACCGGTGGCAGAAAATCTGGTGAAAAATGGCGACTTCACGCAAACCAAAGCCAAGACCGGTACATGGACAGGCGAGGCAGCTACTTCCTGGAATAATCCATGGATCCCAAGCAATATCACAGCAGAATCCAAGTCTAAAGCCCAATTAGCAGTGGTCGATGGACGTTTAATGATTTCCGCTCCTGAGACGTTTAGAACTTCGATTGCGCAAGTTTTAGAGGTAGATGCTAGCAAAAAATATGAAGTGAGCTACGATGTTGAAACGCAAAATGTAGAAGGAGCAGGCGTGCGTGTCCGTTTCTTGCCGGTGGATGAAAAAGGCGCCACACTGAAAACCCCAGAAGGCAAAACCGTGGATGCCCCAACGACAAGCTATGTGAACAAAACCAATACTAAGACCATTACCCAACAAGTCACCTTTGATCCTATTGTTAGTCGGGTTAAAATCGAGCTCTTCTTTGAAACGGGCACAGGAACCGTGTATTTTGATAATATAACATTTAAAGAATATATTAAGCCACAAGAAGAAGTCAAAGAAGCGCCTCAAGCAGAAACACAAGACGTTCAATTAGGCTTGAATAAATATTATCTGCCAAATTTAAGTGATGCAACTTACACGGTAGAAAATCCTGAAATTGCTGAAGTACGTAATCAAATCATTCTGCCTAAGCAAACCGGTTCGACCAAAGTGACGATTACTAAAGATGAGCAAACACTGGGCAGCTTTACCTTGAATGTCGAAAATCACGAGGACGATATTTATGATCAAATTTTGCAAAGCTGGGAAAACGTCTCTTTAGGTAACGAAAACTATCAAGCAGATAATCCATATATGCAAGAATTTTTAGCCAAAATCGAAAGCGGAGTCGAGGAAAGTTTGGCGCATTGGGATAATGATGTTGCCAATCGAGAAAGTATTTTTGACGATGTGACTGACTTTACCAAATCTGCAAATATAACAACAACTTATAGACGATTAGAGCAATTTGCCCAAGTTTTAGATAACAAATCATCTAAGTATTATCAAAATTATGATTTGGCCTTGAAGCTAAAAGAAGGCATGGAATACTTATATAAACATGTCTACAACGAGCAAAAAGAAATCGTTGGCAACTGGTGGGATTATGAAATTGGCACTCCGCGAGCAGTGGTCGATGTCCTTGCCTATGCCAATCCTTATTTCACACAAGAAGAAATTAATCGTTATATTAAGCCGATTGATAAGTTTGTAGCTGATCCAACGGTGATTCGTTCAACCACGACCATCCCAGTGGCAGCTGTGGGGGGCAACCAAACCGATTTGAGTAAAGTTACCATCCTTTCTGGTGCGTTGAAACAAGATAGCGCACGGATTCAAGAAGGGACCAATGGATTACTGACAGTGTTGAACTTTGTGAAAGAAGGCCAAGGATTTTATCGTGACGGTTCATTTATCGACCATACAGATGTTGCTTATACTGGAGCCTATGGGAATGTATTGATGGACGGTTTTTCACAAATTTTACCAATGATTGCCAATACCTCCTTTGCCTTGCCTAATGATAAGACTAAGATTTTGTATGAATGGATTGATCGCGCGTATTTTCCAATTATTCTTAATGGTGAATTGATGGATATGACCCGTGGACGTTCTATTAGTCGAGCTACTGCGGAAAGTCATGCCGCTGCGATTGAGGCTTTACGAGGAATTGTCCGAATTGCCCAAGCGAGTGATGAAACGCAAAAAAGGCATTTATTATCCGCTGTGAAAGGTCGAATTGCGGAAGATACTTTCTATATTCCTTATCAAAATCTGAAATCTTATACAGATATTTCGTTATTTGAAAAGCTGTTGAAGGATGAGAATATTCTAGCTGTGAAACCAGAGACATTTTTACATTCCTTCCACAATATGGATAAATTTGTATACAATAATGCTGAAAATAATTTTGCGATTGCGATTAGTATGTATTCTGATCGGACACAAAATTATGAAGATATGAATAACGAAAATCGTCATGGTTGGTATACGTCTGACGGGATGGTTTATCTATATAATAACGATTTAACACATTATAGTGAAGGTTATTGGCCAACGGTGGATTCTTACAAGATGCCAGGAACGACCGAATTAGTGACTGCTAGAGAAGATGGTTCGGGCATGGTGAATTTACCTAGCAGTTTTGTGGGAGCAAGCAAGTTTGACGAAAAAAATGCGGCTGTAGCGATGGATTTTACCAACTATAATGAAGAATTATCCGCCCGCAAAGCTTGGTTTATATTTGGAGATAAAATCGTAATGTTGACAACGAATATCCAAAATAAGAGTAGCGATGCGAGTCTGACCACCATTGAAAATCGTAAATTAGTGGCTGATAAAAATACAAAAATTTATATTAATGGTGAAGAAATAAGTGTGGATAAAGTAACGAATGATGCAGTGGATACTTTTTATTTAGAAACTGCAGATCCAAATCAACGCATCGGTTATGCTTTCCTAACACCATTAAGTTTGGATATTGAAAAACAAACAAGAACGCATAGTTGGAGTGAAATTAACTATGGTCAACCAAACGATCCAGTTACCAATACCTTTGTGACAGCGACCCACACCACGCAACAAAATGGTGAAAATCTGGCGTATGTATTAGTGCCAAACCAAGATCAAGAAGCGTTAAATGCAGCTAAAGACACTGTGAAGGTTGTGGTTCAAAATAATGATTTACAAGTGGTTTATGATGAAACAAGTCAAACTTACGGAGTGATAAAATATACAGATACACCTTATGAATTGACGGATAAAGTAACGTTAGGTCAAGAGGGAATCTATATGATTAAAAAAACATCTGATGGTTTTGATTTGAGTTTTGCTCATCCTCGAGACGATGCTAAGTTTTCGATGTTGGAAGGAAGTTCTGATGAAGTGAGCTTAAAAGTGTTGAAGACAGCAGACGAAGTGGACCGCACCACTAAGCTACATTTAATTTTGCCAACTGAAATCACAGATAACGGCACGCAAACAGATAATCCAGTGCCAGCAGACAGTGGTACGCAAACAGACGGTCCAGTAACCACAGACAGCGGCACCCAAACGGATAACCCAGTGACATCAGACAGCGGTACGCAGACAGATAGCCCAGCAACCACAGATAACGGCACGCAAACAGATAATCCAGTAACATCAGACAGTGGCACGCAAACAGACGGTCCAGTAACCACAGACAGCGGCACCCAAACGGATAACCCAGTGACATCAGACAGCGGCACGCAAACAGATAACCCAGGAGCATCAGACAGCGGCACGCAAACAGACAGCCCAGTAACAGTTGATGACGGCACACAAACTGAGCAAGCAAATACAAATGATCAAAGTGCACAAACGCTCCCAGTTGTACATGTGACTTATCAGTTTGCCGATGGTACTTTATACCAAAGTTTTAATTTGCAATTTGAAAAAGACGCGATTGTGGATGCCTCTGATTTAATCATGTTACCTGATAATATGAACTTTGCGGATGACTTCTTATATTATGAAGTTCAAGGAAATGGTTTGGATACAATTCAGCGTGTAGTTGAAAAAACAACAACACATCAAGAAACCCAAACAGACAATCCAAGCATGTCAGACAATGGCACGCAAACGGACAGTCCAGTAACATCAGACAGTGGCACGCAAACGGACAGTCCGGTAACTACAACCACAGACAATGGCACGCAAACGGACAGCCCAGTAACTACAACAACAGATAGTGGCACGCAAACGGATAATCCAGCAACCACAGATAGCGGTACGCAGACAGACAGTCCGGTAACTACAACAACAGACAGCGGCACGCAAATGGAAAGTCCAGCAACCACAGACAATGGCACGCAATCCGAACAGCCGAGCACTGTAGAAACTGGTACGCAACCAGCGGAATCTGAAAAGGAAGAAATAGTTGAAAAGCCAGAAAAAGACGATAAACAACAAAAGAAGGTTAATGTTACGAAGAATTCTAAAAAAGATCTACCTTTTCAAGCAAAAGTAAGGAAGAAAGAAAATCACAAACACACCTCACAAAACCGTGATTTATCAGATAATCAATTACCTAAAACAGGTAGTCAAGCAGATCAAGCATTATTATTGTCTGGTCTGGCAAGCATTGGTTTGGCCACGGGAATTCTCTTAAAACGTAAAAAAGAACAATAGACACACATTAGGCCTTCGCGTTTCGGGGGCCTTTTGTTTCATGTAAAAATAATATAATCATAAACAAAAAATAACAAACAATCCCAATTGACCGATCTTTTGTGCAAAATTTGACGCAGTGTGGTAAAATAATAGCATTAGGACTAGGAAAGAAGAGTGAAGCGTACTTAGCAGCAAGATTGTCAATAAGTACGAGTGAGGGTGAAAAATGACTGCAATAGGAATAATCTCCATCGATAATTATGACGATGTGATTGATAAACTAGATGATAAAGAAAGCTCGTATCTCAATACTTTGATTACTTCGGTGATTTCCGATTGGGCGAGTGAGCATGAAGTCTATTATCGCCGAATCAATGCTGAACGTCATTTATTTATTGCGCGTGAAGCAGATATTGAGCAGATGAAGACGCAAAAATTCGACCTTTTAGCCACTTTTAAAAATAAAGCCAGAGAACGTGACCTGTTATTGACGATGAGTATGGGGATTGCGTATGGCCAGGCCTCGCTGAAAGAAATTGGTGAAGTGGCACAAGATAATCTTGATTTGGCCTTAATTCGTGGCGGCGATCAAGTCGTCGTGAAGGATGCTGATCCAATGAGTCGTCCGCAATTTTTGGGGGGCGATAGTGATGCGACGATTAAAAGAACAAGAGTCCGCTCGAAAGCCATGAGTACCGCGCTAAAACGAGTCCTTTTAGAAAACGATAAAATCTTTGTCATGGGTCATCGTTTCCCGGATATGGATGCCTTGGGAGCGAGCTTTGGGATTGCTTGCTTTGCCAAATTAATCCATAAAAAATGTTGGGTTATCATTAATCCTGAGGAAGTCACGCCAGAATTGCAGCGCGGACTGAGAGAAATTGAGCAGTATCCAGATCTTTCCAGTCAATTAATTACCAGCGAAGAAGCACTAGAATTATTAGATAACAAAAGCTTGCTAGTGATGGTGGATTATCATCGGCCGTCTATGTCGATTTCGCAAAAAGTTTATGATGCCTTTGAGAAAATTGTCGTGATTGACCATCATCGTCGGGGCGAAGAATATCCCGCGAAACCATTATTAAATTACATTGAAGCCTCTGCATCTTCTGCTAGTGAACTGGTTGCTGAATTGCTAGAGTATCAATTAAATAATGAAACACGGATTTCGAAGTTTGTCGCGACCATGATGTTAGCGGGAATGTACGTGGATACCAAGAATTTTACCTTCCGTTCCTCTGCGCGGACTTTTGATATTGCCAGTTTCTTAAAATCACAAGGTGCCGATGAAAGCAAAGTCCAATATCTATTGAGTTCGGATTTGGATTCGTATTTAGAAATGAGCGAGTTAATCAGTACTTGTCAAAATATCGCACCAGGCATTGTGTATGCGATGGGCAAAGAAAACAAAATCTATGGTAAGGTGACAACGGCTAAGGCTGCGGATACCTTGATTTCGATGATTGGTGTCGAGGCCGCTTTTGTGATTACGCGTCAAGATGAGGAAGTTATCGGGATATCCGCGCGCAGTAGTGGCAAGGTCAATGTCCAAAAAATTATGGAAGCATTGGGTGGCGGCGGTCATTTTACCAATGCTGCGACGAAAATTTTGGGCGAATCGCTTGAAAAAGTTGAAGAAATGCTTTTAAATGAAGTTAAACAAATTGAAATAGAGTAGGAAGTGAAACAGATGAAAGTTATTTTTCTAGAAGATGTGAAGGGCAAAGGTAAAAAAGGTGAAGTGAAAGAAGTCCCAACTGGATATGCCCAAAACTATCTAATTAAGAACAAATTAGCCAAAGAAGCCAACAAAGAAAACATGGCGGAATTAAAAGGCAAACAAAAAGCTCAAGCCAAACACGAAGCAGAAGAATTGGCTAAAGCAAAAGAATTAAAAGCTTTTATCGAAAAAGAAGAAACAGTGGTCGTAATCAAAGCTAAAGCCGGAAGCGATGGCCGTTTATTTGGATCTATTCCTTCTAAACAAATCACGGATGCATTCTTTGATCAATACAAAATCAAGATTGATAAGCGTAAAGTTGACTTGAAACAACCTATTCGTGCTTTAGGTTTTACCAATGTGGAAGTAAAATTGCACCATGATGTGTCAGCGAAAATCCGTGTACATGTCGTGGAAGAATAATCTAGCATACAATGAAAAAATTGGAGCGTCGATTGTATATGGGCGCTCTTTTTATGTTTAAGGAGAGTTAGATGAAGATTTCAGAACATTTTGGCGTGTACGGTGTTTGTATTCGTAATAACAAATTGCTATGCGTAAAAAAACATGGAGGTCCGTATAATGGGCGCTATGATTTACCTGGTGGTAGTCGTAAAAATGGGGAAAGCCTGTTAGATACGCTTTATCGGGAAATGAGCGAGGAAACCAGTTATCAAGTGAGTCAAATTTACGACAGTGCGCTCTATGACTCATTTGTAAAAATCAGCGCGGATGAATTCAACCATCATATTTTTGGCCTATATAAAGTTGAGTTAGAAAAAGCCAATCATCAAGCAATAGAAAAATATCTTAACGGTAATGAGGCTAACGATTCTTTAGGCGAAGAATGGGTAGAGCTGAATGAACTAAATGAACAAAATGCTTCCCCGCTAATCTTGAAAGTATTAGCAACGACAGAAGATTTTCAAGCCAAGCGATATCCAGACTGGGAAATTTATTAAGATATTTGTAAATTGGTAGTAGTATTCACGCTACCAATTTTTTTGTTCATATATTTATACAAATTCCTGCCAATCTTTGCTATACTATTAGGTGAGAATTGTCTAAAGAGTAAATTAAAATTATGTTATTTTATAAATCTTTAAGGGGTGTTTTTGATGAATGAAATGTGGCAAGATAATGTACCACCACAAGATATCGAAGCTGAACAAGCCGTCTTGGGTGCCATTTTTCT
The DNA here is from genome assembly GCF_023221775.1 of Enterococcus cecorum. Lineage (GTDB taxonomy): Bacteria > Bacillota > Bacilli > Lactobacillales > Enterococcaceae > Enterococcus_E > Enterococcus_E cecorum_A. The sequence continues at coordinate 63,391 of NZ_JAKUDS010000006.1, read as the reverse complement.
AGATGCGGATGCCTTGGTCGAAGCGATGGCCGTAATTGAGCCGCAAGATTTCTATCGCCGCGCTCATCAGATTGTTTTTCGTTCGATGATTGCCTTAAATGATCGCAACGAAAATATCGATATTATTACACTAAAATCACAAATCGAATCTGAAAACACCCTGGAAGATGTGGGTGGAATTAGTTATTTAACCGAGTTATCACAAGTAACGCCAACTGCTTCTGGGGTGGCGCATTATGCGAAAATCGTGAAGGATAAATCGACTTTACGGGAATTGATTCAAGCGGCTACCAAGATTGTCAAAGAAGGCTACAGTCAAGAAGGAAGCGTAGAAGAAATTGTTGAGGCGGCTGAAAAAGGAATTTTAAATGTCTCGGAAAAGCGTAATAGTACAGGATTTCAGGCGATTGCGGATGTTTTGAATAGCACGATGGAGAATATTGATAGGTTATCCCAACAAAATGAAGAAATCACCGGTCTGCCAACGGGATATCCGGAGCTTGATAAGATGACTGCCGGCTTACAACCAGAAGAATTGATTATTTTGGCGGCTCGTCCGGCAGTAGGGAAAACAGCCTTTGCTCTAAATATTGCGCAAAATATTGGTACACGGACCGATCGCAGTGTGGCTATTTTCAGTTTGGAAATGGGGGCTGAATCTTTGGTGAACCGGATGTTGTGTGCGGAAGGAACCATTGAAGCTGGTCATTTGCGAACAGGGCAGTTGACCGAAGAAGAGTGGCACCATTTAATTATGGCGATGGGCAGCTTGTCCCGCACGAGTATTTTCATTGATGATACGCCAGGGATTAAAGTTTCAGAAATTCGAGCAAGATGTCGGCGTTTAGCACAGGAAAAAGGCAATCTGGGCTTGATTTTAATCGACTATTTGCAGCTGATTGAAGGTTCTGGTCGAGAAAGTCGCCAACAAGAAGTCTCGGAAATCTCTCGTCAATTGAAAAAATTAGCCAAAGAGTTAAAAGTGCCTGTTATCGCGCTTTCTCAGTTGTCTCGTAGTGTGGAGCAACGTCAAGATAAGCGGCCGGTATTAAGTGATATCCGTGAGTCGGGTTCCATTGAGCAAGATGCTGATATCGTAGCTTTTTTATACCGTGAAGATTATTACCAACGTCAAGGTACCGAAGAAGATAAAAATGAAGAGGAACAGGCTGTAGACGACGTGATTGAAGTCATTATTGAGAAAAACCGTAGTGGCGCGCGCGGTACAGTAGAGCTGCTATTTAAAAAAGAATATAATAAATTCGCTTCTATCTCCAGACGCGATGATTACTAAAAAAGTCCAGCACGACCTAAGTGAAAAATGGGAAATGCTGGGCTTTTTTCTACGGTCCGGTAACACCACCCACACAAAAATACATAAACCCCACTCTTCTTACTTGAAAAACTTCAGTATATCCTTGCTTGGCATCATGATAGGTCACTTGATAATTTTTTAAATGAATATAGGGATTATCAGAGGGTGTATATAGTCTATCGGTTGGTTCAATCTTCATCATTATTGCATGGTAAACATCAAGTGTAAAAAAAGTAAATTCAGTACGTATCGCCATATTCGCAGAGAGATGCGTCAGAAAGAACCCCACAAAAAGCGTGATCAATCCAATCTTCAAATAGTAATCCAGCTTGTTTTCACGATTCAGCATACCTTTTCTCCTCGTTGTTTTTCTTCAGTATAACAAAGCCCTCCTTTCACACAAGAAACTCCCTTACAAAAATTATCGAAAACTTAAAAAGTGATACTATAACTAATACACATCTACATTTAACCTATACTATGTCACTTATCCGCTAGATTATGTCACTTATCGGAAATAGATTGAAAAGGAAATTATAGCAAGCTATAGTGCGTTTGTAACAAGAAATTGAGGAGGAAGAGAGAATGATCACAGCTTTCTATTTAGATTTTCGTTCTATTCATAAATGGTTAACAGGTGCTAAATAATGTTTGAATTAAAAAATATTAGTAAGGTTTATTCGAATAATCTACATGTTTTAGATGAGTTATCATTAAATGTTAAATCAGGAGAATTTGTGTCTATTATGGGAACTTCAGGTACGGGTAAATCGACACTGGTAAATATTTTAGGACTATTAGATGAAGAATATACAGGAAGTTATATATTTCAAGATACAGAAATTCATAGTTTAAATGATAATCAAAAAAGTGAATACCGAAATCAAAATATCGGCTTCATTTTTCAAAATTTTCATTTAATTAAAGAATACACAGTTATGGAAAATATTTGTTTGCCTTATTTATACACAAAAGACCAAATAGATAAAGCACATATCGAAAAATTATTAATAAAAATGCATTTAATAGATAAGAAAGATGAAATATGTAGGAACTTATCTGGTGGACAAAAGCAGCGAGTAGCACTTATTCGGGCCTTGGTTCGTAAGCCACAACTTTTGATTGCAGACGAGCCAACAGGAGCTTTAGATGAAAAAAACAGTCAGGCATTAGTTGATCTGTTACTTAAGTTGAATCAACAGGAAAAACTAACCATATTGATGGTAACACATGATAAAAAGGTGGCTAAGCAAGCTGATAAAATTTATCAACTAGAGCAAGGAAAATTAGTGGAGAAAATATACGATGAAGTTAAATGATATTTTACTTGATGTTATAAAGTCTTTACTGAGAAATAAAAGACAAAGTATTTTAACGGCAATTTCTTTTGCGATTTCAGTGTTTGTTGTATTATTTATTCTTTCTAGTAACAGTTTTACAACTAATTCTATTGCTCAGGGTATTGATTTAAATAGTGAAAAAGTAACATTAAATTTTCGCTCATACAATTTACTTAATAAAAGAGGATTTACAAAATCAGATTGCAAAGTATTAGAAGAACAACTTGCAATCAAAGGAAAATTACATGCTAGTTCTTATGATGTATATGTCAATGCCTCTGTAGATTCGTTGGAAAAGCCGTTATCTATACGTACTTTCAAACAACTAAAAGAAAATGACTTAACGTTACCACTAGTGGTTTATGGTGAAGATTGGTCTTTGTTGAAAAATAAACAACAATATGTTGCAATAAGTGATCAAGCATTGGAATCATTAGTTCACGAAAAACATTTGGAAAAATATCTGAAAAAAAAGATAAATATACAGAATAAAACATACATATTAAATACTATTTTTAAGGCTTCAGCTGTTTCTGAACAACTACCCTCCTTAATTGTATCTGAACAGATAAACAATCAAATTTTTCAAGACTATACTTATTATGATGAATTAATCTTATCAACTCGAAACGATAGGAAAATCAAACAGGCCTTGAAGTTACTTGATCAGCAGGGAGAAAATCGTTTACTAGGGACCTATCAATTTATAGATAAAGCAGAAGTTTATGAAGAAACAAAGAATCAAGCAGATACTATTTTGAAGTTTATTGCTTTATTAGCTAGCATTTCTATTTTTGTTTCAGGATTTGGAGTAATGAACGCAATGCTTTCTTCCGTTAGTGAGCGTTCACAAGAAATTAGTATGCGACGTGCGTTAGGTGCAAAGAAAAGTGTGATTTTGATTACTTATTTAATGGAAGGTAGTCTGTTATCTTTATTTGGTGGATTGGTAGGTGCACTTTCTGCAGGTGCTTTTATCATATTGATGAATTTTACAGGAATGCAAGCAGTGGTTTCATGGATGCAAGTCATAATTACTTTATTAGCAACTCTTTTGTTTGGTGTTGTATTTAGTGTACTTCCTGCAATGGTAGCTGCAAATAAAAATATCACCGAGGGATTAAGATAAATGCAAGAAGAAAAATTAAGCTTTTTAGAATATATATTGTTGATTATTTCAATCGCAATAGTGCCACTATGCTTTATTTTAGTAGGCGATGCTTTGGTTTCTATGATATGGCCTCATCCAGAAATGTTATTTCAAATGTATGCAGAACGTATACTATTTATGACGGTTTCTTTAGGCGTGTATAGCTTTCTTAGAAAGAGTCAGATAATTAATTTAAAAACAAAAAACATTTCTTTTGTTGAGCATATTATTGTTTATATGGTTCAAATCCTATTAATATTCATGTTTATAAGAGTATTTTTGAATATAAATGAAGATAGCGTATACTTAGTTTTATTTATAATGTTAAATTATTTGATTGCTTGGGAGGAAGAGTTTGTTTATCGACTCATGATTCCAAATTTGTTACAAAAAGTATTTAGTTCTAATATAATAATATTTTTTTACAGGCAATTATATTTTCGTATATAGGACATATAGGAAGTAGCTTTGCAGATAACTTGATTTATCGTTTCCCCTTTTCATTTTTGTTATATTATCTAAGGTGCAAAACAGGAAATATTATTTGTTCTACATCACTACATGCTTTATGGAATATTTTTCTAAATTATATTTAAGGGTGAATTTTATGTTTAAGAATAGGTTAGATCTTTTTTTAATTCTTAGTTGTATGATAGAGATGATGTGTTGTCTATATTTCTTAAACCAATTAACGATTTTTCAATTTATGTTTTTTGCACAAATATTACCTTCTCTTCTGTTAGCTTTGATAATGGGAAGAATAGCAAATCGCGTACCAAACAAAGTGCTAATTTTGACTATATCAGGAGTTATATATTCATGTGCAATGTACGTTCTTATGAAACATACACCAATGGTTGCAATAGAGGCAAATACTGTTCAATCAGCAACATCTGTATTTGAATTTAATAGGGAGATACATTTTGTCAGCTATGTTGGATTTTTTCTACAAGAATTTTTTTTAACAGCATTTGTAATGATTATGACTAAAGTATTTAACAAAATTAAGTTAGGAATATTCTAAATTAATTTTGTTTAGATAAATATAAATTAGTAGGAAAAAAAACTATGTTTAAATTTTTCAAAAAATTAACTACACAATATTTATGGGGAGTATATACTCATAAAACATATTATAAAAACGGAAAACTAAAATCTTAATATGAGTGAGAAGTGGATGTGAGATTAATCTTAAATCCACTTTTTTAATTAATATATAAAAGGATTGTTATTATTTTGAAAAAGATTATACCTATTTTATTAAGACATATTTCTATAAAAGATAAAGTATTATGGATTATGGGAATGTCCTTCATGCTTATTTCAGCAGTGATTACATTATATTATCCAATAATGTTTAATCATTTTATAGAAGATATACTAATTATTAACTTAGCAAAATTAAGAGTTATAGTTGCTTTATTTTTAATACATTTAATTACTATAAGTTTTTCATCGTATATTCTAGGTATACTGGGTGAAAAATATGTAAAAAATATACGAGTATATACTATTGAAAAATACCTAGAAACGTATATAACAGATGGCAATTATACAGAATTATCCAGTCGCATAATGTATATTTCTGAGTCAATATCAGTGTTAATTTCACAACATATTCCAAAAATAATAGTAAGTATAATTCAATTAATAATAATAATTTATATAATTATATTGATTAGTTATAAAATTACTTTATTAATTACTACAGAAATTTTTGTTGCGTTTGTTATTTCAATGGTGTTGGGTAAAAAAATAGGACGTATTCATCTTAGCTATCAAAATCTAATTTCAAAAATTAATCAATTACTGACAGAAATGTTTGAAAGAAGGATGTTAATTAAGTTGAATGGTACAGAGGAAATTGAAAAAAAGACGGTTTTTTCACACATATACCATTCATACAATTTATCCAAAAGAATACTGTTGTTTAATTCAGTACAATACATCATAAAGCAACTAATTATAATGAGTATGATTTCTTTGACAGGATTTTTTATTTATAAGGAGATGAATAGTGGGAGTATTACTAAATCAGATGTTAGATTATATATTATGTACTGCTTAGAGTTATTACCACCAATGTTATCTATTGCAGAAGAACTGACAACTATATTTGATAATCGTGTTTTATTAATGGATTTGTATAACCAAGTTAAAGGTTTCTCGAAGTATAAGATCCAAAATAATCCCAAAGTACTAGCCAATGGAACTTTTATAGAACTAAGTAATATTTCTAATGGTAAAATAAAAATCGATCATTATTTATTTAACCCTAAGTACGTTTATCAAATTGTAGGAATATCAGGCGTTGGAAAGTCAACGCTTATAGAAAGGATATTGGGAATTTCTAATTTATACAAAGGAGATGTTAAAGTGAGTTTTAAGTCTGCTAAGTGTATATATGAAGGAATATCATGTTATCATAATAAGCAAAATATTATTGTAGGTAAAACAATAAGAGAAAATTTAAAATACTTTCAAGATTACAAAGATGAAGAATTAATGCAAGTATTATCGCTATTTGGGCTAAGTTTAGATAATCAATTTGATATATTAGATACGATTGTTAGTAGAGAAACTTTATCAACAGGGCAGCTATCTAGAATTGCTTTGGCACGAGAATTTTTGAAAAAAGAAGTGGAAATCACCATTTTAGATGAACCATATTCGCATTTAGACGAAAATAGTGCTAAAAAAATAGACTATTTATTTAGAAAAAAATGTAAAGATTCTGTACTGATTATTATTTCTCATAAAAAGGAATTGTTTCATAAAGATGATAAGATTTTAGAATTAAGCTGTCCTAAATAAGGATAGTAAATTTTTGTAAGGGTTGGATAGGATAGTGGATGTACGCCAAATAGCCTGATATGCTATAATTTTTTCAAATAGAATAGCATTCAGGCTTCTTTTTTTGAAGTAGTGTTAATATTTTTCGGTTCAGATGGATGCAATTTTACATTTTTCTTGTGCTTCCTCTGACCAAGGTAGATAGCGAGCAAAATCATCTTCAGTGGTTACTTCAAACTCTTTTATTTCTGTGAGCAACCATTCCAAATATTTCCACGGGCTCATTCACTTCTGAATCCATGATCAGTGGTTGATAGATGATTAAAGGCATAATTAACTACTTTTTCAAAAATAGAATTGGCTGTTGTTTGATAGACTTCTAAATCTTGATACCAACTTAAGCAATTATTTGATTTTATTGACTCAACTTCCGTATATCAAATTAGGGAGATACTTCTTGATTAACTTGGAAGCGCTTCGCAATAATTCTTTATTTGATTTTTGATTATTACTTGTTTTAAGAATAGAACTTGCTAATTTGTTGGTATTTATATATAAAAATATGCTATAATCTTTCAGATATAAATTAATAGTAGGGTGATTAGATGAATATTATTATTTGTGACGATGAAAGGTTATATAGGCAACACATTAAATCAGAAGTAGTTGATTTTTTTAATGAATATCAAGAACGTTTTTCAATTGAAGAATTTGCTTCAAGTGAAGAAGTACTGGATTATTGTAAGAAAAGTGATAAAGTTATAGATTTGTTATTGTTAGATATAGAAATGCCTGGTATGGATGGAATCTTTTTAAAAGATAATCTTTTTTATCAATCACAAATTAAGTACATTATATTTATTTCAAGTTTTCGTGAACGTATAGATGATACATTTGGCAATAAAACGCTAGGTTTTCTAGATAAACCTGTTTCAACGATCAAGTTTCATCGTTTATTGGAAAAAGCTTACCAATTATTTCAACAAGAAGAATCACTAATTATCTATGATATTAATCAAGTTCCCTATACGATAAGATTAAAAGAGATTGCTTATTTACAAGGTTCTGGCGAATGGACAGAGTTACATCTTAGTAGTGGAAAAAAAGAAATTATAATTAGGGAAATGCTTAATGAGGCTATAAAAAAATTGTCAAAAGCACAGATAGTTCGTATTTCTAAATCTATTGCTGTTTCATTAAATTATGTTAGCAAAATGAATAGTACTACGGTTTTTACAAAAGACGGTCAAAGATTCAATTTAGGAAGAGTGTATAAGTTTGCTTTTCAAGAGTCGTTTATGAATTATTTAAAAACAGGAAGGGCAAAATTAAATGACTGATGGCCTTATCTCTTTATTAATTACGCTTTTATGCGATGGTACATCTTGCTATTTAGGATATAAAATATTGGGAATTAGTTTCAATCAGAGTTTTCAAAAGCGGATAATTTCATTGATTCTTAGCTTATTGTTAGCTCTGTTCCTATTTTATGTCTTAGATTTAAATGAAAATTTTTTGACTAGTTTATTAGTAATATTTACGTGGATATTGTTGAATATGGAAAGAGTAGATAGGATGAAAAGTATAGGTGTATTTTTATTTGTTTTTTTAGGAACATCAACCATAGGTATTTCTATCATCTTCATTCTTATGCTGATTTTTAAGCAATCATTTATGCAATTTTTTAAAGATACTAATATTGTGATTGTAGTTGATTTTATACAAGTTTCTCTTCTTTATATCATATATTGTTTAAGAAAAAAATTTTTTGTTAATATGTATATTAATTTTGATAAAAATCAGTATATTATTTTTAATTTAGTAATATTAGCAATCACCGAGTTGATTTCAGTGTTGCAATATTTAGATGGTAAACTGCCTATTATTGATGATACAAAAATATTGCTAACAATTTCAATCTTATTATGCTTATTTTTATTATTCTTAGCAGTATACCAAGCCTATCTCAATACGAATCAAAAACTATTACGTGAAAAAAATCAACTACAAGCTGATTTCCAAAAGATGCAACAGATGTATTACGAGACTATCTTGAAGCAAAATGAGGATATTCGTAAATTTAAACATGATATTAATGGACATTTACAAACAATTAGATACCTAAATATGGAAGAAAATGTTCAAGATTTGGAGGAGTATCTACAAAAGATAGAGCAACAAACGAGTATAGATTTACAGACAAGATATACGGGGAATAAAATGATTGATATTCTATTGGTTGACTTATGTAATCAAGCAAATCTTAATGGGATTGAAGTACATGTAGATGGATATTTACCTAATCAGTTGGCGATTGAAGAGTTTGATTTGACAACGGTTTGTTTTAATCTTTTTAAAAATGCTTTAGAAGCTACAAGCCAAGTCACCGAAAAACATAAACGGTACATAGATATTTTTATTGATTATGTGGATCTTTCTCATTTAGTGTTAGAAGTAAAGAATGGTATTTCGCAAAAAGTAGTTATTGAAGGAAATCATGTAAGGACAACAAAAGAGGATGTGCGCAATCATGGAATTGGATTGAGAAACGTCATTTCAACGGTAGAAAAATATGATGGTTATTTGAATTTAGATAGTACGGAAACAGAATTTATTGCTAAAGTATTTTTATAACAAAAAGACACCCAAATTAACTAGTCTATCAAGCCAGTTAATTTGGGCTTTTTTCTACGGTCCGCACACGTCATGATAAAAATATAAAATCCCGACTCTTCTGACATGATAATCCTGTGACTTTATACGATAGTCGGAAACTGGATGGCGATAGGTTACTTTATAAACTTCCAAATGAATATAAGGATTATCTTGCGTTGTAAATACACTCTTTGTCGGTTCAACCTTCATTGTCACTGCATTATAAATATCTAATCCATAGAAGAAATGAGCCGATGCGAAAAATATATATATTTCTAATTGAATATTTATATTTCTACTGTGGCACAACTTATATCCTAAGAATTTCGTTTTGTGCCTTGCTCATTCATCCTGTCCGATTTCGGAATCCCTACTTTCGTTTGATGTAACAGTCCAGAGCCTTAAATTCCCTAGCATCGATAGGTACATATTTAAACCATCTTTTGAGTGATTCAGTTTAAATTTGATAATTTGCCAAATTTATCGAAGCATTTAAATCTCTGTCTAGCGTAAATCCACATTCACAATGGAATACTCTATCACTTAGTTTTAAATCCTTCTTTATTTTTCCACAATGCGAACAAGTTTTTGATGAAGGATACCATCTGTCTACTTCTATAAATGATATTCCTAGTCTTTCGCATTTATATTTCATTTGTCTTTTAAATTCATAAAAGCACTGACTAGCAATAGACTTAGCTAAATATTGGTTTTTCATCATACCTTTTACATTTAAATCTTCCATTACAATTCGATAAGGCTTGGTTTTCACTATATCGCTTGTTGTTTGATGTAAATGGTTTTTTCTGATGGCTGAAAGTCTTTTATATAGGTTATTAATTTTTTCTTGTTGTTTGACTATATTCTTTATTTCTTTTAGTGGTTTTTTATAAATAGGTTTTCTGTTTTTAGTGTAACCTGCTATATTGCGTTCAATCTTTCTGCTAAGTTTCCGTTGTTCTCTCTTTAGCTTTTTCTCAAGACGTTTCACTTCTTTAGTTTTGTTAATGTTTTTGTATACTTTGCCATTGCTTGTAACAGCAAGATTCTTTACTCCTAAATCAATCCCTAAACTTTCATCTGTTAGTTCAGCTTTCTCAAATTCTTTTTCGTAACCGACAGATAAATACCAATTTTTGCCATCAAATGATATTCTAGGGTTTGAATAATGTTCACCTTTTTTAATCTTAGGTAATGCGCTACACGTCTTAACGTTTCCTATTTTTTCTCCTCTGAAACCATCTTTTGTTCTTTTTAGACTTTCATAATTGACATAAAAGCTATCCTTACATCTATGTTTGCTTTTAAATTTTGGCTTACCGCTTATTCCTTTCAACCATCTTTTTAGCGCTAAGTCCGCATCTTTTACAGCTTGCTTCATCACATTGCTTCCGACTTCTTTTAACCATGTATGCGTAGTTGGTTTTAACACATTATTAATATGCTTTCTAACTTCTGTTTCTTTGAGCATTTTTTTATGTTCTGCATAATATTTCTCGTTTTCAGCTAGAAAATAATTGTAAGACCATCTAGCTACACCGCATGATTTCATAAATAAGATTTCTTGCTCTTTTGTTGGTTTCAATCTTATTTTAATCGCTGTTCGCATTGTTTTTCACCTCGTCAATCAAGCACTTAGTTTTTTTAGAACGTTGACCGTATAATCTATTCGCAAAAATAGTAATGATTTGTATTAAATCATCTGTCAGTTCCTTTTCTTTTGATGTTTCGGTATGGTCTATAATTTCTATTTCGATATTGTTAATAAAACAGAGATATTCAATTAACTCATAGCCAAATCCTACCAGCCTATCCTTATATAGGATGACTATTTTACTGATTTCTTGGTTATTTATTTTGTCAATTAATTTTTTTAGTCCCTGTCTTTTATAATCGATACCACTTCCAATATCGGTAATCATTTCAAAACTATAACCTTTAGCAATCATATAGGTCTTAACATTATTGACTTGATTTTCTAAATCGTCTTTTTGACTCGGTGTACTAACTCTGCAATATCCAACAACCAGTTTTGCCTTTTGTTGAGTATCGCCAAAATATTTTAATTGTTCGGTAGAGTAATAGCGCGTGCCACCTTTTGAAACATGGTATGGTTTAAGATCACCACTCGCGTCCATCCTTCTTAAAGTCGCTACATTTACTCCTACCTTTTTAGCAAATTTACCAATGGACATTAATTCCATATGTACCACCTCTCTTTAAAATATTTTATTTTACAATGTAAATTATAAAATAAATATAATATTCTATCAAGAGATTAATAAATATTCATTTAGATTTATATATATTTTTCTTATTCGCTATAAAACGCAACTTTTATAGCAGTCTTTCCCTTGCGAGTAGACCTCTCATGCTTTCACATGAGCGTAGACTATATGTTTTTCTCTACATGTATTAGAGAACGGAATTTTTCCAACACCATTCGCTTGTGTTGTACATCCCCCTCAAGAGGCTAGTCGTTAGACGTTTCGCATATCTTAAAAATAAGACTTAGCGCTTTCGTAACGGAACTTCCATTGTTACAGCCCTTAGTGCCTAACGTATCTTATGTGTCACGTTTAACCATTCATAAGACCTAATTAGATTTTATTTCAACTTAGACTATCCTTATTGTTCTTTCAGCTTTCGCAACATTCACGCTTGCCATTTCTAGCTACGTTGTAGTCAATAAGGCTTTAGGATTTCCACCGTTTTAACTCCATCAGTACGCACCTGTCACCAGATACGCAGGGCTTTCTGTTCAAAAATCTATATTTCTACGCACATTTGCACAGATTTATCCAAATTTATTGTAACAGTTTCGTTAGCCCAAAAATTTCTATTTTTTATTTGTGAAGAGAATGCTTGCTTGGACGGAGCTATCCTCTTCCATGTGCAGCAGACCCACATTTCTTTCCCATGTAATAACAAGATTTTTTTATGTAAACTATCAAGAAAATCTATTCTATCTCTTTCAATCTACAATTTGCAAAATAAAAGCGAAATCGGTTGCGCTAAACAAATCCATAATGTTATTAACAAATAAAGTGTTTACAAATGAAAAAATCTAGTATATAATCTTGTTGACGAAATCGGTTGCGTAAAGGCAATCAGAAAAAAGAGAGGTTCTAAAATGAAAAAATTATTTAGTTTTGAGTTTTGGCAAAAATTTGGTAAGGCCTTGATGGTGGTCGTTGCCGTAATGCCAGCTGCAGGTTTAATGATTAGTATTGGGAAAACCATTCCTTTAATTAATCCAAATGTAGCCGCTTTAGTCACAACAGGCGGTGTCATTGAAAATATCGGTTGGGCCATTATTGGTAACCTACATCTATTATTTGCCTTGGCGATTGGTGGTAGCTGGGCGAAAGAAAGAGCTGGCGGGGCATTTGCGGCTGGGATTTCTTTTGTCTTGATTAACCGGATTACTGGTTCGATTTTTGGCGTGACAAATGCGATGTTAGCAGATCCTAAAGCCTATACACATACGCTATTCGGTACAAAAATCATGGTTAAAGGTTTCTTTACCAGCGTATTAGAAGCACCTGCCTTAAACATGGGGGTATTCGTTGGGATTATCGCCGGATTTGTCGGAGCGATGGCCTATAATAAATACTATAATTATCGTAAATTACCAGATGCTTTATCTTTCTTTAATGGCAAACGCTTTGTTCCATTTGTCGTAATTTTATGGTCAACGATTTGTGCGATTGTTTTAAGTTTTGTTTGGCCAGTCATCCAAGCAGGAATTAACAATTTTGGTCTATGGATTGCTCAGTCACAAGATACAGCACCCGTTTTAGCGCCATTTTTATACGGTACTTTAGAACGTCTATTACTCCCATTTGGTTTGCATCATATGTTGACGATTCCAATCAACTATACCGCTTTAGGTGGGACTTACGAAATTTTATCTGGCGCACAAGCAGGCACAAAAGTATTCGGGCAAGATCCACTTTGGTTAGCTTGGGCCACTGATTTGGTGAACTTAAAAGGTGCTGGCGATATGAGTCAATATCAATACGTATTAACCCATTGGACACCAGCTCGTTTCAAAGTAGGTCAAATGATTGGTTCTACAGGTATTTTGATGGGGATGACTTTAGCAATGTATCGTAATGTTGATGCAGATAAACGTCATCTATACAAATCAATGTTTGTATCTGCCGCTCTTGCAGTATTCTTAACAGGGGTTACAGAACCAATTGAATTTATGTTTATGTTTGCGGCAGTGCCATTATACGTGGTTTATGCCTTTATTCAAGGAGCAGCGTTTGCGTGTGCTGACTTGATTTCGCTACGTGTACACTCATTTGGGAATATTGAATTACTCACTCGTACACCATTAGCCATCAAAGCAGGTCTAGGCGGCGATTTAATTCATTTTATTTTAGTAGCCATTGGTTTTGGGGTATTCACGTACTTCTTAGCAAACTTTTTAATCAAGAAATTCAACTTTGCGACACCAGGACGTAACGGAAACTACGACTTAGATACTGGAGCAAGTGAGGCTTCAGAAACGAAAGGCGCGGTTCAAGGAAATGATCAAGCCTTTGCGATTATCAACTTACTTGGCGGCAAACCAAATATTGTTGATGTGGATGCTTGTATGACCCGTCTAAGAGTAACGGTCAATGATAATACGAAAGTCGGTAAAGAAGAACAATGGAAAGCAGTCGGTGCGATGGGCTTAATCGTAAAAGATAATGGAGTTCAAGCCGTTTATGGTCCAAAAGCCGACGTATTGAAATCTGATATTCAAGATATTTTAGACTCAGGCATGGACATTCCTGAAGTGAACGTCGCTGCCAAAGAAGAAACGAAAGCGAAAACCGCAGCCACAGGGGAAAGCGTGGATTTAGTCGCAGTGGCCAACGGAGAAGTCATCGCGATTGAAGCAGTTGCAGATCCAGTCTTTTCAGGTAAAATGATGGGCGATGGTTTTGCGGTGGAACCAACAGATGGCACAATCGTATCTCCAGTAAGTGGTACGATTAAGAGCGTCTTTCCTACTAAGCACGCTATCGGAATTGAAACCAAAGAAGGTGTCGAAGTCTTAGTACACATGGGAATCGATACGGTGAGTCTTGAAGGGAAACCATTTAGTGTTAAAGTCAAAGAAGGCGATCAAGTTTCAGCCGGACAAGTCTTAGCACAAGTGGATCTAGAAGCGTTACAACAAGCGGACAAAAAAGCCACGATGATTGTCGTCTTTACCAATATGGACAAAATTCAAGCGTTCGAACTTACCCAAAAAGGCAGTCAACAAGCAGGCACTACGATTGGAAAATTAAGTATATAATCTAGGACAAAGCAAGCGGTAAGTTTTTTAGACTAGCCACTTGCTTTGTTTTTTTAGTATAATTTTAGTGGTAACCTATGAAGAATTGAGGATATACATATGAAAGCAATCACTTTAAATACCCACAGTTGGATGGAAGCAGAGCCTAAGGAAAAGTTAGCGCAAATCGTGGACTTTTTGGCTACTCAAGAGGCGGATGTTATTGCCTTACAAGAGGTCAATCAATTAATCAGCGCAAAAGAAATCATTCCGGATGACTATTTTTGCCCGCAAGAAAATCAGCATCCTATTCGTGAAGATAATTTTGCCTATCTCATCGTACAAGCATTGCGTAAACGAGGCTTAAATTATTATTGGAGCTATAGTTATGCCCATGTTGGTTATGATATTTATGATGAAGGCATGGCGATTTTATCCAAAGAAGCGCAAACCCCTAAAGAAGTCGTCACCTCCAATGAAGATTATGTCCAACATCTGACTCGCAAAATCTTAATTGCCCAAACCAAAAGTGCCATCGTGGTCTGCGGTCATTATTCTTGGGCGGGCGAACTAGGCTTTGATTACGAATGGCAAAAGACAATCGCAGCTTTAGAAAATGCGCCATTACCCATCATTTTAATGGGCGACTTTAATAACCCAGCAGGAAGTTCTGAGCACGCGCAAATCTTAGCTTCTCCTTTGAATTTACAAGATACTTTCTTACAAGCTAAAGAACGCTATGGTGAATTTACCGTGGTGAAAAAAATTGACGGTTGGCGTGAAAATAATGATTTATTGCGCATCGACTTTATTTTTGTCGCAAAAGAGTTTCACGTGGAACAATACCAAGTCATCTTTGACGGTCATCGTGGCAGCGTAGTCAGCGATCATTTTGGGGTTCTTGCGGTTTTTGAATAAACACAGAATAGATGAATTCTTGGCAAATCAAGCGAGGGTTCATCTTTTTTATTTTTCGTCTTTTTGTGTAAATTTAGAGGACTTAAAAATAAATGTTCGGTTTTTTGGTCGTAAAACAAAACGATTTTAAAATATTATTCGAATTTTCGTTGCAACTCCTTTGAAATCTTGTTACAATGTACATGAAGTGCTTTTTTGGCACAGCTAGGTTTTGAAGGATTCAAAGCAAACTTGCTAGCATATTTAGGAGGAATTCATATGTCATCTGTAGTGGTTGTAGGTACCCAGTGGGGAGATGAAGGTAAAGGAAAAATTACTGACTTTTTAAGTGAAAATGCGGAAGTGATTGCCCGTTATCAAGGAGGCGACAATGCCGGTCATACGATTAAGTTCAATGGTGTGACTTACAAATTGCACTTGATTCCCTCTGGTATTTTTTACAAAGATAAGATTAGCGTGATTGGTAACGGTGTGGTAGTCAATCCGAAATCATTAGTGAAGGAATTGGCTTACTTACATGAATGCAATATTACCACGGATAATTTACGTATTTCTGACCGTGCGCACGTGATTTTACCTTATCATATCCAGTTAGACGCGCTACAAGAAGAAGCAAAAGGCGATAAAAAAATTGGAACAACGATTAAAGGCATCGGACCTGCTTACATGGATAAAGCGGCTCGTGTGGGGATTCGTATTGCGGATTTATTAGACCGCGAAATCTTTGAAGAACGTCTGCGCATGAATCTAGCAGAAAAGAATCGTTTATTTGAAAAAATGTACGGGGCTGATCCAATTGCCTTTGAAGATATTTTTGAAGAATATTATGAATATGGTCAACAAATCAAACAATATGTCTGCGATACTTCAGTGATTTTAAATGATGCGCTAGACCAAGGTAAACGTGTCTTGTTTGAAGGAGCGCAAGGAGTTATGTTAGATATCGACCAAGGAACTTATCCATTTGTTACTTCTTCTAATCCGGTTGCTGGTGGGGTAACGATTGGTAGCGGGGTTGGACCATCTAAAATTAATAAAGTCGTTGGGGTATGTAAAGCTTATACTTCTCGTGTGGGCGATGGACCTTTCCCAACAGAATTATTTGATGAAATTGGTCACCAAATCCGTGAAGTTGGCCATGAATATGGGACTACTACTGGTCGTCCGCGTCGTGTTGGTTGGTTTGACTCCGTGGTGATGCGTCATTCTAAACGCGTATCTGGTATTACGAACCTTTGCTTGAATTCAATTGATGTCCTAAGCGGCTTAGAAACGGTGAAAATCTGTACCGCTTATGAACTAGATGGTGAATTGATTTATCATTATCCAGCAAGTTTGAAAGAATTACAACGCTGCAAACCAGTCTATGAGGAATTACCAGGTTGGTCTGAAGATATCACCAACTGTAAGAGCCTATCTGATTTACCAGAAAACGCGCGCAATTATGTTCGCCGCGTATCTGAATTAGTCGGTGTGCGCATCTCTACTTTCTCTGTCGGCCCAGACCGCACTCAAACCAACGTCTTAGAAAGCGTCTGGTCACAAATTTAACTTATCTAAATCCAAACATCAAAGCAGGTATCGTGCATTAAGGCGCTACCTGCTTTTTTCGGTAATGGCTGATTTTTTTATCTTCTTTCAATAATCTGTCGTATAGAGTGGAGAGCTGCGTAAATCTTTGACAGTTGCAAGTTCCGAAAATCTCTGTAAACCTTGCGCATCAAAGGATAGGTGGATTTGGTTCGCCTAAAAAAGTGTTGTATGTGAATACTAAAAGTAAGATGAGTCTTACTAGGCAATTCAACCACAATGAAATGATTATAAGATGAAAAGTTTTTATTGTACAATTAGATTAAGAGAGATAAGGAAGTAATTATGTATTAAAAAAAGAGTATTTTGGATAGGAGGCTGACTCATTAGTTTCTATAAATAAATAAGCATTATAATAATCCGAATATTCAGCATTGATTTTATGAGCAATCAAGTTGAACATTCGGACTTTCTTTGTTTATTATTAATTATTCATTTTGTTTCAGTAGGTTCTAGTCCCGCGATTTCACGTTGACGACGGTTCGCAAAATCGGCCACATATTTCATCACAGTCTTAAATTCTTTTGCTGTGGCATATTGCGAAAGTTTATAAACACTCTGATCGTACTTATCGACAATCCGTTGCACTTCTTTTTGTAATTCTTCATCTCTAGTTGTCATGATTCTAACATCCTTTCTAAAGAGTCTTTCGTATATTCTAGATATTAGTCCATCAACTACATCTCCTGAATCATAATCTCTATTTTAGTGTAGCATACATGTATCTTTCATCCAAACAAAAAGAGTGCCAAAAAAGTTTGACAGTTGTTAGCTGTAAAAATTGCTGTAACCCTTGCACACCAAAGGATAGCCGCGTTTAGTGGTCGCTCAAAAGTGTTGTATGTGATACAGAACAGAATGACTATTTGATATGAAAATAAATCAACAAACCTTCCAAAAATTTTTGGAAGGTTTTTTCGCGCTTTTGAGGACTTTTCTTCGTATTTAATAAGTAGAGTCAAAAAACTTATTATCCCAATATTATGCTAGAAGTTTTTTCAGATTTTTTGAGTGCAATGGCGAGTTGACTGTTCGTACTTTTTTGATATCCAATGAAAAGGTTTTATAGTATAATAAATTTGTGGGGAAGAAAGGATATTCTCATGAAAAAAGAAAAAAATAATCAGGTGTATTTTGGATTGACCAACGATGTTATCTTTGGTTGGATTATGAAAAGTGATGAGAATTGTTTAGCGATTATCCGCGCGATTTTACCAGAACTAAACATTACTAGCATTGTTCATAAAGAGATCCAACACGACATTACCCCTGTAGCCTCCACTCGCGGTGTTAGATTCGATGCCGTGGTTCAAGATGACCAAAAACGTTATTATGATATTGAAATGCAGGTGGAAAATACCGGCGACTTAGGAAAACGTGCACGCTATTATCAATCACAAATTGATAATGAAACCCTAATGAAAGGACAGACCTTCCATAAATTAAAAGAAAGTTTTGTTATTTTCTTATGTGCGTTTGATCCGTTTAACTATGGATTACGCCGCTACCAATTCCATCAATATGAAGACACAATACGGAATTTACGCTTAGATACGCATTCGCATGTGCTTTTTGTCAATTCAAAGGGTACGGAAGGTGAAGTATCAAATGATTTGGCGGGGATTATCGATGTGATGAACCAAAAGCCTAATCAAACCAATCCCCTAGCAAGCAAATTAATGAAGGAAATTGATTATTATAACCAAAATTCAGAAAAGAGGCGAGAACTGATGGATTATGCAACAAGACTGCTAGACGAACGCTCAATTGGAAGGCATGAGGGAAGAAAAGAAGGAGCACGAAATATTATTATTGCATTTAAAGCAAACAAAACTGCTCCTAGTTTTATCTTTCAATTTGTCAAAAATGCATTTAAAGATGACTTTACCGATGAAGAAATCCAACAAATGATAGATGACGTGGAAGATAACGAGTAAGTAGTTATCACCTACGTTCACAAGTGGATTATTACAAAAACAGCGCACTGAGTTTCAAATAGTGCGCTGTTTTCGGTAATGGCAGATTTTTTTTTACCGTCTCTTAATAATCTATCGTATAGAGTGGAGAGCACTGTAAATTCTTTGACAGTTGCAAGTTTCAAAAATCGCTGTACCCCTTGCGCACCAAAGGATATGTGGATTGGATGGTCGCTCAAAAGTGTTGTATGTGGTACAAATAAACAGAGTCACTATTTGATATGAAAATAAATCAACAAGCCTTCCAAAAATTTGGGAGGTTTTTTCGCACTTTTGAGATTTTTTTACGTATTTAATAAGTAGAGGCAAAAAGTCGCTAAAAATACATATTCACATGATAAATACGATGAAAATAGTCTCTTAGTTGAAGATGATGCGCGTAATGTGTATAATATCTGATGTAAAGAACACGAATTAGGGGTATTTAACCATAGAGGAGTAGCTATGAGAGCAAGCATGTTTGTAATTGATGCTACAGGAAATCATGTTGTACTAATAAAAAGAGTAAAGGCTGGAAGAGAGTATTTTGTTGTACCCGGCGGAACTGTTGAAGAAAACGAGTCCCTTCACTTAGCTGCAATTCGAGAAATACAGGAAGAATTAGACATGGATGTTAGCGTCTCAAGTATATTTGAGACGTTGGATGAGGAAGACAACACATTCTTCTTTGCTAATACTGATTATCAGAAGGGAGAACTTTTTATTCATGGAGAAGAAAAGGGAAGAAGTAGTTCTGATAATATCTATAAACCAATGTGGGTTAAAATTAATCAACTATTAAAAATGGAAGTATTTCCAGAATTTGATAGTGCAGTAATATCACAAATATTTAGGAAAAATTTAAGATGAGTAATCCGGTTTTTTATTTTGAAGGAGCCAATGAAGTTGGTAATAACGACATTATTAGAACTGCTTTCCAATTACCGGGAAACAAATGCTTAAACTAGCTAAAAAGAATGGTTGGAAAGAAGTTAGACAAAAAGGAAGTCACCATATTTTGCAAAAAGATGGCTTTCCTGTAGTGATTGTTCCTGTGCATGGAAATGAAGATCTAAAAAAAGGACTTGAGCAATCATTATTGAAAGATTTAGGAATCACTCTAGATAAATAGTGTTGAAAGGAAAATGTATGATGAAGAAAACGTATCCTGCAATTTTTATACCTGAGGAAAGTGGCTTTTCAGTTGTTTTTCCTGAATTTAGCGGTGGTACGCAAGGAAAGGATTTAGAAGATGCCATGTTTCAAGCAAAAGAAATGCTGGATGGTGTGCTGTCTTATTATATTGAAGAGAATATTCCTTTGCCTATCCCCTCAGATATTCACGAGATTCAAATAGAAGATGAAGCTAGTTTTGTGACTTTAGTGCAAGGTGATCCTACAAGATTCCTTGAGAAGAAGACGATTCGAAAAAATGTTACAATTCCTGAATGGTTAGCGGTAAGAGGCGAGAAAGATGGTGTGAATTTTTCTCAGTTACTAACAGAATCATTATTCGAAAAGTATGCGCATGTCTAAAAGATAAAAATAAATCAACAAGCCTTTCAAAAATTTTGGGAGGTTTTTTCGCGTATTTAATAAGGAGAGGAAAAAAAGTAATAAGACTTCTAGATGAACGCTCAATTGGTAATCGTGAAGCAACTGAAAAAATGATTGAATTGATGAAAGATCTTGAAAGTAAATAAGCATCTGAAAGATTTAGAGCTCCTACTTTTTTAATTGGATAAATATTAAAAGCGCCCTGTTTTGAGATTTCGGGGCGCTTTTCCATATTCGATTTTTGATGCTACTATATTTTATTTGCGCTTTTTATAGTTTTATTCTAACTAGCACCACGAGTAGTATCTTACCTTATTGAAATAATTTCATCTGCAATCTCTAGCATAATATCGTCATGAGAAATAATAATAATCATTGTGTTTTCATTTGCTAAGGCATCTATTTGTTCTCTAACTTGTATTTTGTGATGGGTATCTAAAAAATTTGTAGGTTCATCAAAAATGTAAACAGACTTCTTTTCAAGCATTATTTGGTTTATCTGGTGTAATTTTAGTTGCCCCATAGAAGCACCTTTTGATACACTATCTTGATAATAGACGCTTGCGACAGGATTTGCTTGGCAGTAAGCAAAGTTTAAATTATTCCCATAGTCAGGATAGGTAATTTCCCCTTGATATCTATGATGAAGCCCTAAAATAGCTGTAATTAAGTTTGTTTTTCCAGCCCCATTTTTTCCTTGGATAAGATATTTTTTTCCTAAATAGAAATCTGCGTTTAGAGGTTTGTGCAATAAGTTTTGATTTCGATCAAAACTGACATAATTCTTAAGAGAGATTTTAGGTATTGGAACGGAAACATATGATTTTACGGGCAAACACAAAAAATCATCAAAAGAAGTAATAATGGATTTATTGGCGACATAGTCTTGATAAAAATCTAAAAAGTATTCGATTGGCGTCCAAAGCTTAGAGATATAGAGTTGGATAGCAAAAAATTCCCCAATGGATAGCTGATGAATAAAAACTTGATAGGCAGTCAGCACATTCGTTAAGATAATCATGATATTTAAAAAGGTATAGGACATGAAATTATTGAAAAAGGCTTTCGAGCGTACAAAATTTACCATGTCTTTATTAAATGACGTCATCAGTTTGGCAAATGGAATAAAGGCGCTTTTACTTAAAAAACGTTCACTCATTGATACTTTACTGAAATCACTGATATACGCACGTTGATTTTTCATATCATTGACGACTTTAGCATTTAATTCTGATAATTTAGGAGAATAGCGCTGCGTACTCCATACAAATAGTGGGATTAAAATTACGACTAGAAATATAACCTGTTTGGATAAAGAGGCGATAATCAGTAAAATGACTAAAGCGTTGATAGCATATAGAATCAAATATACAGGATATTTACCAAAGAAAAATTTGATGAGTTCATAGTTTTGTCCTAATTCTTGATTTATTTTACTGTCATTGATTTCAAATTTTGTTGAGTCATAATTTTTGAGATTATTAAGCGTTTTAGAGGTGATATTATTCCAGACAGCTCGCTCTTCTAATCCCCATAAATAATCTTCCAGGTAGAAGAAACCTTGTCCGAAAATTTGAATAGATACGGACAAAATGGCTAGTTGGACAAATAGTTGCCAATTTTGGGTAGAAATCGTATCTACAAATTTACCCATAATATAAGGGACAAGGATATTGAGTAGGATATTAATACTGACTATTAAAGTATAAAGTGCCAGTATTTTCTTATTTGAATATTTTATTAACTTAAACATTGCTTACCTCCCTGCTATAGTAAAATGATTGGACAAATTCTTTCAATTGTGGATAGATAGCTTTGATATAAAAATATTAATTTTCTATTAGAATATAATTAATAATATATCATTTCTATTTAAGTTGTACAATACTTTTTTGTTATTATTCCTTTTCGTTGAGTGCTATGAGCAAATTAGTAGTTGTCAGCATCTAATATATTTAGGGAATATTCAATAGTAAAGTTCATTCAGGAATGATTTTGCTGTTGTTCAGGAATGATTTTCCCGCTACAATGAAAATTATGGCACACTATTCCTGTAAATATTTTTTGGAGGAATGATGAAAATAAAAAAATTAAGTTTAAAATGGGAAAAATGTCCAAAAGAGAAATTAGAGAAAGTTGTTGGGGGAACAAATACAAAAGGTAAAGCAGCTTCTAATTTAGCTCAATGTTTATTTTCTTTTTTTAGAAAGTGTTGATAAATTATTTATAAAATCAATATAAGGAGAGATTTCTAATTGTTGATAATTGATACAAAGGCTTATTTACTAAGAATGTTTTTGGGAGAATTTATTTTTGTTTATTTTTTTTATAAAGTAAACAAAAAATTACAACAAAAACTATATTGGGTTATGATTTTAATGGTTATAGTTAATTTTTTTGCAGATATATTCATAAGCATTACAGCGTATATTCCAATTATATTTGGATATTATATTTTGAAAAAATCAAAAATGGAAAAAATATTAGCTATAAATAAGGTTTTGTTATGCTTATTATTAACATCCGCTACATTTATAATTGGCTCTACCTTTATAACTATTTGGACATCTTCCTACCATAAAGTAGGCTTTGGATTTGTTTTTCAGAATATCGCAATAGATTATCTAGTAGCGTTCCTTTTAGCCTACTTATATAGGAGATTTAATTTTGATAAAAAAGTTGAAGAATACAGTTCTACAATAACTATATTTTTAGGCAGTTACATTATTGTTGTAAATGATTTTATTGGCTATGTTTCTCATAAGCGTGAAATTTTTGATCAATTTGTGTTAGGAATTCTAATATTTTTAGTGCTGCAAACGCTTTTTGTATCGGCTTTGTTCATTTGGATGACGATTAAACAAAAAGAACGTTACGAACAAAAAATCAAAAACCAAGAGCTTATCTATCTGAAAAAATATACAGACTCTCTAGAAAAGGACCAGGAACAATCCGCGAGATTCAGACATGATTATAAAAATTTGATTCTAAGTTTAAAAGAAAAAGCCGAATTTTCACAAGATATTGCGCTTAAAGAAAAAATTGAATCTTTGGAGCACTATTCTCAACCATATTTAACAGATAAATTTGCTTACCGCTATTTAAAAAATGTCAAAAATGATTATGTCAAAAGTTTGTTGATTTCCAAATTATATACAGCTAGTCAGAAGTATATTCATTGTACTTTTGAATGTCCTAATGTGATTCAAAACATACCGATGGATATCTTTGATTTTGTGAGGGTTCTAGGTATTTTAATTGATAATGCGCTAGAAGCTGCGGAAGAAAGTGAACAAAAAGAGCTAGCCATTGCCATTTATCAGGATAAAGAACAAATGGAAATCTCTATCATTAATAGCTGCAACCAAGCCAAAAAATCGATTAACCAATTAACGCAAAAAGGGGTTACCACCAAAAAAGGGCATAGTGGTTTAGGTTTGTCGAATATAGAAGAAATTAATAGAAAAAATGAAAATATGTTTGTCAATTATCAAATGGAAGCAGAACAATTCATTGCCCATGTTGTTCTTATAGCAAAAGAGGAGGACTTATGAAATACCCAATTATTTTATGCGAAGATGATCTTTTACAATTACATCAGTTAGAAAGAGTGATTGATAAATTTATACTTTTCCATGATGAAATCTTTGAAGTCGTGTTATCTGCGCAAAAACCTTCAGAAGTGGAGGCTTATTTAAAACAATTTCATCCCAAGCAAGGCATTTATTTTTTAGATGTAGATTTAAAAGCAGAGATGGATGGAATGGAATTAGCACAAATGATTAGAAAACATGATGTTCAGGCTAAAATTATTTTTGTAACTACGCATGATGAAGTACTACCGATTACCTTCAAACGAAAACTAGAAGCATTAGGTTTTGTTCAAAAAGATCAAGATTATGATGAATACAAAAAAGAAATTGTCGAATTATTATTGTTAGCGCAAGAAAGAATTGATGCAGCGAAGGTTTCAAAAAATCAAGCCTTTGTATTTTCGATAGGCTCACAAACCTTTACTTTTGACATCAATGACATTTATTTTTTAGAATCGTCTTCTATGCCGCATCGCTTATCTTTGATCACTAAAAATGGTCAGTACGAATTTTATGGTAAATTAACTGATTTTGAGGAAAAATACGAAGCGTTGACTAGAATTAATCGTTCATGTTTAGCCAATCTGAAAAATGTTCAAAAAACTGACTTTAAAGCAAAAGAAGTCTATTTCACTGAAGATGTCTATCGAAGCTTTTCATCATCAAAAACCAAGACGATTAAAGCGTTTCTGAATACCATGTTTTAGGCTATTTCCTTTATTCTTATACGTTAAAAGAATATTCAATGCTAATTTATTTTGGCTTGACTATTCTTTTTTTTAAACTCAATTCCTGATTAAAGAATACCAAAAACGTCTTATCAAAAAAGAGTGATGTTTTGACCTGCCATAATAATATGTAAGCTAAATAAAGGCTTAATTTTGATTATATAAGATAATATAGATAGTAATAAAGGCTAATGATATAATATGTTTAGTAAGTTGGTTTTAGGAAGTGCATTTGATGAATTTAAAAGAAGAATTAGGGAAAAAAATAAAATCAATCAGGGTAGATAAAGGATTCACTCAATTGGATATTTGCAATGATGAATCTGAATTAACCATTCGGCAGTTAGTTAGAATTGAAAAAGGAGAATCATTACCTAGTCTAACAAAAATAAAATACATATCTGAACAGCTAGGTGTAGATATGCGTGATTTAATAGATATAGATAAGATAATTTTACCAAAAAAATATTTAGAAATAAAAAATAAGCTAATTAAATATAGGGCTTATGGAGATGAAGGTAGGATAAATCATAAATCTGATTTGATTGATAAAATTTATGTAGATTATTATGATAATTTACCTGAAGAAGAACAAGTCATTATAGAGGCTATGCAATTAGAATTAGATGTGTATAGTACTCAAAATCCTAACTATGCGATAAGTTTTTTGGATGAATACTTTAAACAAGTACTCAAGAAAGATAGATATACATACAATGATTTGTTCATAATTAGGCTATATTTCTTATGCTGTATCATGGGATTAGAAGATAATCAATATTTTGATGAACTTTCTACCAAAGTAATAAAAAATATTGATTACAGTAATTACGACAATCTTTATATGCTGGAACGTATAATATTAAATATAATTGTTAGAATAGACCCAAATAAATTTTTAGAATATGCAAACCTGTTAGACAGGATTATAGCAGAGACAAACAATTATCAGCATAAACCCTTGGTATACGCCGTAAAAGCAAAATATCATGTTTTAGTAGACAAAAATTTCGAGAAAGCTTCAGTTCTGTATGATAAAGCTATCCAATTTGCAGAATTATTAGAAGATGATGTGCTGATAAAAAATTTGATGAAAGAAAAAGAAGAGGATATTCCAAAGTGACATCGATGTCATTCTGGAATATTCTTTTTTTATTTATACTCTAATCAGAGTGAAATAATTTTTATCAATATAATAAAGTCAGCGAAGAGCATATTTTCCAGGTAAAATAGACCATCCAGGAATGATTTTGGGCCATTCAGGAAGGTTTGAACACGGCTCGTCAAAAATATGTCATAATCATCTTAGAAAGAAGCAAAATTTTTAGGAGGAATGGATAATGATTCATCGATGGTCACACCAAAAGAAAAGAGCGAGTAAAGTTGACCGCTATTTATTTGTTTATAGTTTACTAACTGTGTTATTTATCTCTAAAACATTTGTCTACAATGATATGATTTTGATAGATAAAATGATTTTATTATTGATTCCACTTCTTATTTTCTATGGGATTATTTTGTTTGTTAAAGAAGGGTAGAAAGTGATGTTAATTTAGGTAAATCAATTGATATAATCCCATAACTGTAAAAATGAAACGGATTAAATAAAATAAAAATTAGATAACTAAGAATTGTAAGGCTTGTTATTGAGATTGTCAAACTAAGAAAAAATAAACCATTATTGGTATGTAAGAGCTACTAAATAGGGTAGATTTTACATATTAGAAAAGAGGACTACTATTGACCACTACTCTATTATATCAAACACTAGGAGGGAAAAATATTGAATAAAATAGGTCATTTTTTAAAATTCTTTTTCACTGGTTCAGTAGATGATAAAACGCAAAAAATTTTCAACATATTTTTAACAATGTTTTTATTTACTGCAGCCATGTATGTTATCGGAGAAACAATTGGACATTGGCTATTTAACATTATGAATTAGGAGGGCTTTTATGAATACAACAAAATTTAAACAAATGAGTGAAAACGGTTTAGACCAAATTAACGGGGGAGTACTAATTACGGGAACAATGATTGCAACAGGAAATGGAATTTTTGTTAGAACTTTTGGAGTGGAAGTAGGCATTGGACAAGCAATAAAAAACGGTAGGTGAATAATATTGATCCAAAAAAATAGTCAATTTCGTATTAATTACTAATATAGTTATTCATCCAATATATATTATATATAATCATCCAATAAATAAAATTTATCTATTATTCACTTTACTAACTATTTCATCAAGTTTATTACTGTTTTTTGTTATCAATAAAAAGAAAGGAAGAAAATAAATGAAATTATCTACATTTTTCCAAAATATCTAAACTGAACCAAAATATATTTTTTGTCTTATTTTGGCCATAATTGCTATAGTAGCATTTATATCAATTTGTCCTTCATTATTTGAAACAATATATAATTCTGGTAAAGATTTTGGTAGAAACCTTGCTAGAGCTATTTTATAATAGTGATTTTAACTAAATATGTAGCTAGGTATTTTATCGAAAAAGCATATGATTATGGAGGAAAAATATCAAAAATTAAATGCCTATAATCTTGAAAGAGTTAACGGTGGAAGCAATTTTTTAATAAATGCACTAAAAATCATACCGGTACCAATTTTGTTTGGACCTAGAAAAAAATAAATATTTTTGAAGGGAGTGATTACTATTTTTTATAAATTATTATCCATACCTAATCCTGGAATTAAATTTTGGGTTTGAAAAAAACTGTTTGAAGGAGACATGATATGAATATTATACATAAAGAATTATTTATCGCTCTAATTTATTTAGTTTCTCTTTTAACTACCTTCTATTTTATAAAAGATAAAAAAAAGAGAAAAATAACTATAGCGACTTTAACAATGATATATTTGATGAGATTTATATAGACTAATTCTTTGATATAATCTAGAAATCAGAAATAATTAGCTTTAACAATATCAATATTTACTCCTTTTTCGATTTAAATAGTATTATCGGTTGGGTATTAGCGAGCGTTTATCACTTTACTAAAGATATTCGTTGTCCAATCATTGTCCATTTAGCTTTAAATAACATTTAATCATGAACTTAAGGTAAAATTTTTTTGAAATTACGTGGAGAAATGAAAAATGAATCTTAAAATAGACTGTAAATATATAATAAAAGATTTTTTAGTGAATGTAGTGGCATTTATTATTTTGTCTCCAATAATTAAGTTTCATTCATTTTCTAGTCTATTGCTTGATTTTCTTATATGGACAATCAACTGGTATGCTATGTCAATTCTCATTTTTAGTAAACTAAAAAAATATAAAGGAGAATAATAACAAAAATTAGATACTTAGGCACTATGCAAGCATGATGCGACTTCTCTTTAGTGCCTGCAAGTGTAGTGAACCGCAAGCCGACAGCAATAATATCTAGGGGAGAAATCATGCAGCAAAGTCAACAAGCCTACGAACAGAAATGGAATACAAGTCTAAATAGTGGATGAGATTGCTTAATATATCGAAGTCTTAAAGGTAAACGTAAAGCCAACATGGGTTAAGTGATGAAAGAATTGTATCTTTGCTTAAGAGTTCTAGGTAGCACGAATAATTTGATGTGTGTTTCCATTAGTTACAAATGTTTAATGAGTTTTAAAAAGAAAGGGGAGTTAGGATGAATATTCGCAAATATTTACTAGAAATGATTTTGTTTATAAGTAGCCTAGGTCATTTTATTTTATCGATATTAAATGATCTGAATATCTTTCATGCGCCAAACTGGTTACTTTCCATTCCTGTAGCTTATATAGCTTCGGTTTTGTTTTTTGTTTTACTTATCTATAAGGAAAGTACAGGGCATGATTGAGAATTAAGAATAGGAAGTGGAGGATGTCAAATAATGAATGGAAAAAATTTAGTAAATATATTGCTATTGGTAAATATATTTCTTCATCCAATTTTTATTGGGTATAGTTTATTAGTGAATCATCCAATCAGCAAAAGTTACTTATTGTTTACATTTTTAACTACTTCATCTTGTTTCCTGATTTATTTTGTACTTCACAAAGAAAGGAAGCGTGATTAAATTTGGAATATTTGTTTAATAATGTCATGAAACTTAATTGGAATTTTAAGAAACCTAGTACTTATTTGAAAGTTTTTGTTTTCTTTTTCATAGCATCATTTGTTTTTCAATTCATAAAAGAGCATCTCTAAAGAATCGTTTTTATAGCGGGAAATCTGATTTTTATCTGTGTAAAAGGGTATCTTCTAGGTAAAATAGACCATTCAGGAATGATTTTTGGCCATTTAGGAAGGATTGCACACGGCTCGTCAAAAATATGTCATAATCGTCTTAGCAAGAAGCGAAATTTTAGGAGGAATGGATAATGATTCATCGATGGTCACACCAAAAGAAAAGAGCGAGTAAAGTTGACCGCTATTTATTTGTTTATAGTTTACTAACTGTGTTATTTATCTCTAAAACATTTGTCTATAATGATACGATTTTGATAGATAAAGTGATGCTATTATTGATCCCCATCCTTATCTTCTATGGGATTATTTTATTTGTTAATGAAGGATAAAAGCCGCTGTTTATAAATGTTGGGTATTCATGGCACAGGTGAATTTAACAGATGAACCTTTTGAAAAAATAGTGATAAATAATAAGGAGGAGAATGAATATGAACAAACCAAACAAAATTTCACTAAAAACTTTTTTCTTTGAATCAGATCAGAATCCAAAATTATGGGAGACTTTTACAACAATTGTTCTTTGTGCAGTAGGGTTATATCTTCTAGGTGAAGCGATTGGGAAAGCAGTTTATTTTATGCTACATTAATGAATAACATGGTGTTTACAAGGAGAAAGATGGAATGTTCAAGAATATAAAAGAAAAACCAATGAAATATTATGGACTTGTGGCTGTGGGAGTGCTTATTTTCATATTGTTTTTAGCCATTTATCCAACGCTTTTTGCGACGATTTACGAAAGTGGGAAAGATTTTGGTAGGAATTTAGCCCAAGCTTTGTTATCATAATACAACTTACCAATCAGTCATTTGTGCTAATGGCTGATTTTTTATCGTCTCTCAATAATCTATCGTATAGAGTGGAGAGGACTGTAAATTCTTTGACAGTTGCAAGTTCCAAAAATCGCTGTAACCCTTTCGCACCAACGGATAGGTGGATTCAATTCGCCTGAAAAAGTGTTGTATGTGGTAATCAAAAATGAGATAAAAATAGCGGATAATCACGACTATAATCGTTTCAATTATCCGCAAGTTATTCTGTTTAAACACCTAATTTTTCAATCAAAGCATCAGATAGGGTTTTTGAAAAATTAACATTTGCTTTAATCGCCCGTACATTTAACCAATGAGGGATTTTGACAGTTTTTTTATCAAGTTTAGTTTCTTTTAAGTAATCAGCTAAATCAACACTAATTAATGTTTTAAATTGGGTATTTTCATCAATTTTAATCTCATTTATATTTGTTGGTTGAGGTAAAGGAATTTCATTTTCAATTAAGTCTGCCAACATCATTCCTAAAGCGTCTGAAGCATTATTGATTCCTTCTTCTATTGTTGTTCCTTGGGTTACTGCGCCCTCAATATCAGGAAAATAGATTCCATAGCCAACAGGATCTTGTTCAAAAACTGCAGAGTATACTTTAATCATCACATTTTCCTCCATTTATTTATTTGTGTAAGACAGCGGACTAATTTTCCACTGCCTTACGTACTGTTCTCTCTACTATCCGGGAGAGTTCTTTGCCGTGACTAGGAAGGATTACAGGTCTTACATTTGCTTTTTCAAATTTTCTATGCGAGCCTTTCCCACCTTTTACCTCAACAAATCCTGCCGTGATAAGTAGCTGAACAGCTTCTCTAACTGTCATTGGCATATAAAATACCACCTCCAGTTAAATTAATTATAGTACGTACAGGGCGTGTTGTAAATAAAAAGAGATAAGTGATAAAAAAGTTTGACAGTTGCAAGTTCCAAAAATCGCTGTAAGCCTTGCGCACCAAAGGATAGATGGATTCAATTCGCCTAAAAAAGTGTTGTATGTGTAAAGCAAAAAACTCCGACAAAGCACCAGACTTTATCGGAGTAGCGGTTATGAAAAGATGTTTTCTTTTGGACGCTTGGGAATTTTGTAAAAGATGAGCAATACCAAAGCTACACTCAAAGTTAAGGCTGCAAGTGAAAACATCACCTGATAATTACTATGTTCTAAAATCACGCCAAAAATCGTTTGGGCAAAAATAGAAGCTAGATTGCGCACGGTTTGAATCAAAGCCAGTGCCGTCATTTGGTGTTTGGCTGGAATCAAGGTAGCGACCACTTTCAAATTCATCATCACCACGACCATACCCGCGGGATGCTTGGCAAGAAAAGTCCAAAAAATTTGAATCGGCAAGTAGAGATTTAGCCCGAAACTTAAAAATTGCGCCAAAACAATACAGGTGGGCACGATTAAGAGAACTTTATTGCTGAAACGGTCCATAAATAAATAAGAGAAAAAGACTACCGGCACTTCACAAAGAACCGCCCAAAATAAAATATTAGACACTGTATGAATGGCTAGTCCTCGTGCTTGAAACATGGCTGGAATATAGGTGTTGGCCATATTCATCAAGCTATAAAATATTGCACTAATTAACAGATACTGTACAAATAAGCGGTTTTTAAATAACGATAAAAAGTAACTGTTCTCATGATTTTCTTCCGTTTGCTTGGCCTTTTCCAGAGCAGCCTGTTTGCGGTCATCTGGATGAGTGAGGGCCAGTCCCCCGATGGAAATCAGCATGGTTATCACAAAAGTAAAGAAAATTGCGCGCGGACTAATCCAATCATAAACTAGACCTGCCGCCTGCGAGCCCAGTGCATAGCCAATTGTTCCCCAAACTCGAATTGAACCGTATTTGAAAGGACTGATGGTGGCGAATTTTTCCAAAACAGGATTACTGCCATTAATCAGTGCCAAGACCAAACTATAGCCCAATATCAATTCCCACAGCGTGTCGGCATAAGCAAAACACAATCCGCCAACTGCTGCCAAGAAAAAGGTGACGCTATTGACCGATTTTAAGGAGAAGCGATCACTTAACGAACCAATAATCGGCTGGGCAATCATCGAACTTAAAAAAGAACCCGAAACGACTAGCGAAGTCTCACTCGCCGAATACCCCTTATCCATTAAATACACGGCAATCAAGCAAGAAAAAATTGCAAACGAGAAATAATAAAATAAATAAGCAACAACAAAACTCAGATAATTCCGACTGGTTTTCACAAAATAAAGCCTCATTTCTAACATACTCTCCATTCAAGATATCATAGTTTGAAAAAAAGCAAAAGCCTAAGATGTAACTAAATATGATTGGATTTCTCTGTAAATAAAACAAACTCCGCCAGCAACATACTGACGGAGCTTAAAAAAAGGAGTTTGAAAATGAAAAAGTGTTTAATATTAGGGTTGTTTGTTTGGGATGCTTTTATGATAAGCGATGGATGTGAAGAAAGTTTGAAGTAACTAAGAGAAAGTTGTAAAAAAAGGAAAAGCTAACGATAAGTATACCTACCGTTAGCTGTATCAATTATAATCTAAATTTATCTACTTCTTGTCCTAATTGATGGGCAACTTTTTGATTGTTTGCTACTTCTTTAGTGATTTGATGCATGTTATTAGAAGTTTCCATCATAGATTCCGTTACATTTACAATTCCTTCAGCACTTTCTTCGCTAGCAATTCTTACAGATTCAACGGAGTGCTTAATTTCATTCATTAACTGATTAAGATTTTGGCTATCTGTTGCGAATTGTATCATGATTTCTTGAACATTTTCAACAGAGTCCTTGTACTGTGTGCTAGTGAGCATTAATTGCTGATAGCCATCCATTGCGTGTTCTTGAATAAAAGTGAGCATTTTTTCTGCTTCTTGTGCTAAATCATTGACGGATTGGAGCACTTCAGAGGTAATTTGTTGAATGTCATTAGCTGTATTAGCCGAGGTTTTAGCTAGTTGTCCAATTTGATCAGCTACGACAGCAAATCCTTTGCCTGCTTCTCCTGAACGAGCGGCTTCAATACTTGCATTGAGTGCTAATAAGTTGGTTTGTTTTGTAATGTCAATAATGTTATTGGTCAACATTTCGATTTTTGTTACCGATTGTGAGTCCTCAATTTTTTGATGAACAGCCGTAATCAATCTTTCAGCTAGTTCTTGCGCTTGCTGATGTTTTGTTTCTGCATTTTGATAGATTTCACTAGCTTTAAGCGCAACTTCTTGACTTTTTTGTTTTTCTAAATCTGCATTTTGCGCGGTTTGTTTTACGATTTCATAGACACTTTGAATAGAATGATCCATCTCACTCATGGAAGCCGAGGTTTCTTGCATCGAAGCACTCATTTCTTCCATTGTTGAGGAAATGTCTTCTGTATGTTCATTCACAGTATTGACCGATTGTTGCACAGTGATGATAGAGTTTTCGAGTTGATTCGTATTGTAGTGAATATTACTCATGATATTGTGCATATATTTTAGTAGATGATTGATATTTTCCGCGATTTCGGCTAGTTCATCATTACTAGTAACGGTTAGATGCTGTGTTAAATCACCTTCGTTATGCACTAAATCATAAATTTTTTCATTAATGGTTTTCAAATTTTTGGTTACTAGATTCACTACGAATAGCAAAATAAGAATTGCTAATATCGTACTGAATAAGGTAAATAAAATGGTTTGAATGAGTAAGTTGCGTAATTTTCTAACTAAGGAAGCTGCATCGTAATCACAGCCTATAAGTGCCACAACTTTTCCATTATCTTCAATTGGCTGATAGACAGTGATTAAGTCTCCATCTTCACTATGATCGATGGTAGGACTGCTTTGAATTTGTCCACTAAAGGCAGGGGTTAGATAGGCGTAGTTCTCAACAAATTCATCCCCAATTTTTGACCGATTACTCGTATTATCTGTATCTATACCGTAATAGACCTTGTTGTGGTCAGTTGTCAGCGTATAAAGATATTTAATTCCACTATTTTCTTTCATATTCCGCATGAGTTTTAGAATATTTTGATACTCAGCGGTATGTTCATCCCCTTTTTGGATATTTTGTAATTGTTTGGCATCAATCACTTTACTGACATTACTTGCTGCCAAACGAGCTTCTTCAATCCCCATCTGAATCATATTTTTTTGTAATTGATGGTAGGAGACCCAGCCAATCCCGATGCAAATAAAGGTAACTAATAAACTGATAGGTACCAAAATTTTGACCTTAATACTTCTTTTCGCTTTCATGTAATACACTCCCATTTAGGATTTGTTCATCAAACATTAAATTCAAAACTTATATCGGATGAATTCTACATTTATTAATAGGAAGGAAGATATTTTGCAAAAAACAAACTCCGCCAGCAACATACTGACGGAGCTTAAAAAGGAGTTTGAAAATGAAAAAGTGTTTAATATTAGGGTTGTTTGTTTGGGATGCTTTTATAATAAGCGATGGATGTGAAGAAAGTTTGAAGTAACTAAGAGAAAGTTGTAAAAAGTACGAATCAAAGGTGAAGCGACTATAAAAACGTCAAAAAAGCTGGCAAACAACTTACCAGCTTATAATATGTTAAATATTGCGTCCGAGCATTTCTTTGACTTGGGCTTGGACTGTTTCATTTTCTAAAAATTCATCAAAGGTTGTTTCCGCACGATCGACTACCCCTTTATCAGAGACGACGATGATACGGTTAGCCAAGGTTTGGATGAATTGATGGTCATGAGAAGCAAATAGCAGTGAACCAGTAAAGCTCATCAAGCCATCGTTTAATGCTGTAATGGACTCTAAATCTAGGTGGTTGGTTGGGTCATCTAGCACGAGAACATTGGCTTTAGATAACATCAACTTCGAAAGCATACAGCGCACTTTTTCGCCCCCGGATAAGACATTGACTGGTTTTAAGACTTCATCTCCAGAGAATAACATCCGCCCTAGGAAACTACGCAAGAAGGTATTGTCATCTTCTTCCTTGCTAGCATATTGACGCAACCAATCGACAATGGTTAACTCGTTATCGAATTCTTTGGTAGTATCTTTTGGTAAATACGCTTGGCTAGTTGTCACACCCCAACGTACAGAACCCGTATCAGGCGTGATTTCACCCATAATTACCTTAAATAGTGTGGTGGTGGTGATATCATTATTGGCAATAAATGCGACTTTATCATCTTTATTAAGGGTAAAGCTAATGTTATCTAAAATCTTCTTGCCGTCGATAGTAACACTCACATTATCCACTTGCAATAAGTCATTCCCGATTTCGCGTTCTGGTTTAAAGCCAACGAAAGGATAGCGGCGAGAAGAAGGTTGAATATCTTCTAAGGTGATTTTTTCCAACATTTTCTTTCTAGAAGTCGCTTGTTTTGATTTTGACGCATTAGCACTGAAACGCGCGATAAATTCTTGTAATTCCTTGATTTGTTCTTCTTTTTTGGCATTTTGTTGGGCTTGTAATTTGGCCGCTAATTGGCTAGATTCTAACCAGAAATCATAGTTCCCAACATATAGCTTAATCTTGCCAAAATCAAGGTCCGCCATGTGGGTGCAGACTTTATTTAAGAAATGACGGTCATGGGAAACGACAATGACGGTATTTTCGAAGTTAATCAAAAATTCCTCTAACCAACTAATCGACTGGATATCTAAGCCGTTGGTCGGTTCGTCTAATAGTAACACGTCAGGCTTTCCAAATAGCGCTTGAGCCAAGAGAACTTTCACTTTTTGCCCAGCCGCTAGTTCACTCATCGTTACATGGTGCAGTTCATCTGGAATATTCAACCCTTGCAATAACACGGCTGCTTCCATTTCAGCTTCCCAACCATTTAGTTCGGCAAATTCGCCTTCCAATTCTGCCGCGCGAATCCCATCTTCATCAGAAAAATCAGGCTTCATATAAATGGCATCTTTTTCCTTCATAATGTCATAGAGACGTTTGTGCCCCATGATGACCGTTTCAATCACGGGATATTCTTCGTAGTCGAAATGATTTTGTTTTAAGACGGCTAGGCGCTCATCTGGCCCAAGCGTTACCACACCGGTTGAAGGTTGTAACTCACCCGCTAAAATTTTTAAAAAGGTAGATTTTCCCGCACCATTCGCACCGATTAAACCGTAGCAATTCCCCGGGGTAAACTTAATATTCACTTCATCAAACAATTTGCGATCTGAAAAATGTAAACTAACATCACTTACTGTTAACAAGGCATTCCCTCACTTTTTTATTTAGTCAATTCATTATAGCGATGAATGCAAGAAGTTGCAATGAAAAGTAAACGAAAAGCAAAGTAGAGGTCGATATCAGGGGCAAAAAAGGGTTTTACTAACTAAAAAGAGTAAAATGAGGAGGGGATAAAAGATTGTTAAAAAGAACAATTATCCGTTTTTTATTCAACAGCTAATTGTTCTTTTTACTATGTGCGATATTTGTATAATAATGAATATCCTCTTGAATCATTTGACTTAATTCTACCAAACCAATGGATTCAAGGTACTGACAGTAAAGGGGTAAATTGGGATGAATCTGTTGTGTTTTTAGAATATCAGCTAAGTAGAAATGAATTTTTGCCAGAGTAAGCTCGAACAGGTTATTTTTTTGATAGGCAATGGCAATCGCTTGTTGAGCTATTTCTTGGCAAGTTTGATAGTCTAAATTCTTTAAATAAAAATCACTTAAGTTAATCAGTAGACGCAAGTATAGATAGGTATATTCATCTGAAGCATTCTTTTTATTCGCTTTTTTATAGATTTGCTGCATGATAAGAGGTAAGGTGTCCATATCAAAAATAAATAGAAAATTAGCCAGTAAATTCAGTTCATACATTCCCCATTCAGATACTCTAGACAGATAATCTAAAATTTCTTGGTAACGTGTGAGATTCATGATTTGGTGATTTTGATGATACTCGATGAGGGCCTCTAGCAAAAGTTTTTCATGCCGCATTCGAACATTTTTTTCATCAACGATTGGAAATTCTGCCAATAAACGCTTCATCTCAGCAATATCATGTGCATTGACCGCAGCCTCAATTTTAATCTTTCGCCGGAAATCTTCTTGGTAAATGGATTCTTTTAAATAAAGGTCAAATTCGTGCAAACTGACATTTAATCTTCTGAGTAGTTGCAGAAATTTATCAAAAGAACAGTAGTAGTTCCCGTTTTCTAATTCAGAAAGGTGCGATCTAGAAAGAATACCTACTGAAAGTTCTTTTTGTGTCAATCCTTTTTCTAAGCGAATTCTCTTTAGTATTTTCCCATATTCTTCCATAAGTTCCTCCTTTTTTTAGTTTAAAAGATAAACGAGTGTCCGTCAAATATACTCTCCAAAGACCCTTGAGTGTAATTGATGTCGGAATACGAGACAAAATATTTGTTTTTTTTGTTTTTTTAGTATAATAGAAAATATCTCAACTGATTACGAAAGAAACGGAGGAATGAAATGAAAAGATGTTTTTTACAGCGTAAAGGACTCAATGTGTTGGTTATGTTGATGATTGCTGCTTCTTCAGGCTTGAAAATCTATTCGGCTGTTTTATTAACAACGATTACGAATGAATTGCTTGCAAAACATTGGAGGCAGTTTTTGTTTTATTTATTGTTACAAGGTGTTATTTATACTTTGTCATGTGCAATTAGTGGATTGAACAGTTGGTTTCAAGAATATGTTATTCAAAAAATGATTAATGATTTGCGCATTCATTTAACGGAAAAATTGACACAAACCTCCTATCAACAAAATCAAGCAAAAGGTGCAGGGAGTTTTGTTTCATGGATGACGAATGATATGCAGATGATAGCCGATCAAGGATTTCCGGCTGTCTATCAAATGGTTGAGCACTTCACGATGCTGCTCTTTTCGATTATAGTGTTAGTCAAAATGCATTATTCCTTAATGATTGTTTTTGCACTTTTAAGTTTATTCACCCTTTACTTACCAAGATTATCGAATAAACCACTCATGCAGCGTTTCCAAGAGTTAACCGTCGAAAACGAACACTTTACCGGCAAGATGAGCAATTTATTTCAAGGATATGCAACGTTATATGTACTCAATGCGTTAAGTTATTTACCCAAAAAAGTGCAACAATTCAGTCTACAGTTAGCCAAACGGAATGTCCGTGCAGCAAAAGTGCATGCCTTTTCGACTTTTCTCAGTTCATTTGCCAATGTTTTTAGTCAAATCGTGATTACCGGATACAGTGGTTGGTTGATTTTTCGCAGCATTATTTCATTTGGGGCTTTTTTGACTATTGAAAATCTAAGTGCCAACGTGATGAATGCAATGGGGAATTTGGCGAACTGTTTGATTATGATTAGCAGTGTCCAACCTATTTTTGAAAAGTATGAACCGCTGCAACAAAAAGAAAAGCAGCAAATAATCAATCAAAAACTGCCCAATCATACTTTGCAATTGGAAAATGTTGATTTTTCATATGAAGATAACGTTATTTTTAACCGACTGAGTCTGACCTTTGAAACTGGAAAAAAATATGTAATTACCGGGGCGAGTGGTTCAGGCAAATCAA
Organism: Enterococcus cecorum; assembly: GCF_023221775.1. Classification (GTDB taxonomy): domain Bacteria; phylum Bacillota; class Bacilli; order Lactobacillales; family Enterococcaceae; genus Enterococcus_E; species Enterococcus_E cecorum_A. Next base: position 24,942 of record NZ_JAKUDS010000006.1, on the reverse strand, counting down.
CGTTATTTCATTTATTAACCGGTAAGATTTCCCCTACTAGTGGCAAGTTGACCATTGGTGGCGTGGATTATGCGCAGCTATCTGCCAATCAAATTCATGAAGAAATTAGTTATGTTGACCAGGTACCGTATGTCTTTGAAGCGAGTATTGAAGAAAACTTAACCTTGCTCCAAGATTTTAGTCACCAACAATTGCAACAAGTCTTAACCTCGACGCAATTCGCTCAGGTCACTACGCAATTACCTCAACAATTAGAAACTCAGCTCGGTCCTAGTGAATTAGAGCTATCCGGTGGACAAAAACAACGCTTGGCTTTAGCTCGGACTTTACTGCGGGATACACCGATTCTGTTATTGGATGAAACAACAGCTAACTTAGATAAAGACACAGCTGAACAAATTGAACGGTATCTATTGTCCTTGCCTAATCACACGGTTATTATGATTACCCATCATTTAAATCCCAAACTAGCTGGATTGTATGATGAGGTTATTGATTTAAATACGTTATAAAAAGGAGTGCTGGAATATGGCGAAAGAAAATCAACAAAAGAAACACAGCATCGAAATTCAAGGAAGTTTTCGTTTGGGCAATGCGAAACAAACCATCCGTAAAGTGTTCAAAAAAATCTTCAAATTCTAAAAAAGCGTGTTGCCAAAGTGTATGGCAACACGTTTTTAGGTTAATATGTTTTTTTATATTGATAATCTTATTGAATTATATATTTCTATATCAAAAGCATACCCATCTCTTTAAAGTGAACCTTATATGAAAAAAAATAAAAGTAAGTGTTTACAAATAAAAACTAAAGTGCTAGAATAAAGTTCGTGAAGCAAAGAACTGAATATCAGTGGATTGTGACTGGGATAAAGGCAGGCAATACCGCAAATGGTTGATGTAGATTATATGTATTTACATCAGTTGTTTGGGGTATTTTTTTATTTTTAAAAATTAAAGGAGGCTAAGGAAGTGAGATACCGTGTGATAAAACCCTTAAATAATAATGTAGCAATTGTCAGAACCGATCAAGAAAATCAAGCAATTGTGATGGGGGCTGGCATCGCATTTCAAAAGAAAAAGGGAGATCTAATCTCTAGTGAAAAAGTAGATAAGATTTTTGTTTTGAAAGATCAAGAAGCACAATTAAATTTCTCGACATTACTGAAAGAAATCCCTTTAGATTTTATTACAACAACTTATGAAATCATTGAAAATGGAATTAGTCGTTATCAATATTACGTACAGGACTATCTGTATGTTACTTTAACAGACCATATTTACTGGAGTTATCAGCATTTAAAAAATGATGAATATGTTGAAAGTAAGCTGCCTTCTATGCAAACGCAGTATCCAGTTGAATATGAGATTGCAATAGATGCAATTCAAATAATTCAAAAGCGTTTATGGATAAAATTTCCTGAAGATGAGCAAACTAGAATCGCTTTACATTTTATTAATGCAAAGAAACAAGGAGATAGTATAACTGAAATTCATCAAGAAAAGAAAAATGAGCTAATTATTAAGATTAAGGATTTTTTAGAAGATAATAAAGTATTTCGTACTAAGAGCAATCAAAATTTTTATGATCGGTTGATGATTCATTTATCTTATTTTATTGATCGTATTGAAGAGAATTGCCAGCAATCAGATGATTTTATTGAACAACTAGACCAAAGCTTGAAACAGGATTATCCTAAAGCCTATCAATTAAGTACTCAGCTATTTGCTTTAATCCAACACCAGTACAATAAAGAATTGAGCAGTAATGAAATGATTTATTTAACGATTCATATTCAAAGATTACTTTAAGGAAAGAAGGAATTTCAATGAAAACTTTACCAGACGATTTTATTTTTGGTGGCGCAACAGCAGCTTATCAAGCAGAAGGAGCAACTAGGGAAGGAGGTAAGGGAGAAGTAGCCTGGGATGAATTTTTATCTAAACAGGGACGATTTTTACCAGATCCTGCTAGTGATTTTTATCATCAATATGCAACAGATATCGCTTTGTGTCAAAAATTTGGTATTAACGGCTTACGTTTATCGATTGCTTGGAGTCGTATTTTTCCAGAAGGTGTCGGAAAAGTCAATCAAGAAGGAGTTGATTTTTACCATCGTGTATTTGCAGAATGTAAAAAGAGAGGGGTATTACCATTTGTTACCTTACATCACTTTGACACTCCTAAACCGTTATTTAATCAAGGTGATTTTTTAAACCGTAAAACAATTGATGCGTTTGTGGAGTATGCTAAGTTTTGTTTCGAGAAATTCTCTGAGGTACGTTACTGGAGTACTTTTAATGAAATTTACCCAGTAGCTACGAATCAATATTTATTAGGGGTCTTTCCACCAGGCATTAAGTATGACCTATCAAAGGTAATTACTTGTCTTCACCAAATGATGTATGCACATGCACGAGTAGTAAATTTATTTAAGGAGAATGGCTATCCTGGCGAAATAGGCGTTGTCCATTCATTAGAAACTAAGTACCCAGCAAGTGGTTCTAAGTTAGACGAGCATGCAGCATTTTTGGATGATGCTTTATCCATTCGCTTTTTATTAGATGCAACCTATCTAGGTTATTATTCAAAAGAAACACTTTCAGCTTTAGATGAAATTGCTCAAACTAATCATTTTAGTTATCAGTTTGATGAAACGGATTTTATTGAAATGAAAAAGGCAGCCCAAAGGAATGACTTTTTAGGAATTAATCATTATCAATGTCACTTTGTTGAATCCTTTGAAGGAGAAAGTGCAATTCATCATAATGGAACAGGAGAGAAAGGAACTTCGGTTTACCAAGTAAAAGGTATTGGCCGCCGAATATATAAAGAAGGAATTCCAAGAACAGATTGGGATTGGTTGATTTATCCAAAAGGGTTATATGATTTATTGCTTCGGATTAGGCATGATTATCCACATTATCAAAAAATCTATATAACTGAAAATGGAATGGGATATAAAGACCAATTTGAAGACGGAGTAATTTTAGATGAGCCTAGAATTGAGTACTTGAAGGTTTATTTAGAAGCATTAAGTGATGCAATTGATGCCGGTGTAAATGTGAAGGGATATTTCTTATGGTCGTTGATGGATTTATTTTCTTGGACAAATGGGTATAACAAACGATATGGGTTATTTTATGTTGATTTTGATACGCAAAAACGTTATCCAAAGGCATCTGCTTATTGGTATAAACGTTTGAGTGAAACAAAATGTATTAATTAGTGCTAGGAGCGAGATTGATGAAAAAAGATGAGTTACAAATGCTAGGATTTGAGATTGTAGCCTATTCTGGAGATGCAAGAAGTACATTGTTAAATTTGTTAAAGGAGGTTAGATCAGGTAATTTTGATAATGTAGATTCTGCATTACAAGAAGCTGAAAATAATTTAGCGAAGGCTCACAACGCTCAAACAAAAATCTTAGCCCAAGAAGCTTCGGGTGAGGACTTGGAATTAGGTTTTATTTTTATTCATGGACAAGATCATTTAATGACAACATTGTTATTAAAAGAATTGATTGTTGATTTTATTACATTATATAAAAGAACAAAATAAGACTTAAATATTAAGAGGTAATTAAATGACATGAAAGGGTAGGGGTAGTTTACAGACTACCCCAAGAAGGAGTGAAATATAATGAATGGATTGATTAAACAAATTGAAAAAGGAAAACCATTTTTTGAGAAACTCTCACGAAATATTTATTTAGGTGCAGTGAGAGATGGATTCTTAACAGCAATGCCAGCTATTTTATTTTCAAGTATTTTTATTTTGATTGCAGCTGTGCCTGAAATATTTGGTTTTAATTGGCCTGACGCAGTTTCTACTTGGTTGTGGAAGGTTTATGGATATTCTATGGGAGTTGTAGGGTTATTAGTTTCTGCAACTGCTGCGCGTTGTTTAGCTGAGTCGATGAATCGTAAGTTACCTAAAAATAAAGTGATTAATACTACTTCAGTTATGTTAGCTTCAATCGTTAGTTTCCTGTTGTTGAGCGTTACTCAAGTTGATGGTAATTTTTCTACTACTTATATGGGAACAAAAGGTTTATTAGCTTCTTTTGTAGCCGCTTTCATAACGGTGAACATGTATAAATTATGCGTATTGAAAGACATTACCATTAAAATGCCAAAGGAAGTACCTGGAACGATTTCCCAAACATTTCGAGACATTTTTCCTTTTTCTTTTGCAGTAATGGCAGCGGTTGTTTTAGATTTATTGGTGCACTATATCTTTAATATGTCGTTTGCCGAAGCAATCATTACGCTATTGCAGCCTTTATTTACTGCTGCTGATGGTTATTTAGGTATTGCGATTATTTGGGGAGCAATGGCATTATTCTGGTTTGTTGGTGTTCATGGTCCTTCTATTGTTGAACCGGCAATTGCTGCAATTATTTATGCTAATGTTGAAACGAATTTAAAATTATTCCAAGAAGGACAACATGCAGCTAACGTTTTAACTGTTGGTTTAGGAAATTTCGTAGGTACGATGGGAGGAACTGGTGCTACTTTAGTTGTTCCATATATTCTACTATTGTTTGCTAAATCTAAACAGTTAAAAGCAGTAGGGAAGGCTTCATTTATTCCGGTTAGTTTTGCAGTAAATGAACCTTTATTATTTGCCGCACCAATTATTTTAAATCCATATTTCTTTGTGCCATTTTTATTGACACCGATGGTTAATGTATGTATTTTTAAATTTTTTGTTGATGTTTTAGGTATGAATAGTTTCATGTATGTTTTACCTTGGGCTACCCCTGCACCAATTGGTTTGATTTTAGGAACAGGTATGGGTGTATTATCAATTATATTAGCTTTAGTGTTAATTGCTGTAGACTTCGTAATCTATTTGCCATTTTGTAAGGCATACGATGATTTATTAGTAGAACAAGAAAGTATTCGTGCTAAAGAAGAAAGTCAAGCAACAGAAGCAATTGAGACTCCAACTATTACTCACCAAACTACCAAAGATCCTGTATCAATACCAACTCCATCATTAGTCACTGATAAAGAAATTAATGTTTTGGTCTTATGTGCGGGTGCAGGGACCAGTGCAATGTTGGCTAACGCGTTAACTGAAGGAGCTGAAGCTTATCATCAACCAATTCATGCACAAGCTGGAGCGTATGGTTCTCACTATGATATTATGCAAGATTATGACATGGTTGTTCTAGCACCACAAGTCAATTCATATTATGAAGATATCAAGGCTGATACAGATCGTTTAGGTATTAAACTTATTGCAACTAAGGGAGCAGAATATATTGGATTGACAAGAAATCCTAAGGCAGCTATTGATTTTGTTTTAGCACAATTCTAACTACTCATAATCGAAAAACGGGATAGTAAAGATTTGATATTGTTATATGACATAATAAATTAACTATTCCGTTTTTTTATTATGCAATTAAGAAAAGAGGGATTCGATTGAAGAAAAAACGATGGTTAATGACGGCTATCTTTGGTGGTATAACGGCGCTTAGTATGTTAGGGATTGATACTAATGAGGTTCATGCACAGGCAGAAGATTTCTATGTCAGAAAGGTTGAGTCCTTAAATCCTGACTTCATCAAAGGAGTAGATATCTCTACGTTAATTGCACAGGAAAATAGTGGAGTGAAATATTTTGATGCTGAGGGTAATCAGCAAGATATTTTTGAAATTTTTAAATTAAATGGTGTAAATTATGTTCGTATCAGGGTGTGGAATGATCCTAAAAATGAGCAAAACCAAGGTTATGGTGCGGGTAATGTTGACTTGCAAGTAGCTAAAGTTATTGGTCAACGAGCTACTAAAGCTGGTATGAAAGTATTAATTGATTTTCATTACTCTGATTTTTGGGCTGATCCAGGCAGACAACTTCCCCCGAAAGCTTGGCAATCAATGGATTTATCAACCAAAGCTCAAGCGCTATATCAATATACAAAAGATAGCTTGACTGATTTATTAAATGCTGGGGTAGATATAGGTATAGTGCAGGTAGGAAATGAGACAACTAGTAGCGGAATTTGCGGTGAGGCAGGTGAAGGACGCTACACCCTATTTGCACAAGGTTCTAAGGCTATTCGTGAAGTTAGTCAAACATTTAATCATACTATGTTAGTTGCTTTACATTTTACTAATCCTGAAAAGACAAGTACGATATTAAATTATGCCCAAGAGCTAAGTGATCATCAAATTGATTATGATGTATTTGCAACTAGCTATTATAGTTTTTGGCATGGAACTTTGACTAATTTGACCGATGTTTTGAAAACGGTTGCTGAACGATATAATAAAAACACAATGGTTGCCGAGACTAGTTATGCTTATACATTGGCTGATAGCGATGGGCAACCTAACGTAATTGATACACTAGATGAAATTTATTCTGGTAACTATCCTGCTAGCGTTCAAGGTCAAGCAAATGCCCTAAGAGATGTAATTGATGCTACAGCTAAAGCAGGTGATAAGGCATTAGGGGTATTTTATTGGGAGCCAGCTTGGATTTCGGTTGGTAGTAACAATCGAGAAGATAATTTAGCTAAATGGGAACAATATGGATCAGGATGGGCTTCTCAGGCGGCAATTGGATATGATCCTAATGTTTCTATAAGTAATTATGGGGGCTCAGAATGGGATAATCAAGCTTTATTTGATCAACAAGGTCAGGCTCTACCCTCGTTGTCTGTTTTTAAATATGTGAATACAGGATATGGAAATGCGCCTAAAGAAGATGAACATCCACAAGCGCCTAGTGATCCTTTTGATGATTTACTAAAAAAATCAATACTAGATAATGGACAATTTGAAAAGGATTTACAAGGTTACCAAATTGATGAAGCTGATTATTTCAACATTGTCACTAGTGATAGTAAAACTGGTAAAGCTTTACATTATTATCGTAAAGATGGAGTACTCTCTGCAACGATAAGTACTTCTTTATATTTAACTCCAGGTACTTATCGGTTTTTAGTTAGTGCGCAAGGTTCTCAGGATAGTCAAATTAAGTTGGTTGCTAAGCAAAAGGATAACCAACAAATATTAATGCAAGGTAAGGGCACTCCGTTGACTGGATGGATGAACTGGCAAACACCGGAAATTGAGTTTGAATTAACGAAAAGTACTACCGTTGATTTAAACGTTTTGCTAAGTGGAACAGCCGGCTGTTGGGGAACTATGGATAATTGGATTTTAGTCCAAACAAAGGAAGCTAAACCAGATTCATTAATTACACCAGAGACAGAAAGAGATACGGTAGATTTGCCAACATCAATTATAACAACACGTGATCAATTGCTTGAAAAAATAAAATCTCGTCTACAGTTAGCAAAGCAAATATCAAGTGCAGATTATCAAGTGAAAAGCTATTTAAACTTGCAGAATGTTTTAGAGCAACTTCCTGATTCATTTGAGGGTGAGACAATAGATCAATTGGAAAAACAATTAACTATGTTAGAGGAAGAATTACTAAATCTGAGTGAAATAAAAAATCCGTTAGTCAATATCCAAACAGCTGAGTCTGGAAAAATATTTAGGTTATATCACAAAAAAAGTGGACAGCATTTATATACATTTAGTGTTGTAGAACGTGAAAGATTACTAAAACTAGGATGGCAGTTTGAGGGTGTTGCTTGGCAAATTGCTAATGAAGGGAACCCAATTATTCGCTTGTATAATCCTTTTTCAGGTGAACATTTCTATTCATCTAGTCAAGTTGAAATTGACAAACTAGTTTCTATAGGTTGGAAAAATGAAGGATGCATTGGTGGGTCGGTAGATAAAAAAATCGGCAATCCTGTTTATCGTTTTTATTACCGCTTAGCTAATGGTAGCTATACACATTTCTTTACTGCTAATCAGCTTGAAGCTAATCTTTTGAAAAAGATTGCATTCTATGAAGGAGTAGCATTTTATACAATATAGAAATTAAAAAAAATTATATAGCAAATTATCCAAAAAGCCTTAATGATGAATCTTAGAGAAGGAAACTCATTGAGGTTTTTTTGATTAAAAAATATTTTAAAATTAATCAGAAATTTCAGTTAATAAAAATGGGATTTTTTTGAAGATAAGACTATAAGTAGTAGTGCTAATGATGCTAACCCAATGATTATATTTTTGAATAGGAATACAAAAATATATAAACAGAGAGAAACTGAATATATAATCAAAATCAAACATTTTTTGTTCGAAATGTGTTGATTTTTGTTTTTAGATGTTTTATTATGTTTGTGTAAATAAAAATAAATGAACGGAGATAATAATTATGAAAATATTTATTGCTGCAGATAAGGATGGGTTTAGTTTGAAAAATCAGATCGTTTCCTTTGTTAATCAAGCTTTTGTAAGTGATGAAATGATTGATTTAAATCCTAAACCAGCTATTGATTTTATTGAAGGAACATTAAATCTAACCGAACATCTTCAAACAAATCCAGATGCTTTAGGTATTATGATAGATGGTTATGGTGTGGGTAGTTTTATGGTTGCGTGTAAGGTAAAAGGAATGGTGGTTGCTGAGGTTTCTGATGAGCGTTCAGCTTATATGACTAGAGAACACAATAATGCACGTATGATTACTTTAGGTTCTCATATTGTAGGCAGTAAGTTGGCAGAAAATATTGTAAAAGAATTCTTATCTGCTAAATATGCAGCTGGTCGTCATCAAATTCGTGTAGATATGTTAAATAAAATGGCTTGATAGAATGGAGGAGATACATATGAAAATCGCAATAGGCTGTGATCACATTGTGACAGATACAAAGATTGCATTATCGGATTATTTAAAATCGAAAGGCTATGAGGTATTAGATGTAGGAACTTATGATTTTACACGAACTCATTATCCAATTTTTGGGAAAAAAGTAGGAGAAGCAGTAGCATCTAAACAGGCAGATTTAGGGGTATGTATTTGCGGGACAGGTGTTGGTATTAATAATGCAGTTAATAAGGTAAAAGGTATACGTGGCGCACTAGTTCGAGACATGACTAGCGCGATTTATGCAAAGGAATTTCTTAATGCTAATGTAATTGGGTTTGGTGGAAAAATTATCGGCGAATTTTTATTGTGTGATATTGTAGAAGCGTTTATTCAAACAAAATATAAACCAACTAATGAAAATAAAAAATTGATTCAGAAAATTGATGACTTAATTGTTGAGGATATGAATCAAAAATCACCTGATTTCTTCGATGAATTTATTTTGAGATGGAAACAGGGGTATTATCATGATTAAAATTAAACCTATTTTAACTGTGACTATGAATCCTTCTGTGGATATTGTTTACCAGCTTGATAGTTTAGAGTTAGATACTACCAATCGTGTAAATTATGTATACAAAACTGCCGGTGGAAAAGGCTTGAATGTCTCTCGTGTTTTACATCAACTATGTGTTCCGGTTTTGGCAACAGGAATGGTTGGAGGGGGTTTGGGAGAATTTATCACTCGTCAATTAGATGAGATTTGTATGCCTCATAATTTTTTATCAATTTCTAGTCCGACGCGAAATTGTATTGCTATATTACATGATGGTAAACAAACAGAGATTTTAGAACCAGGTCCTACATTGACAAAAGCAGAATATACGAATTTTATTCAACATTTTTCTAATCTATTACTTGAAACGCAGATAGTTTGTATCTCAGGCAGTTTAGCTAAAGGAGTTCCTAATACCTACTATATCGACTTAATTAAGCTTTGTCATCAAAATAATATTCCTTGTTTACTTGATTGCTCTAATGAAGCTTTATTAAATGTATTGAACTCTTCGGTTAAACCGACTCTAATTAAACCAAATTTAATGGAGTTAAGTCGAGTTGTTCAACAATCATTTACTGATAATCTAGAAAGAGAGTTGGTACATGTTTTGAATCAGCCACTTTTTTCTGGAATCGAATGGATTATCGTTTCGCTAGGATCTGATGGTGCAATAGCTAAGCACAATGATATATTCTATCGTGTTGAAATTCCATCAATTGATGTAATTAATCCGGTTGGTTCAGGAGATGCAACCATAGCAGGCCTAGCTTATGGACTTGCAAAGCAGTTAACAGATGAAGAAATCCTAATTTTTGGAAATGTTTGTGGAATGTTGAATGCTCAAGAAAATGAGACGGGAAAAATAAATATAAAAAATTTACCTAATTTAAGGGAAAAAATCCGAGTAATAAAGATTAATTAAACATGGAGTTGAATAATATGGTTGATCGAAAAAAACAAAAACATATGCAGAAATTAATTAATAAAGATGGAATTATTGCGGCATTAGCGATTGATCAGCGTGGTGCTTTGAAAAAAATGATGGGAAAATATCAAGAAACTTCTGTTGAAAAAGAACAAATTGAACATTTTAAATCCTTAGTGTCTGAGGAACTAACCATTGCTGCCTCTTCTATTTTACTAGATCCAGAATTCGGTTTATCAGCAGCAAAACGGCGTTCAGCCGATACGGGATTATTATTAGCATACGAAAAAACAGGTTATGATACAACAGTTCCTGGACGATTACCAGATTTATTGGCTAATTGGTCTGTGAAACGTTTAAAAGAAGAAGGTGCAGATGCGGTCAAATTTTTGCTATATTATGACGTTGATGAATCCAAAGAAATTAACGATCAAAAACGCGCTTTTGTAGAACGTATTGGTAGTGAATGCCAAGCTGAGGGGTTGCCATTTTATTTGGAATTACTAAGTTATGATTCTCAAATACATGACAATCAGTCTATGGAATTCGCGAGGATAAAGCCACGTAAGGTGATTGAGATGATGAGAGAGTTCTCTAATCCACGTTATCAAGTTGATGTGTTAAAAGTTGAAGTACCGGTCAATATGAAATATGTTGAGGGGTATACAACAAGTGAATTTGTTTACACCAAGGAAGAGGCAATGAGCTATTTTAAAGAACAAAGTCAAGTAGCACAATTACCGTTTATCTTTTTAAGCGCTGGTGTTAACGCAGAACTTTTCCAAGAAACGCTGCGATTGGCTAAGCAAGCTGGTTCGAAATTCAATGGAGTTTTGTGTGGTCGAGCTACATGGGCAGCTGGTGTTGAAGTATTCATCAGGGAAGGTGAGGCGGCAACTAAACAATGGTTACGTACAGTCGGTTTAAATAATATTCAAGACTTAAACGAGACTCTTCTACGAACGGCCACACCAATTGTTTTTGATGAGTATTAAGTAATGAGGGATATTATACTAGATAAGAAATATGAATACGAACATAGATTTTTCCTAAATATTGTTTTATTTATTGCAAATAATTGAAAAAATTATTAAGAGTAAATATTTTAGGTAAATGTCAAATGATATGTTTTATTTATCATTGAGCAGTGAACGAATTCTAAATATTATTTCGTTCATTGCTTTTTATTTTTGTTAGTTTTTGTTTAAAAATAGTTATAAATATCGTAAAATAGACATAATGAATAGTATTTTACAAAAAATAAATATGATATTTGGAGGAGAAAATAAGTTGTTAAAAGAGGAACGCCATCTGCAAATATTAAATATTGTAGATGCAAATGGAACGGCTAGAGTTAGTGATATAATGGCACAATTACACGTTTCTGACATGACTATTCGTCGGGATTTAATGGAGTTAGAAGAACAAGGCAAGCTAGAGAGGGTCCATGGAGGTGCCAAAAGCTTGCATTTATTTAGATCGCATGAACTAAGTCACGGGGATAAACAAATTATTAACATTGAACAAAAACAAACGATTGCGACAAAAGCCACTACACTTTTAAAATCGGGACAGACTATTTTTTTAGGACCAGGAACGACTATTGAGATTTTTGCTAATATGATTGAAGATGACTCTATTCGTATCGTAACGAATTGCTTGCCTATTTTTGAAAAGTTGACACAACGTTTACCTAGAATGAAGGTATATTTGCTAGGAGGGGAAATTCGTTCAACTACGATGTCTTTTTTCGGCGATTTGACTAATAAAATGTTGACAGATATGCATTTTCATCAAGCTTTTATTAGTTCAAATGGCTTAAGAAATAATCAAATTATGACCTCAACAGTAGAAGAGGGATGTACACAGGCGCTAGCTTTAAATAATTCTGTTGAGCGCTATCTATTGATGGATGATTCAAAAATAGGTCAAGAGGATTTTTATGCTTATTATTCATTGAAAGACTTAACTACAATGATTACCAACGACACACAAACTGAGAAAATTCTTTCCTTAGAAAAATATATTCCGATATTTTAGTGATAGGATTATTTTGTCAATTCTAACTTTATTTATTAATGATAAGCCAAAATAAAGATATGATAATATAAACTTATGATTTTCTTACATGAATAAATGTGGTATTTATCTCATCGGAGCGTTTTTAAGTAAACAATTAAAAACAGCCCAAGTTAGAAAAGTGTATCAAGTAGTTGTTTTGCTTGTGATTGCGCTGAATATGTATAATGGCATACGGTTCATTTAGGCGGACCATCTTAACAAATATTGATTCTTCAAGTATAATAGTAGAAAACGTTTGCTTAGAGAGTGAGGGGTTCGACATGTCATCAGAAAAGACACCAGAACAGCGAAATCAAGAACAATTAACCACGGAAATGGGCCTCATTATTCATGGTGGAAATGCTAAAAGTTTATCCTTTGAGGCGATTTACGCAGCGAAAAAGGGCGATTTTGAACAAGCGTATCAGAAATTAAAAGAAGCGGATGAAGAATTATTAAATGCACACCAAACACAAACCCAAATGCTCACTCAAGAGGCAGCGGGTCATCCAATAGAGGTGCATCTTTTAACTATCCATTCTCAAGACCATCTCATGAATGCACTCACTTTTAGAGAATTGGCTGAAGAAATGGTTGAATTGCATAAAGAATTAGCGCTGATTAAGGCACAACTTTAGCTAAAGTTCGGATACACAATCAACGAATATCAAAAACAAGTAGGTGTTTAGACATCTACTTTTTTATTGTTTCACGTGGAACATTTTCTCCATTTATTATTTATCTGAATCACTAAGGGGAAATTTGAGCAACGATATTTTGTAAATGATATTTACAAAAATCTCTACATATTTGTGTGTATTTTGTAAATGATGGTGCATTTTAAAAAGTAGGACTAAAATAGCTTAATCCATGTGTTAAGCTAAAAAGGAAGAAAAAGATACATCAAATAACGATAAAAGAATAAAGGAACGGTGATCAGGATGAGTCAAACAGTCTTTCCAAAAAACTTTCTATGGGGTGGGGCAACGGCAGCCAATTAGTTAGAAGGCGCATATTTAACTGATGGCAAAGGGCTTTCTGTGGCCGATGCGATGCCAGGCGGAAAAATTCGTTTTGAAGTCTTAGGTAGCCCAACATTTAATGGGCTATACACCATGGGGCTGTATCGATTTAGTCTCAGCTTCAACAGGTGAAATGAGTAAACGTTATGGTTTTATCTATGTAGATTTAAATGACAAAATCGAAGGTAGCGGTAAAAGAATGAAGAAAAAATCTTTTGACTGGTATAAGCAAGTCATTTCTTCAAACGGTGCGGATTTAGACTAATAACGAGCGAGAAATTCAGTTAAAGATGGATTTCTCGCTATTGGCTTATAAAGAACAAAATACCAAGCCTAAAGTCATAAATGGAATAAAGGGAATGGCTGCAAAAGGTTGCTTGAACAGGATTTTTTTTACAAAGAGATAGATGATTCCACTGCCACTGGCGATGATTAACAAAAGGCTAATTTGGCTAAGTGACATCCAGGGAAACCACGCACAGGCTAACAGTAAATCGCCTTCACCAAGCATTTCTTGGGAGGAAAAATGGGTGCAAAGCCATAATAAAAGGGTAATGATAAAGTGATATACATAAAAGGGCATTCCCATATGAAAGGCAAGTAACCAAAGGAATCCACTCCCACTAAAAAAAACAAAAGGCTCTAATATTAAATATAAGATATCAACAAAGCTCAAAATAAACGCACAGCTGAACCAACAAAAGCTGAGTAATTGTTGTGAAAAATCAGGCAAATTGGTTATTTTTACGAACAGCAATCCAAAACCTAATTCAGCAAGCAAACTGGAAACAGGAATTTTTGCCCGACAGTATCGACAACGAAAACGCAACCATAAAATAGATAGAATAGGTATTAAATCCTTTGTGCCTAAACGATGATGACAGGTTGGACAATAAGAAGGCGGTGTGAGTATGGATTGTCCCCGAGGTAAACGACAAGCCAGACAATAATAAAATGAACCGAGACAACTTCCAATGATAAATGCGAACATCATAAACCTCCAAATAGCAAAATTTTACCCTTCATGAGAATAAATATGCAATCAACCATAGAAAGCGTTAGGGGATTTAAAAAAACTTAATAATTTTAGAAAAATAAACCATTATATTTTACTTTTTTCCTGAAATGGATTATCCTAAACATGTAGTAAAGATTAGGAGGCATTTATTATGGCAGTAGAAAAAACAAAAAATGTATTAAATCAATTGGTAGCAGACTTGAGTCAATTTTCAACAGTGATTCATCAAGTTCACTGGTACATGCGTGGACCTGAATTTTTAACTTTACACCCATTAATGGACGAATACATGGATGAAATCAATGGACAATTAGATGAAGTGGCTGAACGCTTAATCACATTAGGTGGCGCGCCTTATTCAACATTGAAAGAATTCGCTGAAAATACAGGAATTAAAGATGAAGTAGGTAGCTATGATTTAACCATTCCTCAACAAATGGAAAAATTAGTCGCTGGTTACCGTTACCTTGCTGACTTATATGAAGAAGGTATTGAAGTATCTGGTGAAGAAGGCGATGATGTTACACAAGATATGTTCATCGAATTCAAAGGCGCTGTAGAAAAGAAAATCTGGATGGTTCAAGCCAAATTAGGTCGTGCCCCAGAATTAAACTTAACAGAAGGCGTACATCACTAAGATTAGGCATACAAAATAAAATAAATTTTTTACCGTTATCCAATTTTGGGTAGCGGTATTTTTTTTGTTTGATATAATAATGAAAAGTTGGGTATTCAAGGGAGTGAAAAAAGTGCTGAAAAATCAATCTTTATCAAGGCTATTATTGGGTAGGATCTTAACAAATATAGCAGACAGTTTTATAAATATCTTGATTATTTGGTATTTTAATGAACAATATCATTCGCCGGTATTGCTTTCAGTGGTTTTTGCTGTAACCTCAGGAATCGATGCATTGTCATTTTTACTGGGTCCGTTGGTTGATCACATGAAAGAACGAAGACTATTAATTACTAGTAGTTTATTTCAAGTCATAATTAGTGCGGGCTTGCTAGGGGTGGTGTTAGCTAAGAATCAATTACCCAACCATTGGCTAGCAACCATTTTAGTCGTTGGGTTAGCGCTCATTTATCTCTTTTCATCTATTATCTATCCGTTAGAAACCAAAATATTACCTAAAATTGTGGATAAATCACAATTGGTTTCAGCAAATAGCTTATTTCAGCTAGCCTATAAGGTGTTGGATATTTCCTTTAATGCATTGGCTACGTTATTTGTGGCTTGGTTTTCTTTATCAGTGAATTTCCTATTGATTTTCTTTGTTTTCTTTCTTGCCACAGTCATGTATCGCTATTTCAAAATCAAAGCAGATACGATAACAAATGTCCAATCCATTGCTACTTATCATGATTATTTTCAAGAATTGCTTTCGGGAGTACGGGTCTTAAGAAAAGCACCGCAAGTCTATCAATTATTTTTACCTCTGGCATTTGTTAATTTCTTTTATGCAATATCATTAGTTGCCTTACCGATGTTCTCCAAATTGTACATTTCAAGTTCGTCGATAGGTTATGGGATTGTTCTAATGACGAGTTCCTTAGGTGGGATTGCCGGGGCATTTTTTCTCAATCGTCTCAAACTTGATATTGCTAAACCTGTTCGTTTCATTGCTCTCATGATGTTGCTTTCAGGATTGAGCCAAATTGGATTTTCATTTTTGGCACCCGTTCAGCCGATAGTCAGTTTGTCCTTGTTTTTCATGAGTAGCTTGACTATGAGTATGATGAATATTGTTTTTGTCACCCTAGAGCAGCAAAGTATTGAATCAGCCTATCTTGGACGCGTATCGATGCTTACTGAAAGTCTGATATCCATTATGATTCCATTAGGGAGTTTAGTAGCTGGATTATTATTAAAATTTGTCCCTATTTTGTTGGTAGAATCCATGGAAGGTTTCGCACTCGTTTTAGCCTGTGGTTACTATCGCTTTATTTATCAAATACCAAAAAACGAACCTGCTCGCTGATATTTGCCAGCTGAGGAGGTTCGTTTTCATTTGTCTGAGAATTAAAGTTGCGCTTTGGCTGTATCAATTTGTTTTTGGACTTGTTCAAAGCCAGTACCGCCCAGTGAATGTCGGCGTTTGACAGCAGTATAAGAATCTAGTTTTTCGTAAATATCTTCTTCAATCAACGGGGTAATCGCTTGGTACGCCTCTAAAGGAATATCTTGCAAATAGTGGCCGTTTTGAATGCATTGTAAGACCAATTTACCAACGATTTCGTGCGCTTGTCTAAATGGTAGCCCCTTGCTTGCTAGATAGTCAGCTAGTTCGGTCGCATTGGAGAAGTCTTTTTGCGTAGATTCTAGCATCCGTACCTTATTGACTTTCATCGTCGCAATCATACCACTCATAATATCTAGACTAGTCAAAATCGTTTCGGCCGTATCAAACATGCCCTCTTTATCCTCTTGCAAATCTTTATTATACGCAAGCGGCAAGCCTTTCATCACGGTCAATAAACCAAATAAATCTCCGTAGACGCGTCCTGTTTTTCCACGAATTAATTCGGCCATATCCGGATTTTTCTTTTGCGGCATAATCGAACTGCCCGTTGAAAAAGTATCGGTTAGCTCCACAAATTGATATTCATGACTGCACCATAAAATGATTTCCTCGCAAAAACGGGACAAGTGCATCATCAAAATAGAAGCATTACTTAAAAATTCTAAGATAAAATCGCGGTCACTCACTGCATCCAAGCTATTTTGATACACTTGTGAAAAGCCTAATTCCTTGGCAGAAAACTCGCGATCAATCGGAAAAGTCGTCCCCGCTAAAGCCGCAGCTCCAAGTGGTGAAATATCTGCACGTTGCATATTTTCAGTAAAGCGTTGTTCATCACGCGTTAACATTTGATAATACGCCATTAAATGATGCCCAAAAGAAATCGGTTGGGCATGCTGAAGGTGAGTGTAACCTGGCGCGATGGTTTCGATGTGTTCTTGCGCTTTTTCAACCAATACTTCACGGAAATGATGGATTTTTGCCACAACTTCAGTCAGTACCTCTTTAAGATAAAGGTGCATATCGGTCGCCACTTGGTCATTACGACTGCGCGCGGTATGCAATTTTCCCGCCACTGGACCAATTTCTTGATGTAAAAAAGTCTCCATATTTAAGTGGATATCTTCATTTTCGATGGTAAAGGTCAGCTCATTTTTGGCTAATTTTTCCTGTAAAGTTTCAAGACCTGCGATGATTTGCTCGCCTTCTGCTTTCGTTAAAATCCCAGTATGCATTAACATTTTCACATGGGCCAAACTACCAATCAAATCTTGCTTGGCTAATTTTTGGTCAAAAGGAATCGACGCCCCAAAAGCATCAATCCAGGCTTCGTTTTTCCCGTCAAATCGACCGCCCCATAATTTCGCCATTTTCTTCATCCTTTCTAAAAAACAACCCCCACCTGGCAAAAGACGAGGCAGGGGATAAAATCATTATTTGTCTAAACTTGCTTGTACTTCAGCATGGACTTTACTTGGTAGTCCCCAAAGTTTGATAAATCCAATCGCTGCATGTTGGTCAAAGGTATCGGCTGAAGTGTAAGTCGCTAAGTTTTCGTCATATAAACTATTCGCTGATTTACGTCCTTCTACAATAATGTTACCTTTGAATAATTTCACACGAACCACACCGTTCACATAAACTTGCGTGCTCTTGATGAAGGCTTTTAAGGCATCGGTTAATGGGTTGAACCATAGTCCGTCATAGATGACTTGTGCTAATTGTTGTTCCACGATAGGTTTGAAGTGGGCCAATTCACGAACAAAGACTAAATCTTCTAATTCCTTATGAGCTTTCATTAAAGTTAGGGCAGCAGGGCATTCGTAAACTTCACGAGATTTAATCCCAACAAGACGGTTTTCGATATGGTCAATTCTACCTACACCATGCTCACCTGCGATATGGTTTAATTCCATGATTAATTCTGCTAGGCTGTACGCTTTGCCATCTAGAGCGACGGGTTTTCCTTGTTCAAAGGTAATTTCCACAACAGTTGGTGTATCAGGCGTATCTTCTAATTCTTTGGTTAATGCATAAGCCCCTTTTGGTGGAGCAGCCCATGGATCTTCTAACACGCCACATTCACAAGCGCGTCCCCATAAGTTTTGGTCAATCGAATAAGGGTTGTCAAGATTCATTGGGATTGGAATATTGTTTTTCGCTGCGTATTCGATTTCTTCTTCACGCGACCATTTCCATTCACGAACAGGCGCCACGACTTTCAAGCTAGGATCTAAAGACTGAATGGCCACTTCAAAACGTACTTGGTCATTTCCTTTACCTGTACAACCGTGCGCTACTGTGGTTGCTCCAACTTGATGCGCTAATTCCACTAATTTTTTCGAAATCAATGGACGAGAGAGTGCAGAGACTAATGGATAAGAATTTTCATAGAAAGTATTTCCTTGTAAAGCAATCAAGGCAAACTCTTCGGCAAACTCTTCTTTGGCATCAATCGCATAAGATTCTACTGCGCCGACTTGTAAGGCTTTTTCTTTAATGGCTTCGATATCTTTTTTCTCACCGACATCTAAGCAGCAAGCCACCACATCATATCCCGCATCTGATAACCATTTAATTGAAACAGAGGTATCTAACCCTCCAGAATAAGCTAAAACTAATTTTTCTCTCATATTCATTTCTTTCCTTTCATCATTGAACTTCATCACGTGACCTATCTTAACAAATAAACTTGCATAAATCAAGTATAAAATTAAATATTTATGCAATAATTACTTAAAAATAATTTTTTTGTGCATAAATAGTATAGGTGTATTTATGAGAAAGTTATTTAGATTCCGCTTACAATTGTTGCTGCTTCGTATTTTTATACATTTTATTGTATAGAAATAATTATTCAAACCTATCTGATAGAAAATGAATGGACAACAAAATTTTTTCTACTATATGATAATATATGGCAAATCTGTTTGTTTGAATGCTGCAAACGGGCCTTTCTGAAAAATATTGTTCGTAACAGCTGTTTTTTTCATTTTTTCGTAGACTTTTTGTTGACAAGGGTTGCTTTTACCGATATTATATTAAATGGTATTGTTTGCCCCACGAGAGCCCCGGAAACTCAAGTGTATGTCAAACATTCAAATCGAATTGGAGGAAAATAAAAGTGCGTACAACATATATGGCCAAAGCTGGCGAAGTAGAACGTAAATGGTATGTCATCGATGCTACTGATGTTCCTTTAGGACGTCTTTCAACTGTAGTAGCTTCAATCTTACGTGGTAAAAATAAACCAACATTCACACCTCATGTGGATACAGGTGATTTTGTAATTGTTATCAATGCTGATCAAGTGAAATTAACTGGTAAAAAAGCAACTGACAAAGTTTATTACCGTCATTCAAACTACCCAGGAGGATTAAAATCAATCACTGCTGGTGAATTACGTGCGAAAAACTCTCGTCGTTTAGTTGAAACTTCTATTAAAGGTATGTTACCTAAGAACACTTTAGGTCGCAAACAAGGCATGAAATTACATGTTTATGCAGGTGCTGAACATCCACATGCTGCGCAACAACCAGAAGTACTAGATATCACTAACTTAATTTAATAGGAGGGAATTTCATTGGCTCAAGCACAATATATCGGCACTGGCCGTCGTAAAAATGCAGTAGCTCGCGTACGTTTGGTACCAGGTACTGGAAAAATTACTGTTAATAAAAAAGATGTTGAAGAATATATTCCACACGCTGACTTGCGTGAAGTAATCAACCAACCATTTGCTGTAACTGAAACAAAAGGCGCTTACGATGTATTCGTAAACGTAAATGGTGGTGGTTACGCTGGACAATCAGGTGCAATCCGTCATGGTATCGCACGTGCATTGTTACAAGTAGATCCTGATTTCCGTTTAGCTTTAAAACGTGCTGGTTTACTTACTCGTGACGCACGTATGGTTGAACGTAAAAAACCAGGTCTTAAGAAAGCTCGTAAAGCATCACAATTCTCAAAACGTTAATGTTGGAATCGTTGCGAATTTATTCGCTTACGAGTCCAATATGGGACGGAGATTTTGCAAAAATCGAGTACCATACCTTACAACACAACGTTTCAAGGCACTTTGCAGATTTGCAAGGTGTCTTTTTTTCGGCAAAAAATACAATGTTGTACTAAATGTTGCACTAGTTGAAATTTTTTAGAATTGAATTGTCAGCGATTTTTAGAAATAAAATAAAGATTACTTAAAGAATGTTTGTATCTTTTAGTTAATATAAAGGATATTTTTATCAAGTATCAACCAGTTAATACAAATAATGATACCGAATAGTGTACGAATCCATTGAACGCCTGATTTTGATAGTAAAATTCAAATAGTAGTAAGTTGATAAAAACTATTTATATAGAAGGTGAATGTAAATGAAGATTGTAACGGCTAAAAATCTATCAAAATCTTTTGGTCAGCAAAACGTTTTAGATGAAATTAGTTTTTCTATAGAAACAGGAGAAATTATTGGATTAGTAGGAAGAAACGGATGCGGGAAAACAACATTAATGAAGATGATTTTGGGGTTAAGCTCACCAACTTCTGGATTGCTGCATGTAAAAGAAAATCTTAAAATAGGCTTTCTATTGGATTGTAAATTATTCGAATATTTAACTGCAATGGAAAATATTAAAGTGTTTAGTAAATACAGTGAAGAATTAAAAGGAAAGGATATAGAAACGATTTCGAAAGAGTTGTTAGAGTTTGTTGGGTTAGATAGTCATATTAAAAAGCCTGTAAAATCTTTTTCGTTCGGAATGAAACAACGACTAGGATTAGCTCTTTCTCTACTTGAGCAGCCTGAATTTTTAGTGTTAGATGAACCCTTTGTTGGCTTAGATGTGGTTGGGATAAAAAAATTTATGGATTATATCGAGAAGATTCGCAATAATTTCGGAACAACGATATTAATTTCTTCTCATCAATTAAGCGAGATAGAAGAAATATGTGATCGTTTTATGATTATAAAAAATAAACGATTGATTCAGTCTGATGAGATAAGAGAAGAAAAAGTATTATTTACAATTGAGAAACTAACAAATTTAAAAACAAAAAGATTGACTGGATTACATTTTTATAATTCTCAAACTGTAATGATAAATAATCAATCATCAGAAATAAATGAGTTCTTTACAAAAGCTGTTGAAAATAATTTACGAATTAAGAAAATTAGTTTTTTAAAAGACGCAAATGATATTTTCGAATAGGAGAATTATTATGATTGATATAATAAAGGCCGAACTGTATAAATTATATAAAAGAAATTTTGTTTTAACACTATGTTTTTTATGTTTATTACCTTTTATCTATGGATTAGGGGAATATCTACATTGGAAAATCATCGTGATTGGTGCAAAATTAGATTTAATAACTTTTATTACAAGTATGTGGAGTTTTACTTTAATTTTAACAGTTCCTATTATTCTTTTATTAACAATGACTGCTGGGCTTGTTGCTGGTGAAATAGAAGATGGGCAAATACTATTAGAGATTACCAGAGTAACCACTAGAAATCAGTTAATTATTGGTAAATATTTTGCAATAGTCTTTATTACAGTGTTTTTTTATGTTTTGAATATAAGTGCTTCATTTTTGGCGTATATTCTTTTTTTATCAAATACATCTAAAGGATATAAAAATATATTGACAATGCACTCCTATAATATAGAATCAATTTTAATTTCTCTGTGTAGCTTAATATTTTTGATTTTCATGATAACGCTCACTTTTAATTTCTCAACTAGAAAGGGTATTGTGGTATCAACGATGATAGGTTTTGTGAGCTATCTAGTTTGTATGTTACTAGGGTATATTGATGTGATCAGTAAGTTTGTTCCGGGGTATTATACCGTTGTTTCAAACTATCATTTTTCTATTCTTACGGTATTTATACAATTAGTAGAGATGTTTGTTATGATTACATTATTGATTGTAAATGCTTGCCATAACTTTAAAATAAAAGAATTCTAAATATCAAAATTAGGGAAGAAATGTTTTTAGTTGAATGATATACTCATATAGAGGTGGTCTATATATGTATAAGATTGCAATTTGCGATGATGAGATAAGCCAAACTAATCAGATAGAAGAATTATTATTAAAGTTATTTTCATTTTTAGATAAAACGGTAGAAATTGATATTTTTTATACGCCAGAATCATTAATTAATAATGTAACAAAACAAGGCAGTGTATATCAAATTATTTTTTTAGATATTGAAATGGGAAAGCTAGATGGCGTAGAGACTGCTAGGATTTTAAGAGAATATGATCGTGATTTTATTTTAGTGTTTATTACTAGCTATACTTCATATATGCTATCAAGCTTTGAAGTTAAACCTTTTAGATATGTTCTAAAACCATTACAAACGGAAGAATTTACTAAGCTTATTATAGATATTAATCAGGAGCTGGATGATAGAAATGCCTACTTATTCTATAGCAGTGGTAGGGATAAATATCAATTACGTATAAAAGATGTTATATCAATAATTTCTCAAAATGGTAGGAAAGTACAGGTCTCTTTAATAGATAATAAGGTTGTAGAGTTTTATGATAAGATAAAGGATATTAATACCGTGTTGCCTAGCTCTTATTTTGTGAGAATTAATAGTGGAACAATCATAAATATGAATTTTATTCAGTTTATTGCGGGGGATGAAATTCAATTGGAAAATGGAGAGATATTTTTTATTAGTCGTAGAAGTAGAAAACTATTTAAACAAAAATATTCTTTATTCATTGAAGGTAGTGTAGGCTTGTGAGAGATATTTTTATTGCTATATTTAGTGTGCTAGTTCTTATGTTACAAATGATATCGGTATTCGTTTATTTGACACATTTTTTCGGATTTAAGACAAGTAATATACGAATATATATAATGTTAATGGTTTCAGCTTTGTGTAGTAAAATTAGTTTAAAAATTGAAAATACTAGTTATCATATTGATATCTTATTGTATATGGTTTTATTTATCTTGATGCTTAAAGTTTTAGAGGGAAGTTTGTATAAAAAGTTTTTTCATTACTGTTTTTTATGCTTCTTTTTAATTGTTCAACAACGCATAGCATACATAATTTATAGTACAGACACTAATCAAGGTAAGAATAGCTTTTTCTTTCTTCTTATTTTAGTTACGTTTGTTTTTGTTTTGTTTGTCTTTTTGCTAAAACGATTTAATTTTGATAATGATGTCTATATGACTCGAGAAGAATATCTTATTTTAAGTATTATCCCTTTTTCAAGTGTGTTACTTCTTCATTTTATTATCATAAAAAGCGAAATAATGATGAGTATGATTTACCTATTTTTATTTATGGTAAATATAGTTGCAATTTTTTTGTATTATTTTATTCTATATAAAAATTACCAATTACAAATTTTACAAATAGATCATATACAGTCGAATTTTTACGAGGATTTTCTAAAACAAGAAAGAGAGTTATCTGCGTTAAAACATGACTTGAAAAATATCATATCGAGTATTGGTTATTATTTAGCAGAAAAAGAATATGATCAAGCAAGCAAATTAATTAGTGAATTATCATCCTATCAATCTCTGAATACAAAATATACGGGGATTTTAGCTGTGGACGCAATACTGAATAATAAATTGAAAGTAATGTGTGAGCTTGGACTGAAATATCACTTAGATTGTCAAATACCGAAAGATTTAGATGTTTCAATGTTTGAAATTGAGTTGTGTTCTATTTTAGGCAACTTATTAGATAATGCTATTGAATCGGTTAAACGGTTAAATGATAAGAAACTTAGTATTAATATATTAATGAGATATCACAGAGATAAATTGATTATTAAAGTAGTTAATCCTTGTAATATAAACGCTAATTCAAATTTCAATTGTGATAAGGTAAGCTCTTCAAAGGGAAAACGATATGGCATAGGCTTAAGAAGTATTAAAGATAAGGTACTTTTATATAAGGGATATTATAATTTTGAAATTAGAGATTCGAATTTTCATGCAGTAATTGTTTTACCCATGAATCAGATGTCATATAAGTCTTGATTGACAATTTTATTAGGATGAATCGCATATAGACAGTAGTAATAATAAAGGCTTAGTTTTAGTTGGTTATTTGAAGTATTAGTAGCTCTTCTCTTGATATTGCTTTCAATTATTCTATTTATTGATAGAAAAAGAAGTGGTAAAAAAATTAACTATAGTCACCATGTTATTAGATTTATTTTTCACATCATATTAATATACTTTATGTTTTAATCCTTTATTTATCAGTTGAAGTTCATAGGAATCTCGCCAACCCCTTGTCCCTCAACGGATATAGGTGGATAAAGGAGTAGATAAAGCTGTTGTATATGGCGAAAAAGTTTGACAGTTGTATGCTACAAAAATCACTGTAAACCTTGCGCACCAAAGGATAGGTGGATTCACTTCTCCTAAAAAGTGTTGTATGTGGTATAAATAAACAGAATCACTATTTGACATGAAAATAAATCAACAGGCCTTCCAAAAATTTTTGGGAGGTTTTTTCGCGCTTTTGAGGACTGTTTTCATATTTAATAATTAGAGGCAAAAAGACAAAATAATATGAAATCAGAGCTTCTAATCTCCAATATTATACTAGAATTTTTTGAATGCAACGTTAATACTGTTCGTGCGTTTTTG
>NZ_JAKUDS010000059.1 GCF_023221775.1 Enterococcus cecorum | reverse complement strand
CGACTTAGGCAAACGTGCACGCTATTATCAATCACAAATTGATAATGAAACCTTAATGAAAGGACAAACCTACCACGATTTAAAGGAAAGCTTTGTTATTTTCTTATGTGCATTTGATCCGTTCGGCTATGGTTTACGCCGCTACCAATTTCATCATTATGAAGACAGTATCCAGGATTTGCGCTTTGATACAAAGTCGCATGTGATTTATATCAATGCGAAAGGTACAAAAGGTGAAGTTTCAAATGATTTGGCGGGGATTATCGATGTGATGAACCAAAAGCCGAATCAAACCAACCCTTTAGCAAACAAGTTAAGGAAGGAAATTGATTATTATAACCAAGATTCAGAAAAGAGGCGAGAACTGATGGACTATGAAGCAAGACTGCTAGACGAACGCTTAATTGGTGAGGAAAAAGGAAGAATAGAAGGAGAAAAAATTGGCGAAGAAAAAGGGATAAAAAAAGGAGCTCGAAATGTAATTATTGAATTTAAAGCGAATCAAGCTGCTCCTAGTTTTATTTTTCAATTTGTCAAAAATGCATATAAAGGCAAACTTACCGATGAAGAAATCCAACAAATGATAGATGACGTGGAAGAAAGCAATTAAGTGGTATCATCTACATCAAATACATGAATGATAAAGAGAATTGGTATCCAGAAAATGTACCCTCTTTCCAGCGATAATGTTGGAAAGATTTTTTTATTTGAGAAATTGGATATTCAAAGCTGTGGAAAGGTACACTTACATCTGCCCCTTGCAATTTTTAGCGATTGTGATAAGATAGCATTCGTGGATGACCACACTGCGAAACTTCCATCCTTTAGTCGCAGCTTATTACCAAGATGATGAATCTTGCAAAGGAGAGTTTATTTATGCATCAAGAAAAACCTCAAACAATCGCCAATAGCAAAACGCTCGAATTGGCAAAATCTGCAATTGTCGCGGCTTTATATGTCGCCCTCACTGTAGTACTTGCCCCATTTAGTTATGGCGCTATTCAAGTACGAATCGCTGAAATGTTTAACTTTTTACCCCTATATAATAAACGCTATATCTGGGCAGTTACGGTCGGCGTATTTATCTCAAACTTATTCTCACAAGTAGGCCCCATCGATTTAGTGGTCGGCACACTTTCTACATTATTTGTGTTGTTGATTAACGTGAAAGTGACCGAAAATATGAAATCTATGAAACAAAAAATGGCAGTAAGTACCGTTATCTGTGCGGTTTCTATGTTTACAATTGCTGCTGAATTAACTTTTGTGGCGGGCTTACCGTTTTTCTATAGCTGGCTAACAATTGGTATCGGAGAATTTATCGCGATGGCTGTTGGTTCAGTGATTATCTATGCCATTGGTAAAAAAATCGATTTAACTAAATAAATATTCCCAAGCAGTCACAATGGATGGTGTGATTGCTTTTTTTCATTTAGCGGATGTGAAGTGACTTGCGCAGACAGGAAGAAATTTGTGTGTACCTTCCGTTTAGAAAATCGGATGAAAGGAGCTTTTCTTAAGAGAGAGGGAGAATTTTACAATGTCTAGTTACTAAACACAGAATAGTTGGTTTGGTAAATTGAAATGAGTCTATGAAAAAACAAAAAAGCCCTCTGGAAATCTTCCAGAGGGATGTGTTAGCGTCACAGGAGGGATTCGAACCCCCGACCGTTCGCTTAGAAGGCGAATGCTCTATCCAGCTGAGCTACTATGACAGAAGCTTAACAACAGAATTGATTGTAACAGATTTTGAGATAACGTGCAAGGCTTTTCGCAAAAAAAACTTGAATTTAGATAACAGCTTATCAGTCACATAACAGCAAGGATACCAAAAATATTTCGTGAAGGAGAGATAACATGGAACTAAAAGAATATACAAAAAATCTAAAAAATGACTCTTTACTAAATGATAGCCAATGCAGTTACCACTTTTATCGGTTCCTACAAGGTACTGTTTCGTTAGTTGTCTATGATTATGAACGAAACGAAAAAATATCCTTTCACTATCCAAACAAGTAAAAAATAAAAAATGAAAAGTCTTGGGAAAATAGTTATCTAGAATATCGATGGCAAGAATCCGTAGCTGATTAAGCAAATCAATGCCTAAAAATAAAGGTTCTGATATTGAAAAGTAGCAAATCACAATAGTTTTTAGCGCTTACTTATGTTATACTTATTAAGCATATCTAAGTTAGGAGTTGAAGTGATGGATACTACACTAGTGATTATGGCTGCAGGGATTGGCAGTCGTTTTGGCGGGGGTATCAAACAGCTAGAAACCGTCGATGAAAATAAACATATTATTATGGATTACAGTATTCATGATGCAATTAAGGCTGGATTTAACAAAATTGTATTTATTATCCGTAAAGACATTGCCAAAGAATTTAAAGAAGTCATTGGCGATCGTATCGAGAAAGTCTGTGCCGAGCATCGTGTCAAAGTTGCCTATGCCTATCAAGAATTAGAAAATATTCCAGGATCATTACCTGAAGGACGCAAGAAACCTTGGGGAACTGGTCAAGCTGTATTAGCCGCAAAAGAATATCTGACTGAGCCGTTTGTAGTAATCAATGCTGATGATTACTACGGACAAGAAATTTATCAACAATTACATGATTACTTAGTTCAAGAAAACCCAACTTACTGCATGGCTGGCTTTATCTTAAAAAACACCTTATCAGATAATGGTGGTGTGACTCGTGGAATCTGTCATATGAAAGACGGTTACCTAAGCGATGTCGTTGAAACGAAAAATATCGTCAAAACAGCAGACGGTGCCGAATCGAATGGCCGCACGCTAGATGTAGAATCTTTGGTATCGATGAATATGTGGGGCTTAACACCTGATTTCATCCCAATTTTAGAAAAAGGCTTTGAAGAATTCTTTGCCAGAGAAGTCCCTCAAGATCCAATGGGCAGCGAATATCTCTTACCAATCTTGGTCGGTGAATTATTAGCCAAAGATGAAATCCAAGTCAAGGTCATTAAAAGTGAAGATACCTGGTATGGCATGACTTATCGCGCGGATGTTGAACCAGTAAAAGCAAGTTTTGCTCAATTAATCGCAGAAGGTGTCTATCATCCAGATCTTTATGAAAATTTGAATAAATAAGCATACGAAACCTCTCAAGAATTTTTGGGAGGTTTTTTCGTGCTTTTGAGAACTTTTTTCATATTTAATAAGTAGAGACGATGAAAGGACATTGCTGATTGATTTGATGAGTAAGGAATCGTTGAAAGTTGTACAGTATTATTGTACAATATTAATGAGGAGGGATGTCGGATGGAAGCAGTATCATATAGTAACTTTCGCCAAAATTTACGAACCATAATGCGAAAAGTAAATGATGATGCCCAAAGATTAGTTGTAACGACCAATGACGACTCAGATATCGTGGTCATGGGAAAAGCTGATTATGACTCCTGGCAAGAAACACTATATTTAATGCAATCAAAAGTGAATCGCCAACGTTTGGATGAATCAGTCGTAGAGGCCGAAAATTCACTACAAAATTTGAAAGAAGTATCGCTTGAGGATTTGATAATAGATGAAGATTCTGATGTCTAAAAATGCATGGGAAGATTTTGAATACTGGTTAGATCATGATAAAACAATCGCAAAAAAGATTAGAAAACTCATCAAAGAAATCCAAAGAGAGCCATTTCGAGGAATTGGTAAACCAGAACCGTTAAAAAACCAGTGGTCTTCGTATTGGTCACGAAGAATTACAGATGAACATCGTCTAGTATACAAAATACAGGATGATATCTTGATTATCGTTCAAGCAAGATATCATTATGATTGAGTGCCTCTCAATTTTTTGGGAGGTTTTTTCGCGCTTTTGAGAATATTTTGCGTATTTAATAAATAGCAGCAAAAAACTTATTATCCCAATATTATGCTATAAGTTTTTCATATTCTTTGAGTGCAATGGCGAGTTGACTGTTCGTACTTTTTTAATATCCAATGAAAAGGTTTTATAGTATAATAAATTTGTGGGA
>NZ_JAKUDS010000058.1 GCF_023221775.1 Enterococcus cecorum | reverse complement strand
TAATGAAAAAATTTTTATCTCTTATTTTAATCGCAACATTTTTTATTACCCATACTACAGAAGTAACAGCGGCTGCAATGTCTAGAAACTCTACGTATACAACATTAAGCACACAATATATATAAACAAGAAAACGGTAAAACTTATAGAAGATTAATCAACGCTACCACAGGAGAGCCAGTATCTTCATGGAAAAAAATATAGAAATCAACAACTCAAAAGACAGAACCACATAGGTATAAAAATGCCCCTAAGTAGACCTTTTTTTAATTCGGATACTTTAGGGGCATATCATTTTTTAGTATCTTAACTTAAATGAATTACTTGATCATAACGTTCCAAGTCTGTCTTGGAATAATGATGCCGAACTTCAACGATTGTTTGCGGAAGTGCAAAAAGTAATTCATCAATTTTTGCCATCGTCTGCGCATCTAAATTAGCCTTAACTTCATCAGCTAAAATCAGATTTTTTTCATGATACAACATACGCGCAATTTCCATTCTTTGTCGCTCACCACCAGATAGTGTTGGCAGTTGATCAAGTTCTTTATTTAATTGTACTTTTTGTAAAAGTTGATGTACGCTTTCCACTTTATAATCAGTAGACAAAGCAATATTTTCAGCCATCGTTAACTCACTAAAACAATAATTATCTTGTAATACATAGCCGATGAGTTGTTTTCTTTGTGCTGGGGAGAGTTCTTGACCTGCAAAAAGAATTTTACCTGAAGTCGGATTTAAATCTCCAAACAGCAAATCTAGCAAAGTCGTTTTTCCTACACCACTTTCACCAATAATCACTACTTTTTCTCCTTGACGAATCTCACAAGAAAAATGCTTTAAGATTGGCTTTTGTTCATAGGAAAAAGAAACATTTTCAAAAGTAATTGGAAATAATGTATCCACGGTCTTCTTTTTACTTGGGCTAACTTCTTCTAGAATGGGCGCATACTTTTCACGTAGTCCCTTGCTTCCCTGTATTGTATTTAAAAAATAAGCTAATTCTTGAAACTGATAGCCAATATTATAACTGACAAGATAGATGGCTACAAATTGTGCTGGAGAGAGTTGTTTATAATAACACATCACCCCACCAATAATAATAGGGATTAACGAACAAAAAGTGTCCAACCCATTGATAACAAAACTGTTTAGTGAGCGTTTCTTTTCAAACTTTAAATTTTCTTCGGTACTTGTTGATAATTTAGCTGTTAATCTCGTTTCAAAAAAAGTTTGTACGCCATAATTCCGAATGACTCGAATACCTTTTAGCACATCCGTTAACGATTGGAGATAGCGTTGGTTCGCCTGCATCTTCGCTTGTGATAAATCATCTAGTTGTTTTCCACCAAACCGAGCAAAAATTGCCGGAATTGCATAGAAGAAAACAAAGACTAAACCTAGATAAAAATTGGTAGCTAGTGCATAGATAATGGAAATACTGGTAAATCCTAGAGAGGCCATAACAATCACTAGTGGTTCGACATAGGTTTCTTCTAATTGTGGAACATCTTTTTCGATATCCGCCAAAAATGCATCATTCTCTATTTGTTGACCATACAAAAAATGTTGGGTGATCTTTTGTTTTAAATGATAGGAAAATTCAGCTATCAATTTGGCGAAGTAGTAACGTTTCCCAGTAAGTCCGATTAATATCAGCAAATTGCCAATCACCCCAAAAACAAGGGCTTGCCACAATAGATGCAGTTGGCGTTGTTGAAAGAGCTCAACAATTCGACTCACTAACCACGGATTTACCACCGCTTCTAACCAAGTAAGTGCAATGAATATAAAATAGACAACGAAAACTTTTCTTGAAATTAATTTTTTTATCATACAAATAACCTCTCTTTATTAAAAAATTTGAGTGTTAAATGTATTGTTCATTGCTTTCACCACCTTTAGAAATGTAGTTAGTAAAACCGCATTCCTTAATAAAAGGCTATTCTTTTCATGGCTTCTTGTCAATAGAATTTTCTGAATTTTCTCATTTTCATTCAATTTTTCTCGTCTACAATTATTTTGATATTCTGATGCTCTACTTGCCATATTTGTTGAAACTGTTCTAAATAATTCACTCGCTTATCATGCGTAATCATTAAAACAGTCAGTTCTTTTTGTTGTAATAATAAATCCGTATATTTTTCGGACATTTCTTTACTTAGTGCCGCAAAAGGTTCATCCAAAAGCAACAAACCTTTATTGGCATGTAACGCACGTGATAGCGCAATCATTTGTTTTTCTCCGCCACTCATTGTTTCTGGAGATAAGGAACTATTTTCGTCCAAATCTGAAGGAAGATAGGCCAATAGCTCTTTTTTTAGTGGATAACTGCCAAACAAGGTTAAATTATTAGCCACTGTATCTTCAAACACTACGGATTCTTGCCCCACATATTCAACAAAATCATCTATTTCACTTTCCTGAACTTTGCCTTGATTCCAAATAATCGCAGCAGATGCCTCTCGTTGATAAATGTATTGCAACAATGTGGATTTACCACTAGCATTTGGCCCAACTAATGCAATCTTTTCTCCTGCCAGTAGTTTTAAATTTAAATGTTGGAATAATTGCTTACCTTCTGGCGTTTGTAAATTTAAATCACAAATTTCTAGGCTTTCAAATGGATATTTTGCCTGATTTCTAATGCTCATTTCTTCTGCTTGCAACCAATTTTCCATTTCCTGACGTGCTTTTTTTGAAGCGTGTAAGGCATTCACATCAGTTAGAATATAGCGAATAGGATAGACAAAATTGGTAACATAGGAAAAAGTGGCCACCGCTGCACCTACAGATAATTCTTTACGATATAAAAGTACTGCCACCATCACAAATGCCAAAAAGTTGACAATAAACATTGCCAAACCACTCATTACATTAGCAAAGGTCTTAAAACGTCCGTAATCATATAAACTACTTTGGTTGCTTTCTGCGTAATAATCATGACGCTTAGTTAAATTCAAAAAAGTAAACGGTGTAAATAGCGACTTGCCTTTTAAAAAGGTGCTTAATTGTTTGACATATTGTTCATAGGATTCTAACTGATTTTTTCGTAAAGTTGCTAATTTTTCTGCTGTATATTTCGGCAATAACGAGGCAAATAATGAAGCCAATAGAACCACTACTGCAATTTTCCAATCAACAAAGAGAATTAAAGCACCTGTGTAAAAAATAATTTCAATCATAGCTCGCAACATGTCGATGAATGGACTTAAGTATTCTTCGTCCAGCACTTCAATATTATTAGTAAAAATAGCAAGATAGCCTGATTGACTATGACTTTGATAGTTTCGATTAGACTGCGATAGAATTTTACGAAAAAGCCTAGTTTGCATGATTCGCCGAAATTCTGCAGATATCTTCCATTCTAAAGATTGATACTTATCTTGAAAAAAAGAATTTGCCAAAATAAGACTGAAATAACCAACACACAAAAAGATAACTAATTTTAACGTGAGATGGCTCACATGATTAAATAAAATCATATTCATGTAAGGCAAACATACATTAGTTAATGTCCATAATGTTGAAAATATGAACTGTAAGCCTATAAGTTTACGTAAATCATATATTACTTGTTTCATCCTAAACATTCCTATCTAAATTCATTTCAACGCTTTTTTGCCACCTGATTTCGAATCCACAACCAGATACCAACAAAAATGGTAGCTACATTGATAACAATACCTAATACCGTGATATTATCATATACGGTAGGAACTAATAAGAAAATAATACCAAAAGCGGTATACAAACTGGAAATCACCGAAAAAACCAAAGCCATTTTCGAATGATCATATGCTTCGTAAACCATCTTTTCAAATATATTACCAGAAATGCCAATAACAAAGAAGGCAACGAATAGACAAATTAATTTCAGTAATGGTTGGGGTACAATGAAAATCAGTAATAGAGCCAGTCCGGAAATCATATAGTCTACGCTGAAGAAATGATAAGGATTCATTTTGATTTTAGGAGCTGCCATGGCGCCTAATAAATCGGCAGCCCGTCTGGTAGCAATGACAATCCCTAAATATGTTAACGGAATCTTTTCTGCTAACAAGTACAGTGGCGCTAGCGTGAGTAAAAGATCGGTGCCTCCACTCAAGACAGCTTCTGTGCAAATAATGAAGGATGCCCTTTTTTCACTAAAGAATTCCTGTAAAGATTGTTTGGTACGAATGCGCTTCTCTTCTGCTTTATCATCATCCTCGTTTTCCTTAGCAAAATAGGCATCTTTAATCTTCAAGCGGAACATAAAGTAAATCGCACCAATAAAGAATGGGATACGTGAACTACTCACCACTTAGCTAAACCTAACGGTTCTTAATGCTTGAAGTGGGAGCTTCTTGGGAATAGAGCATACTTGATAGCTTATTTCTTTACTAACAGCGGTTTCTCTTATTTACCAAGCTATCCCCGTAGTTCCTACGGTTTTTGATTGTACCTAAGCTAATGTTTGTATTCTTAGACCTTCGGTCAGTATATTGATACTAGCGTTGATATCT
>NZ_JAKUDS010000057.1 GCF_023221775.1 Enterococcus cecorum | reverse complement strand
CCGACAAAGCTGCAGTAGAAAAAGCATTAGCAGATTATGCGAAGTTATCACCAGAAGCACAAGCGAAGTTAACAGTTGAGAAAGCGAACTTAGATGCATTGAAGGCAAAAATTGCAGAACAAGAAGCTGATGGTGAAAACGTCGATAGCGGTAGTGATAATGGAAGTAATAGTGCTACTAAAGTAGAAGATCGTGTGAATGTTTATCAAGTATATAACCCTAATACTGGCGAATGGATATATACGACTGATAAAGCGGAATACGACAACTTAGTGAAAGTTGGCTGGACAGGTGAAGGGGTGGCTTGGATTGCTTCTAATCATGGTACAGCAATCTACCGTCTATACAATAAAGCAACCGGTCAACATCTATATACAGCGGATAAAGAACAATACGATTTATTAGCTACACAAGGTTGGACGCAAGAAGGTTTAGCATTCTACTCTAACTCTGCAGATGGATTAGTCGTTCGTCACTTATACAATGCGAAGACAGGTCAACATGCCTACACGACTTCACCAGATGAATTTGATGAATTAGTAAAACTTGGATGGACTGTGCAAGATAATGTTTGGAATGCAGCAGATCATGTAACGAATATCTACCGTGTGTATAATTACAATACTGGTGAACATCTATACACTGCAGATGAAAATGAATACAACAAACTTGCAAGTCTAGGTTGGAAAAAAGAAGGTGTGGCATGGCAAACTGATTCACTCGGTGATAAAGTTTACCGTCTATACCAAGCTTCAACAGGTACCCACTACTTTACAACTAGTGAAGCAGAGTTTATCGCGATGGCAGCTCAAGGTTGGACACAAGAAGGAGTAGCATTCCATACGGATTCAAGAAACTCAGTTGAAGTCTACCGTTTATACGATCCAAAAGCCAAAGCAATTGCCCAACATTTATTCACAACGGATGTGAAAGAACGTGAAAAATTAGAAGCACGTGGTTGGCAAGTTCAAGAATCGATGTTTAAAGGTTTATAATCTTCACAAATGATTAATAAGAGTTCCTCAATATTGAGGGGCTCTTTTTTGGGGTGTGCCAAGTATGGTGCAATTTTTTTTTGGTGTAAGTCCAGACACGGATAATTACCGCCAAGTTTAGCAAACCGCAAGCTGACAGTAGAAATGCCAAGGGAGAAAAAGCAG
This sequence comes from Enterococcus cecorum, assembly GCF_023221775.1. Lineage (GTDB taxonomy): Bacteria > Bacillota > Bacilli > Lactobacillales > Enterococcaceae > Enterococcus_E > Enterococcus_E cecorum_A. Next base: position 3,899 of record NZ_JAKUDS010000057.1, on the reverse strand, counting down.
AGTGGGGTGTATTATTGTACAGCGATAGGAAGTAATAAAATTGATTCAATATACTTTGTCCTAATTATATTTCATTTATGACTAGACACAAGGTTTACATAGTTAAAACTATGTAAACGTGAAAATGAGAATTAGTTATTATATATAACGATTTAATTTTATATATATTTTGATAAAACACGTATATACTAACTAAAATATAACTGTTTTATTTTTTTCTTTTGAAACATAATTATTTTATAAAACTTTGACTTGCGTTATTGACAAGAGTAAAATGGTATTTGTAATAAGTATAATTTTTATTGTTATTTATGCTTATTTTGTCTTGCAACTTATGAATAAAAATGGGAGGAAATGTAATGTTTAAATCGGAAAAAGAAAAGCGTTACAAATATGGACTACGTAAAAAACGCGGAGGTGGAGGAGCTGCCTCATATATAATTGGCGCAATGTTGTTTGTCGGATTAGGAATGGCAGTTGCACCACAAGATGTATTTGCGATTGATACATCTGGTGGCATAAGTAATTTCACTTTTAAAAACACAGTAGTCACAGACAAAAATTTTTCTTATGTAGGGATTAAAAATTTAGAATTTGATGGAAACACAATTAAGTTTAATCTGGAAAAGGAATCTTATAAACCTTTCAATAACATTCAAAATCATTCTGGGTGGTTTGCTTTTAGATTCAACCCCGAATTAGCGACCCATGTGAAAAATTTTAGATCTCAGTTTCGATATGACTGGGGACTTCAGAATTACTTGAATACTGATGTTAAAAATGGATATTCAGATTCGTACTATCGAGTGGGGCAACGTTTACCAAATAGTGATTATTATTATTTCAAGATGTTTAATAAGAATTCTAAAGAAGGAAAACCTAATGAAGGGGACTATTATTCTTATGATGATCCAAACCAAGGATTGTTTGTAAATGATGATGATGGAACGGATTGGTATGGAAATGCATACTATGTCGGAATGAAAATAGAACTTGATCAGAATGCTAAAACTTTATTAAATAATTTGAGCAATAATAATATAGAAAATTATTTAGAATTAGTAACCTATGATAATTATGGGAATATTTTGTCTAATGGTCGTATTCGTACGGAATTAACACCAGATTCTGATGTTAATAATTCAAGCAATCCAAGTCCACTCAATCATGAATCTAATTTAACAAATAATTTTTCTGGGTTCGCAAATATGCAAACTTTTTACGATGCGAGATATAATGCTATTGTAATTAATACAAATTATAAACCAGAAACAAGAAGTACTGGTTATCCAAATGAAATGGTTAATTTGTTGATGACTAACCCTGAATTACAAAACATGGTGGAACGTGTGGAAGTTCTACGTGAAGGTATGAATGGTAAGGCAGAAAAGAAGAATTTACAATTAGAAAGTAAAAATAGCAATGAGTCTGCTGTATTCTCTACAAATAGTCATGATTCTAATGTACTTGAACCTAAAGAAAATGAATCTGTGAACTCAATAGCAATGAGTCCATTAGCTTTTGCAGCTGCTAGTGAGCAAAATCGTGTGGCTGTCAATTTAGCAGTTCAGTCCGGTTGGCAAGATTATTCAGGAAAAGATGGTAAGATTTATTCAACTTTTAAAGTGGATAATGGTTCAAAAGCTAACTTGTTAGATTATTTCCAATTAGATAATGGTTATGTGCAACCAAGTTCTATAGTTTTATATTTGAAAGATAATCCAGCAAACCTATTGCTTAATGAAGATGGTACGAGATCTGAAGAAAAATTATTAAAATTTGAAGACATGTTTGCAATGCCAAAGGGGAATGATTTTGATTATATACCGCACACATGGAGTTCGTCTTATTTAATCATCAAAGATTCAGATGGTGATGGTTTGATGGATGAAATGGAGCAATTCATCGGTAGTAACCCGTATAACAAAGATACAGATGGTGATGGCAAAGATGATGGTGCAGAATTCACAAGTATCAATCGTGTTAATGCAGGATATACCTCGAAAGCAACAAGTTACGGAAAACAAAATTATAAATTCTTTGGTACACCGGTTAACACAGCACCACCAGTATGGGATAATAGCAGTATTCAACCTGGAGACCGCGAAATTACAATTAACACAAGTAAGATGCATAATCGCGTGCTAGATGTCGTATTGAAGAAAAAAGACGGCCGTGAAGTGGTGATTACTTCAGGTACCCAAAATAAAGATAGTGCCGGAATATTAATTACAAATGAAGACACTCGAAAAGTAGCTATTCCAAATTCAGAAACGCTTGAAAAAGGGGATAAAGTCTATTTACGTTTATGGCAAGATGGCTCAGACTCAGATGGTACACGTCCATTTAGCCTTCCAGAAATTTCAACAGAACGTATAATTGGTGAATCAAGTGCACCTAAAGTTGATGCAATTTACAATACTGATTCTAAAATGACCGGTATGGTACCAGCGGGAACTAAGACAGAAGATTTCAAAGTCAGCTTAACTTATGGGGATAATAAAGATCAAAAATTCGACATTCCAAAAGAAGCCATTACGATTGATTCAACTAAAGTGGATGAAGATGGCGTAACGACAGAAGATGCTAAATTCACCGTTGACTGGTCTAAAGTTCCAAATATTCCAGCTGAGTTACTTGATGCCGATGGTCATGTGAAGAAAGATACACCGGTTACTTTCTCAGCAGCGCAAAATGGCATTGATCCAGCGGAAGTAACTGTAAATATGTTACAAGGACCTGTTATCGAACCGGTTTATACGAATAGCAAACAAATTAAAGTCCAAGCACCAGAAGGCACAAATAGTGTGAAATTAACAGTGAATGGCAAAGAGCTAGTAGCTGTGCCAAATCCTGAGAACCCAACTGAATTTGTCGCAAATGTACCAGATGGCTTTACTTTAAATGAAAATGATGAGATTGTGGCAACTGCTGTAGTTAACGGTAAAGAATTAGAGCCAGTTAAATCTAATGTATTAACAGAAACAGCAGCTACAAAAGCACCATCAATCAAACAAGAAGATAAGAATTTAATCGTTGGTAACATTGATCCAAATGCAAATAATGAAGATCGTGACGCCATGATTATTCATGCAAAAGATGCTGCTGGTAAAGATGTAGCATACACCTATGAAAAATTAGGCGATGTGTGGGTGCCTACAAACGATGCCGCCAAAGAAATGACAACTAAAGTAAATGAAGATGGTACAGTTACATTGACACCATCAGATGCGTTACAAAAGACTTTAGTAGGACAAACAATTTATGTTGAAGTCAAGGATAAAGATCAAACAAAAGCTATTCCAAAATCAGATACTTTAATCTATCGAGATGTTCCATATGTGGTTGAAACACCAAAAGTGAAAGATCGTGCAGAAGTACCTGCGAATACAAAAGCTGTGACTGTAAACGAACCATTTACAATTAAAGAAGCAGCTACAGCGGATGGTCTCAACTTAACGGTAAATCCAGATGGCACTGTAACTGGTAAACCAGAGATTTCTGATTGGCAAGAAAATGAAACTGAGCGTACCATCAATATTCCAGTAACAATCGTTGATGATAAAGGTGCAGAAAAAGTCATCCAAGTACCTATTACAGTTCAAAAACAGGTACAAACAGATGTGAAAGTTGAAAATGGTCTAAAAGGTATTGATGGTAAGCCGATTAAAGATGGAACAAAAGCCATCACAAAAGCACCAAACGCAACGATTACTTCAACTCCAACGAATGGACTAAGTGTCGATGGAAATGGTAACCTAGTTGGTCAACCAAAAGTTGATGATTGGAAAGCAACCGAAGAAGAACGTGTTGTGAATATTCCAGTGACCGTTCAAGAAGATGGAAAAGAAGCGAAAACCGTGGAAGTTCCAGTAACCATTCAACGTGATACTGATGGC
>NZ_JAKUDS010000056.1 GCF_023221775.1 Enterococcus cecorum | reverse complement strand
GGAAAAATCATAATTTTTGCACGCTATTTAGCATACAATTTAAGGAAAAAGAAAAAACATTAAACTACCTTACCCTTGTATTTCCCAGAACCAGAAGAAGAACTTGCTGACCTTATTGAAAGTTTTTGATAGATTGAGTGATTACAGTCCTAGACCAAAATTATTTGAGTAGGTTAGTAAATGAACAACTCCATAATGAATATGTTTTGTATGTGCTTTACAAAATAGAAAGCAGTCATATGCTTGTTTTGATTACCTAGATAAATAAACCATAGTTATATGGATGCTATTACTATTTTTGAATAAATAATCTCCTAAATAATTCCGTTTTTAAAGAAGATATAGGTTTAACTATCTGTCATATGGTGAATAGATAATTGTGGCTTTTGTTGCAAAGGTGTTCGACATAGCAATCGTGCTTCTTCAATATTCTTTAATAAATTTTTTTATGTTTTACTAATTCTAACAGGATAGACTTTGTGTTTGAAAGCATAGTTTGTTATATTAAATTATTTAGCAATCACATAAAATAACTTTAAAATGATTGATATGATTTTAAAGAACGTATAAAATAATAGAGTCAACCATGGATCGGTGGATATGGATTAGGAAATGATATTGTATTCATTAGCAATAACTTGATATGGAAAATGTTGATTTTGAAATATGCGTATTAGGTGTCTTTGAATAGATGAATCTATTAAGTGGCGCGATGACAATGGTGTATTTTGCTGATGATGGCGAATCTGTTAAATGTTTATATGTGGAGTTTGAATTTTGATTGCCAAAAAACTATAGGATTTTGTATTTAGGATTCTCATTTATTGCTTTTTATTCTTAATTGAATGAAATTTCAAAGTAGTTTAGGTGATTGATAAATAACTGATTTCAGAGGGAGTGTGTACGATATAAACAACTAATTCTTAAAAATAATTTTTCGAAACCACGCTTTTAATGGCGATTTTTATCTTTTTGATCTAAATGTACGATAATAGGAAACGCTTTTTATCGGAGCGAAATTATGTCCTTTTTAAATCTTATAAATTTAATGAAGAATTTAGATGAGGAATCTATTTATATTATTGAGGTTTTGATGAGTGTCAGTGCATAGATAATAATTTTATGGAGGTGAGACAATGAAGCATAGTCCGTTAAAGGAACAACTAAGTAAAGAGATTCATGATTTTAGGGAATCACGTAACCCCCGAGCACCTAATAAAAAAAGTTCATTAGTTAGAAAGTTATTATATCTACTAATAGGCATCTCAACTTTGGCAGGGTTAGTCAAAATTATGATTGTCCTATTATACGAGTTGATATGAATGAACAGATAAATTTGGGGAAAATAATATTACATGTGAGGAGAGTAAGGAAATAATATGAAGCAATCGAATCGGAAAAGGCCGGTTGAAACAGACCGATTAACGCGCTTTAAAATGCGTAAGTCGGGTAAAAACTGGATTGTAATTGGTACGACCTGGTTACAATTCTTGAATTTTACACGACTATTTCGAACTACAAGTGTCAAAGTCGAAGAAGACATTGTGGATGATGGCAATGATTCGTCAAGACGAGCACTCCTAAAAGCGATTGTCGCGGGGACCTCGATTATCGCTGGTGGTGCCACATTAACACATCAACAACAAGTCGAAGCAGATGAAACAGTTGCCAATGAAAAAGTCATCGACACCAATGCCAATACGACGCAAAAAGCAACTTTTACCGTACCTACTGAGTTAACTTCAGAGGATACGCAAGATTCACTAGCTTCGGATGAGTCTTCCGTGAACACTAGCCAAAGCGAATCTATCAGTATACAAGAAAGTCAATCAGTTAGTGCATCAGCGAGTGTACAGGAAAGTTTATCTACTAGTGCTTCTATGAGTGCATCCACAAGTGCCTCACAAAGCGCTCAAGCATCAGTGAGCGATAGTCAGAGTGCTAGCGAAGTAGTAGCAACGAGTCAAAACATTCAGACTAAGAATAAAACACAGGCTACAGTGGTGAAACAAGCAAGTTCTATGTTACGCGCTGCAGCAGTCCAAGCAACGACTGCAACCAATGAAACAACACAAGTAGAAGCGACTACTGAAACAGCCAACACAGCGAAAGCACAACTTGAACAAATGGTTATGCAAGCAGATGCAATGATGCATTCGGAAGGGTTCCAAAATGCGAGCCAAGAATATCAAGTAGCGTACATTGCGGCTGTTCAATATTATCGCGAGATTCTGTCTAATTCTGCAAACAATTTGTCAGAAGAAGATTACCAATATGGCGTTGCAAGCTTAGGTGAACTACAAGGCGTTTTCACCGGAACAACAACGCTTCAACCTCAAGTATTTGCTGTGGGAGCGGCCCAAGATACTCAACAAACTGCCACAATGCTTACAAACAATAAGGGTGGTAGATATATTGAGGGTGATAAATACAATCGTATTTGGACCAATTTTACGAGTGGTTCGCCACAATATCATTTAGTTTCTTCGCGAGACGCAGGTCAAGGATGGGGCTATGTTGAGGCCAATATCGTAGTTAATCGTGAAACATTATCTAATGGTCATGATAAATGGACAGTAACATTTTTCCCACACAAAGGATTTAATAGTGGTAACCCTGGAGATAATGGTGCAAACGGTCTTGTTAATGCGAAATTTGGTATTGGATTAACAAGTGACTATAGTGTTGTATCACCGGTTAAAATAGTCGTTAATACTGACCCTGATAATTTAGAATTTGGTACATCATATCCAGTAAATAATGTACAACCAAGTAAAGAAATGGAGTTTAATCCTGATACAGATGTTGATCCAACTACAGGAGAGGTTAAAACACTTAATCCATCTGATACGGTTGTAAATCCGTATTTACAAAAAGTATATTTTGCATCTGATAAAGCAACACCTACTAATTATACTAATCTGATTCGAAATGGTCTGATTACAGAAGGTAAGACAGAAGAGGGGACAGGTATTGTTACAGATGGGCTTAACTTAAAAGAGCAAACAGTTAGAAATAGTAGTAATTCTATTCCTAGTGGTGATAAAGTTTTAACAACAAATGGTGGGCAAGACGGTGGTCACTACAGTTCCGATAACTATCATACCATGATGTACTTTAAATCATGGGGAATAACGAGTGGCTCGCAACGTTCATCCATTACAATAAGCTTTGAAACAGAGCATAATCTTCAACATCAAGCAAATCTACAAGCAGGAAAAAATGGCTACCAAACATTTTCTGGTTTAACAGCAGCAGCTAAATCTTATCAAAATGCATGGCAGAATATGTTTTCAATCTATGAAGGTGAAGAAGCAAGTAGCCAAACCTCTCCGGTTAGAGTCGTATTTAAGGAAAAATATGTTTTAGGTAATCAGGAAAGTATGGAAATTCCTCAACATGAATATGTGATGAGAGGGACTAATGATAGTAAAACTATTACTATTGGTGCGAAAACTGTTGCAAATGGGCAGATATATGATGCGGTAAATTTCTTGGATATTTCAGATAGCAAGGATACTGAAGAACAAATAAAAGAACATTTTGCAACAATCGCACGCAACTCTGATTTGCCATTTATTGAAGGATTTAAGAGAAGTGTTGAGACGACATATGAAGAAATTAATGGTGTTAAAACACAGGTAAATACATTCATATATACCAAAATAGATACCAGTACAGTTAAAGATACAGGACAATTGCGAACAGATATTGGCAATCTACAAGAAAAAATTGTAGCATTTACAAAAAGTGTAGCAAATCAAACGAATCAGCTGCAAAGTTTAAATGGAACTACCCTTTCAACTTTAAATGGAAGTGATTTAGAAAATAAAGTTAGACAGGATTATTATGATATTGTCGAAATGAAAGGAAATATTATTTCGGAAATCAATACACTGTTAGCTACTAATCCTAGAAATGCCGAAGAATTAAAAGTTCTCAAACAAATAACCGAGTCCATGGAAAAGGTTGCAGAGCTTACTAGTGAACAGTTAGGCGATGTTAGAGACTTTTATCTTACTTCGGTAAAGGGTTTAAGACCTCATGTTGGAAATGATGCCTATAAGAATCCTAAAACAGGGAAGAATCTAGCCAATGAAGCATTACAGGATTGGCAAGACATATTTAATGCATATAATGGGACTGTTTCACAAGAAGCGAAGCGTTTACTGGGAATTACACAAAATGCTAAAGGTGTGACCGTTGATAATGCAAGTGCAACGACTAGAGCGGAGTATGAGAAAGCTAAACAAGAGGTTATAGATCTAATTCAACCTGGACAAATGGGGAATCCTGGAGCAACAGGAACTTACTCACAAGTATTTGATGCGCTATCACATCTTAATGATGCTATTTACAACTTAAAAGATGCAAAAGAAGAAAGTTTAAGCTTGTCTACAAGTTCGTCACAATCAATGAGTGTATCTCAATCACTTAGCGAGAGTGAAGCAAGTTTAATAACTTCTCTATCATTAAGTGCAAGTACAGAAACAAGTACAAGTGAATCGCTGTCATTGTCAACAAGTGCAAGTGAGTCAGCAAGCACATCAGCATCTGAATCAGCATCAACAAGTGCGAGCGAATCAGCAAGTACATCAGCGTCAACTAGCGCAAGTACATCGGCAAGTACGTCAGCGTCAACAAGTGCAAGTACGTCGGCAAGTACATCAGCATCAACAAGTGCGAGCGAATCAGCAAGTACGTCAGCGTCAACAAGTGCAAGCACATCAGCGTCAACTAGCGCATCGACAAGTGCAAGCACATCGGCAAGTACGTCAGCGTCAACTAGCGCAAGTACTTCAGCAAGTACATCAGCATCAACAAGTGCAAGTACATCAGCAAGTACGTCAGCGTCAACAAGCGCAAGCACATCAGCAAGTACGTCAGCGTCAACCAGTGCAAGTACATCAGCATCAACAAGTGCAAGCACATCAGCAAGTACGTCAGCGTCAACAAGTACAAGTACGTCAGCAAGTACATCAGCGTCAACTAGCGCAAGTACATCGGCAAGCACATCAGCAAGTACGTCAGCATCAACAAGTACAAGTACGTCGGCAAGTACATCAGCGTCAACC
>NZ_JAKUDS010000055.1 GCF_023221775.1 Enterococcus cecorum | reverse complement strand
AAGTACTCCTCTTTTTTTGTGCGAACAAGGATTCTTTGACTAGACAATTCAAGAAAAAATTGGTTAAATGGAATCGTTACTTCTAATAGAAAGGATGGAGGATTTGAAGAAAAAACACAGTCTTGGAGCAACGATTCTGTTAATTATTATTGTTGGAATATGGTATGTCTTTTTTGATCAGCCAAGTCAAACCACATCAAATAATCATCAAGTGGAAGTTACGCAAACAACTAAAGCTAAAAATATTGACAATACGAATCAAATCCCTGGCTTTAGTGGGGAAATGGTACTGCAAGTCAATCACAATCAACCGACTTTCAGTAAAGAAGATTTATCTTTAAAGAAGGGAAGCTGGCAAACTTTCAGCGATTTAGACCGCTTAAATCGGGTCGGCGTGGCCAATGCGATGTTAGGAAAAGATTTATTACCTCATGAAAAACGTGGCGATATCTCAAAAGTGTATCCAACCGGTTGGAAGCAAAAGAAAATGAGCAATGGCGAGTTTCTGTATAATCGCTCGCATCTGATTGCGCATCAATTAACGGGTGAGGATGCAAACTGGAAGAATTTGTTTACGGGCACGGAGTTAATGAATCAAGAATATATGACGATTTATGAACAACAGGTAGCTAGTTATGTGAAGCGTACAGGTAATCATGTCCGTTATCAAGTGAAGCCGATTTTTGTTGGCGATGAACTTGTTTGTCGCGGCGTAGAAATGCAAGCGAAGAGCATTGAAACAGATGAAATTAGCTATCATGTCTTTATCTATAATGCTGAAAAAGGCTATGAAATTAATTATATGACTGGTGCGGCTAAGAAAGCATCGTAAAATTTCGTGCGTCAAGTAAAATTACTTAACATTTTTTTAGAAAAAGACTAGCATTCTTTCTTTAAACATGGTATGATAATTCAGTCTGAGAGATTTCTTAGAGTATTCAAGTACGAGGAGGGAATAAAATGCGCGTAAACATTACTTTAGAATGTACTTCATGTAAAGAACGTAACTACTTAACAAGCAAAAATAAACGTAACAATCCAGATCGTTTAGAAAAGCAAAAATATTGCCCACGTGAAAGAAAAGTTACTTTACACCGTGAAACAAAATAATTGAAGTTAGCTGGGATGGGTTAATCCATTCTAGCTTTTTTTCTTTTATAAAGGTATGATTAGCTCAAAAGGGTTGGTGAATAAATGGAAAAGAAAGCCTTAAGACAACAAATATTGCAACGTTTAAGCTACTTGAAGGATCATCCGAATGAAAAAAAACGGCGTCAAGCGGCTATATATCAAAAATTATTTGCGCACCCTAAATGGCAATCAGCCAGTTGTGTTGGTATGATTCGCTCGACGGAACTAGAATTAGATACTATGCCTATCATGAAGCAAGCTTTTTTAGAAGGGAAAAAAGTAGTCGTACCAAAAAGTTTGGCAAACCACCAGATGATTTTTTATCAAGTAACTGAAAAAACAGACTATTACGTGACAAAATTTGGGGTAGAAGAACCGCATAGTAGTCATGAAGTTACAGCTGAACAAATTGATTTATTAATTGTACCGGGAGTAGTCTTTCGCCATGATGGCTATCGGATTGGTTATGGCGGTGGCTATTTTGATTGCTATTTAGCAAATTACCATCATGATACTTTGAGTTTGGTATTTGAAGAGCAGCTCAATGAAGATTGGCAAGTAGATGATTATGATGTAGCAGTTAGTGAATTAATTATTGGTTGAGAGGTGAAAAAAATGTTAGAAAAATACAAACAAGGCCCTTTTATCACGTACACTTTATTCGGCCTTCAAGTCGTCGTTTTTTTATTGGAGTATTTTTTACCTGTGAAGCAATTAGGAAGTATGTATGGTCCGTTTGTTGCTTATTTACATGAATATTGGCGCTTTGTTACCCCAATTTTTATTCACTATGGCTTGATGCATATTGTTTTTAATTCAGTTGTTTTGTACTATATGGGACAGCAGCTTGAAGCCATCTATGGTCATTGGCGTTTTCTTGCTATTTATTTATTGAGCGGGATTTTGGGTAATATGACGAGTTTTGCTTTTAATCAGGTGAATGTTTCATCTGCTGGGGCTTCTACCGCTTTATTTGGCATGTTTGGAGCATTTGTGGCGATGGGCTTGCATTTTAAACATTATCCTGGATTTAAAGAACTGACCCAACAATATTTAATATTAATCGGGCTTAATCTTGCATTTGGCTTATTTGGTAACGGAATTGATATTTTTGGACACATCGGTGGGGTGCTGGGTGGCTTTGTTTTAGGGCAAACGATTGCGGTACCTTATCAAAAAGACAGCTATCGAAAATCAATGCAGATATTATTTGGCTTAATTTTTGTCTTTTTATGCATTTTTTGCTTATTATATGGTTTCAAAAAATATCAATTGCTAGTATAATGGAAAGGTAGTGTGTCAGGTGAAAACATTGTATGATGTGCAACAGTTGCTTAAACAGTTCGGCATTTATGTCTATGTCGGCAAACGAATTTATGATATCGAGTTAATGAGCATGGAAGTGAAACAGTTATTTGACAGCCATCTGATTGACAAGGAAACTTATCTGACTGCATGGGCAATTTTAAAACGCGAGCACACACTTGAGGAAAGTAGAGGAGATGAATTTAAATGGCTAAAAAAATAATCGGGATTGACCTAGGGGGTACCACGGTTAAATTCGCAATTTTAACATTAACAGGGGAAATCCAACAAAAATGGAGTATCCCAACGAATATCTTGGACGAAGGTAGCCATATCGTTCCAGATATTATTGAATCAATTAATCATCATTTATCTTTATATGATTTAAAACCAAGTGACTTTATCGGTATCGGAATGGGGACTCCAGGTAGCGTTGATCGTGAAGCTGGTACGGTCATCGGTGCTTACAACTTAAACTGGAAAACATTACAACCTGTTCGTGAACAAATCGAAAAAGGAACGGGCATTAAGTTTACTTTAGATAATGATGCCAATGTTGCGGCTTTGGGTGAACGCTGGCAAGGTGCCGGTGATAATAATCCAGATGTTGTGTTTGTCACACTTGGAACAGGTGTTGGCGGTGGTGTGATCATGGATGGTAATCTATTACACGGTAAAGCTGGTTGTGCTGGCGAAATTGGGCATATTACTGTTGATCCACACGGCTTTGAATGTACTTGCGGTAAGAATGGTTGTTTAGAAACCGTCTCATCTGCTACAGGTGTTGTGCGTGTTGCACGTAAATTAGCTGAAGAATATGCAGGTGATTCTGAATTGAAACGCCGCTTAGATGATGGTCAAGATATTACGAGTAAAGATGTCTTTGAATTAGCTAATGATAATGATCCACTTGCATTAAAAGTAGTAGACCAAGTATGTTACTATCTAGGTTTGGCCTTAGGAAATATTGGAAATACACTTAATCCAGCAAGTATTGTGATTGGCGGCGGTGTTTCAGCAGCTGGTGAATTTTTACGTAGTCGTGTTGAAAAATATTTCCATGAATTCACTTTCCCACAAGTTCGTCAAAGTACAGAAATTAAATTAGCAGAATTAGGGAATGATGCTGGCGTGATTGGTGCAGCTTCACTTGCCTTGCAGTTCATTGAAAGTGTAAAAGAGGTGTAATGGTTTATGTCAAAAACACTGTTTTGGATAAACATTATTTTAGTTGCGATTATTTTAGCGATGATTTTAAATTGGGCTTATTATAAATATATGGCTAAAAGATTTGCTACAGTATTGGAAGAAGAAGCATTTAAAGAAGGAATGCGTAAAGCACAAATCATCGATGTTCGCGAAAAAAATGAATTTGACAGTGGACATATTTTAGGTGCGCGTAGTATCCCTTATCCTATGTTGATGCAATCTTTAGCAAGCATCCGCAAAGATCAACCTGTTTATCTTTATGATACACGTACTGCTTTAAGTACACGCGCAGCTAAAAAATTACGTAAAAATGGTTACGACAAAGATAAAATCTTTATCCTAAAAGATGGCTTTGAAGGCTGGACAGGCAAAACCAAAGGAAAAAAATATGAATAAATAAAAGGTTGTGAGAAGGGTCGAACAGCTACAAGCAACTAAGATTGTCCGGAATGTCAGGAAAATCCATCGTGTTTAAAGATTTTCCTAGACAGGCCGGCTTAGATGCGATGTAGCTACCCTTCGAACACCGTCAATAAAAGGTTGTAAAGTAGCTCGCCCAGACATGAAGAAATTCGTGTGCTTACCTACCGCTGAGAAAATCGGATGAAAGGAGATTTTCTCAAGCGGGAGGGCGAATTTCACAATGTCTAGCTGCTGAACACCGACAAAAAGGTTGTAAATCGACTCGGTCAGCTACGAGCAGATAAGGTGTGTCCAACACGTCGGGAAAGTCCGAAAAGTAAAGACTTTCCCAGACGAGAATGTCTTACGCCGAAGTAGCTAGTCGATTTACACCGTCAATAAAAGGTTGTGAGAAGGGTCGAACAGCTACAAGCAAAAGGTTATCAATCAACTTGGGCAAATACGAGAAAATTCATGTGTTACCTTCTGCTAAGAAAATCGGATGAAGGGAGATTTTCTTAAGCAGGAGGGTGAATTTTCCGAGTATTTAGTTGATTGATACCTAGAAAGCTAAGATTGTCCGGAATGGCAGGAAAATCCGTCGTATTTTAAGATTTTCCTAGACAGTCCGGCTTAGATGCGAGGTAGCTACCCTTTGAACGCCGTCAATAAAAGGTTGTGAGGCGGCTCGGAAAGCCTCGAAGAAATTCGTGTGTTTACCTACAGCTGAGAAAATCGACTGATAACACCAAAATGAAAAGGAAGTTTGGAATCCCTACCAAACTTCCTTTTTTGCTTATCGTGCGAAACTTTTACGGTGTGCTCGACGACGCTTATCTTCTAATTCTTTTTCTTTTTCTTCAATTGGTTCAATGTAGACTTTCTTGACTAATTTTGCCGTACCTAATGCCGCTAAAACAGTTGCAGCAGTACCTGTTAAAAATCCGGTAAAAAATTTTTTCATTGTCATCACCTCATTTATTTCCTATTTCTATTATAGCAAAAGATAAAATATAACTCCAATTATATCTGATGAATTTTG
>NZ_JAKUDS010000054.1 GCF_023221775.1 Enterococcus cecorum | reverse complement strand
AATTCATCACCCACCTATAGAGGATGGGCGACTTCTGCCTGAATTACGTTAAAACTATAATTTAGAAAATACTCCCCAGAAATTTGTGCCTTATCTTCTATGGTTAATTTTGAAATATCCATCTTTTTTCCTCCGATATTCACTGGTTATTTATCGACAATTACATTGTTCGGAGATTTCATCCTTAGTAATCATCTCTTTTTTATTTGGAGCATCCACTAGCTTTGGTGTCCAAAAGTTTTCGTAAGTGCCCGTTTCCATCCCTTTTAAGAATTTTTGACGTACTTCTGGATAAGTCTCACTTAAACGACTGACCAATTGCTTCATCTCTTCTCGTTTGGTCTTTTTATCGGCAGGACACGGGTTAAAAATCACCGGTAGCCCTTCACGTTGCACAAAATGCTTAATGGCGGCTTCTTCCACATATAACAATGGACGAATAATCGAAACCTCGCTGCGTGTAAGATAAGTCATCGGTTCAAAACTACGAAATTCACCATGAAACAGCCAATTCATCATAAAAGTTTCAATCGCATCATCTAAGTGGTGACCAAGTGCAACCTTGCTACAGCCGCGCTCTTTAGCCGTTTGATATAGAATCCCACGGCGCAAATTCGCACATAAAGAGCATGGATTCTTCTCTTGTCTGATATCAAATACAATCTTGGCAATATCAGTCGGTACAATATCTAATTCGTACCCTAAAGAGGCACAAAATTCCTTAAGCGGGGTTAAATCCATATCCATCCCCATATCTAAAACCATTGGATGAATGTCAAAATCAAAGCCTAAACGCTTTTGTTTCTTTATCGTATCCAGTAAATAAAGTAGCGTCGTACTGTCTTTTCCTCCAGATAAGCCAATCGCAACTTTTTCTCCTGGTTCAATCATTTTATAATTTAATATTGCTTTTCGAATTGGATTGTAATAACGTTGATTATCTTTTTTATGTGTCGTTCCCATAATAATTCCTTTCCAACTTATTTGTTCTTTGATGCTAATCGATACCTAGTCGTTTTGCGTGTTCCTTCTACAACTAGTAAGGACTGCGCTACCATTTGTCGTAAAAATCGCTTCGTAGTAGAATCAGCCAAACCTAATAATTCTCTTGCTTCTCTATTCGTAATTTCTCCATGTACACTGATATAGTGGATAATTTTGGCGATTCTTTCTTGTTCTATCGTTAATCTATCATTTTTCGAGTCCGCCTGATGATTTTTTATCGGCTTTTTATCGGCTTTTTTGGAATTTATCGGTTTTTTATCGGCTTTTTTAGGATTTATCGGCTTTTTATCTCCATCTTCTAGCATATCATAAGCGTCATGAACAGTACTCAGCTTATTACGGTAAAAGCATACGACAAAACCTGTTTTCTTCTTTTGAAACTCATAGCGAACACCTGACATCTTATAGTTTTGCCCCAATAGATTGAATCGCTTCTTTGATTTCTGAAGTCGACTTTTTGAACTCCAACGTTTCGGTTTCCATTCCTAAATTCATCAAAACCCTCCTTACCAATCATTTTGAAACCATTATAGCATAATCTAAAATCAGATTGTGTCCTTTTTCTCAATGAACATCAAGCAAATTTGGCACAAAAAACCACCTTAGCTTTTACACTAAGATGGCGGTTTTTTCTATTCTTTGATTTCTTTATTTATAAATAGCCACCAGCCGATTAACATTGCCGTTATGCCAGCTACACTTAACCCAATAAATGGTGCAAGTTCAAATTTTTCCATCGGCATCTTGGCTAATAAATCAAATAGTGAAGTATGTACCACCCATTTTGGCAAATCTAACAAGACTGCAAAATACGTCACACAAAAACTATAACCTAATAGCCCATAGACAAGCCAACCAAAAACGGCAGGTAAACTTAAACTCAATAACATCAAACCAACAAATAGACACACTAAAGGCCATTGATTCATCGCCGCTTTTAAGCAGGTCCATACAAAATCATAATTCTCTTCCTTCATCGAACTTACCGCAGCTACTCCTAAACTTATCCCATTCAATACAATAGCCAATAAGCCAAACACCAACGATAAAAATAAAGTAGATAAGTAGATTTTTCCGCGACTCACTCGATGCACCACTAGATAGCCTAAGCGCGATTTGGCTTCTTCCGTATGCACTTTACGCACCACGACTAAAGGCATCACTAATCCAATGGCCGTCATAACAACCATAACTAAAAAAGTGAAAGAATCAGTTAAACTAGAAGCATCATTGGCAAACATTTGGCTGATTAATTCATTGCTGTTCACAAACGTGTCAATATCCCCATAAATCGAACCATATATTAAAGCGATCATCATCTCCGCTATTAACCAAGCAATGATTGTTCCTTTATTCAGATAAAAGATGAATCCTAAAGGTGTCGTTAAATAGCCTTTTGCTTGTGTTTTTCCTTTGCGCGCCGCTAACAGACTGGCTCCTAAATCGCGCTGACTCTCTAGCCTCATACCTACGAGGAATAAAACCAAAGTGAGCACGAGTAACCCTAAAGTATAGTTTAAATTATTACGAAGAAAAGGTTGACCTAAATAAGTCCAAGCAAGCGGATTGATTTTAGAAAAGTCGAGATTGCTGACATCGGTACTAGCCCTTAATAAATAAAGCAAACCGACAAGACTAAAGAAAATGCCGCGTGCCTGTGAACTGGTCGGAAAGATTTGGGCACAGACATAAGCGAGGCTAGCACCCAATAAACTTGCCAAACCAATTGAACTTGCAAAATAGATACTACCAGCAACATCTACTGTTTGGACCTGATAAGAGACTAAAATTCCACTAATCAGTACGACCATTAAAATCGTATGCACCAAGACCAGTAAGATAGCCGCCATACTATAAGCTCTAGCACCAATTCCCAGCGATTTCAGAATTTCTAGCTGACCATTTTCTTCTGTCTTTCTTGTCTGCTCAATCATAAAGCTACCTGCAATCATCATCGTGACGACAGCGATAAAAAGCGTCATTTCATGGCCATACATCACCCCGACTGTATAATTGCTTGCCACATCGACCGGTAATGGCCCGACAATTGCCGCCATAGCAGGATTTTGCATCGTGACAAATAAGCCGACCTTACCTTGGTCTTCTGCGATTTTTTCAAAAGCAGGGACATACCCACTAGCAAATGCCGTTAAGCCAAGCAACCAAAGTGAGAGCCACAACCATTTTTGACGCAATTGAAAACGTAATAAGGCAAATGTTTGGATAAAATCATTTTTCATCGCACTCACCCCTTATTTTTCCACTTGATAATGGCGCATGAATAATTCTTCTAAAGTTGGCGGTAAGATTTCTAACTTTTGCACCTGATAGCGACTCAATTCTTTCAGTAAATCATCTAAGGCCTGATGATCAATTGAAAAGGTCGCTTGATTTTGAGCAGTTTGCGTCCAATCATGAATAAAGCCTAAATTTGCTAATGTTGCAATATTTTCCTTTAAGGCTAAATGAACCGTACTGCGTGTTAAATGGCGTAATTGCTCTAATGTACCGCTTTCCACGACACGTCCCTCTTGAATGATAACCACCCGATCTGCCAAACGTTCCACTTCACTCAAGATGTGCGAGGATAGCAAGACAGCCTTTTGTTCCGCTTTGAGACGTGCGACTTCATCTTGAAAGACGCTCTCCATTAAAGGATCTAAGCCACTCGTTGGTTCATCTAAAATGTAAAGCTCACAATCCACCGCCAAAGCTGCAATTAAGCCGACTTTTTGCCGATTTCCTTTTGAATAACTCTTAATCTTTTTGGATAAGTCTAGCTGAAATTTTCGGACAAGCTCCTCTTTCTTGGCTTGATTTCCTTTACCATGTAATTTCATCAATAAATCAATCGTCTGCCCGCCTGTCAAGTTCTCCCATAATGCTAAATCTCCTGGAACATAAGCGATGGATTCGTGAATGACTAAAGAATCTTGCCAGGCATCTTTACCAAATAAAGTGACTGTACCACCAGATTTTCTCAATAACCCTAACATAATCCGAATGGTAGTGGACTTTCCTGCTCCATTTGGCCCGATAAAACCAACAACCTCTCCTGGATAAACTTCAAAACCAACCTCTTTCAGCGCGGCAGTTTTCCCAAAATTTTTGGATAATTGCGCAATTTTTACAATAGGTTCCATTCAAACACCTTCTTTTTTGAACTATGAAGATAATTTCAGTTCAATAATAAACATTCATCATTGACTTGTCAATATGATTTGAACTTATTTTACTAAAACAGTTCACAAATTCTGGGTTTTTAGCTATAATTGAATAGAGAAAATAAAGGAAAGGATTATCGAAATGAATGGATTTGAAAGGCGTAGTGCCAAAAAAAGAGAACAAATTTTACAAACAGCTTTAGCAATTATGAATCACCCAAATGGCATTAATAATCTAACCGTTCAAAAAATTGTGGAAGCAACAGCCATTTCTAAAGCAACTATTTTTAAATATTTCGAAACCAAAGAAAACCTCATCCAAGAAACGTTTTTCTACTATTTAGATCAAATGAAGCAAAAAAGTGAAGTCATCCTCGCTAAAAACAAAAGCTTCAATGAAACATTTAGGGCATTGACGCAACTAAAAGTCGATACCATCGCTCAAACCGAACAACAATTTTACCTAGACTTAATGCGCTATTATACCCAAACAAGTGACCAAAAACTAGCTCAAAAAATGAGTGATTATACCCAGGAATCTTTTGCAGCGATGAAGAAATTGCTACAACAGGGACGCAAAGAAGGCGCAATAGATGAAAAATATAGCGATGAATTCTTATTACTTTATACTCAAGCAATGGTAAATGGCTTTTCTCACCCAGAAATCTATCAAGCGGCTCTACCATTTACTGAAGATTGGACTGAAGTTTTATTAAAAGGGATTGCTCCATAATACATAAAAATCCACCTATATGCGTCATTTGAGAATGTCACATATAGGTGGATTTATAACTTTACTTTAGATTTTAAAGGGGCAATCTTTTAATTAAAACGATTACAATATTAACCTAATGTAAAGAAACCTCATGGATAATTCTTTCAATCCACAAGGTTTCTTTTGAGACAACATTTAATTAATTTTTACGAAAGCGAATATTTGAACCAAAAACGGATAGTCCTATTAAAATCATCGCTAAGCCTGCCATTGGATGGATTGCTTGCGTTCCTGATTTAGGTAATTTTTGTTTTTGCTCTTTCTTCAGCTCGTCTTTTGGTGTTTTTTCTTTACGTTGATCGATTACAACCAATTTTCCATCAACGATTTTGGCATCTTTTTGGCCTTCTTTAACTGTCACTTTGCCGTTTTCATCAATTGTAAATTCGAAATCAGTAACTTTCAAGTAGCCATTTGGTGCCGCTTCTTCATGGAAAGTATACGTGCCTGGAAGCAATTTGATTACATGAGATTGTCCTTTTTCTGATGTCCATTCACTAATTACTTTACCATTTTGTTTGATTTGAATCTTCGCACCGGCAATTTCTTCACCATCTACATTTTGTTTGCTGAAGGTGATTTCCTTTGGTTGTGATTCTGGTGTTGGTTCTGGCGTTGGCTCTGGAATCGGCGTCGGTGGTATGATTTCCCTACGCTGATCCACGATAACTAGTTTACCATTAACCATTGAGACATCTGAAACTTTGCCTGTTAGACTTACTTTGCCACTTTCATCAATTGTGAACTCGAAATCAGTGACTTTCAAGTAGCCATTTGGTGCCGCTTCTTCATGGAAAGTATACGTGCCTGGAAGCAGTTTGATTACATGAGATTGTCCTTTTTCTGATGTCCATTCACTAATTACTTTGCCATTTTGTTTGATTTGAATCTTCGCACCAGCAATTTCTTCGCCATCAACATTTTGTTTGCTGAAGGTGATTTCTTTTGGCTGCGGTTCTGTTGGTTTGGTTGGCTCAGTCGGCTCTGTTGCTTTTTCAACCACTAT
>NZ_JAKUDS010000053.1 GCF_023221775.1 Enterococcus cecorum | reverse complement strand
GTATTGAAAGTTTATTTTATTTAGCCGTTTGATTTCAGCGACTTTGTTAGAATATCACGATTCAAATGCTGCGTCAATAGTTTTTTCTAAAAAAAGTTATAAAAACGTTTCCTAACAAAAAAATAAACCCAAATACCTTGATAGAACAAAAGGTATTCAGGCTTTTTTAACTAAAATTGTTTCAAGGTTTGATACAAAGCAGCCACTGGTAGACCGACAATTGCATAATAATCTCCTTCAATAGATTGAATAAACTTACTTGCTAGTCCCTGAACGGCATAGGCACCGGCTTTGTCTTTATATTCATCATCTAATAGATATTGTGCGATTTCTTCCTCTGTCAATGGATAAAAAGTGACTGCGGCTTTACTGATAAAGTTTGCTACTTTGTCTTTTGATTGAATGCTGACAGCCGTATAGACTTCATGCGTTTGTCCACTTAGCATTTTCAACATGAATTTGGCATCAGCTTTATCTTGAGGTTTCCCTAAAATTTGATTTTGACAGACAACTGAAGTATCACTACCAATAACTACAGCTTCGGGATAGTCTTTTAAAATAGTTGCGGCTTTTTGAATCGCCATCCGTTGTACATAATCAATTGGTTGTTCACTTGGATAAGGCGTTTCGTCAATGTCTGCGGGTACAGCTTGAAAGTTCTCTACCACTCTTGCTAGTAATTCTTTTCTTCTAGATGATTGTGAAGCTAATATATATTGCATCTGATTTCCTTTCTAATGTGGATCTTGAATACGTTTAAACATCTTTTCTAAATCTTTATTGGTAAAATGAATAAGTACCGGGCGCCCATGTGGACAATTATATGGATTTTCACATTTAGCTAAATCAGCAAGTAAGGTTCTGGCTTGAATATCACTTAAATGATGATTGGCTTTAATCGAACGTTTACAACTCATCATAATCGCCGTTGCTGCTCTAAAATCTTTCACCGTCACCGAGCCGTTAATTAGTACCATATCAATCATTTCGCGAATAATTGTTTCTTCTTGCCCTTTAGGATACCAAGTAGGATGGGCACGCACGATAAAACTATTTTGCCCAAAATCTTCCAATTGAATACCGACACTGACTAGCACATCTTTTTTCTCTTTTAATTTTAGATAATCACTATTTGGATAATCCAAAACAATCGGAATCAGCAATTCTTGCAAATGTTCATCCACTTCACCAATTTTTTCCCGATAATATTCATATTTGATTCGCTCTTGAGCCGCATGTTGGTCGATAATATATAAACCGCAGTCTGACTGGGCAAAAAGGTAAGTCCCATGCATTTGACCAAAATATTCTAAATATGGAAAGGCTTCATGCTCACTTGGCGTTTCATTTTTCTTTAACAAGGCATAAACTTGTTTGGCATCTAAATTCTCATGAAGACTCTCTGTTGGCTCAAATGGATCACTTTCTGGCAGTTCGCGTACCAAGTTATCCACATTTTCAGTTTCGAATATTTGTTCGTCAAGTGTTTCTTCTTGACTAGCTAATGTTGAATTTTCAAGATTTTTAACAAGGTTGTCAAAATCATCCGTTCTTTTTCCACATTCATCCACAAGATTATCCACAGAATTATCCACATTTTCACTTGTAGTTACCTTGTTTTCCCCAGAATCGAGAGTTGGCTCTAAATAAAACTGATTCTTCTGACTATCAAACTGCAACTTTCCACCTTTTTTCTCCACAGCAGGTGACAAATCTAGGTTTAATTGTGTTGGTTTGACTTGTTCTTTTGGATTGACTTTTTGTTTAAAATCGAGGTTCGCACCGACATTAGGAATCAAGACTTGTTCGCGCAACTTATCATTGATTGCTTTACTCACCAATGAAAAGAGCTCTTCTTCCTTAGAGAGTCGGACTTCTTGCTTGGTTGGATGGACATTCACATCCACCAATAACGGATCAGTTTGAATCTCGATAACCGCAATTGGAAAACGGCCAATCATTAATTTCGAGCCATAACCGTTCGTAATCGCCTTATTTAACCCATGATTTTTGATATAACGTCCATTAATTAAGGTGGTAATATAACTTCTACCTGCACGTGTTAACTCAGGTAAAGACACATAGCCACTAACCCTAAAATCTAGGTTTTCTGCTTGAATCGCTAACATCTTTTTGGCATTTTGCAGTCCATATATTCCGGCAATGGTCTGCTTTAAGTCACCGCTGCCATTGGTTTTCGTTAGCTGATGACCATCATGAACCAAAGAAAAGGCAATATCTGGATGGCTTAAAGCTAGACGATTCACCACATCAGTAATATTGGCTAATTCTGTCTGCAAAGATTTCACATACTTCAAGCGAGCGGGTGTATTATAAAATAAGTCCGACACCTTGATATTCGTCCCTTTGCGCAAAGAACCTGGCTTTTCAACAACCACTTTGCCACCATCTAATTCAAGGTAACTCCCCTCAGTAGCATTTTCTTGCGCACTTTCGATAACCACTTTAGACACCGAAGCAATACTAGGTAATGCCTCGCCACGAAAACCTAACGTACGAATACGAAACAAATCATCTCGACTGTGGATTTTACTCGTTGCATGACGTTTAAAGGCATTCACCATATCATCTGGCGCAATCCCCTCACCATCATCAATAATCTGAATGGTTTTAAGGCCCGCTTCTTCAATAAAAATTTCGATCTTGTGACTATGGGCATCAATCGCATTTTCCAATAGTTCCTTCACGACCGAAGCTGGACGTTCCACAACTTCCCCGGCCGCGATTTGGTTAGCTAACTGTTCAGAAAGTTCTTGGATTTTTCCCATGTTCTCACCTCAATTCTCAAAATATACTTCATTATTCATTTTCCAATTCACGTTTTAATTCATTTATCGTAAAGAAAACATCCATGGGCTTTAAGTTGGCCAAATCCATCGACTTAATTGCCGCCAATACTTTTTCTTCGGCTGGCGTCATTTCACTAAATAAGGATAATTGCTCAACAGCTGGAGCACTTGGCTTTTCCTTAACGGTTGCTGCCACATTGATTGCTTCTTCCTTGCTTTGGCTGACGACTTGTGCGACTTGTTTTTCTTCTTGATTTTCTAGTTTGGTCAAAATCTGATCCGCACGTTCAATTAAGCTTTCTGGCAAACCTGCTAACTTACCAACATGAATACCATAACTTTTATCAGCCGGACCTTGCATCATCTTATGAAGGAATATGACTTCTCCATCTTTTTCCGTTGCGCCAACATGAATATTCACCAAACCAGGCAATTGGCTTTCTAAGGCAGTTAATTCATGATAATGGGTTGAAAAGAGTGTCTTTGCTTGGACATGATTTTGCAAATATTCAATAATCGCCTGTGCCAAAGCCATTCCATCAAAAGTAGCAGTTCCGCGGCCCAATTCATCAAATAAA
This sequence comes from Enterococcus cecorum, assembly GCF_023221775.1. Classification (GTDB taxonomy): domain Bacteria; phylum Bacillota; class Bacilli; order Lactobacillales; family Enterococcaceae; genus Enterococcus_E; species Enterococcus_E cecorum_A. Next base: position 3,334 of record NZ_JAKUDS010000053.1, on the reverse strand, counting down.
ACTAGACTATTCACACTTGCATGGCGCAGCGCTTGATTGGCTTCCATCATTTCGACCATAAACGTACTTTGACCGGCAATTAAATCATCACTAGCCCCAATTCGCGTGAAAATACGATCAAAAATAGGCAAAGTCGCTTCCTTAGCTGGTACAAAACAACCCATCTGCGTCATGACCACACTTAAGGCAAGTTGACGCATATACGTACTCTTACCAGACATATTTGGCCCTGTAATTAGCAGCATGGTCGTCTCTTTTGGCATTTCAATCGAGTTGGGAATATAGGTTTGAGCACCTAACACTTTTTCAACAACTGGGTGACGGCCATCAATAATTTTCAACTCATGGTCTTGACTAAGCACCGGACGCACGTAGCCATAACGTTCACTAACAATTGCAAAGGCTAGCAAGCAGTCTAACGTAGCCACGGCTTTTGCTAAAGTTTGTAATTCGCTAATTTTACCTTTTACTTGCTCGCGAATCCCGATAAATAACTGATATTCTAGCTCGGTGGATTTTTCTTGTGCCCCTAAGATTAATTCTTCTAACTTTTTCAATTCAGGTGTAATAAAACGTTCTGCATTCGCCAAAGTTTGCTTACGATCAAAACGTGAAGTATCCAAATTAACAAGATTAGCTTTCGTGATTTCAATATAGTATCCAAAGACGCGATTATAGCCGATTTTTAGATTTTTGACACCGGTTAATTCACGTTCTTTGGCTTCTAATTCAGCTAACCATTGTTTGCCATTTTTCATCGCTAAACGATATTCATCTAGCTGTTCATTGTAGCCCGTTTTGATGAGATTACCTTCATTTAATTGTAAAGGCGCTTCTTCATCAATCGCTTGCTCAATCAAATCCACCAAATCATTCATCGGATTTAAATCTTGTAAAAGCACTTGCCACTGACCCTGATCAATTCCCGTTAAAACCTGTCTAAGATAAGGGATTTGTGCCAACGATTGTTTTAATTGCAGTAAATCACGCGCATTAACACTTCCAAATGATACCTTTCCTGCCAAACGTTCTAAATCATACACCTTCGTTAATCCTTGAATGATATCTTCACGTTCAAAAAAGGACGTAATCAAAGAAGCCACCATTTCCTGACGACTCAAGATTTGCTTTTCTTGAATTAATGGACGGTCTAACCACTGTTTTAAAAGACGTGCACCCATGGCAGTTTTCGTTTCATCTAACAACCATAGTAAAGTGCCTTGCTTTTTGCCCGTACGAATCGCTTGACTTAATTCCAGATTGAACTTCGAATAATAATCCATTTTCAAATAATGATCAACTTGATAACTTTGCGCCTGTTGGATATGATTTAAGCTGCGTTTTTGTGTTTCCGACAAATAAGCTAACAAATGATTGGTTACCGCTTTTTCGATGTCTGATTGTAGTTGGTTCGTTAAAAAGCTTAGTTCTGCATTTTCATTTGATTCTAATTGAAAAGAAATTACTAAAGAAAGGCGTTGTTTTAAAGTTTGCGTCAACTTTTCAGGAATTTCCGTCGTATAGACAATTTCTTTCGTCTGTAAAATCGAAGCCTCATTTAACACACTTTCTTCATCGGCAAGCACTGTGGCTTTTAATTCACCCGTAGATAAATCGACATAACTAAAACCAAATTGACCCGCTTGGTAACTTAAAGCCGTTAAAAAATTATTTTCTTTCGCAGCTAGTGACTTGCCATCCATCACAGTACCTGGAGTAACTAATTGCACCACTTCTCTTTTCACCATGCCTTTAGTTAGCTTAGGATCTTCTACTTGTTCACAAATCGCCACTTTATAGCCTTGCTCTACTAAAGTATCAATATAGCCACTCGCTGCATGATAAGGAACGCCACACATTGGAATTGGATCTTCGGCATTTTTATTACGACTGGTTAAGGTTAACTCTAAAATTTGAGCCGCTTTTTTAGCATCCTCATAAAACATTTCATAAAAATCACCTAAACGATAGAACAAAAACGCATCTGGATATTGCGCCTTGATTTGAAAATATTGTTCCATCATCGGGGTATGTTTCGTCTTTTGTGGCATCACTGTTTTCCTTCCTGTTCAAGTTGTTGATTCACTTGATATTGAATTTTATTCGTCAAATATTGTAATAAATCATCGGCCTCAATTAACTTTTCACGATAACTGACGACTAACGGATGATTCTTATAACATTCATTTGCCTCGTCTAGACGTTTGAGCGCTTCTTGTTTGGCATTTTCTTTCCCATAATGCTCAAACTGAACGACTTGCTTTTGTAAATTTTTTATTTCTTCTTCCAAATCCTTTAATCCTTGATGCTGATTGACCTTTGTCTCAATTTGTTTAAAAGCACGAATCGTCTCATTTTCACTTAATAATTGTTTGATTTGCTCAAGGGTTTGCTGAATTTGTTGTTCTTCTTCTAGATATGTCATTATTTCATCCTATCTAATCATTTTCACTAAACGGGCGGTCTTCACTGATTTGAATTGGAAAAATCCGCGTTGCATTGCCTGTTTTATCATCCACATCAATGACACAACCAGATAAAATGAAGCGTCCTTTTTCCACTACTTCAAAGCGTTGCGGTAGGCTAGTTAAGAATTTTTCAATCACTGCTTCTTTTTTCATCCCTAAAATGCCATCATAAGGTCCCGTCATGCCGACATCAGTTAAATAAGCAGTTCCTTTAGGTAAAATTCGGGCATCATTGGTTTGCACATGCGTATGTGTCCCAACCACTGCAGATACTCGACCATCTAAAAACCACCCCATCGCTTGTTTTTCGCTCGTTGTCTCCGCATGAAAATCGACAAAAATATATGGTGTACGTTTTTGAATTTGGGCTAATAATTCTTCCATTTTACGGAAAGGATCGTCTAAATCCACCATAAATGAACGCCCTTGCAGATTCACCACCGCTAATTCTTGTTGGTTCACCTTTACAAAGACCACACCAACCCCAGGCACACCTGTTGGAAAATTCGCTGGCCGCACCATTCTCTTAGCATCCTCAATAAATTCAAAAATCCCGCGGTTATCCCAAGCATGGTTACCTAGTGTAATCACATCGGCCCCATCTTGTAAAAATTTCTTATAGATTTTTTCGGTAATCCCACGACCACTGGCTGCATTTTCACCATTCACAATTGTTACTTGTGGACGATATTTTTTCTTTAATTTTGGCAAGTAATCACTGACCGTATTGCGTCCTAAAGATCCAACAACATCCCCAATAAATAATAACCTCAAAATTTTTCCTCTTCTCTAATTAATCTCATTTCTTTATTATAATCTAGGATAGAAAATTAAGCAAAATTTCCCATACAAAAAGAGGCATCCAC
>NZ_JAKUDS010000052.1 GCF_023221775.1 Enterococcus cecorum | reverse complement strand
TTCATTTTCTGCCAGATTTTGTAAAGTAATACGCACATCACGACTTGTAAAGCGATGGGGACGAGTCCAAATATAAAACTTAGCAACGGTATTAAATGAGTATACATCATCATTGTGCTCACACCTTTCATTTTTTCGCACCTTGAACAACTATTTTCCTGCCTGACTTCCTCTACTAGCTTAAGTATAACATGTAAGCGGTTTTTTTCAAATGAGAATCACTTGGCTTGTCAAACAGTATAGCTATTTTTCATAAAAATCAAGCAAAAATGATTGACGAAAAGGACAATGTTGCGTACACTAAACTTGTAAGTTGATTACAAATGTAGACGAAATAGCTTGCAAGTTTTTTGCAAGCGAATATAGATTGTGAGGGATTATTATGAGTCAGGCAACTTATCCAATTAAAGGCATGCACTGTGCTTCGTGTGCGCAAAATGTCGAACGCACGATTAAAGCCTTGCCGGGAGTAAAGAGGGCCAATGTGAATTTAGCCAGCGAAAAGCTAACTGTTGATTATGAGCAAAGTCAAGTCAATGTCGATGATATGGCTCAAGCAGTGAAGGGAATCGGTTTTGAATTAGTCAAACCAAGTGATACAGAAGTGTTCGGTATTCAAGGGATGAGCTGTGCATCTTGCGCGGCCAAAATCGAGCAAGCGACCCGTAAATTACCTGGGGTTGCCAGTGCCAATGTGAACTTAGCTACGGAAAAATTAAGTATTGAATATAACCATCAAGAACTAACAGCTAATGAAATCATGCAAGCTGTCAAAGAAGCGGGCTATCAAGCCTTTATCTTAAAAAAAGACGATGAAGAAAAATTAGCGCAAGAAAAACAAGCAGCTATTAAACAAATGTGGCGGCGCTTCTTTCTTTCATTAGTCTTTACGGCACCTTTATTGTATTTATCGATGGGACACATGGTTGGCTTGCCACTACCAGGTTTTCTTCATCCAAGTACCTCACCGATTGCTTTTGTGACGGCGCAGTTGGTTTTAACCTTGCCAGTGTTGTATTTTGGTCGCTCTTTTTACCTAAATGGTTTTAAGATGTTATTTAAGGGCCATCCGAATATGGATTCTTTAGTCGCTTTAGGGACCAGTGCCGCTTTTATCTACAGTTTAGTCGGTACGTTTGCTGTGTATCAAGGTCAAGCGGATTTTGCCATGCATTTATATTATGAGTCGGCAGCGGTTATTTTGACGTTAATTACGCTTGGTAAAACTTTTGAAGCCATCAGTAAAGGTAAAACTTCGGAAGCTATCAAGGAATTATTAGCTTTAGCACCGAAAAAAGCAGTTGTACTGAAAGGTGGTAAAGAAAAATTAGTCGATATCGCACAAGTGGCTGTAGGAGATGTCATTTTAGTCAAACCAGGAGAACGTATCCCAGTCGATGGCGTGATTACAGAAGGCCAAAGTACGGTGGATGAATCGATGTTGACCGGAGAAAGCATGCCCGTAGAAAAACGAGTGGGTGATACTGTTATCGGTGCTTCCATTAATAAGACAGGGAGCTTCCAATTTAAAGCAACCAAAGTCGGCGAAGATACCACCCTTTCACAAATCGTTCAATTAGTTGAAGAAGCACAAGGCACCAAGGCACCGATTGCCAAATTAGCCGATCAAGTGTCAGCAATTTTTGTTCCCGTGGTGATGAGCTTGGCCATTTTAGCCGGGCTTGCTTGGTTGATTTTTGGTCACTCTGGCTTAGTGTTTGCTTTAACGATTATAATTTCCGTTTTAGTCATTGCATGTCCATGTGCATTGGGCTTGGCGACTCCAACGGCGATTATGGTCGGTACTGGAAAAGGCGCACAACTAGGAGTCCTCTTTAAAAATGGAGAAGCACTAGAAACCGCTCAAGAAATCCAAACCATTGTCCTTGATAAGACGGGAACGATTACAAAAGGTCAACCAGAAGTCCGCGCCATCCAAACTTTTGCCAATGTCCCAACTGAAGAAATGCTTTATTTAGCAGCCAGTGTCGAAAAACGCTCAGAACATCCACTCGCTCAAGCCATTTTACAAGCAGCCAAAGAAGCACAGATCACTCTTGGACAAGCTTTTGAAGTACATACTGTGACTGGTCAAGGGATTCAAGCCAAAGTCGATGAAAAACAAGTCCTATTAGGAAATGAAAAACTCATGCAAAGTTTTGATGTCGAAATTGAAGCGGTGCAAGCTCAAGTGGCTCAATTATCTAGCCAGGGCAATACGGTGATGTATGTCGCAAGCCAAGGAGAATTGATTGGGCTAATTGCGGTTAGTGATCCGGTCAAAACAAGCAGTCCTCAAGCGATTCAAGCCTTGCAAAAAATGGGCTTAGAAGTTGTGATGCTAACGGGTGATAATGAACAGACTGCCCAAGCGATTGCCAAACAAGCCGGTATTACGCAGGTGATTAGCCAAGTGTTACCAGATCAAAAGTCACAAGTGATTCAAGAATTACAAGCACAAGGGAAAAAAGTGGCGATGGTTGGCGATGGCATTAATGACGCCCCAGCTTTAGCCCAAGCAAATGTTGGTATCGCAATAGGTACAGGTACGGATATTGCCATTGAGTCTGCCGATATCGTTTTGATGCGCGGAGATTTAAATGGTGTCGTTTCAGCCTTACGTTTGAGTAAAGCTACCATGCGCAATATCAAAGAAAACTTATTCTGGGCCTTTGCTTATAATGTTTTAGGCATCCCGGTGGCGATGGGGGTATTACACTTATTTGGGGGCCCGTTGCTTAACCCGATGTTAGCAGGTGCGGCGATGAGTTTTAGTTCCGTCTCAGTATTATTAAATGCCCTACGTCTAAAAAGATTTAAAGGATAACAAAAAGTGAAGCAACATGTTTATTGTGTTGCTTCACTTTTTTTGCTTAACAGGCTGATAAGTTGGCTAAATACAGCTAGGCACAAAGAGAAGATGCCGATGCGGTAAATGGTTAACCCGTAATCAAGCCAGAAAATCAGATTTTGCTTATCCCCATCGATGCTGCGAAGTGGGGCATAAACAAGTAAAAATGAACTAAGTGCGACTAACAAAAAGATAAAGGCAGCCACTTGACTGAGACGATGGATTTTACTCATAATAATCGTATAAACTCCTATGGTAACTGTTTTCTTCATTGTCGCAAAAGCTTAGAAAAAATGCAAACGAAAACCTAACTTTTTATTTTATTTCTTAGATTTTCTTCTCAAAATAGTGTCTTACGCGAGGTGCAACTTCTTCACCATATAATTTAATCGCGTGCATGGTATCTTCGTGAGGAATCGAACCAACCGGCAGATGCAACATAAAGCGCTCTAGGCCAAGGGTTTCCATGATACGAATGATTTTGTTCGCGACATGTTCAACATTACCGACAAACATCGCCCCTTCATCGGAAACAGCTTGTAGATATTGTTCTTTCGTCATTTCTTGCCAATGTGGACGTTCCATAGCCAATTGATCGGTTAAAGTTTTCGTAGGATGGAAATATTGCTCGATGGCTTCCTCATGATTTTCCTTAACAAATCCCCAAGAATGTGCGGCGACTTTTAAGTTTTCAGCAGGATGATGGTAAGCTTTCCCCACGCGATGATAGTAATCAATTAATGGTTTAAAATGCATTGGATTGCCTCCGATAATCGCATAAACAATCGGTAAGCCTAGACTTGCGATACGTAAGGTTGAATCCGGTGAGCCGCCTGTCGCTACCCATAATGGTAACTTCCCATTAACAGGACGCGGGTAAACAGCACGATGATCGACGGTTTGGGTAAGTTTTCCACGCCAGGTCAAAATTTCGCCCTTATTTATTTCTAGCATCATCGCTAATTTTTCATTAAATAATTCCTCATAGTCCTCTAAATTATAGCCAAATAATGGGAAAGATTCGATAAATGAGCCGCGACCAAGCATGATTTCTGCACGACCATTGGATAAAGCGTCCACTGTTGCAAAATTTTGAAATACGCGCACCGGATCATTGGAAGAAATATTGGTCGTTGCACTGGACAGCTTGATGTGCTTCGTGTTGACGGCGCCGGCTGCTAAGACAATTTCAGGGGCTGATACTGCGAAGTCTTTGCGATGATGCTCACCAATGGCATAAATGTCTAATCCGATTTGATCAGCTAGCTCGATTTCTTTGACCATATTGCGAATGCGTTGATCGTGGGATAATACTTCGCCGGTATGTTCAATAGGGGTTGTTTCACCAAAAGTAGAAATTCCTAATTCAATCATTTTATTTCCTCTTTTCTTTTCTTTTTCGTATAATCACTATAGAACATCAAAAAGCATTTGAGAAGTAGGCACTTTTTATTGCCCTAGTTACCAAAAAGATACTATTGGTAAAATCGTGGGTGCAAAGTGAATGGCTTAAAAAAGTTGCGTGTAATCAGTATCAATGGTTGGAAAGGAAGTGAATTTATGACCGAAGAAACAATCGCAAATCCCAAGACGCTTAATGTGATGACCTGCCGTGTGGAAGATGGTTTGGAAGTCTTGAGCGGTAAGTGGAAATTGAAAATCCTGATGCAAATATTTAAAAATCCGACCGTACGTTTTTCAGTCTTGCAACGAGCGATTCCTGGCATTACGCAGAAAATGCTGACGAAAAACTTGCGCGAACTGGAAGCAGAAGACTTGATTAAACGCATTGTCTATCCTACTGTTCCGCCGAAAGTAGAGTATTGTTTGACTGAACACGGCAAAGAATTAGCGCCAATTTTAGATCAATTACATTATTTTGGTTTGAAACATCGAGCTTATCTGGAAGAAAAAAAGATTAAGAATTTCTAAAGTCTACACACTGTTGTAGGCTTTTTTGGTGTAAAAAAATTCTCAAAATAAATGAATAATTTTCACCTAAAATGATAACGCTTTAATTATGTTATTTATAGATTATGACGAGTTGATTATTGAACGAGTGTCTTGTCATAAAAATAAAGCGTTTTCGGATTTGGCATCTGTTGCACAACAATTGATTGTGTTATTTCTATAGTTATTTATTATTTTTTTGAATTTTGTGATTGTAATATCAATGCTTTGAGACGATGATGATTTACATATTGAATTATTTTATTTCTTTAAAATTAGAAATTGGTTAATATCTAGAAAAATCACCCAATATAAATATCGTATTTTATAATTTGTTGAAAGTGGAGATGGATAGGTCTTTTGTTGTTTTGTTCTTTTTGGTTTTGGTTATTTATTATTTAATAGATATGTTGTCTATTTCACGTTTATTGGTATATAGATGTTTTGTAGCTATTGGTATGTAAATATTGACTTGCTTTTTATTTTTTTTACACTGGTTTTGGAGCGGTTTGGATGGATGCTCAACCATTAGAAAACTTATTTTCAGGTTAGAAGGTAAGTGGGTTTTAATGTGGAGGGTCTTTTTGCCGTTCTATTGATTGTCTGTTTTGTTGTAAAACAGTTTATGATTCACAAAAAGTTGTTATGTGGAAATGGGAAAGGGTGATTCATTTATGTTCAAAAGGAAAAATGAAGAGAAGCAATATAAGTATTCTCTTCGAAAAATTCGTGGCAGAAGTGGTGTGGCGTCGTGCATTATCGGTGCGGTAGTTTTTGGCAGTATATTATTGCAGCCTGTGGTGTTGGCGGATACTGATGTAGATGTAGTAGCCGATCATTCTGCGTCTGAAAAAGCGTTAAAGGTTGAAGAAAATCCGCACTCTGAAGGAACGGCGGCACTTAATCATGTAGAAGCTGGTGACGTTTCTGAGGTACGAGAGACTGTTGAAGAGGTTGAGAAAAAAGATGAAGGCTCGACAAATAGCACATCTATTGTTCGCTCTTCTAATCGTGAAGCGCATGAGGGAGTTACTGAAATGCAAGATCTTACTCCTGATGAAACCGAAGAGGCAGAAGTTCTTAATGAAAACACAGCAGAATCAACTTCCAAAAAGGATGAGGAATCAGCTACATTGGTTCGCAACAAACGAGCGCTGAATGTGCCTGTTGAAGAGGATGATACGGGTAAAGTAATTTCTGAAGAGTATAATGAAGCGGATGTCATTCGTATTTCACGTCCGGAAGATTATCCAATGTTGCCAACGACTAGAGATTACAATCCAGATACGTACTATATTTTTAAAGAAGTCATTTTAAAAACTTATGGATTAGATATTTTTGCTGCGGTAAAAATTGGGGACGAGAGTAAAACGATTTATCTATTTAATCAGTCTGGCCAGTTGCTAAAGTCATTAGCCCCTAATGAAACGATTACTAAATACAATGTAAAGGTTACGAACTATGGCGATACTTATGCAATTAAGCAAACATCTGGTAGGGGCAACTTATATTATGGGTATTCGAGTGATGGTGAAAGGAGTGTAGTTGCCAAAAATCAGCCGTTTGATGCCATTACTGGTGTTGTGCCAGAAAAATCGAAAGTAACGGTAGAATATCTTGATCAAGAGGGCGAACCGCTTCTGCCTAAAATTACTGAAGATGCCTTAGCGGGTGAAATTCGTAATATTTCATCAGCTCCAGCCATTGAAGGGTATGTTTTAACAGATGATTCGGGTTATCAAAAAGGGGAAGTTTCTCTTTATACTGAAGAAAAAGTAGGTCATCAGTGGACGCGGCGTTTTGGGATAGGATTAACAGGCAATCGAGTGGATGCGGTGTATACCTTGTTAGATCAGCACGGTACCTTTTTGGTTCAAATGTATACAAATGGCAGATTGTTTGATCAATCCACCATCGCACCTGGAGAATCATTTACAAAAACGATTTATTCAAATAAGCATGATGGGACTGCGGCTGATACCTATGCCTTTCCAAGTCCGTACATTCCAGATAGTGGCGGTCTTATCTATCATTATACAAAAGTCGGGAAAATTATTCCTGTAACAGAAGAGGGGGAACCAATCCCTGATGCACCTACGCCAAGTTATCGTACGGACCCGAATGATCCAGAAAATGTGATACCAAATCAAGAAACACCGGATATTCCTGGTTATGAAAAGACAACGGAGTATGTGACACCGGAAGATCCAACTGTAGACACGCCGGTTGTTTATACGAGAATTCAAAATGGGGTATTAACTGTCGAATATATGGACCGTACGACTAACCAATTATTGGAGAGTACTGGAGATAGTATTCAAGGTCGATATGGAGAGGTCATTAATTATTCAACAGCTGAAAAGATTCTCTATTACACGAATAGAGGATATAAGTTAGTTGAAGATGGCTTTACTCAAGAGGGAAAAACGTTTGGCGATGATAATAATAAGCATGTCTATAAAGTGATTTTAGAGCACGGCTTACAAGAATACACCCCAGAAAATCCAGGTAACCCAGATACACCAATCAACCCAGAAGATCCAGATGGACCAAAAGTACCGGAAGATGCGGCACGAGAAAATCTAGCTAAAGATGCATCACAAACCATTCACTACACAGGAGCGGGAGAAAACACCCCAGCGGATAATGTGATTCCCGTGAAAGATGCGTTTACTCGAAGCAT
>NZ_JAKUDS010000051.1 GCF_023221775.1 Enterococcus cecorum | reverse complement strand
TTGCTTTGCTTGCTTCCGGTAAGCTTGCTAGACCCGTAATCGTTGCTTTAGCTGCTTCTTTGGCTTGCGCTAACTCTGCTTGGGCTGCTTCTTCAGCTAAGCGTGCGGCATTGTCATCTTGTGCTTGTTTCACGATTGCGGCAATAGCTTCTTTGCTCGTTGCTTGATCAATCTGTCCAGCATATTCTGCTTTACTTGCTTCCGGTAAGCTTGCTAGACCCGTAATCGTTGCTTTAGCTGCTTCTTTGGCTTTAGCTAACTCTGCTTGGGCCATTTCTTCGGCTAAGCGTTTCGCATTTTCCTCTTGTGCTTTTTTCACGATTGCGGCAATAGCTTCTTTGCTCGTTGCTTGTTCAATCTGTCCAACATATTTTGCTTTACTTGTTTCTGGTAAGCTTGCTAGACCAGTGACTGTTGCTTTAGCTGCTGCTTTGGCTTTAGCTAACTCTGCTTGTGCCATTTCTTCGGCTAAGCGTGCAGCATTGTCATCTTGTGCTTTTTTGACAATTTCAGCAATGGCTTCTTTGCTCGTTGCTTGGTCAATCTGTCCAGCATATTCTGCTTTACTTGCTTCCGGTAAACTTGCTAGACCCGCAATCGTTGCTTTAGCTGCTTCTTTAGCTTTAGCTAACTCTGCTTGGGCTGCTTCTTCTTCGGCTAAGCGTTTCGCATTTTCCTCTTGTGCTTGTTTCACGATTGCGGCAATGGCTTCTTTGCTCGTTGCTTGGTCAATCTGTCCAGCATATTCTGCTTTACTTGCTTCCGGTAAGCTTGCTAGACCCGTAATCGTTGCTTTAGCTGCTTCTTTGGCTTTATCCAACTCTGCTTGAGCTGCTTCTTCTTCGGCTAAGCGTGCAGCATTGTCATCTTGCGCTTTTTTGACAATTTCAGCAACGGCTTCTTTGGTTGTTGCTTTATCGATCTGTCCAGCATATTCTGCTTTACTTGTTTCCGGTAAGCTTGCTAGACCCGTAATTGTTGCTTTAGCTGCTACTTTGGCTTTAGCTAACTCTGCTTGTGCCATTTCTTCGGCTAAGCGTGCAGCATTGTCATCTTGTGCTTTTTTGACAATTTCGGCAACGGCTTCTTTGCTCGTTGCTTGGTCAATCTGATTTTGATACTGCGTTTTTTGTACATCTGTAAGTGCCGTTAATTTAGCTAGTGCATCTTTGGCATTTTGTTTTGCTGTTGCTAAATCTTTCTGTGTATTTGCACGTTCACTCGCTAGATTTTTCGCACGTTGGACAATTTCTGCCAATTGGTCTACATCTTGTGTGCGACTAATTTCATTCAGAAAAGTATTCCGCTCAGCACTCGTCAACTCATTGAGATTCTCGATTTCACTTCTTGCTGCATTCCACTTCGAGAAATTTTGATAATATTCCATGGTTGCATTTGTAACGACTGAATCCATTTCTTCTTTAGATGTTGCATTCTTGATTTGTTCCAGATAGCCCTGCTTCGATTGCTCACTCAAATATGGTAACACTTGAACGTTTTGCATCGCTTCTGTTCGTTGTTTTTTATGTTCCTCATTTATTTGAAGGGTATCATCTAAAACTACATGAAGTTCGTCAATAGTCCGTGCTTGACCAATTTTTTCAAGGGCTTGACTTTTCTCTGTTGCAAATAAATCTATCATCGCTTGAATTTTAGCAATTGCTTCTTGTTTTGCACGATCAAACTCAGCTGCTTGATTTTTATAATTTTCTTCTAATTCGTTCGCTCGTGTTAATATTGCTTGTAAAGTCGCTTCATCTTTCGCTAAATCAATCTCTTTTTCTAATTGCTGACGATCTTGAGGTGTTAAGTGAGATAGACTAGCCAAAGTTTGTTTGGCTGCAACTTGCTTTTGTAACCAATCATCTTGTGAAACTTTCTGATTGATTGCTTTTTGCATTTCTTCGTTAATGCTCAATAATTCGCTTGTACTAGTTGCTTGCTCTATTTTTTGTCTGAATGCTGCCTTCTCTTCTGCATTCAAAATACTATTTGCCTCTAAATTTGCTAATAATTCTGGTCTTTGTTTCTCAAGTTCTGCTGCATCTGCTTTTTGGAAATTTTGCACTTCTGCTTTCTTCATTACTTGACGAACTTCTTCATTTAATGCATTGTAATCAGGTTTGTCATTGTTTTTCACTTTATTCGCATAGATATCCACGATTTCTTTTTTCAATGCGGCTTGTTCTTCTGGAGATAACTGATCTTGTTTATTAATATTCGCAAATGAAGCATTGATATACTCTGCAAAACGATAAACTTCTTCCATTTTCTTTGATGCTTCAGGATTTAATTGCCATTTTTGAAGTTCCATTTTAAAATCTTCAGACAAAGGAAGTCCGTTCCATTTATATGCAACTAATTCTGGTAACTGTTCGAGCTTTTTACGTAGCTTTACCATTACTCGCACAGCACTTTCGTTACGGTCAACAAGCTGGGTAGGGGCCAAGTCAACTGCTCGATCAATTGTCTCACCATATTTGACACCCTCGCTAGTCGGTGCAATCGGAGGAGTCGTCACTTCAGTCACTTTGCCACCTTTTACTGTGAATTTCTTACTAGCTGTCATATTTTTAGCATATTTCACTGAAAAAGTAATCGTAGCTTCTCCATCGCTTAACGCTTTAACGACACCATCGCGATCTACAGATAGTACGTTAGGGTTGCTCGATTGCCAATTTCCCTCTACAATTGGCGCATTTCCGACTGCAATTGCTCCATGATCATTATAGTAAGTTGTTGCTTTGGCCTTAATTTGATAAGCATTGCCCGTATTTAACTCCTCTTGTGGCCACCAAACTTCAATCCCTCGCAATTCCATCATGCTTGCTGAAGAAATCAAAACATCATAGATTGCTTCTTTACCATCAATTGGTGCTAGTGGGGTTTCATCGGTTCCGTAGTGGTTATTGGTTGCAAAACTAACCGCTGTCACACCATAGTTTTTCTTTTGGGTTAAGTCCGCCTGTGGATTATCTGGATCCACCATGATGTTAGGCGTAATTCCTGAATGAATATCCATTTGGAAAGTGGCCGCTGCGACATATTTATTTGCTGGATTGACAAAAGCATAATAATGGCCAATCTTTTCCATCTCTGACGCAGACACTTTCATCATATCTTTGAAAATGGTCCTTCTGTTTTTTAAATAATAGTTCTTCTCACTCATCAGCAATTTAATATTATCCATGGTGTTGGTGTTGTACCAAGCCAAGTTCTCCCCAAAAGTCTTAGTACTCGGATTCTCACCACTGGTACGCGAATGAATTGGATATAAACTAGCCTCAATTGCTCGTGCACGGGCGAGTTCTTCAAGCTGTGTATTCCATTTCAATGGATTGTATTGCTCTTTTTTATAACCAAAATAGCCCCTATTCGTAGCTTCTTGACGCTCTTGGTTAATATATTTCAGTATTTCTTGAACATTTACAGGAAAATATTCCCCTTCTATTGCCATCTTAAAACTAGTTTCCGGTGTCGCTTGAATGACGGTGTATCCTAAATCATTAGCGTAAACTGTTTGCGTATTGGTCAAAATCACTGGGGTAGTCAATAAAGATGCGCCCACTAAATACTTTAATAATGTACGATGTGTATACATTCTTTTCCCTCCAAAATATAACATGTAAAATTAATTTTTCCTATATTCCCTTTACCAATAAATATACCATTTTTATCGTAATAAATCAAAAATTATCCCTTATTTTTATATTATCATTTACAATTAAATAACTTATAATAACAACACAAATCATATAAATACATGGTTTAATAACTAATCCTTACCCTTTTAGAATCAAATGACGACGGATAGCCGATCAGCATCCATTTTACATTCGAGCAAACTTTTCATCGCAATTTTCTAGGCAATTTTCATGCATTTCTTGTACAAAATTGATAGAATGAAAGAAAAAGAACTTCTGGAGGAAACGATGGAATTAACTGTTCAAATTAACGAAAAAAGCGCACGATTACAAACCCTTGATCAAAAAATTCAAATTCAATTTCAACCTGCAATTACACAATTACAGCGTGAAAGCATCCAACTTTATACTGACAAAAAAGGAAAGTGGTGTCTCATTACAGAAACACTCCCTGAAGAAATGCTACAAAGTCTTGTCATCGATGTTCAAGAAGTAGAACTCCCTATTTTACGAAACTTATTTGCAAATGAATATTTTAAAGATGAATATGCTATTCCAGCGCATTATCAAAAAGAATACCAACCAATCGTGGAACAAATCACAGCTATTTTACGACCTTTTGCGATTCAATTTGATGCCAAACCAAAACGTCCCGGACAAAAAGTGCAACATCGTTTTAAAAAAGAATATGCAACGATTCCCTTTTATGTGGATGATTTCAATAGTAAAGCCACGGTCTACTGGCAAAAGCGCAATGAATTTCGTATTTTAGCGGGTGCGACTTTAGTGTCTGAAGCGCCTTTAAATAAAGATGGTTCTCTTGGATTTGGTGCGCGATTCGCTTTAACCTTACGTCAAGAACAAGCAGATAAAATCAAGGATAATGTCACAACTGAAGATATTATCTTAAAAAGCGTCAATGAGGTCGGACATTTTCTATACTTTGCTGGAACGAACAGCTGGCTAGTCTTAAAAGATGAAAATGGCAAGACAATTGATGAATATAGCGTAGTCAAATAGGAGGCATTATAAATGGCTAAAAATATGGAACGTGTCTATAAGATGAGTTTTGCCAGTGTCTATCCTCTACTTGTCAAAAAAGCTGAGCGCAAAAACCGCACCCAAGCAGAGGTCGATGAAATTATTTGTTGGTTAACAGGCTACACACCAGAACAACTTGCACAACAATTAGAAAATAAAGTCGATTATCAAACTTTCTTTCAAGAAGCCCCACAAATCAATCCTAACGCAAAACTTATTAAGGGCGTCATCTGTGGCTATCGTGTAGAAGATATTGAAAATCCGCTAATGCAACAAATTCGATATTTGGATAAATTAATTGATGAACTCGCAAAAGGCAAAAAAATGGAAAAAATTCTGCGTCAAGATTAGCTAGAAAGGATATGATAATGGATTCAATACAAGATTTTACAAATTTTGAACATTTTTCTCCAGAAGAAGCCGCTTATCAATTTACCAGTGTGATTGAAGCGTCTGAAGTGGGCAAAGGGGGCGCTTATGTCCGCGTGCCCGTCAATATTAAAGACTATTTTGGTAAAGGTCGTCTAAAGGTCAAAGTCTATTTTGAAACGGTCTATTACGAAGGCAGCATTGTCAATATGGGGGTAAAAAATCCGGATGGCAGTGTCTGTTATATTCTCGGTGTCCGCAAAGATATTCGTCAAGAACTACAAAAAAACATTGGCGATACATTGACTGTTTCCTTCCAACCTGTATTTTAGAATTTATTAATACAAAAAATCCCGGCTAGACTTACAGATTCTAAGATATTTAGTGTTGTTACTCAAACGGAGGATAACACTAAATATCTTTTTTTATAATCATAATAATAGAAAAAGACATCTGTTTCCTCTATAATTAAGTCGACCAAAACCATTAAGGAGTGAAACAAGATGTCTTTACTAAATAATATCAAAAAAACCTGTCCAAGTACAGCTACTTTTATCAAAAAACTTCTTTCTATTAAAGACGATAATATTACTTTCCCTACTTATGCGGACGCACTTTCTGAAGAGAAAGTACATGGTGTTCCTTCTAAAGTCTTTTCCGGCTTGCTATCATACCCTGAAAATCCATACTGTTTCCCTGAATGTGGGGTAATTGGTTCCGTCATTAAACATACGCCAAAAGCTAGCTTAATTAAAATGATTCCTTATCAAAATGTTCCCACTTATCTTCGTTTATACAAGCAGCGTAATCGTTGTAAAGATTGCAATCATACTTTCAGTGCTACCACAAATATTGTTGATGAAAATTGCTACATTTCAAAAGCGTTGAAATTCGCTGTTCTTAATGATTTAAAGCAGAAATGTTCTATGACCGATATTGCTAATCGTTACTTCGTTTCCCCTAAAACGGTTGAACATATCCTGAAGTCCTACACTTACGAGGTGAATCCTTATACTTACCAACTACCTGAATGCCTGTTGGTTGATGAATTCAAAGGAACGAAAAAATGTCATACAAAATTCTGCTTTATTTTTAGTGATGGAAAATATTATATACATTTTGTGTGGAGTAATAACCATATTATTTTTCATCAAAATTTTTCTCTTTTATATACTTTTCTTGTTTTTCCTTCTTAAATTCATCCCATCTTGTTATACCTGCTATTAACAAAATAAATGTGCCTAAAAGGATACCCAAAAAACGTCCTATACTTAAATGTTTCCAAATCAAAAATATTCCGACTACTAAAAACACAAAAGGTATAATATATAAAAGTTTTTTATTTTTCATTCTTGAAACAACTAACGTTTGTACTAATAACATAAACAAAACAACACCAAATTTTACAGTCATTTTTATGCCAACTCCTTATGCTTTTTATAAATCATTTTTGCGATTTCTGGATATAAAATATCTTTAGCAACTAAATAATCTAAGTAATCTTTTAGAGACTCTTGAGATTCTTTAAAATTTTTCTCTAATTGCTATTTTATTTTTTTAGTTTTTCTTGTTTTTTTGATACGAATATCCATCATAGGTCATTTTTGTAATATTACCTTCATGAGATAAAAATTCTAATATAAACTTCTGATCTTCTAAATCAAGATCTTTAAAATAATTTTTCAAAGAAATATCTCCTTTCTACTAATACAATTATTCATATCCGTTACAATTTAATATTCTAATCAAAAAAATTTTTTATGTCAATAAAAAAAGTTAAATCTAAAATTATGCATTGATAATTAAGGCTTTAAAATAATTTTAAATATTTAATTCATTTTAATTTTCTACATATTTGGTTAAAATTCTTAACTATGAGCAAGGTAAATTTAATAAAACTTTTTCTTGAAATAAGACTATTCATCCATTTTTAATTACGAAACGAAGAATAAGTGTTAAAATAACGGTTAAATTATCAAATTGTTGTACATTTAAATGTAACCAAATTAATCCAAATAAATATTTTCACTATCTGTCATAATTATTACTTTTAATACTAGAATGTAAAATCGTCATATATATAATCAATCTTTTATTGAATAACTCAAAAAAATTGATTAACAACTACTATGTCAATCAATTTTGAAAAATAATATTGAACTAATCCAACTTGTATAATAAAATATATCGGTAATTAAAGGAGGATAATCGAAATGAAATTCACTAAGAAAGAACAAGAAGTTTTAGATGTATTCTGGAAAATGGAAAAACCTCTCTCAGTAAAGGATATTACTGAAAATAACCCTTCATTAAATAAAAGTACTGTAGCCATGCTTGTAAGAAAATTGCATGAAAAAGGGTATTTAAAGGTTGATTCCATACAAAAAGTAGCAAAAACATATGCTCAATACTATGTTCCTACAGTCAGTAAAGAAGAATTTTTAACCAAAGATTTTACTAAAGCAACATTTAAAAATTTGATTACTAATTTCATAAAAAAGGAAAATAACCCGGATGAGCTTAAAGAACTTTCAAAACTAATTCAAAACCAAATAAATAAACTGGAGAAATAGTCTATGATCGTATCCTTTCAAGCAATTTTTACCTCAATAATTACAGTAACAATATTGATAACTGTGCTTTCTCTAATCATACTTATCAATAAGTATGGGTTAAAGCTAAGATATGAATATGTTTTATTCATTAGCGTTGTAATTATCGGTAGGCTTATTATCCCTTTTGAATGGAAATGGACCCACACAATTCCATCAAAAAGAATTATGCCAACCATCTATAACTTTTTTTACCAAAAAATATATAATGATATTCGCTTAATCCATTTATTCTTAATAATATGGGTAATAGGAAGTATTTACTTAACGATAAAATATCTTACAAACATGAAAAAATTATATGGTTTAGACAAAAACTTTTATAATAAACTCGATGAATACAAAACTATTTTTCCATTCCTACAGAATAAAAAAATTAAAGGAATTTACAAACTAAGTAATATTCAAGAACCATTTGTTACCAATCCATTTAAACCAACAATATATCTACCAAACATAAACTATACAAAAGAAGAACTAGAATTCATATTATTACATGAAGCACAGCATGTAACCAACAAAGATCTTTATACAAAAATATTAATCCAAATACTTATTATCTTATACTGGTGGTTTCCACTAATCTACGTACTAAGAAACATTATCGATTACATCTTAGAACTAAGAGTAGACTACCAAGTTACCAAAAACTTTGAAGAAAAAATCAAAAATCAATACTTGCTTGCTCTAGTAACCGTCACAAAAAAAATATCCGAAACAACACATATAAAACACTATAAAACATTACAAAGTCAATTTACTCTAAGAAAAGAAAGCTTACTCAAGAAAAGAATCAACTTCTTTTACAATGAAAAAACAAGAAAAAAATACAAGTTATTAATTATTGTTCCAGCTATTTTTCTAATACTATCCTTGCCGAGTTTTGTATTTGAACCCTATCAATTAAGTGCTGAAATTCAAAAAAAAGTAGGTAATAACGAATATCAGACTGATGAAACTATGACAAAAAGAATGTATATTCTCATCGGAAAAGATGGAAAATATTACCTAGTCAACAAAAAAACTCAAGAGAAAAGTAATATTCAAAATATCAAACAACCCCCATTCAATCAATTAAAAATAAT
>NZ_JAKUDS010000050.1 GCF_023221775.1 Enterococcus cecorum | reverse complement strand
CCTTTGATTGGTGGTTGTAGCGGCTATCCAAAAAGCCCAAGGTTTGACCTCAGGCTAATTATTTACTAATTATAATTGATAAATCGAATGATATTACCAATAATTAAACCAATAGCTAAGAGTAGCCATAAATTGATATCAATATGAGAAAAATATCCAATTATTCCTTTGATCCAGCCACTAGTTACAAGGAAGCTCAACAAACACAAGATTAGCCATAAGGAATCTATATGACGCTTATCTTCTGGAACTTTATATCCTATTAAGGCAAAGATGATTGCAACTATGAATAGACCTGGAATACCAAATATGATACTCAACAAAATGATAATAAAAATAATCGCCCATATCACGCTTGCTAAACCAGCAACAACAATTCTTGCCAATGGAATGCCGAATATAGTTCCCCAAGTCCATTGCCAATGCCAAAAGTTTAATACAATATCTACTGCCCAATTCCAAAATCCACCAATCAGTTGCCCTTCATAATGAAACAGTTGGATAGTATCGCTTCTAAACCAATCATGTTGTCCGAATAAGATGAAAATAGGGATAAACATAAGCAGTACAATTCCCATTATGTTTGCTATTTCTTGTGTTCGATAAGTTTCAAATTTATTTAGGGCTTCTTCATGCACTTTCTTTTTAAATTGTTTGTTGTTCTCTTCTAACTTTTTTTGTTCATGATTGATAGCTTGCCATTGTTGATTGATTTCTTTTTGTTGAGATTTGACTGTTTGCTCCATAGCTTCTAGTTGTTTGTTACAGGCTTGGACCGTAGTCTCTTTCTCTTGCGACACGTCTTTGATTTGCTTCTCTAATTCGTTGTTGCGTTTCAAGATAATGTCGCTTCCGTTCAGCTTCTCGATTTTCTCTTGCATGTTCTGCATTTCTAATTGCTGATTTTGATTGGTTTGTGCGAGTTTCTGATTGCTCTGCAAGAGTTCTTGATTCTTCTGTTCGAGTGTCTGTACGCTCAATTGCATTTCTTGCTGCGCTGCTAGTATTTGCTGCCATTTCGATAAAGGTATCGATATCTGCTGCATTTGTTGCTTCCTGCTCGTGTTTTCTTCGTGCTTGTCGCTGTAGTTCGATGTTTTGGATTTGTTGTCGTTGAATGTCGGATTCGATTTCAGCTTTCTCATAGTTTGCGCCTCCTAATTTAAAATCTTTACATTTTCTATCCTTTTCTTCTTCATCCGTAAATTGATACATAAAAATAGGCACGCCTTTTCTTTTTCTATCGTGGACGAGGACACCAAGTTGTTTAAGTTGCTGTTTAAAGGCGTCAATGGTTGGTTCGACTTTACTCATTACTTCATCCATTGCTTGATTAATGCGTTGTTTGAGGTCGGCTTTCCAGGAATATTTCCCTTTTTCAGTTAATTTCTGCTCAACCAATGTTTCTCGTTCTGCCACACGCTCTGGAACGGATAGCCCATGTGCCTGCATGAGTTCATCATTAAGGTCTTTTACGAATTCCCATTGTTTGTATTTTGTGTATTTACGTCCATTTTCAGCACTTACTGCATTGATGATAATGTGATTGTGGATTTGATCGGTGTTTCCATGCGTATATATTGCGGCTTGATATTCTTGTGGCAATTGTTCATTGATTTTTGTAATCAGCTGTAGCCCTAATTGATTGGCTTGCTTGGGAGAAACTTCGCCAGTCGGAAAGGATTGAATGATAATGTGTCCTTGAATCCCATTCTTTTTTTGATAAGCATTTCTTACTGCTAGAAATTCCCATTCCGATTGCTTAGGGTTGGTTCCATAGCCAGATTGTGCTACACATTTATCTTGTTCTTTGTCTTTTCCATCTCTTGCATATTTTAATGCCGCAATCACATTTCGAGTGCTTGAAACTTGTATGGTAGACATTTTTTATCCCCCTTTTCTTCTAAATATAGCCTTATTCGTCCTTATTTGGCGTTTTAAGCGACTTTAAAACTTAAAAGGCGTCATTATACCAGAGATAGCATAAAACGTCTTAAATCGAATAATAGAGCGTGTTTTTGCAAAGTTAATTAATCTACCCCTTTTTTAGCAATAATCTTCCAAACAACGCTAATTCCTTTAAAGGCACGATTCAATAATTGGGCGTGTTGTTGGAACATTTGATTTACTTGATGAAGCGTTTGGGATATATCACTATTATAAGCTTCATTCTTTTCCAACCTCGACTTTAGGATATTTAAACAATGCGCAATTTGATTGATATTTTTACCAATTGCATTTAATTCTTTATTACTTTGGAAAAGTAAGGCGTTGATTTCTTGACTATCTTTTTTATTCATTAGTGGTCTTGCAATTTTTCCTGATAGGATTCTTGTGCGCATGTATTCACTCAATGTCATTTCAGATTCGCTTGCTAGTAATTCTAATAATGCTAATTCATCATCTGTTAATCGTACAGTCTTCACATGTCTCCTGGTATTATTTTCTGTTTGTTTCGCCATAAAAATCGCTCCTTTCATCCTCTGCGCCCTAAGCAACTACCCTTCCTATTCGGTCGGCTATTTGCTAAGAAAGACTAACTAGAAACGCTCCTTATTCAGTCGCCTTTCTAGCAAGTCTTTTTCGGCTTGCGGATGCCTTTCTTCTCATCGGAAAAGTCCTTCTTATTCAGTCGGACTTTTCTCGTAGTTGTTCTAGGATTGAAAGACGCCCTATTCGGTTGCTTTCAATCTAAGAACAACTGCCAAGAAAGGCAGACAAGACAAAGCGGTAAATAGTGGACTTGCTATACGCAATCCCCCTATTTACCAATTTTAAAAATTTAGGTCTAATGACTCTATCTAAATTTTTAAAATTCCTGTCTTGTGGCAAGCAGTGTTTTTGTAATACAAAAACAGCTTGTAAGGGGCAAGCCCCCTTAACCCCCATTGTAGCTAGCTAAATTGGTTGATTTGCTATTCGCAAACATCCAATTTTACGCTAGCTAGTCCAACCAAAGCTATCGCAATGGTTAGACGGAATAATTATCGCTGATTTGTTGTTCACAAACAGCGATAATTATTCTTATCAAAATAAGGCTATTCGCCTTATTTTGACTGCTCCTATTTCAACAATTTATTGTTGAAATAGGAGTCCCTATAGTCACTATCGTGACTATAGGTCAATTTCCCTAAAGAAATCTTCTTCATCAAACATCATTTGTTCTTCTTTTACTTCATTATTGTCTGATGAAGCTTCTTCTTTTTTTAACAAAAGCAACTCTTCTAGTTTCTCTTCTGAATCAATTTCGTTTTTCAATAATATTTTACCAAGTTTCAAAGCTAATTTCTTTTCTTCCTCTTTTTTCTTTGCTTTTATTTTCTTACGCAGATCTTTTAATTGTTGTTCTACTTTTTCTTCTTCGGATAATAATTTTTGAATAGATTTAGTCATAGATAATTCACCTCTTTTAACTATTTCAATTAATATTTTATCATAAAAAAAAGATGCCTGGATAGTATCCAAGCATCCAATAAGTGAATATAATTTCATTTTTAGATTATCCTATCGGAATCCATTTTCCTTCAAATTGCTGTGTTGTAGTGTTATATAGACGTTTATGTAATATACCATTAATTACTTTATATCTATATTCGTATTTTACTGCAAGAGTTGTATATGTGCCAGTATTATTGTTGATTAGTCGTAGTGGCTGAGTAATAGTTGTCGTAAAAAGTGATATAAATAATAGTGCTAGTATTTTTTTAGTTTTCATGGTTTTACTCCTTTATTATTTTTATTTTATTATAAGGTTCTTTTTTTATATCTTTTATGGTTGCAATTTTCTTATTAGTCTTTTTATCGAATAAATAATATCTTCCATCTTTAGTTTGTATGATATATGTTTGTTTCATTAAATCATTTATTCCATATGTTTGATCATTTTTTGTTGGTTTATAGGGAGTGTATGGTTGAAATACGATACTTGGTAAGGCGATTACTAAGAAAATGGCAGGAATAATGATTAATAATTTGTGCTTTTTTCTATTTTCTTCATTATAAAAAAAATTGATTCTTTTTTTGAGTAAGCTTTCTTTTCTAAGTGTAAATTGACTTTGCAATGTCTTATAGCGTCGTATATGCGTTGTTTCAGATATTTTTTGTGTGACGGTTATTAGAGCAAGCAAGTATTGATTTTTCAATTTTTCTTCAAAGCTTTGGGTAACCTGGTAGTCTACTCTTAGTTCTAAAATATAATCGATAATGTTTCTTAATACATATATTAGTGGAAACCACCAGTATAGGATAATAAGTATTTGGATTAAAATTTTTGTATACAGATCTTTGTTTGTTATATGTTGTGATTCATGTAATAATATGAATTCTAACTCTTCTTTTGTATAGTCTACGTTTGGTAGATATATCGTTGGTTTAAATGGATTGGTAACAAACGGTTCTTGAATATTGTTTAGGTTATAGATTCCTTTAATTTTTTTGCTTTTTAGGAAGGGAAAACTTCCTCCTAAGGGAATGAACCTGGAACATGCAAAAAAAATCTTAAAAAGAGAAAATTTTCGCCTAATGAAAGAATGGAATAAGCAGAAAGAAAAAGAAGCTGAAGAACAAGCAAAAAGAAGAAATAGACGATAATAACTATATAATTATATACAAGTAGTATTATTTTACTAAATATCCATAAAATCATACGAGATATTTCGATTCTAATCCGATTTCAGTCACAGTATAGATATGTTTAGTATAAGTGCATAATGAGCGTGTGTAGTATTTACTGACTCTTTTATGGTATTTGAATGTAGTACGGTTACTAGATGTTTATTCAATATACAAAAATCTTATATCATTTTTTAATACCTTTAAGAAGTTAAAAATAAAACTTAATATAGATGATAAAAAATACAGAAAATTTAATAGAGAAAGATATAAAAAGAGTATTAAGGTATGATCCAAATGTAAAAGTTCAAATGATTCGACCGAAAAATAAATATAAATCGGATATACAATCGGCAATTGACGAAACTGCAAAATATCCTGTAAAGGATACGGATTTTATGACCGATGATGAAGAAAAGAATTTGAAACGTTTGTCTGATTTGGAGGAAGGTTTACACCGTAAAAGGTTAATCTCCTATGGTGGTTTGTTAAAAGAAATACATAAAAAATTAAACCTTGATGACACAGAAGAAGGCGGTTTGATTCATACAGATGATGACGAAAAAGCCGATGAAGATGGATTTTCTATTATTGCAATGTGGAATTGGGAACGGAAAAATTATTTTATTAAAGAGTAGTTCAACAAACGGGCCATATTGTTGTATAAGTGATGAAATACTGAATTGAAAACTTAGTTTATATGTGGTAAAATGTTTTAATCAAGTTTAGGAGGAATTAATTATGAAGTGTAATGAATGTAACAGGGTTCAATTAAAAGAGGGAAGCGTATCATTAACCCTATAAACTACGTCTGCCCTCATTATTGGAGGGTGAAATGTGAATACATCCTATTCACAATCGAATTTACGACACAACCAAATTTTAATTTGGCTTTGCATTTTATCTTTTTTTAGCGTATTAAATGAAATGGTTTTGAACGTCTCATTACCTGATATTGCAAATGATTTTAATAAACCACCTGCGAGTACAAACTGGGTGAACACAGCCTTTATGTTAACCTTTTCCATTGGAACAGCTGTATATGGAAAGCTATCTGATCAATTAGGCATCAAAAGGTTACTCCTATTTGGAATTATAATAAATTGTTTCGGGTCGGTAATTGGGTTTGTTGGCCATTCTTTCTTTTCCTTACTTATTATGGCTCGTTTTATTCAAGGGGCTGGTGCAGCTGCATTTCCAGCACTCGTAATGGTTGTAGTTGCGCGCTATATTCCAAAGGAAAATAGGGGTAAAGCATTTGGTCTTATTGGATCGATAGTAGCCATGGGAGAAGGAGTCGGTCCAGCGATTGGTGGAATGATAGCCCATTATATTCATTGGTCCTATCTTCTACTCATTCCTATGATAACAATTATCACTGTTCCGTTTCTTATGAAATTATTAAAGAAAGAAGTAAGGATAAAAGGTCATTTTGATATCAAAGGAATTATACTAATGTCTGTAGGCATTGTATTTTTTATGTTGTTTACAACATCATATAGCATTTCTTTTCTTATCGTTAGCGTGCTGTCATTCCTGATATTTGTAAAACATATCAGGAAAGTAACAGATCCTTTTGTTGATCCCGGATTAGGGAAAAATATACCTTTTATGATTGGAGTTCTTTGTGGGGGAATTATATTTGGAACAGTAGCAGGGTTTGTCTCTATGGTTCCTTATATGATGAAAGATGTTCACCAGCTAAGTACTGCCGAAATCGGAAGTGTAATTATTTTCCCTGGAACAATGAGTGTCATTATTTTCGGCTACATTGGTGGGATACTTGTTGATAGAAGAGGTCCTTTATACGTGTTAAACATCGGAGTTACATTTCTTTCTGTTAGCTTTTTAACTGCTTCCTTTCTTTTAGAAACAACATCATGGTTCATGACAATTATAATCGTATTTGTTTTAGGTGGGCTTTCGTTCACCAAAACAGTTATATCAACAATTGTTTCAAGTAGCTTGAAACAGCAGGAAGCTGGTGCTGGAATGAGTTTGCTTAACTTTACCAGCTTTTTATCAGAGGGAACAGGTATTGCAATTGTAGGTGGTTTATTATCCATACCCTTACTTGATCAAAGGTTGTTACCTATGGAAGTTGATCAGTCAACTTATCTGTATAGTAATTTGTTATTACTTTTTTCAGGAATCATTGTCATTAGTTGGCTGGTTACCTTGAATGTATATAAACATTCTCAAAGGGATTTCTAAATCGTTAAGGGATCAACTTTGGGAGAGAGTTCAAAATTGATCCTTTTTTTATAACAGGAATTCAAATCTTTTTGTTCCATTAAAGGGCGCGATTGCTGAATAAAAGATACGAGAGACCTCTCTTGTATCTTTTTTATTTTGAGTGGTTTTGTCCGTTACACTAGAAAACCGAAAGACAATAAAAATTTTATTCTTGCTGAGTCTGGCTTTCGGTAAGCTAGACAAAACGGACAAAATAAAAATTGGCAAGGGTTTAAAGGTGGAGATTTTTTGAGTGATCTTCTCAAAAAATACTACCTGTCCCTTGCTGATTTTTAAACGAGCACGAGAGCAAAACCCCCCTTTGCTGAGGTGGCAGAGGGCAGGTTTTTTTGTTTCTTTTTTCTCGTAAAAAAAAGAAAGGTCTTAAAGGTAAGAACTTGTATGCTGGGGTGTTGCCCTTTATTTTCAATATTAGTTAAGTACCGTGGGTCAATTTCAATCAATGCTCCCACTTGTTCACGAGTTAAACCTCGTTTCAATCGAGCTTCTTTAATGGCTAAACCAAAGGCTCTAAAATCATATTTATCTTCTTTTTTACGCATAGTAGACCACCTCTATACATTTTATTGTTCCTACTGAATTAAAAACAGGTATAGAAAAACGTGTTATATGGTTTATAGGTTTATATTTAATAAAAAGCACTACTAAACGCCAATAAAAAAACCGTTATATGGTAGTGCTATTTACGCTGTTAAAATATTGTATATTACTTCCAAATGGCGGTTTGTTGGAGGTCAACGTCGCCATGAAGTACATCATATACAATAAATTTCCTTACATTGGGTTCTTGTCAAAAAAAGTCGTCTATCTGCAATAGATAAGTACGTCCACCAATGTGGTTTTATAAATCATATAGATAGAATAACAGAAGCATGTAAACAGAGAAATAAATCTGTTTATATGCTTTTTTGGCTATTCAGAACTTTTTTACAAAGTTTATTTATCAGTAATGCAACAAATCCCCCTTTCACATTGGGACTAAGAGTGAAAGGAGATAAACGAGCAAGGCTCACTTCCTTTCCTAGACAGAAAGGGGGTGAGAAACATGAAACCATCTTCTTTTCAGACCACAATAGAAAATCAGTTTGACTATATCTGTAAACGTGCTATGGAAGACGAGCGAAAGAATTATATGCTTTATCTTTCAAGGATTGCAAAGCGTGAGGTGTCCTTTTCGGATGTTGGCGATTATCTTGTTAGCCAGTTTGCGACAACAGATAACTATTCAACTGACTTTCAGATTTTTACACTCAATGGGTTATCAGTAGGCGTTGAAAATGATTTGTTGAGTGAAGCATTACGTGAGTTGCCAGACAAGAAACGTGAAATTCTACTGCTGTTTTACTTTATGGACATGAGCGATTCAGAAATTGCAGACCTGTTGAAATTGAACCGTTCTACTGTCTATCGGCATAGAACCAGTGGACTAGCCTTAATTAAAAAGTTTATGGAGGAATTTGAAGAATGAAAACACAATATCCTATGATTCCCTTTCCTCTCATTTCTGTTACTGTCGCTTTTATAACTTTTAAAATATTACCTTCAAAATTTATTTTTTTTATTTTAATATCCACTTTAAAACTTCCTTTCTGATAAACTTACAAGCCTTAATTGGCTTGTAAGTATTTTTTTTCTTCTTTATCTTCCTTCACCTTTTGACTTCCATACATTCCCCTTATTGTGTCCATATCATAATTTTTTCGACTACGTTTTTTATAATCGCTTGGTGCTTTATACCATGCGTATTTTTTTGGTGAATAACGAAATTCTAGGGCTTTTATGTCGTCCTTATAAGGTTTTGTGTTGCCTGTTAACCATATAAAAGTTCCCACGATTTCAATTGATACACCGTCCATTTTCAGATTGAAAAGTTGATTTATAATGTCCTTAAATTGTTCGGGCGTTTCAGTCGTTTCTTTTGTATAGGTTTCGCCGTCTTTGTTCTTGTGAGTGTTTTTAAGTTTGCTAAACAGTTCGTCATATTCATTGTTCAAAATTTTCATTTCTTCTTCATTCCCGCCACAATCGGGGTGTAACTTCAAAGCTAACTTTTTGTAGGCTTTTTTCAATTCTTCCAATGTTTCAACGTTTTTAATGTATTTCATTTTTATCATTCCTTTTCTTTTTGATTTTTGGCTTTTTGACAACCATTTTTGTTAGGCGTTTGAGGAAGTGAAGCTGTTTTCCTCGAATGGTAAAAGCTGTGAATGTTCTACATATCTTGTTCCTTTCTTTTTTCGTTTAGGTGGTTCATTTTCGCCAGTGTGTTCGTGTCGTTTGCTGTGACGAGA
>NZ_JAKUDS010000005.1 GCF_023221775.1 Enterococcus cecorum | reverse complement strand
TACTGGATTACTTGTCGTATTGCCATTTACTTTCGCTGTTGTACGTAACATACCCGCTTTTGGATTTTCATATAAAGCTTGCTTAACTACTAATGTTTGAGCTAAATCTGTTGCATCCTTATGTTCTAGTTGATGTTTTTCCAATACTCCATCGCCATCAGTATCTACTAGATTATCTACAGATGTAACTGTTTCATAGACAACATACCTCTTACCCGGTTGTAAGTTTATCTTGCCGAAGTTCAATGTAAAATCTTTGGAGCTTTGAGCATCAGTAGCTTGGGCAGTGAATAATTGCTGTACTTCTACTAACTGCTCATCATTTTTAACTGGACGTACTTGATTTCCATCTACTTCCATTAACTGCCCAATTACTTGATAAACTTTATCAGCAACCAATCCTTGATAAGTAATAGTATCAGTAACCAATACACCTAATTTAGCATCTAATGCTTGAACCGTAGCTGCTGCCTCATGATTAGAAGCTTGAGCATTCGCGGCTACTGTTGTTCGAATTCGAGCTGCTTCATTCATTAAAATGAATTGATCTTCATTCACTTTAACGATTTTCGAACTAGCAGTGGTCATCAAATGCCCAGTTTCATCTACTTCAAAAGGTACTTCGGTAACTTTTAAAAATCCATTAGGCGCAACTTCTTCGTGCAATAGATACTTTCCTGATTCCAAAGCAAATTCATGTGGTTCTTTAGTTGAAGTCCAACTTTCTATCACTTCTGAACCTTTTTTAATTTGAAGCTTAGCACCAGGTAGTTCATGACCATTTAAATCTTGTTTACTAAATTTGAATTTTTTCTCTTCAACCTCGGGCTGTTCTGGCATCTGAGGCAAAATGAAGCTAGCACTTAGAAGGTTTTGGTATGGAACTTCTTTTCCTAATAATTCATCCTTGTCAGTACCATTAGCATCATCAGATAAATATAAATTCAACACTCTATCCTTTGGTACAGCACCTAAATCTACTTTATTATTTTCATTCACGCCTGCCACTTGAGCATTGCCGATTAAGAAATTATATAATTCAACTTCTTTAACACCCGAAATATCCATTCCTGTTTGTGCTGAAATTTTCTTATACAGTTCTTCTTGCAGTTTGTCCTTAGCACCATCGACAATACCACCAATGATATTACCACCTAATCCTCCGCCAAAAATACCGCCTGTTAAACCACCGAAAATTCCACCACTGCTCTCTTCTTCATCTGAATTATCTTCCATCGGTATTCCAGCTTTTTGCGCTATGGAGCGAACAATTACATCATCAAAAGCGTGACTCTTCAAAATCGGTTTATCTGGATCTGCTGCATTATAGCCTTGTAGGTGTCTAACCCCTTCATTATTTCTAGAGGATTCGCTAACAGAACCGTTTTTATTAAAATCCAATCCATCTGTCACATGCCAAATTGCATATTGCGCTATTCTATACAATCGCGCATTTGTTTTTAAGTCAACTAATTTCTCATTTTCTTCACCATTTGGCTTAACCCACTTATTTTCTAAATCAACCGTATAATCAATATCTGCATCAATATTTTCTTCTGCGTCTTTATCTTTGACATTACGATCTAAATAATACGTCTGCACCAATTCCTTCTTCTTAGCCGTAGTGTAATAAATAATGCGCATAATTTTATCAATATCTTCTTGACTCAACGGCTTAGTTGCCCAATACTTTAAATTCTGCGCTTGTACTTCTTCTAAGGTATAGCGCTCATACTTCACTTTATTTTCTGTTTGAAGTTCTTCAGGAAAACTATATGGCATATTAAAGCAATACACAACTTCTGCAAATTCTTGATTTTCACCATTTAAGTCATAACTGTGCATTAGAGCCAACGCTGGATAAGTTACGCCAAATGTCTGCCAGTTTTGTTGATCATAATCTCTCCTAACATCATACCCAAAATAATCATTCACCTTTAATGGGGTCCCTTTTGCAGACATATTAACCGCACCATCAGTAGAACGAATCTGAAATTCTACATCATAGGTTTGGCCACCCTTTACTTTACGTCCTAAATTTAATTCTATTTCCCACGAACCATTCCCTGTACTATCGGCTTGCAAATTCGTTCTTTTATCTGTTACTACTACTTTTTTCGTAGCAACATCAATTAGTTTACTAGTTAGAATATAAGTCTTGCTTGCATCCAACTTTTGATAATTTACCGTCTCATTTAAAACAAAACCGTTGTTGGTTAATTTGCTAGAAATAGTGAGTGGTGGTGCTTCCTCCTGTGCATGCACTACACATATTCCTGAAGCAAAGTAGCTAACCATCGAAAGCATTAACCATAAACAAGTCATCCACTTTGTCCATTTTTTGTAATTCATGATCTTCCCCCTTACTAATATTTATCCATACGCAACGCAAAGCCCATTTTGTGCTTCGTTTATATACGTCAATGTGGCAGATTCCTTCCTAAACAAAAGCTCGTAGGCACCGCTCCGTATATTTAAATAACGAATAAATTTAAATCGACCGCAAAATAGCCAACTCGTAAATTCATCCAATAAAGAATTATAAAATAAAAACAAATGTATTTCAATATTTAAAAGAAGATTAAAATTTAAATAAACATAATTCACTTTTAAATCACAACTAAAGAAATTCAGATAACAAACAATCGAATAAACAACCCGCTTTATCAACAATATAAACTTGTTAATTTAGCGTTTATTGCCAGTGATCCGTTCCCGTAATAACAAAAACCAAAGAAGATAATAAATTTTTAAAAAAAGAAAAAAACAAATGGTTGTTATATTTAGCAATTCCCTTTTTAAATAATACAAGAATACAATTTCACCTTTCAATTTAAGCGTTTATTTTTTTATTCTATAATAGACAATAATAAAACACTAAAACAACTCATTCGTTTCAGCATTTCCTTAGCTAAGCGTTTAGGATGACTCATCTCTCTTTTCTATCAAGTCTAATCATCTTCTCGCACTACAACGAGGTTATCCCTCCTATCCTAACAATCATTTTATGTATTTGCTCCATTCAGGTATATTTATCATAAGTTTTTAACGCTAAAGTTTAGAAAGTTATTTGAAACCAATTCCAAAATAATCAAAAATGAGTTAAACATTTTTATATCAATGTTTATTACTAGCTCGAAATTCATTTAAATAACTCCTTTATTTATGTTTTCCCTTTACAAATTATTATGTTTTGCGTTAAAATATAGAAAAGAGCATGAGGGGTGAATGTTATGCGTCGTAAAGTTTATACAAAAGATCAGATATTAAAAGCGGCACATGAAGTTGTTTTAGAAAGTGGTTTTGAAAAGTTTACTGCCCGTAACGTAGCTAAGAAGATGGGGATTTCTACTCAACCAATCTATCTTGAGTTTAAGAACATGGAAGACTTAAAACGTACACTGTTACATAAAATTCAAACAGACTTAACACGTAAATTTATGAGTCAACCTATCACTGGCGATTTAATCGTTGATGCACCAGTTCACTACGTTGAATTTGCTATGAAAAAGCCAAAATTATTCAAGGCTTTATTCGTTGATCCTAAGGGCGGCGGACCAATTATGTATGAATATTCTGTAGAGTTTTACAAAGAACTATCTAAAGAAAGTCGTCGTTTCGGTAAATTACCAAAAGAAGATTTTAATTTATTACATTTAGAAGCATGGATTGTCGTTAATGGTCTAGTTACCATGTTACTTGCAGGTATCATTTCATTAACACGCGAAGAATTAATTGAATTAGTGCAACAGTTAATTGAAGATATTTCAGAAGGTAAGAAGTTCAAATTTGATGTCACTGGTCACATCAACAAAGCTTAATATGATTGTTACATAAATCTAGCTCGTTTTTGTGGGCTAGATTTTTTGTATTTTCCTATATACACCAAAAGTCTTGACAGCAATCAAAATTGAAAACTGTCAAGACTTCTTTGACTTATCTATTATTTTGTTTGAGAAATAAGATTGCGTTGGGCTTTTTGTTCTAATCTCTCAAAAAAGACTAACACTCGCTCCATAATTAGACCGGTGGTAATCACACAAATAATGGTGCCGATACCAAAACTTTGGCTACCTAATAGCAAACCGATAACCACCATCAAAGCATCTAAACTAATCCGTACATAACGTAAAGGAAATTTCGTCGCTTTCACAACCATCATTGTTAAACACTCGACAGCCGCTGAGCCTAGATTACCAGCAACATAAATTCCTACACCTAATCCATAAACGACAATTCCTAAGATCATCGTTAAATACGTATGACTAGTTAAAAATTCATTGGCTGTTAAAATGGGTGTTAAGGCATTCACAGTGAGGCCCACCCCAAAGGCATTCGCAAAACTACCTAGGCCAACTTGTTGACGGTCAAAAAATACAGCAAAAGCTAAAATAATTAAATTAAAAGATAAAGTTAGATAACCAAATTTCCAGGGAATAAAATTCATCACACCAAAAAGGGCAACACTTAAAGTATCAACACCTAATTGACTCGTAATCATCAACGTAATTCCTAAAGCAACTAATAACGTTCCCACAATAATCTTTACTAACTGGGAAACTTGAATATTTTTCAACATCAGGTCTTGCTCCTTTCCGACATCTTTCAATTATAGTATATTCAACTTTAATTTGTTAGAAAAGGTCAATTGTCCTGATTGAAAAGGATTACATTCGCTATTTAATCATTTTCTTGCATCCATTTCTGATATTCTTCCTCTAATTCACGCTGGATTTTTTCTTTTGTGATTGGAGTAGCAAAACTCGCCTGAATCGCATCAATATTTGTTTTTTTCATCATAGACAAATCAAAATCAAAATGTTTCTGCAACAAAGCATATTCATTCGTTAAACTTGTATTTGAAACCGTGCGATTATCGGTATTCACGCAAAACTTCACTTTTTTCTCAACAAATAACGGGTAAGGATAGTTTTCTATTTTATCTACGGCATTGGTTTGAAGATTACTCGTTGGACAAATTTCTAATAGAGTACCATTTTGAACACATAACTCCAAAGCTTTTGGATCATCTTTTATCGCTACCCCATGCCCAATCCGGGTAGCTCCAAGATGAATCGCTTCAGCCACATGGTGCGCACAACCACATTCGCCGGCATGTAAGGTAATTTGAAATTGATTTTTTCTTGCTAATGAAACGACTTTCCCACGCTCACCTAAATCATCACGCTCATCGCCAGCATAATCAAAGCCAACCACACGTGCTTGTTGCATCATACTGACTCTCTCTACAAGATCAAGATTACGTTCATTGCTATGATGACGCATGGCTGAGATAATTAAATTCACTTCCACGTCATAATCTTGCATGCCTTGCTCGATACCTAGACATACAGCATCAATAATTTGAGACACACTTAAGCCTTGATGCGTATGTAAAAGTGGTGCGAAACGAATTTCTAAGTAACGAACATTCTCTAGACTTACTTGTT
This sequence comes from Enterococcus cecorum, assembly GCF_023221775.1. Taxonomy (GTDB): domain Bacteria; phylum Bacillota; class Bacilli; order Lactobacillales; family Enterococcaceae; genus Enterococcus_E; species Enterococcus_E cecorum_A. The sequence goes on along the minus strand of NZ_JAKUDS010000005.1, from coordinate 103,190 downwards.
CCACTAAATCATAAGCAGCCATCGTTAAGTTTTCCTCACTTTGCAGTAATGGTAACACCGCATCAAAACTGTCTAGATAAGCCTGCAAATTCTGGCATTTTTTAGGCGCACGAACTTTAGCCAAATTCTCAATTGGATAGCCATCCTTTTGTGCCATTTTTTCTAGACATGCCATTGAAATCGAACCATCTAAATGACAGTGTAACTCTACTTTAGGAACCTGTTGCAATAATTCTTTGTTCATCCTTACCATCCTTTACAAAAATGTATATTGCTAGCGATTATAGCAGAATCATTCGGCTTTGAATAGAGAAAAATACTTTTTTCATCAAAAATTAATGCTAGGATACTTCGCTAGTCAAATACAGTGCTTGAATCTCAAATAGAAAACAATGAAAACGTTTGACAAAAAAAGAAAAACATTTAAAATCAGTTATGAAAAAGAGGCTGTTTATGACTTTCAATTATGTTCAAATCAAATCAAGGAGGGATACTATGTTTAAAAGATCCGTTGTTTTTTGTTCTCTTATTTTTAGCTTTTTGCTCATCAGTTCATATCAAACAATACTTGCGGATGAAACTTACACTTTACACCCTGGAAGCTATGAAGCTAGTAGTTTTTCCGCCCCGTTCATTGTCGGACAAAAAGGACAAATTCGCCGCCCTAGTGATTCACCATTTAAAGATAGTATCTATTCCTTTTACTTCAAAGTCGACGATTCTTCTATCCTAACATTTGATGAAAAAGGAAATTGGCAAGCGCTCAAACCAGGTACGACCACTATTCATTTTTTTATCAGTACGAGTGAAAAATTCGAACAAGAAAAACAAAGACTTGGCATCAAAAATTTTACTGCAACCGAGTAACTAACCACTATGTCGGTCACGGTTTTAGAGCCGACCATTGATGTTTATCGTGTCTACAACCCCAACTCTGGCGAACATTTCTATACCATCAACAACTCAGAAAGAAAATATCTCTGCAGCCTAGGATGGCAAGATGAAGGAATCGCATGGCAAGCTGATTATGATGGTCTGCCAGTGCAACGGTATTATAATCCCAATACTGGGGACCACCACTTTACACTAAATTTTACCGAAGGGATTCATCTGTTACAAATAGGTTGGCAAAATGAAGGGACCGCCTTTTATACACATGGGGATAGTGGTGTTATGCGATTATATCATCCAAGAAAAAAAGTCGGAACTCATTTTTTCACCACTTCGCTTACTGAAAAAGAACAACTTTTACGATTAGGGTGGCAAGATGAAGGAGTCGCCTTCCCATTTATCTCGCTAGAATAACATCTATAAAAAACGAGCAGCTACTCGATAAAAATGCAGGTAGCTACTCGTTTTGTGTTTATTATTCAATCTCAATTTTGGTTAAGAGCTGCATATATTGGGAGTTAGATAAATAAATTTTCTTCTTCTCGACTGTAATTTCTTTTCCTAGTTTTAGTGTTTGAATACTGCGGCCGACTGTACGTTCGCTCAGTCCTAATTGTTTAGCGATTTCTTGATAAGATACCGGAATCATTAGTTGTTCTTTTCCACGATGATGCTTTTCGTAGAAGCTAGCTAAAAAGAATCGCACCCGATCAATTGCTTTGGAATAATAAAAGAGTCCATCATTGCCAGAACGTGCATAAAAATCTTGAGCCAACCACGCTAAACACTTACGTAAAAGCGGCAAATCATTTTGTAAACTTCGGTACACCGTACTAGATGGCAAGCGTAAAACTTTCAATTCGCTCTTTGCAACCACCGTGGCAATATGATGCTTTTTATGTGCCAAAACCTCTAATAACCCTACGACACCATTTTCGGCATTTAACTGGAAATAACTGTACTCTTGCCCATTGATATACTCTCTTAGCCCTACCGCTTCTCCTGATAATACAAAGTAAATATATTCTGGAAAACTGCCTCGCAAACACACCGTTGATTTAGGTGCAAAAGTCAAAACGGTCCCCTGTTGCTTTAAACTTTCCGGTAGCACACCCACATTAAACATCATTTCCGTACGATACTGTTGCCACAATTTTTCTAATTCATCCATGTAATCACCCACGCTAAGAATTTTTCCGATAAAACTGTATCATCTGTTCAATATCAGCAAGTGGTAAATAATTTAATTCCGTATGAAAATCATCATCGCCAGCCTTCACGTTCAACTTACAATGTCCTAATTGTTTAGGATAAAGCCAACGTGAGGTCCGCATTTCTAAGCTTTGAATATTTTTTCGTGGCAAAATCGTTTGGACACGCTCCAACAAACGAACATCGCGAAAAACAATAAAGCGTTCATTCATCCCGTAAGCTTGGGATTTACTTTGATAATAAGCATACCCTAATGAAAGTGTGGCTAACAAGGCAATCGCTAAAGCTAACTGCCAAATCGCAAAATGAAAGACGAAATACGCAACAATCGGAAGCACGATAATTAAGAATTTAAAGCGACTAAAATACCATAATCGTAATTGCTGCATCTCTTTTAAACTCACCTGAAAATCAAAATCTGGTAAAAAGCGCGTCAAATAGGCCTCCACTTCACTAGCCTTCGTTACTGGAATAAATACCGGATGATCGGTTAAAGATTGCTGTTCTCCTTCTTGTTTTTCTTGACCACCTGCAATCAGCAAATCCACACTTACCAATCCTAAAAATAGGCGGAAGATATTTTGTTTGATACGCACACCTTGAATTTTGCTCATTGGAATCACTTGCGACTTTTGTTCAAGCAAACCATATTCAATCCGCAAAGCTCCAGTACTTTCCTGAAAGATTTGGAAATTGGCATATTTAATCACTGTTTTTAAAACCATAAAAATAGCAGTTAACAAGTAAGCAACACAAAATAGCGCCACAGCAACTACGATAACTAGCTGACTAAATTGCCCCAAAAGTTTATCTTGTACGCTATCCGGTATCACTTGCAAAACCCCAAACATTAAGACAACCGGTGCTAACAAGGACAACTCGGTCAAAGCAAATGTCAATAAATCCTTAGAAGACAAGGAAAAGTCTGCTTGACGCGTTTTTTCTTTCGATATTATCTGCGTTTCATTACGACGTCTTGCTTCTAATTCATCATATAACGCAAACGGCACCAACGGCAAATCAACCTCTGCTTCTTTTCCGGAGTGTGCAGCGGTCTCAACCATCAGACGAACCAATCCAAACGGCACCATATAAAACCATTGATTTTTCTTGATTGTTTGCATTCGTTCATAAGGGACAATGATTTCTTGCTTGACGAAAATCCCTTTGCGAAAAATCAAAGCATCCTCGGTCAATTCGTAAGTTTGCGTCAAATAACAAGCCACATGATACCCCACAACTAAAAGAAAAATCCCCAACGAAGCTAAAAGGATATACAACCAAAAATGAGGTTTAGATAAGTAATCACGATCTTTACCAAAAAAACTACTTAAGGCAAACAGGATAAAAATTTGCCAAATCAATTTGACTAAAGAACGAAGGGGGGCAAAAAGTAAATACAGTTTCGAATAATGATTTTTCTTAGACATCTTCTTTCGCCTGCCTTACCATTTCAATAATTTGCGCGCGAAGTTGTTGGGCCTCCTTAACATCCAAACCTAAAATTCTATGCTTCGTCGCTGCAGTATGAATCACCAATTCCATCAAATTTTCATGGCGCAAGAAGGGACCTTGCTCCGTTTCAATATGTTGGATACGATTTAAAGGCACATAAGTCGTCGAACGGAAAATAAACCCTTCCTGAAAGGCCAAATCTTCACTAGCCAATTCATAACGATGAAAAGTGTAGCGATAAGGAATCAAAGCCAAATCAACTATTGCTTTCACGATAACCACTGATAAATAAACCAACAAACCATAAAATAACCATTGATTATGCCAAATAAAATGATAGATTAAAAATGCAACGCCACCTAGCAAAAGTGCTATGACTGTTTCTACTAACCAGGTCCATAGCCACACTTTTTTAATTCTTTCCGGCATTTTATGCGCTAATAACGGATAATTCATTTTTTTCATCCCCTTTTTTAATATATAGAAAACGTTTCACCTCATTTTAACATTTTCGATTATAAAAAAACAAGGGTAAGATAAAGTAAATCCGTATTATTCATTCAATGATGAGATTAAATCAAAAAAGCCGAAAAATGGAAAGAACTCCACTTTTTCGGCTTCAATCATTTTTTTAATTTAATTTACTTGCAGCTGCTTGGTCCACAATCACCGTTACATTTGGATGATTTTGTAAGACACTTGCTGGCACATCGGGTGTTACTGGTCCTTCTACCATTTTTTGGATGGCATCTGCTTTTTTCTCACCAAAGGCTAAAAGAACAATTTGCTTACTTTGCATAATGGATTTAATCCCCATAGATAGCGCCTGCGTTGGTACTTCTTCACGGCTTGCAAAATAGCGTTGGTTCGCAGAAATCGTTGATGGCGTTAAGTCCACCACATGAGTTGTCACATCAAAACTTGTGCCTGGTTCATTAAAGCCGATATGTCCATTTTCACCAATTCCTAAAACTTGAAAATCGATTGGGTGAGTCGCAATCACTTCATCATAGCGCGCACATTCAGCTACTAAATCTTCAGCTAATCCATTTGGTACGAAGGTTTCTTTAAAAGGTTTGTGATTAAATAAGTGATCATTCATATAGTAACGATAACTTTGCTCATTTTCGCCACCTAAGCCCACATATTCATCTAAATTGACTGAAACGCAATCCGAAAAGTCTAAATCACTTTTGACCATTTCTTGATATAGAGTTTCTGGTGTGCCCCCTGTTGCTAGACCAAAAGTTTTCTTTCCTTGTGCTAGACAATCTTTTAATAATTCAAAGGCTTTTTGGCCACCTTCATTTGCATTGGTTACTTTTACTACTTTCATCTTTCTCACTCTTTCCTCTTCTTATTGGTACATACCAATTTTAACACCAATCTCCACATTTGTCTAGACCAATTGCACAAAAATCTTTTTATTTGCGTTTTATCACAACGTATGTCAAATTCAATTTAATGATATGTTAGAAAGCGAGGTATTTTACATGAAGATTACCACTAGAAAAATCGGACATGCTGTCGGGATTATTTTTCCAAAAGAAATCGCTCCTAAAGTCGGAGAAGAATACAGAGTTTACAAAGTTGAGGATACGTATATTTTAAAACCTAAGCAGGAAGATATTTTTGCAGATAAAGACCAATGGACAGGTTTTAGCGCAGATTTATCTGATGAATCGCTTGAATGGGATACTATGAAACCTGAGGGGGATGAGTATTGATGCCTTACCCAAAACAAAGAGAAATCGTGTTGCTAGACTTTGATCCCTCTAAATAAAAAAGGAAGACCCGCTTTAGTACTTAGTCGCAACGAATTCAATCAATACACTGGTTTTTGCTCAGTCTGCCCCATTACGTCTACCATTAGACCTTATCCTACGTACGTTGATATCAAGTCACCGAGAAAAATCACTGGACAAATCGTGACTCATCAAATTCGTTCCATCGACTATCAACATCGAAATTTACAAGTAGTTGAAATCTGTGACATTCTCATTTGGACAGATGTCTTAAGTATTATTCAAAACTTCATTTGACAAAAAACCGCCTGAAAATCTTTCAAGCGGTGCGTTACATTATTTACTTGCTGCTGCGACAATTTCAGCAATGAGTGTTTCATCTGTCAATTGTGTCACTTTACGAACCACGGCTTCCAGCGATTCGTTTTGCAACATCTTTTGCAACTCTACACTCTGTTCATCCTTTTCATCACGATAATTAAAGATTAAGCCCACAACTGTTAGTAATTGTTGATAACTTAAATTGCGATCATGTAATTCACGGATTGGACGAATAAAGCGTTCATCATAGCCTAATTTACGAATTGGGGTACGTGCCACACGCGTGATTGCATCGGAAATATATGGATTTTTAAAGCGGGCCACAATTTTTTGGGCATAGGCTTGATGGACTTGTGGATCAAACTGCCATTTTGCTATTAATAAGCTACCCGTTTCTTTTAGGACATTTTCTAGAGTCGTCAATACTTTTTCATCGGCAATCGCTTCATCAATGGTTTGATAACCTAAAGACGCACCGGTATACGCCACACTTGCATGCCCAGTATTCACAGAAAATAGTTTACGTTCGATATATGGCTCTAAATCATCCACATATTCCACATCACTTAATACAAGCTCAGGATTTTTCATCTGAGTTTTATCCACAACCCATTCACTGAAAGGTTCGACACTGACAAATAAAGGATCTTCATGGTGTTGAATCGGTACAATGCGGTCCACTGCTGCATTAGGAAAGCCTACATATTGATTCACATAATCTAAATCTTCTTGCGTTAAATAAGCTTTGACTTTTTCAAATAAGAACTGACTCCCACCAATCATATTTTCACAGGCAATCACATCTAGTTTTTCAGTCACTTGATTGGCTTTACGTTTTTGTATGCCTTTAGCGATTAGTTCTGCAATAAACGGTAAAATATTTGGACCAATAGCAGTCGTTACAATTTGTGAGGTTGCTACAGAGTCGACAACAGCTTCAGGATTTTTTTGATTGTTGATACCAGTGACATTTGCTACTCGGATTTGTCGTTTGCTTTCTTCAGCGAGTTCGATCGTGTAGCCTTTTCTAGACATTAAAGCATTGATAATTGTTTCATTGATATCGACAAACTCAATACTAAAGCCATTTTTTGCTAAAATTTCACCAATAAATCCTCGTCCAATATTGCCTGCGCCAAAATGTGTTGCTTTCATTTTATTCAGCCTCCTCTAATAAGCGAATGATTTCTTCTTTTGATTTTGCATCAGCTAATTTCACGACATTTTCTACTTCTGAACAGAAAATCGCGATTTTTTGCAATAAATCTAAGTGTTCATTTTCAATCCCTGCAATTCCGAATAAAACCATCGCCAAATCTTCTGAATCAGGTTCGCCAAACTGTACACCTTGAGGCACTTGAATGACACAAATTCCTGTTTTCTTCACATATTTTTTGGCTTCATCTGTGCCATGAGGAATCGCAATGAAGTTTCCCATGTAAGTTGAGACTAACTTATTTCTTTCAATCATTGCTTCAATATAATCTTCATCCACACAGCCATTGTCTACTAATAAACGGCCACAAGCTCTAATTGCCTCCTCTTTGTTGTCATAACTTTGATTTAATAACACCATATTTTCTGTTAAATGCATCTTTTCTTCCTCCAATTCTTAATCTTGTTGTATTTCTTTAACAAATAATGAACTCATCAGTTGATATACTTCTTCTTTTGTACCATGCATATAAGTTTGCGTATTGAGATCACTTTCAATAATTGAACTACTAATCTGCCCTAGTAAATTCCGTTGAGTCTCAGTCATAGGTTCCGGTGCCAACATAAGTAAAATCCGTTTCAATAATATTCCCTTACGATCCATACTAGGAATACTAAAAGTATGGTTAATCTCATAAATTGCAAAATACGGCTCTAATATTTCTTCATCGGCGCAATGGAATAAGGCCATATTGGTCTCCGGAATTCCAATAGGTGCAATTAAATAGCGATCAATCACACGTTGGGTCACAGCTTGACTATCATGAACAATCGTGCCGCTCAAGTCTTGAATAATTTGTGCTAATGTCGCTTCAATTGTTGGTTGTGCTTTGACTTGTTTCAAATCAAAATTGCCAAGTAAATCATTGGCCAATTTCATCGCTTCATAGATTTCTTGAAACGAGACATGCTGACTAGATATGGTTGGCTGAGGTACTTTTTCGCTACCTTTTTCTTGCTTAGTATCCATTTTGTATAGTTGACTTTTAATTTCACTAATCTCATCTTCTAACAACAATGGAGAAATGACTTTATACGGAATCGGGAAACCAGGTAAGAAAATAGTTGCTAGAATCAAATCGAATTCCTTGTAATTCAAGCGACTCAATTCAGAAATCTTACCAATTTTTACCGTTTGAAACTCTGGCAAATATTTTCGAATGCGACTCTCCAATATCCTTGCTGTGCCAATCCCACTAGAACAAATCACCAATACCGACAAATCCCGACTAACCGGATGACGTTCTAAAGAAGTAGCAAAATGAATAACAATGTAACCTACTTCATCCTCTGAAAAGCGATATTGACTAAAGATTTCCTGCAAGCTTGTACGAACCGCCTTGGTAACCCAGTCATATTTTTTTGTTACTTTTTCTAAAAGGGGATTTTCTGAACTTTGAATCGCATGAGAACTTCTTTTCAAGGCAGCACTCATATGGGCCATTAAATCTTTGAAAAGCTGTTCATCTTTCCGAAAATCATATTGACTCAGTTGAGAAACATTCCGAATAAATTCTTTAATTTTATAAGAAAGCTCCACATCATAAGTATCGATAAATATATTTTGTGGTTGTTTATAATTAATACCTTCTAATTGATAAGCAAACAGCCTTACTTCTTGATTTGGAATAGATTGATTTAAAAAAGTAGCGACTTTCACCATTAATTGATTAGCTAACTGAATGGTATCTGTCCGAGCTTCTTGTTCTTGCGTTTTTGCTAAAACATGATTGGAACGCATCCGGTCAATAGATAAAGTCAGTAAAATCAAAATACGTTGTAGCTGATTATCCGTAATATTATTCAAAATTTGATTGGGTAATTGATAAATGCTTGTTTTAGCCCAAAATAAACTATCCGTACTTAATAAATCTAAGAAGAAATTTCCACTTTTTTGATGGCTATTTTCAGCAGTCAACTTATCCAAATAATGGAAGAAATCATATTCACTGACACCATTAAAGATTAAGTTGCCTAAAATTTGGCGTTTGGCTTTTTCATCACCTTCAATTTTGATACCACGCGCTTTTAAACGAAGCAGTTGCAAACGATATTCCACTAAACTGGTTTCAATCGTTTGTAAATCAGAAACAATCGTCGAAACACTTACTTGAAAATCAATCGCTAAACTCTCAATCGTCACTTCTTCATCTTGAAATAGTAAGGAACAAACAATGGCTCCTTGACGCTTAACATTATTCGTAAAGATATCTTCTTGTACTTCATTTAATTGCTGCTTTAGCTTGTCTAAACTCGTGCTTTCACCAAGAATTCGATATCCGGCCCCACGAGGCTTGATGATTTGAATATCCAAAGCTTGCAATGTTTTTTCGATACTAGCAATTTCACGATACAAAGTACGACGACTAATTTGTAGTTGTGTCATTAACTCTTCTTGTGTAATTCCGTTTGGGTACTCAAGCATCAAAGACAAGATTTTCTTTTCACGATTTGAAAAATACATGCTCTCCCTCCTTTCTTCTTACCTTTAACAAAGACTTTAGCCAGGCTTTTGTCACCTGGCTAATAGCCTTTTCTTTTACTTATTTTTTCACTTCTTGAAGCTTAGTCACAATTTCATCATAACTTGGTGAATTCATGAAGTTTTCTACTGTAATAAATAGTGCACTTGGCGCTTTTTGACTCGCACGTTCTTTTAATTCAACTTGGGTAACGATTAAAGCTTTTGGATCGTCTGTTAAATTATTAATGGCAGAGTTACTTACTGGCACATCTAAACCAGCTTTTTTCACTTTATTACGTAATACAGAAGCACCCATTGCACTTGAACCCATGCCCGCATCGCAAGCAAAGATAATTTTATCGACAGTTGCAAATGATGCTGAAGAACTTGAAGTTGGTGTTGCTTGAGTGGTTGCAGCTACTTGACCTTTGCTTTCAGCTTTAGCAGCCTTCACAGCAGCTTGACTCGCTTCAAAATCTTCTTCCTCTTTATTATCAGATTTAATAATTACCATTGACACTAAGAATGACACAGCTGTTGCGACGGCTACCCCAGCAATTACTGGAAGATATCCACCTTTTGGAGTCATTCCTAAAATAGCAATGATTGAACCAGGTGAAGCAGCAGCACGTAAACCAGCACCTAATAATTGGAAAGTAAATGTACCTGATACCCCACCAGCCATAACAGCTAAGAATAATAATGGTTTCATCATGACATATGGGAAGTAAATTTCATGAATACCACCTAAGAATTGAATGATAATCGCACCTGGCGCAGATGATTTGGCAGAACCTTTACCAAAAATCATGAAGGCTAATAACACACCTAAACCAGGACCAGGATTTGTTTCTAATAAGAATAGAATAGATTTACCAGTTTGTAAGGATTGTTCCGTACCAAGTGGTGTTAAAATACCGTGGTTAATGGCATTGTTTAAGAATAAAATTTTCGCAGGATCAATGAAGATATTTGCTAATGGTAATAAATGTGCATTAATGATTGCATCTACACCGCTAGCCATCGCATTGGTCAACGATTGAACGACTGGACCAATTCCTAGATATCCGAGAATCGAAAGTACAAATCCAATCAAACCAGCTGAAAAGTTGTTGACTAACATTTCAAATCCAGCAGCAATTTTATCTTGGAAAGCATCATCAAATTTCTTGATACACCAGCCACCTAAAGGACCCATCACCATCGCCCCAATAAACATTGGTACTGAAGATCCGACTAAAACACCCATTGTTGCAATTGCCCCAACAACTGCACCACGTTGGCCATGAACAGTATGTCCACCAGTATAACCGATTAATAATGGCAATAAATAAGTAATCATTGGTGAAACTAAATTATTTAATTCTTTATTTGGCCACCATCCAGTTGGAATAAACAGGGCAGTAATTACACCCCAAGCAATAAAGGCCCCAATATTTGGCATGACCATTCCTGAAAGAAAACTACCGAAACGTTGCACTCTTGCTTTTAAACTCTTTTGCTGCACGTTTGCTTCCATTTTTAACTTCCTCCTCTTAATCTGTGCGGGATGGTTCTGCACACCCCACAAAAGTTCTTGTAATTGTTTACATTTTTATCTTAACCCAATAAATTACCGCTTTCAACAACATCTAAATATATGTTTGACACAAAGAAGTGTGCCAAAGTTTGTGACACCAGTTCCAGAGATGGCACAAAGCAAAAAATGCCAGCCTTATACTAGACTAGCATTCATCTTTGTGTATTTACACTAATACAATTATTATTTCACAAATTTTTCATTAATATAGCAATTAATTAAGTAACATTTGATAAAAAATGTTTAATCCCCCTATGACAAGCATCACTAAGATTGGCCGGCTCTTTAGCTTTCTTAATAAAAGAAGCGCTACAATAAATAGGACAACTTTGGACATATCCAGTGAAAATATGTTGTCCACATGATTTCCGTAAAAACTATTACGCAAAATTTCTAATCCCGAAACCAAAATCAAGGCAATCACAGCAGGTCTTAAAGTTTGTAAGACATTTTGGACAATCGTTAAATTTTGATAACGCATATAATAGTAGGCAATGATACTTACGATGAAACAAGAAGGCGTTACACATCCTAGCGTTGCCACAATTGCCCCGGTAATTCCAGCACTTTTAACGCCCACAAAAGTCGCCGCATTAATCGCGATTGGTCCTGGAGTCATTTGTGATAAGGTAATTAAATGATTTAGTTCGGTCGCATGAAGCCAATGATGTGTATAAACTTCTTGCTGAATCAAAGGTAAAGCTGCATACCCACCACCAAAACTGAATAGGCCTACTTTCACGAAACTCCACCATAATTGTAAATAAATCATCGACTCGCCCCACGCCATGTTTGAATGATACCATATGCCAAGCAAGCCAAAATCAAATAAACCGAACTAACATTGAATAAAAGACTCGCACCGAGCACTAATAAAAAGATCAAAATCACAGTTCCTTGTTTTTTCCTGATAATAGGTAATAACATATCAAAAACCACTTGTAAAATTAAAGCCCCCACAGCTACTTGCATACCAGAAAGTAAATATTGAACCCAGACAATCTTGATAAAAACATTGTAAAGGTAGGCTAAAATCGTAATAATTCCTAGCGGTGGCAAAACAGTAGCAAGTACCGTTATCAAGACGCCAATCACCCCAGCCAACTTGTAACCTACCAAGATTGCACCATTAATTGCCATAGCCCCCGGCGCACTTTGAGCAATAGCCACAAAATCAAGCATCTCATTTTCAGTTAACCAACCATATTTTTGAACAAATCTTTGCTTCATCAGCATAACGATGACATACCCACCACCAAAAGTAAAAGCGCTCAAAGTAAATGTAGACCAAAATAGCCTTCTTAAGCTGAACTCCTTATCCATAAATCAAATTCCTACTTTCTATAAACTATACCTATTATAATCTATTTTCCTTACTTGTGAATCTACCTGATAATTAGCTTCACTATGTAAACTTTTCTTAACATACCAACAAAATAGAATGTTTTATTTTAAATTTTATTGTTTTTATTTAGATTAATTATAATTATAATATCCAGTTACGCTTGTGAAAGTTTTATATTAAATAGACTTTCATTTAATAATCAAAAAACATTTTATCAATCTTCTAAAAACATTAATATATCAACATTTTATTAAACTATTTTACTCAAATACACTTCTTCTCAATTTTAATTTACAAACTATTCTTTTTTATGTTTCACTGTTTTAAAGAACCTCTGATATGTACATATATTCTATTCAAAATGAATCAAATTACCCTCTCAAGCAAACCTCCCTTATCAAAATCAATCTATTTTTGTTTTCTATTTAAATACTATCACCATACAAAAATTCTATTTATCATTAATATATCAGCCATAATCATCAAACATAAATAATATCATAAAATAAATAACAGTTATTTATAAGGAAAACAAAATTAATTTTTAAATAACTAACATTTTTAAATATTACTAATGTTATGATTAATAAAACGTTAGCATACCCAATGCATGATAATTGCTTTCTTACTAAAAAAGGTATATTGTATACATAGAAAGAGAAATGATGCAATTGAGAACATCATCTACGTTTGTAATACTATTGATATAAATACATTTCACATTTTTGTTATCTAACTTCGGATTTACAAGTTTACAAAGTTTACTTATTTAGCATACATCATAAAGAAAGGACGTGCCGGACATGACAAAAACTGGTGGATATAGAAAAATCGCAAACGATATAATGAATAAAATTCAACGCGGAACTTTCAAACCTGGTGAAAAGTTACCAAAACAAACAGAATTAGCTAACTTTTATGACACAAGTCGTGTAACCGTGCAAAAAGCATTGAATGTACTAACACTTGAAGGATACATTGCTTCAAAAAAAGGAGTTGGGACTTTCGTTAAAACATTAGATGAAACAACTTCTAACTTAGACTCAAGTTCAAATGAATGTCTTGGATTATCACAAAAAGTGAATGTTAACCAAACCGTAACAAGTAAAGTGGTTTCCTTCCACGTTCGTAATCCTGAAGATGAAGAATGTGAAAAATTAGCTATCCGTCCTATTGATAGTGTTTATGACATTATTCGTGTACGTTACCTTGATGGTCAACCTTTCAGAATAGAGTATATTGTAATTCCTGTAGCCGCTCTTCCTGAATTAAACACTGCTGTATTGGAAAAATCTTTATACCAATATATTGAAAATGAAACACCTTATGAAATTGGCTCAGCTATCCGTAAGATTAAAGCTGATATGTCAGATAGATATGATCAAAAGTATTTAGAATGTCAATTGTTTGATCCAGTTCTTGAAATTGAACAAGTCGTTACTTTTGGTGACGGACGCCCATTTGAACTATCCGAAATTCGTTACCGCTACGATAAAGGATGTTTTATCGCTATTCATTCAATTTAATCAACTCAAACCACTTATCCTAAAACTCGAAAGTTTATTCTTTCGAGTTTTTTTGTTTGTGAATAATCAAAATTATTATTCTCCTCTTTTAAATTATTACCAAACTAAAACACTTTATATGTAAACTTGTCAACCTTTATATGTCAACCTATGCATACATTTAACAATAACACTACTACTAAAGATATTTCAAGTGATTAGTTATTTAACAAACATAAAAATAGCTGATATATAGAGTTTTTATAGGTGTTATTATTTTGGAAAGTACTTGATTTTTTTATTGAAATAACCGATAATGCAAATGAAGAAAACAATATGTAAACTTTACACCTTTACATATTAAGTTTACTTTTAGGGGATGCTCAAGAATATAAAAATGATTGAGCATATAGGGGGAAATAAATATGAGAAACAAAAACTTCATCAGATTAGCAGTTATCGGGACAATTTTTTCATTAGGTGGCGTATTCGTTGTTCCACAATTTCAAAACAACGATGCTCAAGCTAGTGAACCAACTAAATTAGTTGCTTTTGAAAAACAAGGTAGCCACTTAGGAAAAACCATTAATAGCGTTCGTGGATCAAAAACTGTTAAAGTTACTTTAGATAAAGCACAAAAAGAAGCTCAAAAGAAAACTCAAGCGAAAAAAGAAACTAACAAAGAAACTCAAACTTCTCAAACAGCTACTTCAAAAGCAGAAACAAAAGTAGAAAGTACAACAACTTCTACTCAAAGTATTGAAGTTACACAAAGTACAGCGACAAATACATCAAATACCAATCAAGCACCATCAACACAACCACAAAGCGCGCCTGTGCAACAAAGTGCTCCTGCCCAAGCAACACCGGCGCCACAAGTTGATACTAGTGGTTTTAACTTTAATGGTCACCACTATCCAATTGCTTGGTTCTCTGGATCAGGGTATGTTCCAGCAGATGGTAATATCTATCGTTGGAGTGAAATGCCAAACCACTACTTAATCGAACGTACAGGAATGGCTGGCGGGACTATTCGTGAATTAGGCGTAGGTTCAAAAGTTACCATTGATGGTCAAACTTATACAGTATTTAAAGTATTATCTGGTGTTGCTAACGATGAAAATGCCTTTAATTTGTTAACTTCTCAAGGTGCAGCAATCACTTTCCAAAGCTGCGATGCTACTTACGGTGCCAATGGTTTAGCAAACTTAACAATCTGGTTTGCAGCCTAAGCATAAAATCCAAATTCTATCTAAAAAAGCCGCGATTATCTTCAACGTAATCGCGACTTTTTTGTTACTATATTACTGTAATAAAATACCTAATGCAAAACTCAGTACATGAACAAATGAACCCACTGCTAAAATTTTTACCGCACAAATAAACGTTTGGCTCTTCACTTGAACGGCGAGTAATTTTTGTGTTTCTTGCCAAACAAACGGTAGACTTACTAAGCTTAATAATGTCATCACAGGCGCTAAATGTAAAGCAACCGTCGCAACAATAGATAAATAAGCTAAGCGATTCATATTTACAAATACGTTTAATGCACGCCGTTTGCCAAGATAATGAACGATGGTATAACGATTATTCTTCTCATCTTCTTCTAAATCGCAAATATTATTGGCCAACATCAAATTAGCTATCCATAATGTATTTGGTAATGAAATCAGAAAAATCGAGCCGATGGTGCTAAAATTCCAAATAAACTGATCATAAGCATTTAAATAAACACAAATGAGCGAAATCATAAAGCCCATCGTAAAACCAGAGAAAAATTCGCCTAAAGGTAAACTTGATAATGGGCGCGGACCAGATGAATAAAATATGCCAACCAAATAGCAATACAACCCCATCACCAACAATGGCCAACCAACGACCATTGATAAGCCAATTCCCATCAAAGCCGAAACAATAATTAAGCCCATCATGATGCGAAAGACTAACTTCAATGACAAATTTTCTCTACCTATAATATTGGTTTTATGCTTATAATCATGAACATCGGTGGCGTGGTGATAGTCATTATAATTATCCAAAATATCCACCGCCATATTAAATAGAAACATCGCCACAAAATAAATAAATACCAAACCAATATGCAATGTATGATAATGATAATAACTGTATGCGAGCCCTATAAAAAACGGTAAGACACTTGCAGTTTTCGCTTTAAATTCTACAAGTTCCAAAAACACTTTTAAAGACACATTTTCACTTCCTTTAATTTTTTAAGCTTTGATATTTCCTATTCTAAGCAATTTAAGGTACAATGAAATTATAAATTAATTTGCGAGGAATTATCATGACAAGTTACTGGAATAATTATCCCACGATTCAAAAGAAACTCCAAGCTGTTTGCTCATATTTAGAAGAAAATGTAGCAATCAATAACGAAATCATTTCAAAAACACTAGTAGACTTTGCACGCTCTGGTGGCAAGTTGTTGCGCCCAGCACTTTGTCTACTATTTGCTGAATTAAATCCCAACCACGATGAGGAAAAAATGACAAAAATCGCCGCTTCTTTAGAGATGCTACACATGGCGACTTTGATTCATGATGACATTATCGATGACTCACCTTTGCGTCGTGGTGCGATTACGGTCCAAGCACAATTCGGCAAAGACATCGCGGTATATGCAGGTGATGTACTCTTTACCAAGTTTTTCGAAACACTTATTAGCGTGATGAATGGTTCAGAATACCTAGCTTATAACGCCAGAACAATGAGACGCATACTCATGGGCGAACTCAATCAAATGACCATCCGCTTTAAAATCGATGAAAAATTTACGGATTATCTTCGTAGCATCAACGGAAAAACGGCTGAATTATTCTACTTAGCTTGTAAAGAAGGTGCCTATTTCAGTGGATGCTCTTTACAAGTGGTACGTTTAGCTAGTCGTATTGGTAGAAATATTGGTTTAGCCTTCCAAATCTATGATGATATTTTAGACTATACCGCAGATAAAGCAACTTTGAAGAAACCTATTTTGGAAGACTTAGGCCAAGGAATTTATACCTTACCCTTGATTTTAGTAAAAGATCAATACCCAGAAATCTTCGCGCCTTATTTGAATAAGAAAAATCAAATCACCCAGGCAGAAATTGAAGAAGTAGCCAAACTCGTGGTGCAATATGGTGGCGTCGAACAAGCCAAAGTCATTGCTCAAAAAATTACAAAAAAAGCACTAGAAGATATCAAAAAATTACCTGATGGCATCGCAAAAGATAACATCCATCAACTAACCATGGATTTATTAAATAGACAATATTAATCATAAAGAAGGTTTTGTAAATGTGTACTGGATTACGTTACATCAATGACGGCTTTTACTTTGGCCGCAATCTCGATTTGGATTATACTTTCGGACAATCAATTGTGATTACCCCTAAGAACTACGAAATCAAATTCAAACACGAAAAAAGCATTACCAATCATTATGCCTTTATCGGAGTCGCTGTAGTCGTTGAGGATTATCCGCTCTATGCCGATGCGATTAATGAGGCTGGACTAGGAATCGCTAATCTAAACTTCCCCCATTTTGCCGAATATGCCACGGAAGTTCAAGAAGGCCAATTAAATTTAGCACCTTATGAATTGATGCTTTACGCCCTAGCAAATTGCCAATCCGTCGCCGAAGTAAAAACGGCTTTTCACAATTTAAATGTCGTTGATATTCCATTTAATGCACAAATGCCCAATACGACATTGCACTGGTTTGTTGCGGATAAAAAACAAGCAGCAGTGATTGAAGTGATTCAAGGAAAAGTCAAAATCACCGACAATCCTGCCAATGTCTTAACCAATAGTCCAAGTATTGATTATCATTTGATGAATCTAGCGCACTATGCTAACCTAAGTGACAAACAACCTGCCAACCAACCTTTTGATATGCCTCCATTTGGCGAAGGGTTTGGCGCAATTGGCTTACCTGGCGATTGGTCCCCGGCTTCTCGTTTCGTCAAAGCTGCATTTGTAAATGAACATTCTATCAGCGAAAAAGATGAAATTAGCAATGTCACTCAATTTTTCCATATTTTAGATTCGGTGGCTTTTGTTGAGGGCGTAACCACTTCACCACGGGGAACCCATGACTTAACGATGTATGCTTCTTGTGGACATCCTGAAAGCGGCAATTATTACTATAAAACTTACCGCAATAATCAAATCAATTGCGTGTCCATGTCAAAAGTAGATTTGCAAAGTCACACCCTTTTTAATTATCCGATGATTGATACCCAACAAATCCATCAAGTTAATTAACGTGAACTACGCACCACTTAGCTAAACATAACGGTTCTTAACGCTTGAAGTGGGAGCTTCCTGGAGGATGGGCGACTTCTGCCTGAATTACGTTAAATGAATGATTTTACACGAATGAGCGCTTAGCTGAATGAAAGGTGCGTGGTCAAAATGAAACATGGTTTGAAGTATTTTTTCTGGAAAGTTTGGTTTAGCGGTGTCGGCAGCCGAATGACTATTTTCTTTCTTTTCATTTCAACCATTCTCGATTATTATAAAACCAAAGATTCAGGAATTCCCTTAATTAATGCTATTCTCGTACTTCTTTTTATTCTTCTTAAAACGATCATTTGGTACCTAAGAGGCGCAAAGATAGACGAAGAAAATTAACCGCACTAAAATAGACGCACTATTTGAAGTAGTGCGTCTATTTTTTTTTATTCATTAACGTAAAATATCAATTAAATCTTTTTTAGCGGCTTCTCTTGCTGGCATGACTGAGAAGATTAAACCAATCAGCGTAGACACGCCGACTGCCACGACAATTGTAAACAAATCAACCGTAACATGTATCTTCATCAAGGAGCCAATGCCATAAGCTAAAATCATTCCGATAAAGTAACCAATCACGCCACCAGTAAACGTCAATAGCACCCCTTCAATTAAGAATTGAATCATAATGGAGCGTTGGGTAGCGCCTAATGCTCGACGAATCCCGATTTCTTTGGTCCGTTCAGAAACTGAAATATACATCATATTCATCACACCGACACCTGCGATAAACAATGAAATACCCGCCACGGCGGTAATAAAGTAAGTAATCGTACTTAACACTTTCCCGATCCCCTTACTTAAAATAGCCGTATCAAAGGAACGATAACTACCTTGTTGACGCATACTACCTGATTTTTTCAGTTTATCTAACACCTTATTAGTCACTTCATCAGGTCGCGTTCCTTTTTTCATGGTGACGACAATACTATAGCTAGCTTCATCGCTCTTTATTAAGTAATATTCGTAAGCTTTTTTAGGGATTTGGACTTGATAGCTGCTCATCTCACCAAACATACTGGCCATTTGCGCTTCTTCATCACTCATTTCTGTACCACTATATACACCGACTATGGCGTAATTTTGTCCAGAAATCAAAACGCCGCGATTCAAGGCATTTTCAGGAGTGCCATACAAATCATTTGCTAACTCTTCATTGACCACAGCGACTCGACTGCGATTCAAATTATCCGCTTTAGACAGATTGCGCCCCACAAGGACATCACTGTTAGTTTGTTTTACAAGTTTCGCTTCAATGGATTGATTTTTATTTTTTATCAATGCACTAAAACTTGTACTATTGGTTTCTTGCTTTTCAAATTCGGCACTCTCAACACCTGAAACTTGACGAACAAGCTCTAAATCACTACTTTGAAAGGCGGGTCTGTTCGTTTCATAAAAGGAATCATCATTTGGATTAAACAAAATTTGTGCTTGAATTTTTCCATTATCGCTCTTGGTTAGACTTTCAATGGTTTGGCGCTCATAACTACGACCTATCGCCAAAATCGCAATCACCGCACTAACCCCGATAATAATCCCAATCATCGTTAAAATGCTACGTTTACGATTATTATTGATTGATTTAAAGGCGGAACGAAAATTCACATAAAAGTTCATGCTTTCACCGCCTCATCTGCAATAATTGCCCCATCGCGAATTTTAATTAAACGATGGCAATAAGGGACAACTTCTGGATCATGGGTAACCAAAATAATGGTCGCGCCGTCTTTTTCATTTAATTCCGCAAACAATTCCATAATTTCCGTGGAAGTATGCGTATCAAGCGCGCCAGTTGGTTCATCGGCAATAATAAATTTTGGATTATTAATGATGGATCTAGCAATGGCGACCCTCTGTTGTTGTCCACCGGATAATTGCTTCGGATATTTATCCTCTTTACCTTCTAAGCCAACTCGTTTTAAGGCAGCTAGTACCTTTTCTTTGGTTTGTGAGAAATTATAGCCTCCATAAAGCAAAGGCAATTCCACATTCTCATAGACCGTATTATTTTCAATCAGACTAAAATTTTGAAAGACAAAGCCCACTGTTTGATTGCGTACTTTTGATAGTCGGTCATCATTCGTCCCAACTAAAGATTCCCCTTCAAATAGGTACGTTCCTTCAAATTTTCGGTCAATAAAGCCCAATAAATTAATCAATGTTGATTTTCCTGAACCAGACGGGCCCATAACAGCGACCATTTCACCTTGTTCAATATGCAAATTCACATCTTTTAGGACATGCAAGGATTCTTCATCATTTTTATAGTATTTGTTGATATGAATTAAATCTATCATTCAAACACCGCCACTTCCTGATTATCCTTTAATTTCTTATCTGGATTAAGAATGTATTGATCACCCATCGCTAAGCCTTTTTCGACTAAATAATTGGCTCCTTGATCTTTGACGGTTACTTCGGTTAAATGTGCTTTGCCATCTTTATAAGTATAGATGTATTGCTTGCCATCACGTTCGACCACAACTTCTTTCGGTACGGTAATTTGATTAAAATGGACAGCCACTTGCACACTAAAACCATTATGAATTTCTTCTGCTGTTTCTACCGTAAAAGCATAACTGGAAGTAGAGCTGCTATTGTTCCCACCACCTGAGACCGCTGCACTCAATGATGGTGTGGCAGTTGCTGATTCAGGTAAAGTTGAAATATTGGTAATCGTTCCTTCAATTTTACGTTCATCATTAGCTGGCATGACTTCCACTTTTTGTCCTTGTTTTAACTTATTATAATCATATTCTGTTACACTTGCTTGAACCACAGTACCAGGTGAAACTAGTGTAGCATAAGGAACAGTTGCCTGCGTTTTACCATTTTGGTCCACATAGACAATGCCATCAAACGGTGCAGTAACCTGAGTATTGATTTTTTCTTTTAATTGGGCGAGGGCTTTTTGTGCATCACTATATTCCATATTGGCACTATCGACACCTTGTTTAGCTTGCTCTACTGCGTCTCCTGCGGCATCATAAGCTTCTTTTAATTGCGCCAGTTGAGCCGCCGTTTCGCTCGCCGCCTCTGGATTTGTTGTTTGTTGCTCTTGTAAAATTTTATTCACTTGGTTATATTGATTGGCCAACTCGTTTTTCTTGTTCACCGCACTATTGTAACCATTTTGGGCACTAGAAACCGCCATATTTAATTTATTCAACCCTTGTTCTTGTTGGGTCACTTGGTCGGCAATTGTTTCATTTTTATAAGTCGCAATCACTTCACCGGCTTTTACTTGTTGATTATTTTTTACATGAATCGTTTCAAGCGTGCCAAGTGTTGGATCTAAAGTAAAAGTTCGACTCTCCTTAGGCTGTGCGACCCCATTAAATAGTAATGGCGCTGATTTTTCAATTTTAGCGACTTGATAATCCCCTTTTTCTTCTGTTTGCTTTGTACTTCTGGTAATAGAAAAAATAGTTGCTCCAATTGCAATCACGATACAAGCCACTACAAAGCCAATCGTTAAGCGGATTTGTTTTTTACGTTTATTCTTTTTCAAAAATGACACTCCTATTCTTCTTCCCGTAATCCTTCAATTTTAAAAATGTGAACCAAACACATAATCGCTGGTAATTGTAAAATGAGACTACCGGCAATTCCGATTAAAGCGGATACCAGAACCACACTGCCAATGAGGGGCGCAACCTGTGCATCCATACCTCCCACATTACTTAACGACTGAATATTTTCCACTGTTAAACCAGATAATACAAGGCCTAATAATAGATCAAAGACCCAATAACCCAGATTAAGGAAATAAGGCAATTTACTTGGCAATTGTTCTTCTTTTAATTTGCGAAAAGCGGCAAAAAGTAATGCTACCAACACGATGGCTAAAAGAACATGAATAATAGCCACAATTTTATAAGCTGGGGCGTTGGCTGCTTCATAAATTGCTTGGGCGTTTTTTTCTGTAACAAACTCACTGGTGATTTTTTTAGGAAATAACGTACCTGGTAAAGATACAACATTTGCAATCAGACTGATACTTGCTAAGATAAGCAAAGTTAAATTCCAACCACGTAATTTTCCCATCCGACGTTGTACTTCATTCATTGATAACTCCTCCTTCAACTTTTACAACTACTTGATTTCATTAACTTTCAAATGAAATCAAACACTATTTTTGATAACTCCATTATACTATAGATTAAAATCAAACTGTATAAAAATCGTTATCATATAAGAAAAATCCGTCTCAAGTCGTAGAAGATAAATAACTATATCCAGAAAAAATTAGGCAAAATGATGGTTTGTCATAATTGTAATATGAGCTTAACTTGCTTTCTTAATCAACGTCATATATAGTAAAATCAGCATAAATCAGATTGGAGCTTAGAATAATATGAAGAAAAAGCTACTATTAAGTGGTTTATTAATCTTAAACTTTTTCGCGACTCCTCTAGCTTTAGCGGAAACCATCGATGAAAATATCCAAAACCAAACAAAAAAAATCGAAAACTTGCAAGCTGATCAAAAGAAATTATCTCAAGAAGTCGAACAATTAAATAAAGATATCAAAAAATACCAAACAAAATATAACGAAACGCTTGAGCAAAAAAACAAGGCCGAAGTCAAAGTCAACGAACTCACACAAAAATCCATTGAACTACAAGAAAAAATTGAAAAACGTAGCGAAAAAATTCGTGACTTAGCGCGCAGTACCCAATTAAATCAAAAAAGTGATACGATGCTTTCTACTTTATTAGAAGCGAAATCTGTTGGTGATTTGGTCAATAAATCATTTGCAATCTTTACCTTTGTACAAGCCAACCAAAATCTATTGGCCCAACAAGAAGCGGACCAAAAAGAATTGCAAAAAACCAAAGAACAAGCAGAGCAAAACTTACGAACGATTAATGATAGTATTGCTAAATTACAAAAGACCAACGAACAGTTAGTCAATGCCAAACTAGACTTAAATGTCAAACAAAATGAACTAGAAGCTTCTTTAGCCAGTGAACAAGCGAAAAAAGAGGAATTTATCAAGCAAAAAGAAGCAGCTGAAAAAGCAAGACAAGAAGCCGCCGCAAAATTAAAAGCCCAGCAAGAAGCCGCTGCCCGTGCCCAACAAGAAGCTGCCAAACATGCCGAGCAACAGGCAAGTAGCCAAACGAACACATTGACTACCAACGTACCTCAAAGTCGCCCTGTTTCAAGTAGCGGTTGGAACGCCCCACTTGCTTCTTTAAATGTTTCTAGTGGCTTTGGTCCTCGACAAGATCCTACTGGTTTTTCTGGAACCCAACATGACGGGATTGACTTGACTGGAAGCTATGGTACCCCAGTCTTTGCCTCTAGAAGCGGGAGTATCGCAAACAGTGGGTACGACCCATCTGCAGGGAACTATATCATCATCAATCATGGCGATGGTTACTACTCTTATTATCTACACTTAAGCAGTATCGTCGTCGGTGGTGGTTCTGTCAGTGCAGGCCAAACAATTGGTCTCATGGGAACAACTGGTAATTCTACTGGTGTGCATCTCCACTTTGGTATTGCAACAACTCCAAACTGGCGTGGATTCGTGAACCCTGCCCCATATATTGGCTTATAAGATAGAAACTGCAAATGTCACTAAGATGTTTGCAGTTTTTTTAGGAGTATTATAATCGGATTATACAAATAAAATCGTGTAAAATGAGTAGATAATATGATTCCAGTTGTTGCTCGTAAAGTAGGTCACTCAATCGCCTTATCCATTCCTAAACAATATGCTGTTGATGCTGGTGTTGAATTTCTCAGTTACCAAACGAAAAATGACAGTATCAACTTTTCCCCTAAAATCGCTAATCCTTTTGAATCTGATATTACGTTTCAAAAAGATGAAGATTCCTTCTAGTAGCAAATAGCAAAAGAAAAGTTACTCTGAATCTATATAAAAACCTTCATTTAGACTCGATTGACACTTCAAGCATACCGATATTTTCGGATGCTTTTTTATTTTGCCTTTCACGTTTAACTTGTATAGCCCACTTTACACTAAGTTTATACGTATTTTATTTAGCGAATACACTTTCATCATTTGTAATATAAGTAAAGGTAACGGTTTCTAAAATTGACAAACTTTGAAGATTTCTACTTGTCTATCCAAGAAAAATCATTTATAATCACCTTGTATATACAGGAAGAAAAGTAGTTTAATCTACAAAAAGCACAATAAGCAGGAGGACCTTTTATGAAACTCGTAGCAATCTTAATGGATGGCCACAAAGCAACAATTACTCTACCAGACAACCAAGTCCACACCATTGATAACTTGGCAGAAAATCTAGATACGTTAAAAACAATTTTAGATGCTGCTAACTTTGAAGGTGGTTATGTGACCGGTTGTGACGAATACTTAGTCCCTACTAACTTTGGAATCATGCCTGTCGCTCAATGGATTAGTGAAACTTACAATGTACCTTTTGTCTTTAGCGATGCAGAAAACTTTGAAGCAAAAGCAAAAGACAATCTTTTCCAACTTGCCTACTATGGATTCACACCAGGTAAAGACGAATACTCCATCGAATCCTTATTAACAGTGGGCAATGGTTTTATGGGCTTACGTGGCACAACTCCTGAGATGGAAATTTCTGATGACACATACCCAGCTACTTATTTAGCGAGCCTATATGATGCAGCTACTTCAAAAGTTAGCGGTCATGATGTAGTCAATGAAGATTTCGTAAATGCCCCAAATGCGCAAAAAATGTACTTAATCGTTGACAGACAAAAGGTAGCAATCACCAAAGAAAATGTCACTTATTTCAAACGTCAATTAAACTTAAAAACTGGATTATTTACAGCTAAAGCCATTCTATCTGTTGGTGACAAACAAATCGCATGTACAACTGAAAAAATTGCAAGCATGGAAAATGTCCATGAATACTATGTACGTTTCAGCTTTACGCCATTAAACTTTAGTGGTGAAGTCACTTTTGTTAGTGAAATCGATGGCAGCGTCTATAACTATAACGTAGCAAGATACCGTAGCTTAAATCGCGAACACTTAGATGTCGTAAACACTCAAGCAAAAGCAAACAACGCGGTCTTAGTAGCTAAAACCAAACAATCACAAATCACCATCACACAAGCAACACAATTAACCAGTGAAGAAGACTTAACAAACTTAGTCAATGAAACAACGGAACAAAAAGTCTTCCAAAAACTAGTGATTGCCGCTAACGAAGGTCAAACTTATACCTTCACTAAAGCAGTGGCTGTCTATCAAGATCGCCCAGAAGAAGCCACAACAACCATTGATTTAGATGTATTAAGCTTTGATACCTTTGAAGAAGCTTACGAAAAATCTGCTCAAGCTTGGCAAAAACTATGGGACAAAGCCGCAATTACCATCCATGGTGACTATATGTCTCAACGCATGCTTAATCTTCATACTTTCCATATCTTGGCTTCAGCTAGTCCAAATGGAAATAAAGGATTAGATGCTTCTGTGACTGCCCGCGGTTTACATGGGGAAGCTTATCGTGGTCATATTTTCTGGGATGAATTATTCATTTTACCATTCTATATCGTCCACTTCCCTGAAACAGCGCGCGAACTATTAATGTATCGTTATCGTCGTCTGGCTGCTGCGAAAAAAGATGCCCAAAAAGAAGGCTATCAAGGTGCGATGTTCCCTTGGCAAGCAGGTCTTTATGGCGATGAACAGTCACAATTCTTACACTTAAACCCAATCAGTGGTGAATGGAAAGAAGATCACAGCCGTCGCCAACGTCACGTATCCTTAGCAATTGCTTATAATGTATGGCAATATTTCAACAATACGCAAGACTTAGACTTTATGGAAAAATATGGTCTAGAATTAATGTTAGAAATCGCCCACTTCTGGGAAAGTATCTCTGTTTGGGATGAAAGCTTAGACCGTTACTCAATCGAAGGTGTGATGGGACCAGATGAATTCCACGAATCTTACCCAAATGCTGAAAAAGGCGGTTTGAAGAACAATGCATACACTAATATGATGGTTGTTTGGTTATTCGAACAAATCGCTAGCTTACAAAAACAATTACCAGCTGAAATCTTTGCGAATGTTCAAGCAAAAACAGGGGTAAACGATGAATTGATTGCACGTATGGGAGAAATCCGTCATCAACTAGCCCTTGAAATCGACCAAGACGGTATCATCGCTCAATACCAAGATTACTTCAAGCTAGAAGAAGTCGATTGGGATCATTACCGTGAAAAATACGGCAACATTTACCGTATGGACCGCATCTTAAATGCTGAAGGCAAATCCGCTGACAGCTATAAAGTCGCAAAACAAGCGGATAGTTTGATGATTTACTACAACTTCTCTAAAGAAACTGTTGATAACATTTTGAAAGATTTGAACTATCAAGTGCCTGAAGATTATGTGAAACGTAACTTAGACTACTACTTAGCACGCACTTCACACGGTTCTACTTTATCACGTATCGTCCATGCCCAATTAGGTGCAATGATTGGTGAAAATGATCTTGCTTGGAAACTTTACCAAGAAGCGCTAAATTCTGATTACCGCGATATCCAAGGAGGAACCACTGCTGAAGGAATCCACGCTGGGGTAATGGCTGCGACTTTATTCATTCCATTAACTACTTTTGCCGGTATGGATATCCGTCTAAGCGAGTTACACTTCAATCCAAACTTACCAGCACAATGGGATGATATCGCCTTTAACATCACTATCCGCGGTATCGACTATCAAGTATTGGTAACGAAAAAAGAAATTACACTTACAGCCAATAAAGACAGCCAATGCTATGTAGGTTCTCAACTAGTGAAATTACCTAAAGGCCAAGCAGTTACTGTCAACTACTAAAAATTTACTCAGGTAGGTCTACTTACCTGAGTCTACTTTAAAAAAGATGGAAAACGAGGGACAAATCATGAAAGGTTTTGTATTTGATTTAGATGGCGTGATTACTGACACTGCCAAATACCACTACGAAGCATGGAAAGAACTTGCTGATAAATTAGGCATTGAAATCGACTTAAAATTCAATGAACAACTAAAAGGAATTAGCCGTATGGATTCACTTGAACGCATCCTAGCTCACGGTAACCAACAAGATAAATATACACAAGAACAAAAAGAAGCTTTAGCCGCTGAAAAGAATGAAGCTTATGTACAATTATTACAAAACTTAACACCAGCGGACCTATTACCTGGTGTCAAAGCATTTTTATTAGAAGCGAAAGAAAAAAATATGCCATGTGCGATTGCCTCAGCTTCTAAAAATGCCCCATTCATCTTGGAAAAATTAAGGGTTATTGATTTATTTGACGCGATTGTCGATCCTGCTACTTTAACCAAAGGCAAACCAGATCCAGAAATCTTCGTGAAAGCCGCAGAAAGCATCGGTATCAAACCAGAAGAAGCGATTGGATTTGAAGACGCACAAGCTGGTATCGCAGGTATCAAAGCTTGTGGCATGTACGCAATCGGCATCCTAGCTGGCGAACCACTAGACCAAGCAGACCGCACTGTGCATACTTTAGATGAATTAAACATGGATGAATTAATCGCCTTATAATACGAAAAAAGAGAACTGTTCCATTGCGAGCAGTTCTTTTTTTGTTTAAATCAGCTAATTTTAGCCAATTTTAGGTCTTATACTTTGGATCACGCACGAATCTATTTGATAATTTTTGTTGATTTTTAGCAAATAGAATGAATCGCTTGGTAGCATTAAAACTCATTGATGTAGACCAAGCAAAACGAAAAAATAAGGTATATGTCAATTATGATTTATTACGCGTCTTAGGATAGTGAACTTTTATCGGCACGCAAAAAAGAGGTCTTCCTATCATGCTAGGAAAAACCTCTTTTTTATTTATTCAATTTTAATACCAACCATGAGTTAACCAGAATTGTTGCGCATTTTCCCATGAACCATAACGATTTGCAACATAGTTATCCGCCACACGTTCTTGGTTTTCAGGTGAATAATCGCCATTTAAGTAACTAGAATCTAATTGATAACGACCATAGTAGCGACCATTTTGTGCAGTATAGCTACCCCCTGATTCTTTTTGGGCAATCCATTCTTTGGCACTTGAACTAGTACCTGTATAAGTAGTCGTGCTTTGCGCTTGTGTATTCACTGAATTTGTTGATGCAGCAGGTGTAGTTGCTTGACTTATGGTATTGGTTGTCACATTGGCAACTTCTACTTTACCTAGCAAGATTTCATTTACCTTATCTTGCACTTTTTGTGGATCATATTTTTGTGCTTTTAGATAATCTACACGAGCTTTTCCAGTTGGAATCTTTGTCTTACCATCTTCTTCAAAACCATTGATAACTAGTAAAGCTTTTTTCGTAATGGCTTCCTCTGAAGTTGTATCCTTTGTTTCATCGGCATGTGCATATAGTGGTGCATTGAAAAATAGCAAACCTGCTAAAACTGTTGTAAGGGAAATTAATTTTAAATTTTTTTGAATCATTTCATCTGTCCTTTCAAAATATTCTATGTTTGCTTATTCAAAAATTTTTCTGAATAGGCTCTGATTCATGAATACTATGATAGTACAAATTTTCATTTCATAGGTTAAGTAAATATTTTCTCCTTACTAAGTTTTCATGATAAGCATTACTTGAAATTATCTTTGATTACAGATGATTAAAGGATTTTACAAGTTGTAACAATCTGTGTCTGCAAAACACTTATTAGCTGAACGAAAACTCATTTAACGTAATAGATTCTCTGCAACAAAAAACCTTCCTACCATTTTCTAGGTAAGAAGGTTCCTATCCGCTTATCTACTGACCCTTAAATTTGAAAAAAGACGTCTTACTGTTTGTGACTCACTCAACCAAGAAACAAGCAAGCAAGATAATATTTTGTCAATGACGCCATCTGAAAAAGCTCCAGTATAAGCCGCAACAAAGCGATTCAGACCATCTGCTCGTAAAGTAAAAACTAGCATATCAGTCAATGTTCTACTCGTCCCATTAAAACCATCATATAATACTAGGCGCACTGCAGCACTTACAAAAGAGCCGAAAAAGACAATCAATACTCCGGTTAATATCGCTCGTTTATAGCCAAAACCGCTTCTAGATGCCAAGTGTGCCACCAGAGCAATGGTCAAACTAACCAAGCCAAAAGGTAAGGCTAGCGGTCCATGAATCACCGCTAAGACAATATTAGTTCCAATCCCCGTTAACAAACCGTAACGTAACGGGAAATTCACTGCCACAAAAATCGTACCTATTGCATCTAAAAATAGCAATGGGATATGCGTATAAGTCACTATTGAACCTAAAATGACATTCATACCAATGGCCAATGCACAAAAAATCAGTATTTGCAATTGATTCTTTTCCTTATTCACTTTTTATTTCCTCACATATTCATTAAGATAAACACTACTCTAGGAGAATTTATCCTGAAATATTTTAACACATCTTTGTTATACTGAAAATACTTTTTATGCAGAAATAAACAAATTACTATCTTTGTCTTATCAACAATCCCCACTTCAACAGAGCAATTGAATAAAGGGATAAATTATAACTACAAACGTTATTATAGTTGATCATTACTACTTCTCTTTCTACACAAAAACACCAATCTAAAAAGATTAGATTGGTGCAAGTAACAAACTAAAATAACGCCGGCAACATCATCAAGAAAATGGCAAGCATGAGGCCAAACCAAATATATTTACCTAGGCGATGATAAGGATTAATTGTAAAGCCAATACCGATTGCTTTCGGTACAAAAAGAGGCGCATTCTCATCGAAAATTCCTTGATAGTAGTATTTGGCTAACTTATAGGCCATCACTAATATCACTTCGGTAAGTAACATCAAAGTGACCGTTACCACTTTCCCTAACCAAATGGGTGCATCAGCTGGTACAATGGGTAATAATACCGCAATGCCAATAAGTACGACTAATAACCCCATCATCCAATGCATGTAGGTTTTGACCTTCGCATCTTTCACATTTTGTTTCATTTTTTGTTCTGCCATCTTCATCCCTTCATTTCTTTCAAAACAGAACAGCAATTGCCTATTTTTGAGTCTTAGTCCGACGCGCAAAGTCCACAAAGCGGAACTTGTCTAAGCGGTGAATCGATTCGGTATACTCAAAACAACGCATATCATACAGATAAACCAAACTCCTAACCGCAACCACATGGCGATCATCTAACGTCAAGTTTAATAAATCGCGAATTTCTTTGGAGGCTGTATCTACTGTAATTTCCTTTTGCGCATAGGAAATCTCCAGGCCTAAATCTTCTTCAAAATAACGATAAATCGACTCAGCCGCCCGATCTTTTGGCAACGTTGGAATAATCGAAGCATCTAGATAATCAATATCAATAATGGAAGGCTCGCCATTAATTAAGCGGCGACGAACCAATTTCCACACCTCAGCAGCAACGGGCCAACCTGTCTTTTCACTTAAATCAGGAGAAACCGCAATTTTTTTAATCGAAATCACCTCGGTCTGACTCTCCATATTGAATTTATCTTGTAATTCTTTAAAACTCGTCAAGCCTGAAATTGGAAAATCAAAGCGGTGTAAGTCTAAAACAATCGAGCCTTTTCCTTGCTTTTTCTGGATATAGCCCGCATTACGCAAGAGACTCAACGCCTTTCGTACGGTTTCACGGGAGACATGATATTTTTCCATCATTTGACTTTCGCTAGGTAATAAAGTATTTGCTGGATAAACGCCATTTAAAATTTTTTGTTCTAAATCGGCAAAAATCTCTTTAAATTTATTCATTCTAATCCCTCAAAATTAATCTTTTTTAAAGTAATTTCTAATACTTATTATAATAAGGCAAATAACTGGTGTAAATAGACAAGTCTTGAAATTAAGTGTCTTTTAGGAAATTTTGTGTTACTATAAATAAAAAATTTCCCAACGAATGCTAGCGTACTTGAAGTTTACTTTTGAACAATCTGAAAACCTACTATGGAAGAATGATGAACATGCGGATTCTCGTCTATGAAAATGGCGAACTAGATGGAATCGCCTATAAAGAAACCAATGAATATGTAAAATCAAAAGAGCATTCTTTTTTTGAACGTCTCACAAATATCCCTGCGAACTACCTGATTATCGAAAAGTTCATTCTTTTTCGTGAACGCATTACCTCTTTAGACCAAATGAAATACGATGGTCGAGCATGTGGGGATACGTATCGCTTTATTATTGAAAAAGATAAATAAACAAAACAGTGTCTAACCAATTCTCATGTAGAAATGGTGGACACTGTTTTTTGTATCCCTAATTCTTGTTGTAAAGCCGTTAATAGTTCCGCTAAATGGCTAACTTCTTGATACTTAAAAGTTGCATGATTGGCTGGCTTTTGGCGTCGGCGATGATTGAACCAATACACTGGCCAGTTCACCTGATTCGCCCCGATAACATCATTTTCAAACGAATCCCCGACATAGATGGCTTGATCCAACTGATGTGCTTTTTGGTAATATTCAAAAATTTCGCGTTGAGGCTTCATTAAATCGACTTCTCCTGAGATTAACCAATACTTTTCAGGAATATACTGAGCTAACTGAAGACTATGGAGTTTTTTTCGCTGTAAATCACCTGGTCCATTCGTAATCACCCCTAAAAAGATGCCTTGTTCTTGACACTTTTTAAAAAACGCCTGATAGCCCTCCAACAACGTTAAATGTCCCTGATAATACGCATAAGTATCCTGAAACGCCATTGCCAAATCTTCCGTTACCTCATAACCAAAAGTTTTGGCAGCCTCGATAATACGAATTTTGCGTACCTCATTGATATCAATTTGTCCTAACTGCTGCTTTTCAAACAAAGAATCACTGATTGCACGACTCTTTAAATAAAATTGGTTAACCGAAACCTTAGCAGCCATCTGTGGTAAATGTTTTTGATAGGCCTGATTAAACGGCTGCATAGGGTCATATAAAGTATCATCTAAATCAAAAATGATGGCTCGCACCTTCATCCCTCCTCGTAAAAGAGTTAATTTGACTCATCCATTGTACCATAGAAAGAAACATTGAACTAGACAAACAAATTCAGTATACATTCAAAGTTTTAAACAACCATTTAATTTGTATTGACAAAAATTAAATACACATTTAATATTAAAACATAAATTTAACAAAAGAGGTGTAGACTGATGAAATTATTTCGTTATAAATACGTTCCTAGTGCTATGGTAGCCACTATCCTTTATGCTTTGCTGAACATTTTACACGCATACTCCCTATCTTTTTTAGTGGTAGATACACTTTCTCAACTTATCAGCAATTTTTTAGTCGTTTTGATGATTTATATCGCCTACTCACTTGCCTTATACTTCAAAATGCGAAGAACTGCTCTAGCGGAAAGCCGTCTTACTGAAATGTTTTCTCAAATCAATAGCCATTATTTTGCCAATCAATCTTTTCAGGAATTTCACAAAATTGAACATGGCGAACACCTTTCTAGTTACATCAATGATATTCCAAAAATAATAGAGCTGATTTTAAAAAAATACCTCAACTTAATAGAAATGGCGACCATGGCCATTGCAAGTTTTATCGCCCTTTGTAACATTCATTACACAATGGGGATCATCGCCTTTATCTCTTTTACACTTATGTCTGTAGTCCCTAAACTATTTCAATCCAGACTGTCCAATTATATCTCAGGACTACAAACACAAAAAGCGCAGTATACCAGTAAAATGCGAGAATTATTACAAGGGTTTACGACGTTTTTTGAGAATCAGGCTTTTCCCATTTTCTTAAAAAAAGCGCAACAAGCCACAACCAAATACGCCAATTATTTATTAGAAACTCAAACATTTACTGGATTGATGAGTGCTACACTTACCTTTGTGAATGCCTTAGTTTCGCTATTATCTATTGTTTATGTATCTTATCTAGTATTAACAGGACAAGTAGCAGCAGGTGCACTCTTAGCCGTCTTATCCTTGGTCCCTGAATTTGGCAGTGCGGTTATTCAACTTATTTCTGAACGAGAATTTTATCAATCAGGCGTTCATCTCTTTAAAGAAAGACTTCCTTTTGCTTTAGGCCAATATCAAATTCCTAAATATCAAGTAAATGTAGAACCAAGCAAAACCCTTCATACTTTGAAACTAACCAATATTACGCTACCTTATAAAAATATCCTGAAGATACCTGATATCACATTTTCATTGGGGCAAAATTATGCTATAGTGGGCGAGAGTGGGTCAGGAAAATCTACCCTATTGAAAGTACTTATCGGGGAAATTGATTACTATCAAGGAGAAGTTTGGCTAGACCAACAATTGAAAAATCCTAAACAAAATCTTTTTTCGATGGTCAGTTATATGAACCAAGAAACTTTCTTATTTAATGACACCATCAAAAATAATATTGATTTACTTGACACCCTGTCTAATACAGAGGTACAAAATCTACTTACTCAAGTTGGCTTAGGAAATTTAACACCTGAAATGATGATTCAAGATAACGGGAAAAATCTATCTGGTGGACAACGACAACGTATTGCTTTTGCTCGGGCAATCGCTAGAAAGAAAGATATTCTGATATTGGATGAAGCATGTGCCAACCTTGATGCACAGTCTGCTCAAATAATAGAAAAACTAGCCTTTCAATCAGCCAAAACAGTCCTTATGATTACCCACCAAATGAGCGAAGAAGTCAAAGCTAAGACGACTTTAATTCATATAAAGGATGATTCAAATGACCAATGCAAAATTAATTGATTTTTGCTTATCGCTAACTTTAGCAAGCGAAAAAATTGAAACAAAAAAAGAATACAAGCTTATCCAAAAAATGCTTCCTGAAGATTTCTTAACAGCCATCCTTCAATACCAAAATAGGATTAGCGAATATCAACAGAAACTGCTCCCGTTTGTAAACGCTGAATACAATCTACTTTTATATTTTACTTTACTTAATGATGTTCAGACTTTTGATGATCTGATTGTCGCACTCAATCATTGGTCAAAAGAGGACTGCTTTCAACTCGTATCCTCACATATCATCGAGTCAGAGCAGAAATTTACCATCGAAGCGCTCATTGACGTTCAGCTAACTTCAGAAAACAAATGGCAATTAACGGAACTCTTTACTGACTTTGCCAATAAGAAAGAGAAACTTTTACAGTGTATCCCAACAATTCGGCAAATATATCAAGAGACCGCTCAATTACTTGAAAGTCAATATAGCGAAAAAATAAGCAAAGAAACACAACTTTTGCAAGCTAAGTCAGACCAACTTTATGAAATAGTCTTTAAAGATTATGTCGCTAGCGAAGATTTTCATCAAGCTGAACAAAATTTAATCTTTTTGCTCAATTGTTACAGCGTATTTTACTTTAACGATTCAAAAACCAGTTATTTAGGATGTGGAGTATTTGCAAGAGAATATTTTGAATTTATTCGCGGAACTGCTGCCTATAGCCAAACCTTTAGAGAAAACATTTTAAAAATCTTAGCTGATCCTACACGTTTTGGTATTCTAAAAATGATTAACAGCGGTATCTCTTCAAACAAAGTCATTGCGCGAAAATTCGGCATCTCACCTGCTGCAGTCAGTTATCAAATCAAGAACCTACTTGAAAATCAGCTCATTTTAGTAGAGAATAGTCATAAGAAATATCGTTTGAATAAGCCATTATTAAAGCAATTACTAAACGGGATAGAAAATGAATTGTTTTTATAATTTTTGTTGTTTTGACGGAAAATAAGAATGAAGGAGCATCATTTATGATTCGCAAACTAACAAGAGAAGAAATTATTGATACGTATAACCGACACTTAGTCAGTGATTTTCCAGAAGATGAAGTCAAGCCTTTAGCGATTATTTTGGATTTTTATGACCATCATCGCTATGAATGCTACGGGCTATTCCAAGGAGACAAAATGCTTGCTTATGCCTATTTTGCGGACTTTAAGTCTGAAAATATCGACGCCTACTTGCTAGATTACTATGCTGTCGTAAAAACTGCGCGTAACCAAGGGATTGGCAGTCAGTTACTCAATGAACTATTGCCAACTTTAGAAAAACATCGTTGTATTTTAATTGAAATCGAATCACTCAATACCGCTCAAAATGAGGACGAGTATGAATTGCGCAAACGTCGACGTGATTTCTATCTACGTAACCAAGTACAGCTTTCCCAAGTGGTGGCCCAAGCTTTTGACGTAGAATACCAAATTATGTACTATGCTAAAGAAGTATTAGAGGATGCCTTTATTCATCAACAAGTCCAATTGGTATATCAAGAATTGTTCGCTGCCTTTACACCACGTCCGTTTGAAGTCTATCCATTATAGTCAAAAGTCCTGAATCGCAGTATACACAACGGTTCAGGACTTTTTTAGAGTTCAGTATATTTTTTATTTGATCCACGTGCCTTTTCGACGGGATACTTCTGGGCATTTTTAGCTAATTTTTCTTCAATGATTTGCCCTACATCAAACTGCAAATTATCTGCCATCATCAGAGAATAGATTAAGACATCTGCTAGTTCTTCTTTTAAGCGTTCTTGCTTGGTTTGAACAACATTAGTACTATCTTGCCATTGGAATAGCTCGAGTAATTCATTTGCCTCCAATGAAATCGAAATCGCCAAGTCTTTTTCATTGTGATATTGCCGCCAATCACGCGCATCACGAAACTGATTGACTTTTGCAACTAATTCTTCTATTTCCATCAAATCACCTCACTTTTTAGTCTACGCGTATCGCTTCCAAATGCAATAAATTTTGTTATAATGATAAAAAACGGAAAGGAAGTTAGGCCATGAAAGCTGTCATAAAAAGTTCTCTCATTCTACCGGCTGTCTTTGTTTGCGGCTTAGGTGTCGCTCTTTTTGTCCGCGCGAATTTAGGATCAGATCCGGTCACTATGCTAGAAATCGCCTTAGCTCAAATCACTACTTTAAGTCTAGGTCAGGCAGCTTTATATTTTGAGGGATTCATCTTCCTACTCTTTTTCTTTCTCAATAGAAAACTGATTCATGTCGGTTCATTTCTTTTTTCTTTTGGTATCGGACCAGCCATTGATTTGTCAGAAAAGTGGATAAACCATTTTTTAGGGACACCACAAGGATTATTCTGGCAAATCTTTTATCTTATCAGTGGGACACTTTTGATTTGTTGGTCGTTGGCTTTTTACATTCCACTTAATTACGGTTACCAAACTTCCGATATTTTGACTTTATCTGTTAGCGAGTGGTTTCATTTAAGCTATGGATGGTCACTCACACTCGTTTATGGTGCTTTATTTATCCTGGCGCTTTTACTAGGTGGACCTTTAGGCATCGGTACTGTCATCGCCACATTTTCCTATGGGCCAATCATTGAATGGATGATGAAAACTTTTCCCTTCAATGCCGCGACCCTTTATCAAAAGCTAACCAATAACTAAAACTTATAGTCTCAATTATTCTGCGGGGACAAAATTTCCTTGACCTTGTGCATAAAGAACCCCTTCATGAATCGTGCCATTATCAACGGCTATATCATAAGCCATGTAAGGACTGCCATCTACTGACCCAATCACATGCCAATACGTCTTACCATCGCTGCCGACTAGAACTTGACTCTTATCAGGGATATCAAAAACCATGTTGCTAGGTGAAAGTCCAGTCCGATCATAGTAACTTTGAGCCACGGCAATTGCTTCTGGAGCGGTAAATTTTGGTGCAGCACTTGGCGTATTTGGCGTGACTTGGCTATTTTGGTCTGAACTATTTTGTCCTTGACCCATAGTCGTTGTGCTTGAGGTCGTAGCCGTTTGATTATTGGTAGGCGTATCTACGGTTGACTGAGGTTGTGCTTCTTTTACGATATCTGGAGTAGTCTCACTCGTTTTCGTCGTCTTTGGCTTTTTCGTTCGCTTAACTTTGCTGACGGTCGTGGATGTCGGCGTTGTTTGCTCTGCCTTTTTTTCAGGAGAGGTCATCACAAATAGACCAATCACCGGCACAAGAATGATTAAGGCTATTAAAATACTCACAAGTCCGATAAATCGTTTATTTTTCTTCATCGTAACACCACTTCTCTGTCTTTTTTTCTAATTATACCAAAAAGAAACAGGCAAGCAAACGTAGCCCAAACATTAAATTTGTGAAAACTTTATTCAAACAGCTGTTAAATCTGTACTTAAACTGTCAAATATAAATAACCAAGATATCTTACGTCTTACAAAAATTAAGCGTAATCATTCATTGAAAAGATAATAAATAACTCCTATATTAGCCAAACATAAATAACTTATATCACAAGCGTAACTATTGTAGTTCATTTGTGGTCTGTGCTATACTCAAAAACGATTAAACAACAAAATCATAAATTTAGGAGTGAATCAAATGAAAAGTCCAAATCGCACTTTTTATCTAGCTTTTTCTGCTATTTTATTAGCATTATTAATTATCTGCGCCCAAATCGTCTTACCATTACCGATGATTCCTTTAACCTTGCAACCTTTAGGCGTGGGCATGATTGGAACCTTATTACCCTTACCTTGGGCTGGGGCAACCATTTTAGCGTACTTAGCACTAGGAGCAGTTGGTTTACCTGTGTTTGCTGGTGCTTATGGAGGGGTTGGTGCTTTCTTAACGCCAAGTGGTGGCTACCTTCCAGCATTTTTCGTTTACGCTGTATTAGCTGCACTTTTCTTGCGTAATCGTAAAAAAACTTGGATCAATATCTTTGTAGCCAATGTCTGTGCCGCGATGATTTATTTAGTGCTTGGTTCTTTATGGTTATGCTTACCATTTATTGCTGGCATGAGCGTTAAAGCAGCCTTAATTGCGGGGACCTTACCGTTTGCTTTACCAGTTATTGGCGAAATTGCCGTTTATACCACCATTGCTACGGCTTTACACAAAGTCATGGCTAGACGTTTACGATAAACATACAAATGCCGATGAGAAGAAATTCCCATCGGCATTTTTAAAAAGTAGTAAAGAAATAACCGTCTCGCATGAAGGCCGTCTTGCGCTCAAAAGTTCAACAAACCTCTGCTTGAGATTGTTTCTTATGCATTTATTATAACTTATTGCATGTTTTTTCACAAGCGATTTCATCTTATCTAGTTGACATACTCACTAAAAACGCTAGACCCGCAAACAAATACGAGTCTAGCTTTTGGTTTACATATTTTGATTGTATAATTCAATCTTTTCAATCTTGGCAAAACAGTCTGGATATTTTTTGAGAATATTTTGCAAAGAAGCTACTGTAGTCACCGTATACACACTGCTAATTTTAAAATTATCTTTATTTTGCAGTTCTTTTTGATAAGCTTTGATTTCTTTATTCAAATATTCATAATGGAAGAGTTTTTGAAAATGCTCTTGATTATCTAACATGAATTGCAACAAGGATTGAAAACGATCATACTGGAAATTTTCCGGATATTGATTACTTGTTTGAATTCCCATAAACAGATAAGGATATTTTTGATTCAGTTTTTCTAAATATTTTTTATCCTTATCTTCGGCAGTTAACGTATAGGGCACGAATCCAAAATCATAAAAACCTAATAGCGAAGTATTATCATTTGGGGGTTGAACGCCATACCAATAAATATGTGTATACTCTTCTTCCTCAATTTTTTGCACTTGTTCTAAAGTCACACTTGGTTTAAAAGCGACTGAGGCATGGATTTGGCTATAAGGTGGTAAAGTAGCCAATTGTTTAAGCATTTTTTCTCTGAGATACTCAAACGTTTCACTCGTCTTAGTTGGAAATCTTAATAACGCAGAAGACGTCCTTATAGCATAGTTATCATTAACTACTTTACCTTTTCTGATTTCCATTTTAGTAGGAAGTGGATAATCAAAGTAGGTTTCACCGTGCTTCATTAGTGTGGTTTCAACATCATAATTGCCATAGCCGAGTGAATTAATTTTAATGTCATTGATACTAATAAAAGGGTTCTGCAACTCATAGGCAACCATGAAAGATAAAGAGAATGGCGCAACTTTATCCCCATCTTTAGCAGTCGGATTATAGTAAAACTGATCGACAATTTTTGGTAAAGCGAAATAGCCGATTCCTGTTAATACTAATAAAATACCAATCGTCGCAAAAAGTGTTTTAAACCAATTTTTCTTGATTTGTCGATTGATTTTTTGCTTAAACTGTTGATCTTCCACACTTAAATCTGGTTTTTCCCATTCCGCATGTTCCTCTTCTAAGGCTAAATCCTGTAATTCCTGAAATTCAGCTAGGCGTTCTTTGATATAGGCAATTTCTTCTGGTGTGGCTTGGTTTTGACGGTATTCTGCCAATAACTCTAATAATTTAGTACTCATCTTGTAACACCTCTTTTAATTTTTTGCGTGCACGATGTAAGTAAACACGCACCTGATTGACGGTCAATTGAAAATACTGGGCTAACTCAGCCGTAGAACAATCCGCAAAATAAAACAACAATATCAACTCTTGATAAGGCATCGGCAAGGATAAGATAGCGAAATACAATTGTCGATTTCGTTCTTTTTGCAAGATTTGTGCTTCGAAGCTTTCCGTAAAAGTAATCTGCTGGGTCGCTAAATCTACTGACTGTCGATATTGTTTTTTCCGATATTGATCGATAAAACTTGTCTTAACTACACGTAATAACCAAAACTTCAACTGATCAGGGGCATGCGTTTGACAAAGTAGCTTATAATAGGCCTCACTAACTAACTGTTCTGCTTTTCTTTTATCTTTCGTCAGTGACAGCGCATACAAATACAAAGAGGGCGAAAACACAAGATAACTTTCTTCAACTATTTTTCGATCCATCGTCATCGCCCTCCTTTCACTTAAGAGACGTTTGAAACTCAAAAACATTACAAGATTTTATGTATTTATTTTAACAAAATCTCAAAGACGATACTATGGCAAAAAAGACACCTGCCTAGTTTAGACAGATGCCCCCTTGTTAATTAAAACCGTATAATTTATGCACTAAGCGATAAAAACCGATCACAATCATGCGGCCAGACTTACCTGGTAAATGCACGCCAAAACCAAAGAAGCCACGGCGCAACTTGCGATAAAGCTTCACATCTTGCTGACGGATATATTGCCATAATTCACGTTTCTTAGCCAAACTTTCTTGACTGCCTTCTTTAATCAATAATACTGACGAAATCATCGTAATAATCTCAGCATACTTAAACATATAGGCTTGCAAATTCTTATCCGGCGTTGGATGTTGCGCCAAAAAGGCAATCATCCGGCGATTAATATACAGTTGTTGGTCAATACGCTTGATCATCACTTGCTCATTGACAGACTGATCCTCACGCCCAATATAATAGCGATAAAAATCAACATCTAAATAATACATCCTCTTCACAGCGGGTAGTGGCTCAAAAACATACAAATTATCTACATAAAAAGTATGCTTAGGTAAGACTAAATGCTGCGATAACAATAATTGCCGACGATAGATTACCGAATGCATCAATAAATACTTACCTACTGGAAAACGCTTGGTCGCCTCCCAGCTAAATACTTGATTCGTTGGTAAAAAGGACGTATATTCGATGACTTTCTTGCGTTTGGCCCCTTGTTTCTCATAGACGTAATTACTAATCAATAAATCTATCGGCTCAGCAAAACTAGCTAAACAGTCTAAAATCTTTTCATAAGCATCCGGATCTACCCAGTCATCGCTATCCACGACTTTCACATACTCACCTTTCGCATGCTTGATGCCCGTATTGACTGCCTCGCCATGCCCACCGTTTTCCTGATGAATCGCTCGCACAATCTCTGGGTATTGCGCTTGATAGCCCTCCGCAATCTTGCCGGTGTTATCTTTTGACCCATCATTGACGATTAAAATTTCAACCCGACTGCCCCCAATAAGCAAAGATTCCACACAGCGCTTTAAATAATCCTGGGAATTATAACTAGGGACGATAATACTCAATACTTTTTTCATTTTCAAATCTTTCCATTAAATTATCTAACTTTTGTTGCTAAACTTATGATAAAGAAAATACCAACGTTTTGCAAGGAAATTTCTTTAAGCCAAACAAAAAGAAGGGCAGCTCATCCACCCTTCTTTTGTCATCAATTATTTGACCACTGCTAAAATATTTTTCATAA
This sequence comes from Enterococcus cecorum, assembly GCF_023221775.1. GTDB lineage: Bacteria > Bacillota > Bacilli > Lactobacillales > Enterococcaceae > Enterococcus_E > Enterococcus_E cecorum_A. The sequence goes on along the minus strand of NZ_JAKUDS010000005.1, from coordinate 62,080 downwards.
TATTTTCCACCGTGATGCCATTTTCAGCTAATAGTTCACTGGCTACATAACGGTCATGGAAAGCTTTATCTAAACCATAATTTTGCACCTTCACATCGGTATTGCCTAAGAAACTTGCGACTGTTTGACCATAGCCGCCATCGGTAATGCCATCTTCTAACGTCACCACTAGTTGATGATTATTGGTTAATTCCGTTAATAATTTTTCATCCACACCAGAGATAAATTTAGGATTAATCAAGGTTGCTTGGATATTTTCCTTAGCTAGTGCGGCGATGACTTCTTCGGCTAAACCAAAGAAATTACCGACACCGATTACAGCAACTTTACTACCTGCTTGAACGACTTCATTTTGATAAAGTTGATTGTAATCGGTCGTATCTGTTTTTCCTGTGCTACGTAATGGACCTACTGGCACACGAATAGCTACTGGATGAAGGGTTTGTTCCAAGGACCAGTCTAGCATCGCCAAATATTCTTCTTGATTCGTTGGTGCAAGATAGACTAGGTTTGGAATATGACTTAAAAATGGAATATCAAAAATCCCTAGGTGGCTTTCATCATTCATGCCATTCACGGAAGCATTATAAACCAAAATCGTTCCTGGTAAATCATTTAAGGATAAGTCATGAGATACTTGGTCATAGCTTCTTTGCATAAAGGTTGAATTGACCACCCAGACTGGTTTAGCCCCATTTTTAGCCAAGCCTGCCGTCATGGTCGCTGCTTGTTGTTCGGCAATACCAACATCAATAAATTGTTTGCCTAATTGTTTGCGTTGTTCAGGAGTGAATAGCATCATCGGAGTACCTGCGTTCACTGCGACCACTGTTTTATCCTTTTGCATTTTATCCCACAAGAATTCTGTGGTGAGATTGCTGTATGTTTTCGCCCCAGTGCCACGTTTGACATATTCACCGGTTTCAAGACTGAAAGGGCCTCCTGCATGGAATTTTTCACGATTTTCTTCCGCGAACTTGAAGCCTTTTCCCTTCACCGTATGCACATGTAACAATACAGGGTGGTCCACATCTTTAACCGATTCAAACAAGTCGATTAAAGCATCTAAATCATTTCCTTCGTCTAAATAGTGATATTCAAAGCCTAGTGATTGAAAGAAATTATCTTTCGCTTGACCATTTGATTCGCGCAAAGCTTTTAAATTACGATATAACCCACCGAAGTTATCCGCAATTGATTGGTCATTATCGTTTACAATCACGATGATATTGCTGTTTTGTTCGGCGATATTATTCAATCCTTCAAAGGCCAATCCACCAGACAATGAGCCATCACCAATCAGTGCCACAACATTGTAATTTTCTTGTTTTAAATCACGGGCCACCGCAATCCCATTAGCCAAAGCCAGCGAAGTCGAAGTATGCCCCACGGTGAATAAGTCATGTTCACTTTCTTTAGGGTTGGTATAGCCAGACACATCATCAAAATGCGCAGGGTCTAAAAAGGCTTGGGCACGACCTGTTAACATCTTGTGGATATACGTTTGGTGTGAAATATCAAAAACCAACTTATCCACCGGTGAATTGAATACACGATGTAAGGCCACCGTCATTTCGACCACACCTAAATTTGGCCCATTGTGACCACCATGTTGACTAATTTTGTTCAATAAAGCAGTGCGCGCTTCATCGACTAAAGTATGTAGTTGCGCCCGATTTAACTGTTTTAAATCTTTGGCATCAGTAATTTTTTCAAGAATCATGTTTCATCAATCCTTTTATGTAATATTGCACAAAAACTATCATACACCTTAAACCTAACTTTAAAGCAAGCGAAAAAAAGATTTTTTGCTAAAATTTGCTGTATTTTGTCATCCATATGCTAGAATGAAGGAAAATAAAGTGAAAGAAGGATACAAATGGACATTCGATTCATTGATGAAACCCATGCACAGGATATCAATATAGCAAATGAGCCGTTTTTACTGAGCGGTAAGATGAAGATTCGCTATGATGAAACAGGATGGCATCACGAAGAAATAGACTTTCCTCCTGATCAAATCACTGAAATGACCTTTCCCGATGAAAACTATCAGTATGAGGAAATGAAAAAGGATACTATTTTTCTCGGCGCATACGAAGAGCAAACCTGTGTCGGCTTGGCTATCCTAACACCAGGATTTGGTCCTTGTTGCTATATAGCTGATTTAAAAGTAAAGCGAGCCTTACGTGGCAAAGGAATCGGCAAACAGCTTATCCAGGCAGCCTATCAATATGCGATAGGTGCAGGTTATAAAGGCTTAACGGTCATCGCACAAGATAATAATCTAGATGCCTGCCGCTTTTATCTTGCTTGTGGCTTTGAAATTGGCGGACTTGACACCAAAACCTATGAGCATACCAAACAAGCCGGAAAAGCGAATATTACCTTTTATAAATTTATTACCGAGTAACCATTCATTTCTCAAATCAAAAAAGTCTATCCCACATTTAAACATGAGGTAGATAGACTTTTTGTTTTAATTTAGACTTTCCAGCAACCAGACGATTCCTTCTACCATGACATGCAACACCACTTCAACCAACCCAGCAATAAAATGATTTTTAAAATTTGAGTCCACGCAAACCACATCCTTTAGATTCCCCGACTCACATCCTGAATTCTTTTGCTAGTTTCATTTTAACCGTTTACTTACTATAATTCCTGAGGCTAAGGACTGAATCTTCTAAGTAGACAACTTTTTCAGGATACACAAAAAGCCCAGGAATTGCTCCTGAGCCTTTTGTTCTATGATTGATTATAGTAAATCGTTGTTGTTTAAAGCATCTTCAGCGGCTAATTGTGCTTCTACATCAGAAATGCTATACACGTTTTCGCTCGTTAAAGTTGCTTCTTTTGGTTCCATATTGCGGTAACGAGCCATACCAGTACCTGCAGGAATAATCTTACCGATGATAACATTTTCCTTCAAGCCTAGCAATGGATCTTTCTTACCACGGATAGCAGCATCTGTTAACACACGAGTTGTTTCTTGGAAGGAAGCAGCAGATAAGAAGCTGTTTGTTTCCAAGGATGCTTTCGTAATACCTAGCAATACTGGACGAGAAGTTGCTGGCACACCACCGTTTACGATTGTTTCGTAGTTTTGGTCTTTAAAGTCAGCAATATCCATTAAAGTACCTGGTAAGATGTTTGTGTCACCTGGATCCATTACACGAACTTTACGTAACATTTGACGAACCATTACTTCGATGTGTTTATCCCCGATTTCTACCCCTTGCATACGGTATACACGTTGTACTTCGCGCAATAGGTAAGTTTCAACAGATAATACATCGCGAACTTGAAGTAATTGTTTAGGATCAATTGAACCTTCTGTTAATGGTTGACCACGGTGTACGATGTCGCCTTGAGCCACTTTCATACGCGCAGTAAATGGTACAGTATAAGTACGAGTATCGGTTTTACCTTTAATCGTCACTTCTTTGGTACGAGTTGAAGCTTCTTCGTTAATCTCAATGACTTCACCAGTTACTTCAGTGATCACGGCTTGCCCTTTAGGATTACGTGCTTCAAAAATTTCTTGGACACGAGGAAGACCTTGAGTGATATCATCTCCGGCAACCCCACCGGTATGGAAAGTACGCATGGTTAACTGAGTACCAGGTTCACCGATTGATTGCGCAGCGATTGTACCGACTGCTTCACCGACTTCAACTTCACTACCAGTAGCCAAGTTGCGTCCATAACAGTGTTTACATACCCCGTGACGTGTATTACATGTAAATACTGAACGAATCGTTACTTCTTCAATACCTGCATCCACAATTTGTTTGGCAATATCTTCGGTAATCAATTCATTTGAACCAATGATTACTTCACCAGTATTTGGATTGATCACAGATTTACGAGTATAACGACCAATCATGCGTTCTTCAAGAGATTCGATGTTTTCGTTACCTTCTTTAATCGCACGGATAACTAAACCGCGGTCAGTACCACAATCATCTTCACGAATAATGACATCTTGTGCCACGTCAACCAAACGACGAGTTAAGTAACCTGAGTCGGCAGTCTTCAAGGCAGTATCGGTCATTCCTTTACGAGCCCCGTGAGTAGAGATGAACATTTCCAAGACAGATAGTCCTTCACGGAAGTTAGAGATGATTGGCAATTCCATGATTCGACCATTTGGAGCGGCCATCAAACCACGCATTCCGGCAAGCTGTGTAAAGTTAGAGATGTTACCACGAGCTCCAGAATCTGACATCATGAAGATTGGGTTTTTAGACTCCAAACCTTCCATCAGTTTCTTTTGAATTTGGTCTTTGGCATCATTCCAAACACCGATAACACGTTCATATCTTTCGTCATCCGTAATTAAACCACGACGGAAAGTACGCGTAATATTGTCAACTTGTTTGTGGGCATTTTCGATAATATCATGTTTTTCGTGTAAGACCATGATATCGGCAATCCCTACAGTAATACCCGCTAAAGTAGAATGTTTGTAACCTAAGTCTTTCATTCTATCTAGCATGTGAGAAGTTTCAGTGACTTTGAAACGTTTGAAGACTTCAGCGATAATATTTCCTAAGTCTTTCTTCTTGAATGGAGCAACTAATTCTTGACCAGCAATTAACGCTTTAATATCCGTACCAGGTGCAACAAAATATTTATCCGGTGTTTGGACGGTTAAGTTAAAGCTACTTGGTTCGTTTAAGTAAGGGAATTCTTGTGGCATGATTGAGTTGAAGATAATCTTACCAACAGTCGTTACCATTAACTTAGATTTTTGTTCTTCAGTAAATGGTTTGTCCCCTAAGGCATTTGGATTCACAGCGATACGAGAATGTAAGTGTACATAGCCATTGCGCCATGCAGTTACCGCTTCGTCCATATCGCGGAAGATCATGCCTTCACCTTCACGACCAGCTTCTTCCATGGTTAAGTAATAGTTACCTAAGACCATATCTTGAGAAGGAGTTACGACTGGTTTACCATCTTTAGGGTTCAAGATGTTTTGAGCCGCTAACATCAACATTCTTGCTTCGGCTTGAGCTTCTTCATTCAATGGTACGTGAACCGCCATTTGGTCCCCGTCAAAGTCCGCATTGTAAGCTTCACATACTAATGGGTGCAAACGAATCGCACGGCCTTCCACTAAGACTGGTTCAAAAGCTTGGATACCTAGACGGTGCAAGGTAGGTGCGCGGTTAAGTAGTACTGGGTGTTCTTTAATTACATCTTCCAATACATCCCAAACGTCATCTTCTTGACGTTCGATTTTACGTTTAGCATTTTTAATATTTGAAGCTAATTCGCGTTTCACTAATTCATGCATGACGAATGGTTTGAATAATTCAATCGCCATTTCTTTTGGTAAACCACATTGATACATCTTCAAGAATGGTCCAACTACGATAACTGAACGTCCTGAGTAGTCCACACGTTTACCTAATAAGTTTTGACGGAAGCGACCTTGTTTCCCTTTCAACATGTGTGATAGAGATTTCAATGGACGGTTACCTGGACCTGTTACTGGACGACCACGACGACCATTGTCAATTAAGGCATCCACCGCTTCTTGTAACATACGTTTTTCGTTTTGAACGATGATACTTGGTGCATTTAAGTCTAATAAACGTTTCAAACGATTATTACGGTTAATCACACGACGATATAAGTCATTCAAGTCAGAAGTCGCAAAACGTCCACCTTCTAATTGAACCATTGGACGTAAATCAGGTGGGATAACTGGAATAACATCCATCACCATCCAGCTTGGTTTATTTCCAGAAGAACGGAATGCTTCTAAAATATCCAAACGACGGATCGCGCGTGTACGTTTTTGACCAGAAGCTGTTTTTAATTCTTCTTTTAATTCAGCAACTTCTGCTTCTAAATCGACACCTTCTAATAATTGTTTCACCGCTTCAGCACCCATCGCAGCCGTAAATTCTTGGCCGTATTGTTCACGTTTTTCACGGTATTCACGTTCTGTTAATAATTGTTTTTTCTCTAAGCTTGTGTTACCTGGATCGATTACGACATAAGAAGCAAAATAGATGATTTCTTCTAATGCACGAGGGCTCATATCTAGGACTAATCCCATACGTGATGGAATCCCTTTGAAGTACCAAATATGTGATACAGGAGCAGCTAATTCGATGTGGCCCATACGTTCACGGCGCACTTTAGAACGAGTTACTTCTACCCCACAACGGTCACAAGTAATCCCTTTGTAGCGGATTCTCTTATATTTACCACAAGCACATTCCCAGTCTTTTGTAGGACCGAAAATACGTTCATCAAACAAGCCTTCGCGTTCAGGCTTTAAGGTACGATAGTTAATGGTTTCTGGTTTTTTTACTTCACCAAAAGACCAGCTTCTGATTTTCTCGGGAGAAGCCAAACCTATTTGCATACTTTCGAAATTATTTACATCGATCAAAAGGGGTTCCCTCCATTTCCTTTTTTCACTCGATTTTATACAGCAAGATAAGCGGGCAGAAAATCATCCTTTCTGCCACTACTTATCATTCATTTATACTTTTGACAAGCACGATTTTAGGCTTCGTCATTGTCCTCTTCTTCGGCTTGACTAGCGGCTAAAGCTTCTTCTTCAGCTTTGCGTTGTGCTTCTTGTTGGGCTTTTTGTTTTTCAGCATATTTTGTTAAAGCATCAACGGTAATTAAATCATCGTCATCATCCATGTCACGTAATTCAATTTCTTGATTGTCAATGTCTAATACGCGCATATCTAAACCAAGAGATTGTAATTCTTTGACTAATACGCGGAATGATTCTGGCACACCTGGTTTTGGAATTGGTTCACCTTTCACGATGGCTTCGTAAGTTTTCACACGTCCAACAACATCATCTGACTTGTAAGTTAAGATTTCTTGCAAGGTATAAGCAGCACCGTAAGCTTCCAGTGCCCATACTTCCATTTCCCCGAAACGTTGTCCACCAAATTGAGCTTTACCTCCAAGTGGTTGTTGGGTAACTAATGAGTATGGTCCAATTGAACGGGCATGTAGTTTGTCATCAACCATGTGGGCTAATTTAATCATATACATGACACCGACAGAAATACGGCCATCGAATGGTTCACCTGTACGTCCGTCGTAAAGGATGGTTTTCGCATCTTTGGCTAAACCAGCTTCACGAACCGTTGCCCATACATCTTCATCGCTCGCACCATCAAATACAGGTGTTGCAACATGGATACCAAGGGCACGCGCAGCCATACCTAAGTGTAATTCTAATACTTGTCCGATGTTCATACGTGATGGCACCCCTAATGGATTCAACATGATATCCACTGGTGTTCCGTCTGGTAAGAATGGCATATCTTCTTCCGGCATAATACGGGAAACAACCCCTTTATTACCGTGACGACCGGCCATTTTATCCCCTTCATGGATTTTACGTTTTTGAACAATATAAACACGTACTAACATATTTACGCCTGGTGATAATTCATCGCCAGCTTCACGTGTAAAGATCTTCACATCGTGGACAATACCGCCACCGCCATGAGGAACACGAAGAGAAGTATCACGAACTTCACGCGCTTTTTCACCGAAGATTGCATGTAATAGACGTTCTTCTGCAGATAATTCAGTCACTCCTTTTGGTGTCACTTTACCTACTAATAAGTCCCCGTCTTTTACTTCTGCCCCGATGCGGATAATACCCATTTCATCAAGGTTCTTCAAGGCATCTTCACCCACGTTTGGAATTTCGCGAGTGATTTCTTCAGGTCCTAATTTGGTATCACGCGCTTCTGATTCGTATTCTTCAATATGCACAGAAGTATAGACATCATCTTTTACTAAACGACGGCTCATGATAACCGCATCTTCATAGTTGTAACCTTCCCATGTCATGAAAGCAACTAAGACGTTTTGACCTAAAGCTAATTCTCCACCTTCCATGGATGGACCGTCTGCTAAAATATCGCCTTTTTCTACACGATCATGCAATTGAACTAATGGACGTTGGTTGTAACTTGTTCCTGAGTTTGAACGACGGAATTTCGTTACTTTATATTTATCTAAGGTACCATCTTCACGGCGAACGCGAATTTCACTTGCATCCACGTATTCAACGATACCATCGTGTTTACATAATAAAGCTGCCCCAGAGTCATGTGCTGATTTGTATTCCATACCAGTACCAACCCATGGTGCTTTAGGATTAATCAAAGGCACTGCTTGACGTTGCATGTTGGCCCCCATCAAGGCACGGTTAGAGTCATCGTTTTCTAAGAATGGGATACATGCAGTCGCCACGGCAACTACTTGTTTAGGAGATACGTCCATGTAGTCTACTTTTTCAACAGCAACTTCGATATTTTCACTTGTTGCACGCGCCATAACAACAGGTTCAGCAAACGTACCATCTTCGTTTAACTTACTGTTTGCTTGGGCCACAACATAATGGTCTTCGATATCAGCAGTTAGATAATCAATTTGATCAGTTACACGACCAGTTTCGCGGTCTACACGACGATATGGTGTTTCGATAAAGCCATATTTATTCACTTTCGCATAAGTCGCTAAACTGTTGATCAACCCGATGTTTGGACCTTCAGGCGTTTCAATCGGACACATACGACCATAGTGAGAGTAGTGAACGTCACGAACTTCATATCCGGCACGATCACGCGTCAAACCACCAGGCCCTAACGCAGATAGACGACGTTTGTGGGCTAACTCACTTAGTGGGTTGGTTTGGTCCATGAATTGTGATAATTGAGAAGAACCAAAGAATTCTTTGATACTTGCAACTACTGGACGAATATTGATTAATTGTTGTGGTGTTAATGTTTCAGTGTCTTGAATTGACATGCGTTCACGTACCACACGTTCCATACGCGCTAAACCAATACGGAATTGGTTTTGTAATAACTCACCAACTGAACGGATACGACGATTTCCTAAGTGGTCGATATCATCTACTTTACCGATACCTTCCATTAAGTTTAGGAAGTAACTCATGCTTGCGATAATATCTGCAGGACGAATCGTGCGCACATCGCTTGGTAAGTAGCCATTGCCAATGATATTAATTTCACGTTCTGGATCTTTTGGTGAAAAGACTTTAATCACTTGAACAGTCATTGGCTCAGTAACCACACCATCTTCTGAAGGATAGTAAGTCACGCTGTTTAAGCCGTTTTCTAATTGTTCGGCAATGCTGTCGATGACTTGGTGTGTTAAGACTGTGCCTTTTTCAACTAAAATTTCACCGGTTTCAGGATCTACTAAAGTTTCAGCCAAAGTTAAGTTTAATAGACGTGTTTTTAAGTCTAATTTCTTATTCACTTTGTAGCGACCTACTGCAGCAAGGTCATAACGTTTTGGATCAAAGAAACGCGCATTTAAAAGATTTCTTGAGCTATCGGCAGTCTTAGGTTCGCCTGGACGTAGACGCTCGTAAATATCTTTCAAGCCTTCTTCTGTACGTGAATCACTCGCATTTTTGTGTAAGTCTTTTTCGATGGTGTTACGTAATGATTCGCTATCTCCGAAAATTTCAAAGATTGTATCATCTGAACCAAAACCTAACGCACGAACTAACACTGTCAATGGAATCTTACGGGTACGGTCAATACGTACATAAGAAATATCCTTGCTATCTGTTTCCATTTCTAACCATGCGCCACGGTTAGGAATAACAGTAGAACCGAAACCTTCTTTACCATTCTTATCTACTTTCCCATGGAAGTAAACACCAGGAGAACGGACTAATTGTGAAACGATAACACGTTCTGCCCCGTTGATGATAAAGGTTCCTTGTTCAGTCATTAATGGGAAATCGCCAAAGAATACTTCTTGTGACTTGATTTCGCCAGTTTCTCTATTTGTCAAACGTAATGTTACATGTAATGGTGCAGAATAGTTTGCATCGTGTGCACGTGCTTCATCTACATCATACTTAGGTGTCTTCAACTCATAATCTACGAATTCTAGAGATAAATTGCCGTTGAAATCTTCAATCGGTAAAATATCTTCAAACATTTCTCTTAGTCCTTCATCTAAGAACCATTGATAAGAATCTGTTTGAATCTCAATCAAATTCGGTAATTCCAATACTTCACTGATACGTGCGAAACTTCTACGTTCGCGGTGCTTTCCGTATTTTACTACGTGTCCAGCCAAGCTCTTCACCCCTTCAAAAATCTTTCAAAATAGCTACCAACCAATATTACTTTTTTGTTACAAACATTAAACTTAGGTAACAAATCGTATTTTTTGCGGCTTTAAGGCAAAAAAAAATCAAAAATAGAAAGTGTTCAAATCCCTGTTCTACTTTTGTTTTCCTTATGCTACAGCCGAAACGGACAATATTTCGTTCCTACTGATAATACTTTTTGATAGTTTTTGCATCTATATATTTTAGACAATTCTAGCTTATTTGTCAAGCTTTCATGAAATTTTTCATTTTTATTCTCAACATTGATTTTTCATCCCTATGTGCGAATAAATCACAAAGTTTTTACACTTATACTCTAGAAAAGTTAAAACCGAGAACTTCCACAAAAAAGTTTCTCGGTTTTTAACTAATATGACTCTGTAAAAATATTCTAGGATATGTGCCAAAAATTTACGTCTTCTTTTTCAAACTTATACTCACTAAAAGGAAAATAAGGAACATTCCCATTGCAACCAAACTAAAACTTTGGAATACAACAAAAAGCGCAGTGACATCAGGTGAAAATACTCCCACCGCCAAAACAAAGGCCCCCGAAATGCTCCGACTTAAAACTTCATCCCACACCATGTAATTTTGAATCTCTTCATCAGGTAAACTTTGTTGTACATAAACATTTTGCACAAGCCCAGCAATCGTTTGTCCTACCGCAAGCAAAATGTAACTAAATAAAACCTGAAAATAGCTTTTAGCAAACGAAAACAGAATCAAATACAAAATATAAATAAACATTCCTATTAAGAATACATTTTTAGGCGATTTAAACTCTTTTTTAAAGCTCAACAACACACTCGTCACCAAAAAACAACCAGCTAAAAAAGAGAGCGAAAAAGAATATTGCTGCTCGCTCAGTCCTATTCCTTGGATAAGATACCTCACTTCATACGTATCAAAAAGTACCCCTATTGAACTCAGCAAACCTATCACCATCATCATCAAAAAAGCAGTCGGATGTCTCATAATACTCATAAATTGATAATTATGTTTGACTTTCTCTGCTTGTTTAGTCTTTTTGTCCTCATTCATTTGGATATGCATAAATAACAAGCCTATCGAACCAATTAATACTAACAAAGCATATAAGACAAATAGATAATGCTGACGAGGCGTGAGATTAACTCCAACAATCATCGGCGCTAAAAAATAAGAGAGCGAACCAATACTTGTATACACTGAATTAAAACGAATCAAATTATTACTAGCAATTAAATTAGGAACCATCGCATATAACTTACTAGAAAACAACGTATGACATATCTCTAAAAGAAAAACAAGTAAAAACAGTACAGGTGATTCAAAGTAGAAGCTAAGCAAAATCAAAAGAATCGTTTTCATCGCTTCAATGGAAAATAGCACCATTCGACTATTGCTTTGTGGCAAATAATTTTTGACTTTAGCTGCGACTAGGCTAGCTAGTAGCTTCACTGCCCAAAAATACATCACAAAACGCACAGAAATTCTCGATAAATAAATGTTGATAAGTATCGTATAACCATATTCAGCAATCAGCGAAATAAAACGATTCGCATAAATAATCGTTGCATTTTTATTTTTTATCTTCATACTAGACTTTCCTCATAAACTGTTCGTATGAATATTAAACACTCACTACTATCCTCTTTCTTTATACTTATGATAATAGGCTAAAAAACTAATTGTTCCAACACAACAAATCAGCGCATAGCTCATAAACAAAACAGATAAACCGCATCGATCATATAAAAAACTTCCCAGCGGACTACCCACTGAATCCCCAACTAAAAAACTAGATTGCAAAATTCCTAAATAAATAGTTGATTCTGCCTTAGGAATGACTTGATAATCCATCAAATCACTAATCACGAAATAACCAGCTAATGTCATCTCAACAACGAATAATACGATTAACATACTCATTTTACTATTCACTATCAGTGGAATAATTAGTGCAACCAAAATACCGATAAGCTGATTCAAAAAGAAAAATAAGCTAAGTTTTTTAGATACCCAATTATTTGATAATATAAGCGTCAAAAGCAAAGTTAATACAGCAATTAGCGTAGTTAGATAGGTAGTGCCCATCACAGACCACCCTGCACCTTTGATGATTGCTGGTAAAATGGAGGTAATCATTGAACCACAGATTCCTAAAAGAAATGTAATGACATAAAGTAAAACGCCTCTAACTCTATCTTGTGGTAAAAAAATCCACTGTTGCTTTTTTTCTGGAATTTCAATATTGGGTACCTTAGTAAATGACAATAATAACATTAAGCAAGCATAGATGACTAACAATGTCACATAAGCATTTGTTTGGTAGAAGCTCATTAAAAAAATCGCACATCCACTCACAGGCACGGCAATGATACTCGCAATATTCGAAATGGTAAATCGTGAAGAGCGAATAAGATTACTGTTTCCTTTATCCTGGTCGCCAATATGTAAAAACCAATGCCGAACAAGTAGCAGTATCGCTGAAGCACCAAGACCACCAATAACCCCTGATAAGATAGCCAACCCTCTATTTTCAACAAAAATCCGTAAAAACATTCCCAATGCGTACAACGGCACAAAAATACGAAAATAGACAACGGTTTTATTTTTGGGAATCTGATTGGTAATCATAAAGGACAGTGCACCTGATATTGCCATTGCTGAATATGATAATGAATAGTTATCCAAAGATTGATGTTCTTGCGCAAATAGTACAAAAGCATATTTGGAAACACCCATCAACAAATAGAATACAAACAAAAACAAGAAAATATGCTTATGTTTTAACAATTTTTTATATTTCACTCAATAGCTCCTTTATTTCGGTTGAATATTTACCTTTTATCCCTTAGACGAGTATATATGATTTGTTAGCAAATAACTCAGCCGTTACAAAATCTTCCCCCTTCATAAAATAACGAATATGCAATTTTCACCAACTGGATTTTCTGAAGATACAGCTAATAATGCTACTATCTAACCTTAAAAGAATATTTACTATACCCGCTATTACATCATTTATTTTTCCTAAAAATATTGGTTGTAGCGAAACTAAACCAGTAGTAAAAATCATGCAAATTACCAAAAATACAATACTATTGAGAGACAAAGAACTTACGAGTAATATTCTGCTAATTATATTCTTACTCATCTTAAACGCTAACCTTTTTAAATAGACTCTGGCTGACAAAAACAGCTAGTACTATTAACAAAATAATTTCTATACTTTGTTCAAACATAACTATCTGTAAACGACTATCTGAGAAAAATTGCGAACCATAAAAGACAGTACCTGGAATAAAATCTCTAATTACCGTTATACCTGAACATAATGAAATTAAAATCGAGATTACTAACGATATCATAACAGATATAATGGCAGAAAACTTTATCGATAGAACAAAAGTCAATAGACAAAGTATCATTTGTAATAATAATGTGAAAAGGCTTAATAATATTTCTACATAATCATTTTGAAATGTACCTAAACCATTTCCAAAACGAGTATTATTAATAAATAGCATATATGACAATATACTTACTAACTGAAAGACAAGGAAATACGCCAAGTTAAGCAATACAATAGTTAACATTCTTGCATAGACTATTTTTTTCCTATTGGCCACTCTTGTCACCTCATATACCAAGCTTCCATTTTTCAACTCACGTCCCAACGAGCATGATAGATACGTCATAACTAAAATCGGCAAATAAAATCCGTAAACAAATTGCCACATACTTTGTGGATAGGTCAACAAGCTAAATGCAGAGTCAGCAATTTTCATTGATTTTAGATTCAAAGATACCATGAACGCAAAGACAAATGGAATTAATGATAAAGCCCCAATCGCTAAGACACTTCTATTTTTCCATAATTTATATAATTCTGCATAAATTAGATTAATCATTTTATTCTCCTTTATCTAAAAACAATTGATTCACAATGTTAATTTGTTGAAATTTAACATTCAATTCTTGATTATAAGCAGCTTTTAAAACAACATTCAACACATCTTGACTTATGACATATATATTCTTCCCCTCAACTCTAATATTATCAGAATCACTGAGTCCTAATTCAGATAAAAATTTTTGCACATCCGCAGCATCCAGTCCTAATGATACTTTATAAGCAGTTTGCTTACCTAATACTTCTTTTTGAATAACTCCTGAATCTAAAATCATATATCGATCAATTATATCTTCAATTTCTGATAGCTGATGAGAGGATAATAAGATTGCCACTCCTGAATTTGCAATCTCTCTTAGGTAATGTTTAAATTCTTGTATTGTTTTAATATCTAAGCCTAATAAAGGCTCATCTAAAATTAATAACTTACGAGGCCTTATCATTGCCATTGCCAAACGTAACCTTTGTTTCATGCCATAAGAGTATGATTTAATCGGTTTATTATCTACATTTAGCAATACTCGAGCTAACATGTCCTCTATTTGCTGTTTACTATACCGTTCTCCTTCATATATCCCCATTAACTCCAAACTCTGATAAGCACTCAGATATTCAAAAAGCTCAGTATCTAACAAATAACCTATTTGTTTCATCATCATTTGGTTATGTTGAAAATTTTTGACACCATTAAAGATAATTTCGCCTGAATCTATATTGTGTAAACCCAAAATCGCCCTAATTAACGTGGTTTTTCCTGCACCATTTTCACCTACAAAACCAACAATTTCTCCAGATTCTACAGACAAAGAAACATCCTTTAAAACAACATCATTCCCATAACTTTTCTTAACAGACTTGACTTCGAGCATCCTGCACCCTCCACTATAGATATTAAATAAAAAATAAAATTCGAACATTCATAACAAATACATCTTTGTTTGTCCGAACACCCGAATTTTATTACTTTTTTGCACCACTAAAAATCTTTCTTATCTAATCCAACGTCCACGACGATTTTTCTTACCAATTTGAACATCAAAAATCCAAATCATTAAAGAAATAGATTTAGTAATTTTACTATTTATTTTTTCCCTATCAAATTCACTTTCAGGTAACTTGATTTTAGCAATTTGTTACCAGACATATTAAGTAGTTTTATGAACATAGCATAGCCTTTTCTCATCTAATCTTCAATAGTCTATCACCTGAACAACATCAAATATGCGATAAACGACATAATAAAATTCCATATAAGATTTTTCATATAACAAAAATATATCCATTTAGTTTGCATTATATATCCTGAGTTTTATTACAATTATTTAATTATAAACTAGCTCTAACGCTTGGTAAATAGACTTTTATAGTCGTTTCTTACTTTATTCCATTTTAGCACTTTTCTCTGAATTAACCACTCTGAAAAAAAATATATATTTTTGCGATAATATTTTCCTAGCCACTTGGAATCCGAAAATATCCATCACTAAATCTGTTCAATCAAATGCAGGCGTTTAATTTAAACCTTCAAGATATTTATTACTTCAAATAGTTATACAGTCTCTTAAAAAACGTTCGAACCAAAACTATTGAATTTATACTATTTTGCGTTCAAAGGTTCTGAAAAATAGACCTGATAATGAGTACTCTGCATCAACGGTCTCAAAAATAACTCGCTGAAAAATCATAACTTTTGAACGCTATTTAGTATTAGTTTAGTATAGAAGCGAGTTCATTAGCATATGCTTCGATTTTGAAAAGAAAACAGTAATTATTCAATGACACTTTACGCTATTCATTGAAGAAGTTTTGATTCAAATACAAAACTACTAGAGTGACTCCTTTGAATGATATTACCATTTAAATCCTCGAATAGTATCAAAACGTCAAAACAGCTTATACGAATACCGTCAAAGTTGATACTATTTTATTTATATCTGATATCCCCATTCTTTAATACAAATTTGATTTCACCCAAGTCACTATTTTTCAAATATAAGTCACCATTTTCCAATTCGATGCGACCTGTTTTAATTTGTGTATTCTCCACTCGAATATCTCCATTTCCTGAGTGAGCAACAATTACTTTAGATAATACATTTTTCAAACTAATATCGCTGTTTTCCGTTTGAATCTCAACTTTGTCTAGCCATTTTTCAGGAATTTCAAGAATTACTTTACTATTGAAGCTGAAAGAGAAAAGATGCGACCACCAATGCCTAGTATCTTTTACAGAAAAAATTTTCAACTGATGATCTACTTCAGCAACTTTAACCGTATTTTGACACCTTAATAAATTCACATGATAATATTCATCGCTTGATTTTTTTATTTCTATATCTTCGTCATCTAAATTTAATTTTATTTCAGAAAATACAGTCGTAAAGTCTTTTTCTTGAGCAAAAGCTACTGTTGTCAATTTGCCAAAAAAGAAAAAGCCCATAACAACCACAACTACCAACCATACTTTTTTCATATCCTCAAGTCCTCTCTAATCAATAAATTATCCTACCTACTAGCTTACTTTATTCAAGCTACGATAAGAAAAATAGTATAAAACAATAATAGAAACTATAAATAAAACGTACAAGCAATTATTTACAAATAAATTCTGATTTATCTGATAATTATTAATCATTGTTAAAACCCAATTTTGTGGAAAAATATGACCTATTTTTTGCATAAACACTGGCATAATCGTTGATGGCCATAAACAACCAGCTAACATTGAAGTAGGAAGTAAGATAATATTCGTAATTTGCTCGTTTGAAAGTAAACTATCTGCATGTACACCTATAAAGATTCCTAGACAAACAACAAACGAAGAGTAGCACAATAATACCAAACATAACCATGAAAACTCCATTGAGAAATGAATACCAAGAACAGACAATAGCATCAACATCATCACGACTTGTATCAAACATACAAATAAACCTATTAGGAAATAACTAATTAAATATCCTCCTATTCCATTACTAGCAATTTTTATTCTGTTAATTATATTACTCTCTTTATCTCTTATAATATTTGTAGAAATAAAACTCATTCCGCTCAAAATAATTATCAACAAGAAACCTAAACTTTGATTAGAAATTATTTTTTTATTTTTTATATCGACTAATTCCTTTCGGTGAACCGTCAATTTTTTCTCATTTTTCAATTGAATTAGTTTTGTCAAATGCTGCATATTTTCATTGGAAATAGCTGCCAAATAATCAATATTTTGTAATGACACAAGCAACTGTTCCTCAACCCAATTCTCTATCTCGCTTTCTTTGGGTGAAACTAGTAAAATCGGTTGTATCTCTCTGCGCTTAACCAATGAAGCCATAAATGATTTTGGAATGATAATTTGTATTTCTGCTCTTCCTTCCTTAACCTGTTTTCTCCCCTCTTTTTGACTCGCTTGCTCTATTAGCTTAAATTTATCATTTTCCTTCAATTTATGAATTATCTGATTAGAAATTTCAGAATGATCGAGGTCCGTAACAATTATTGAAGTTCGAACGCTTGAAACACTATTGAATAGCACAGCTAACATGACAGCTAATACAGGGATAACAAACAACATAATATACGTGCTTTTATATCTAATTAATTTTTTCAACAGCACTCCTATTACTTGTAAACTCATACTATCCCTCTTTTCTTAATCATAATTGTTGAACTAACTAAGCATAAGGTACATAATGTCACATTCAAGAACAATACTTGATATACTTGTGAATTTGGAACATCAAAAATCAATTGAAACATCGCCTTGTTCATCCAATGAATAGGAGAAAACATTGATAACTTATCAAGTAAAGATGATTGAAAAACAGAAAGAGGAATATAACTGCCTCCTAAAAATGCAGCTATAGGAATCACAACTGTCAAAACAGATGAAATCATTCGTTGATTGCGAACCCAAACACATAATAATAAAGCCAACGAAACAATAAACATCGAAAACGTTAGGCTTAATCCCAATATCCACCACTGATTCACGCCCCAATTCGCCTTTAAAACACCAATTGCAAATAGATATAGTAGTACTGATTGTAAGAGCAATAAACTAAAATAACTCACAAATTTATAGAAAATCATACATTTTTTACCCAGCGGAGTTATTAGTTGACGCTGAAGAATATGATTTTGTTTATCATAAAAATACAAAGAAATACAAGTAGTTAATCCATATAAAGCCATTAGCGTAAACATCGCAACTGAGTAGTAATCTGCCGATGTAGGACTATTTTTCAAATTAAGAGAGTGCTTTTGAATAAACTTTCCTTTATGACTCTGGGCTAAATTGACTGACTGAGATGGCTTATTCTCCATCATCACTTGATATGTTGTTAAACTATCTTTATAGCTATCTATTAAAAACTGTACTAAATCTCCCTGTTGGGCATGCAGTTGATTGGTGTAAAGCGTTATTTTCTCTTTACTATTCAATACTATCAGTGCATCTATCTCCCCTTGCTGTACTTTTTTCTTACCACTATTTATATTGCTTGTTTCTTGATAATGAATTGGCAGCTCTTTGGAAATAGATTTTAAAAAATCAGTAAAAGGTTGAGATTGGGCTGACGGCGTATTTGCGATGTGATACTCTATATTCATTTGTGGGATATTCTCAATTGTGTTAAAACTACCACTGAATGCCCAAGTTAAAATAGTCATCATAATCATTGGAAACACCATAAACATAAACAGCCCTTTACGTCCACGAAATAGCTTTAACCATTCAATCCTAATAATATTTATCAACATCTCTTCACCTACTCATCTCTCAAGGCTTTTCCGGTCAAATACAAGAAGATTACTTCAAGATTTACATATTCTCTGCTAATCTCTAAAATTACTACTTCCTCTTTAGCAAGCAAACGAAGCATTTCATTCAACTGCTTTTCCTTAACAGAAATTCCCACTTTACCATCTACAATAGAATACTCCTTTTCTCGTAGCCACTCTATTTGATATATGATTTCGCTATCTTGTAGCCAAATGGTCACAGGTTCATCTAAGGTTTCTCTATATTTTTGGATAATTCGATCAACCGCACCCTTTTCAATCACTTTGCCCTGATCCATAACATATACATAATCACAAACTTTTTCTATTTCCTCCATATAATGTGAAATGTACAAAATAGATGTCCCTTGTTTTTTTAATTGCTCAATAGTTTCTAAAATCATATTTCTTGATTGAGGATCAATACCCACAGTTGGTTCATCCAAAATAATTAGTTGCGGTTGATGCACCAATGCACAAGCAATATTCAATCTTCGCTGCATTCCACCAGAAAAATGCTTGGGGAATTTTTTAGCTTTTTCCAATAATCCTACTTTTTGTAAGCTATCATTAACACGTTCAATTAATTGTTTGCCCTTTAAACCGTATAACATTCCAAATAATTTTACATTTTCAAAGGCTGTCAAATCTGGATATACGGCAATTTCCTGTGGCACATAGCCAATTTTATCGCTAATTGCTTGAATTTGGCTGATATCTTCTTGAAAAAGGCTAATCTGTCCTTCATCTGCTTTTACCAAATTTAGCAATATACTGACAAAGGTAGATTTTCCAGCTCCATTAGGTCCTAACAATCCATAACATTTTCCCGAATACATTTCAAAATTAACATCATTCAAAACTAATTGCCTACCATACGATTTACGAACTTTTTTCGCTTCTACAACCAACATCTAACAATCCTCCATAACATTTTCTACTTCACTAAATTGCAAATTATATACAATAAAATTTAATACTATAGGGAAACAGACTGCTAATAATACGCCAACTATGTGAATCATTAACAAACTGATTAAATTCATAAAAAAAATATCTATCCAACAATAAATATTGTACTTTCCAAAAGTAACAACAACCTGAAATAAGCTAAATAATATTAAACAAACAACTAACTGATACACTAAACTAGTTTGAAATAATAAAAATATTATCAAGCCATACACTACACTATCTACAATAGTATAGTGTACTATTTTCATTGAAATGCCTTTATCTAAAAATGAGCGTTCAAAAAAAGTTCACAAAATAAGATACGTAAAATACATAGTGTTACAAATGAAAATATTTCAATTACACATTCAATAATATAATTCCTTCACATTTCGCTTTCAATAATCTATAACCTGAACAGCACCAACTATGCGGTAAACAACATAATAAATTCGACTAAGATTTTTCCAAATAACAGTCTAATTCATGTCCAAAGCATTAAAACCAAATTAAATTATCATTGTGCAATCTAATTACCAGCATTATAATAAAGATGTACAGCTATTATCGAGGTGATTCGAATGATTTTTGCAATCTGTGATGACGAACTACTTTTTCAAAAGACGTTGGAAAAACAATTACATTTTTTATGCGAAAAAATGAAAATTGATGTAACTATATTAAAATTTAATAATGGACAAGAAGTCATTCATTACATAACTAAACCTCATTCCACCTCCATTGATATGCTATTTTTAGACATTGATATGCCAGGAATGAACGGACTCACTTTAAAAGATAAGTTGAGCAATCAAAAATTAGTACGATATATCATCTTTACTACAAACCATCAAGAACATATATATGAGGCCTTTGGTACAAAAACATTAGGATTTTTAAACAAACCCACGAATGATTCTGACTTAGAGAAAAAAATTCAACAATACTTGCAAATCACAGAAAAAGAAAAAGTGCTTGAATTTACTGATGTCTTTAATGTAACACATCGACATTCCTTGGATGAATTTATGTACTTCAAAGTAGACGACAGATATATTGAGGTACACTTAGTAAATAAAAAAGACAATTTTCTGATTCTAAGTCGAATGAAAGATTTAGAACAAAAATTTGTAGAGCTGCCTTTCATCAGATGTCATAAATCGTATATTATTTCACTAATACAATTGGAAAAAATTAGCGTAACCACAGCCAGCTTATCTAACCAAGAAACCATTCCTGTAGGGCGAAGATTCTATCCAAAATTAAAAGAAGCTTATTTTGCATTTAGGAGAGATTTAGTATGGAAAAGCATTTAATTTCGTTTTTATGGGACTTATTAAGAATATTTTTCGATTGTAGTGCTTGTTTATTAGGGTATCAAATTCTAGGGGGATTTTCTTTTTCTAAAAAGAAAATCAAATGGTTGGTCGTGATAGGAAGTATAATGATTCTTTATCTACTTTTTCTCGCTTCTTTTCCTTCAACTTATAAAGAGCCCTTGTGTATATTACTTTTTTCATTAATTCATCTATTAGTTGAACCACCCAATCGCAAACGTGCCCTAGCAATCTATCCGTTTATCTACCTAGCAACTTCAGCTATTTCAGTAACCCTACTTATGTTTGAAGGAGTTTTAATAAATGGAAAAATCATTCATTTGATTTATAGTGATTTTTATTCTTTTCTACTTGTAAATGCCTGTATGCTCGCCATTCTACTCGGCATTTTATATTACCGTAAGAAATACAATGCCAATCCAATTGAATTAACTATCAGGCAATATATCATTTTCTACACAACAGTTTTTGCAACAGTTATCATTCTTGGTTCTTGGCAATACGTTGCCATTCATCTTGACACTTCAAGAATATTTGTAGCTCTTGGCAGTTGTACTTCTATTGCTTGTCTACTACTTCTATATTTAGTTGTTTACCAAGCATTCTTAAATACAAATCATCGCTTATTAGAGGAAAAACAAAGATTACAAGATAAATTTTATCAAATGCAGCAGGTATATTTAAAAAATAAAATCAAACAAGATAAGCAACTCAGAAAATTTCGTCATGACTACCAAGCGCATATGATTATCTTAAACACACTTATCGAAAAGCAGGACTATACTGTTCTAAAAAATTATCTAAAAAAAATGAACGAATATTCGTTACTCGAAAATCAAAAAAGATATACTGGTAATTTGATTATAGATTCTTTACTAGAAAATTCATTGGCTCAAGCCAAAAGTAAAGGAATCAAGGTAACAATTTATGGGTATTTACCACTTGAATTAGAAACCGATTCTTATGATTTAAGCGTTGTTTTCTACAATTTATTTAAAAATGCCTTAGAAGCAGCCGAGAAAATGCCCATAAATCAGCGGTGGATTGAAATTACAGTCAGCGAATTTACCAAATGTCGTCCTTATCTAAGTATAGTCAATCCCGTGAATCACCCAATTAAAATTGAGGACAACACAATTGTTACCTCTAAACATGATACAATTAATCATGGATTGGGACTCAGAAATGTCAAAGATATTGCTAAAAAATACGATAATCAATTCAATTTGTTTTATAAACAAGGAACCGTTATTGCTGAAATTTTCCTTTAGCCTTTATCTTAACTATCATTCACCACAGATTTAATGTTGTTGAGCAAACTCCTTCTAGTAAAAAATAAAAATGGTGCTAAACTAGTCATATCAAGAACTAGTAGGGGGAAAATGGTTATGATGTTATGGGCAAATGCTCTTACTTGGTTTTTTGAATGGTTTCGAGGAAAAAAGTAAGTTGGCTATTTCAATTATAAAGAAATCGCACAATTGTTGGTGAAACATTTGTGCGATTATTTATTACTTAGGATAACCATAAAAGGCTTTTTATAGCACTATGATTCTCTCATCACAAACCAATGAATGACAAGCAGTAACCATAATATCAAGCCGATATATGTCTCGCAAACGGAGGTATAACTAATCAAATAGAAAAATACACCACTGAGGGTAATTATTTCTGAAACAATTATTTTTTCACGCGGTAGGAAACGAGAATCTTTAAACCAAGCGTAAAAATATAAAATCATTAATAAAATTTCGACTACAACCACTAAAGCTGACACAAATAACGGCAAGGTCTTGAATATGTCTTTTTCTAAATAGGCCAATTGAAAAGCAACCGTGGACATGATTAGATATTCCCATCTTACCGGCAGAGAGGGCTGTTTTTGTTTGACGAAACGTTTGGTCCAGATATAGAAACGATAACAACTTAATCCCGCACTCAACCATAGTAAAACACCTATAACTACCATATTAAATCCACCAAACAAGCTCGCCACACTCACAAGTAAAAAGCAAGCCAAATCCACATATGGCGTTTGATATTTTTGTGAGATAAAAAGGTAAAATACACCAAATACTATCATCCACAACATTTTTTATCCCTCCACTCTCTAATTATTTTCTCAAAATTATTGTAACAAAAAAAACGTTTATTACAAATAGCAAAAAGAAGAACCCTCAATCATAGGATTCTTCTCTACATTATTTCTTACATCACTAACAATGCCACAAAACCGATTAAATTATTTAAGAAGTGGACTGTAATGCTTTCGTTTAAGTTTTCGTGACGTGCATAGGTAGCGGTCAAAATCAAACTCATCACTAAGTAAATCAGTACATTCCATTCGAGCGTTTGCATATGTAACAGTGTAAAGATAAGCGTTGCTACAATAAATGCCACTTTTTTATTACGAACCGTCTGAAACACTAGCGAGCGACAAAAAAATTCTTCTACTATTGGTGCCACAATCAAAATCATCAGTCCCATATACCAACGTGGCAGACTATTCATAGATTGCTCGATTACCTGTTGATTAACTGTATTACCAGAAATGCCTAGAAACTGAAAGATTAATTGTAAAGCGAGTTGCGAAATATAGGTTAAGGCAAACATCCCTAAAATAAATTTCCAGTTTTGTTTCGTAATCGTTTGACGCAGTGGCTTTAGCGAACCATTCTTTCTAGCAAGATAGCAGGCAACACTCACAACTATCCCCATCAATAAAACGCCAATTGCTAATACAAATGATTGATTATCCGATATTTGTTTTCCAATAATTGGAAAGACAAAAGCAATCTGATCCAAAACAAATAATCCGATAAACAATAATATAGCCAATAAATAGCGAATAATTGGATTTTTAATATTTTCCATTTTTTACGCCTCCTTTTAGATAACAAATTCATTATACTAAAAACAGACCAGAAACGCTATCCGTCTCTGGTCTAAGTTGGATAATTTTAACCATAAAATGATTGCCAAGTACACCCATGATTTTCAAACAACATTTCACATTTATTTTTCCTCATCTTGTGTTAATCGAGCAGAAATATCCGATTGACAGTACAAGATATTGGTCACGTAAACTTTATTCGCTGTGATTAAGTAAAATACATAATAATTCTCTATCCTCATCTGATGAAGTCCTCGTGAACGTCCTGGTTCAATATCTGTCATCTTATATCGAAAGGGCATAACGTTTAAACTGAATATTGCTCTTTTTATTTTTTGATAAAGGCTGCTCGCAACATTAGGAGATTGTAACTTAAAAGCGATATATTCGTAAATATCCTCTAGATTCTCTATAGCAGATTCTGTAATAATCACTTGATATTCTTTCATATCAAATACTTCTTTTCAAAATCTTCAAAGGCATCTTTTGCATCACAAACTCTTCCTGCAAGCACATCATCCATTCCCACTTGCAATAAATCAGAAATTTCTTCTTTACTTAATCTCCCCATATCTATAGTTTCTGGCGCATGAGGTAAGGTAACTTTAAAAGGGATTCCTCCTGTGAGTGCGATTTGATTCAAATACATATCTATTGCAGTAGACATTGGCACCCCTAATTTAGACAATACACTTTCTGCTTTTTCCTTAACTGAAGCATCAACTCTTAAATTTAATGTCGCATTTTTGACCATCGACTATCCCTCCTTCATGTACAATTGTAACGCAAACGACATTACTATTCAACTCGATTTACTACTTCCCTTGATTCAAAAAAACAGGGGCTGACCCATTAGTCTCTAATAAAAAATGAGTATATAAATAATCCGAACGTTCATTGTTGATTTTATGAGTAATCAAGTTGAACATTCGGATTTTCTTTGTCTTTTATTAATTATTTATTTCATCATAAGGATTTCTTTTTTTAATTATCTTGCTAAAATACTTTTGGGTCAGCCCCTAAGTTGATTGGTATTCATTAGGCTTGAGCGACTTTTTTCTCTCTAACCTTTTCTTCTTTTTTCTTTCTCAGCATATCGCCTGGTTTGACTGGTTCGGCAACCGGCATTGTTAAGAGCATCATCGGATTTGGTGCACGATCAATCATTTCGCCCTCTTCATTTTTCATCCATTCTACACTTTGATGGAAATGATGGAAGCCCGGACCATAGATTTCGATTTCATCGCCTACGCTAAAGTGATTTCTTTGACGAATGGTCGCAATTTTGGTCTCTTCATCATAGCTAATTACTTCACCAATAAATTTATATTCAGGAATTTTACGACGTGGACCAAATAATTGTTCATTTTCTGTTGGGATATGATAGTAAAAACCAGTCGCTAATTCACGTTGCGCCACTTTCCATAGTTCATCAATCCACTCTTGTTTGCAGACATAATTTTCTGGATCTGCCATAAAGCTATCCACGGCTGCACGATAAACATTACATACCGTTGAGACATAGTGAATAGACTTCATACGGCCTTCAATCTTGAAACTATCTACACCATTTTTAATCAAGTCTGGCAAATGTTCAATCATCGACATATCTACAGCACTCATCGAAAACTCTTCCGCAACCGCCCCATTTTTCACCAAGCTGCGACGTTCAGTTCCAAATGGCATGTCATATAAGTCATATTTCCAACGACAAGATTGCGAGCAACCGCCACGATTGGCATCACGCATGGACATATGGTTAGACAACGTACAACGCCCTGAATAAGAAATACACATCGCCCCATGAATAAAGGCTTCAATCTCGATATCCGTATTTTGACGAATCGTTGCGACCTCTTCCATCGAAACTTCACGCGCTAATACCACACGCTCTAAACCTTCTTCTTTCCAAAATTCTAAGGTTTCAAAGTTGGTGGCTGAGGCTTGTGTAGATAAATGAACAGGCAATCCTGGTGCTTCAGTAATACAAATTTCGATTAAAGCTGGGTCTGAAACGATAACCGCGGAAATCCCCACATCACGCAATTCGCGGAAAAATTCACCGGCCCCTGCTTGGTTGGCTTCGTGTGTCACCATATTAGCCGCCACATAGACTTTGGCATTGTGCGCCTTGGCAAACTCCACGCCTTCTTTCATTTCTTCATAGGTAAAATTACCCGCACGTGAACGCAATCCATAGGCATTTCCACCAATATATACAGCGTCTGCCCCATAATGGATGGCTGTTTTTAATTTTTCGAGTGTCCCAGCTGGTGCTAGAATCTCGGGTCGTTTATATTGAACAGTCATGATAGTCTCTCCTTATTTAATAGCATCTGGTTCGATATAGTAAAAACCAGTCGTTAATTCGCGATTGACAGGATGATTTGCCTCAATCGTAGCGACAAGTTGTGCTTTTAATTCATCGGTAAAATCGTTCGCTTCAATGGCTTTTCTGGCCGTATCAAAAGCCTTCGCAATCGCCACAAAGCCTTCTCCAGGGCAATAGATGCCATCTAATTTCCAAGTCGTAAAATGATAGGCCACTAAATCCGTTAATTCATTCATCAATTGAATATCTTTATCAGCAAAAATATGCGTGCCATGGCTATCTTCGTAAATCGAATAATGGGTTTCTTCTTTTTTCGGTTCACTTAAGAATAGTCCGCGCTCTTTTTTCACCGATTCTTTTTGTTGCGTAAAGTTATAGTAATTTTGTAAAAGCGGACGTAAGGATTGATGGATGCAAGTCGCGCCATAGACTAAAACTTCTGCAGGGACTTGTAGCTCTTGAGACATCACTTTCATCTCTTCAAAAGGCACTTCGCGGGCAAGGACAGCTCCTAATGCGCCTTTTTTCGCCCAGAAGTTAATTTGACGCGCACTCGTAACCAATGTTTCCCCATCATAAATGAAAGGTAGACTTAACTCAGAATTTTTGCGCATCACATAGATAATCCCAGGGTCGCCAAGGGAAATCACATCTACATTGATTGAACGTAGAAAAGCCAAGTATTCAGGGATTTCTTTCATCTTTTCCGGATGCATAATCCCATTCACCGCAATCATCGCTTTTTTGCCGTGCTGATGGGCTAAGTCTACTAATTGTTTTTGTTCTTCTCTGGTAAAGCTGGCTGGCAAGCGTAGGCCAAAACGTTCTTCACCAAAAAAGATGGTATCTACATACGGTAATAATTGCTCAGCTTGGGCCAAAGATTCTACCGTTGCGACAATATTAATCATCAAAAAACCTCAATTCTTTGTCATAATTCAAATTTATATGTAACAGGCACTATTTACTGTATCATTAATTCAGTGTTTGTGCAATGAAACGGCGCCGACTTTTTATCGATACTTATGTTATTTCTTGAAAGATAACAACGATTAAAAACAGGATGATTCTAAAGGATTAAAAAAATTTCTCGTTAAAAAAATATTTCACAATTGATATTTTTATCGTATCAGACTTATCTGGACGAACCCGCGGATTTTTGTGATACTTCACACGAAACCATTAAAAAGCAAGCCCTTCTTTTTAAAAAACTTCAAAAACAGACCAGAGCACAATGACCCTGGTCTGCTGAAAGTCTTGCTTATTTACCACTACCGACAAGTTCAAGCGGTTGGGTTTTGCTATTCTTGACAGTCAAAGTGATATTTCCTTTAGAAGCACCGATTGTCACTGCATCGCCT
This sequence comes from Enterococcus cecorum, assembly GCF_023221775.1. GTDB lineage: Bacteria > Bacillota > Bacilli > Lactobacillales > Enterococcaceae > Enterococcus_E > Enterococcus_E cecorum_A. The sequence continues at coordinate 34,355 of NZ_JAKUDS010000005.1, read as the reverse complement.
AATTGAACTTGGCCAGAAATCAACGCTTCACTTAGCTTATCTTCAATTTCACGTTGCAATGCCCGACGGATAGGACGAGCGCCATATTCTGGATCAAAGCCGGCTTTACCGATGACATCAATGGCACTTGGCGTAATCTTCAATTGAATACCTTGTTCTGCCATACGTGCGACGATTTGACGGCTCATGATTTTCACAATTTCATGAATTTCGCTCGCATCTAATGAATTAAAGACCACCGTTTCATCAATACGGTTCAAGAACTCTGGACGATATGCTTTCTTCAATTCTTCTAAAATACGTTTTTCCATCGCTCTTTGGTCTTTGCTTTGGTCCACCGCATTGAAACCGACACTCTTTTCTTCGCGTAATTGCGTTGCGCCTAAGTTAGAAGTCATAATCAAAATCGTATTTCTAAAATCAACTCGGCGTCCCTTGGCATCGGTTAAATACCCATCATCTAAGACTTGTAATAAGATGTTAAAGATATCTGGATGGGCTTTTTCTACTTCATCTAGCAAGATAACAGAATAAGGTTTGGTGCGGACTTTTTCAGTTAATTGTCCGCCTTCTTCATAACCTACATAACCAGGAGGGGAACCAATCAAGCGTGAAGTCGAGTATTTCTCCATGAATTCAGACATATCTACCCGAATTAACGCATCTTCACTACCGAACATCGCTTGGGCTAAGGCTTTGGCTAATTCCGTCTTCCCTACCCCAGTTGGCCCTAAGAACATGAAAGAACCAATTGGACGGTTTGGATCTTTTAAGCCACTTCTTGCACGGCGAATAGCTCTAGACACCGCTACGACTGCTTTATCTTGACCGACTACTCGTTGATGCAAGATTTTTTCTAGATCCATCAAACGTTGACTTTCTTTCTTAGCGATTTGTTGCACAGGTACACCGGTCCATTGTGACACAACTTCAGCCACATCTTCGGCACTCACTACTTGCAACTCTTGATTTTCGATTTGTTTTTGTTGGGCTTGTGCTAATTTTTCAGCAATTTTCCGCTCTTCTAAACGCAATTGAGCTGCTTGTTCAAACGCTTGATTATAAATCGCTTCTTCTTTTTCAGCATTCACTCGCACCAATTCATTTTGTAAATCAGTGACTTTCGAAGGCTTGTTGCTAGCATCTAAGCGGACCTTAGCTGCTGATTCATCAATCAAATCAATGGCTTTATCTGGCAATTGACGAGAATGAATATAGCGCACCGACATCGTTACAGCTGCTTCAATCGCTTCATCGGAAATTCTCAATCCATGGTGTTCTTCATAGCGTGGACGTAATCCTTGTAAGATTTGGACCGCTTCTTCTTGACTAGGTTCATCGACTTGGACTTTGGCTAAGCGACGTTCTAAAGCACTGTCTTTTTCAACATATTTTTGATATTCATTCAGTGTGGTCGCGCCGATTAATTGGATTTCGCCACGGGCAAGGGCTGGTTTTAAAATATTGGATGCATCCACAGAACCTTCTGCACTCCCCGCACCAATCAAGGTATGAATTTCATCAATAAAGAGAATAATATGACCATCATTGTAGATTTCGTCAATGATTTTCTTCAAACGTTCTTCAAATTCGCCTCTAAATTTCGTACCAGCGACTAAAGAACCCATATCTAGCATCATCACGCGTTTATGCAACATATCTTCTGGCACTTGACCATGAATAATGCGTTGCGCCAAACCTTCCACAATTGCCGTTTTTCCGACACCAGGTTCCCCAACAAGTACAGGATTGTTTTTGGTACGACGGCTTAAAATTTGTACTAAGCGGCGGACTTCTTTATTCCGGCCAACCACTGGATCTAAGCGTTGTTCGATAGCTTGACGAGTTAGATCACGCGCCAAGGCATCCAACGTTGGGGTACCTTCCATAGTTTCTTGCTTTGCTTGGGTTGGTTGCTTACGACGATTAGGTGTTTGCATTTGATTGCGTGTAGGTTCTTGACCCATTTTCTTCTTCAATAATTGACGCATTCTTGACAAACTAAGCCCTAAATTGAGCATAATGCGTGAAGCTAAAATTTCTTCATCGCGTAATAAACCTAAAAGTAAATGCTCCGTCCCAATTTTTTCGGCACCAGAACGTTTGGCTTCATCATTAGCATAAGCAATAATTTGTTTTACTCGTGGCGAATAAGGTAAGAAGTAGTTATCAGGATAATGCTTCACCATGCCAAAACCGGTGTAATGTTCGATTTCTTCACGGATATCATTTTCTTGAATATTCATTTCACGCAAAGTTTTTCCCGCGATACCTTCTTGTTCCACCACTAAAGCTAACAATAGATGCTCGGAACCAATTGTTTGATGCTTGAAGTATTTGGCTTCTTCTTGCGCTAACATCAAGACTTCTTTTGCTTTAGGTGTAAATAAATCCTCCATTTTTCATGCCCCCTTCATATCTCTAGCTATCTAGCTTAATTTTCGTAACTTAAACGTTGTAATAACGCATGCATTAACTGTGCGCGAATTCGTTGATCATCGGAGTGATTAATCCCTTGTTTTGAAAATAATGATAACAAAAGATTGCCTTCACGCTGCGTTAATAAATCTTCCTCGTATAATTTTTGAATCATCGCCTTGGCATCATTTTCTGATAAATAATCTTCAAATAATTGATCCAAACTAGCTAAAAAGGCTTGGTGATTGCTGATTTGTACCTTTTCAATGCGGATATAGCCTCCACCACCACGTTTGCTGATGACGTTATATCCTTGCTGAATGGTGAAACGTGTATTAATCACATAATTAATCTGTGAAGGTACGCAATCAAACAAGTGAGCCATTTCCGCACGGCGAATCTCAATAGCGGCCTGTTCTTCTAAAAACTTCTTTAAATAGGCTTCGATTAAATCCGAGGTATTCTGATTGCTCATCTCATCCACCTTCCTTGACTAATATTGACCTTAATTATACAGAAAATTTACATAATTAGCAAAAAACTCGCCTTTGCTCCTATCTAACGCTTGATAGCCCCATATAAAAATAAATCAATGACCTGCTCTAGTGGAACTTGCTTTTTCGCATGCCCAGTGGGACGAACCATCGTATAACTAGCCAATAATGTAAAGAGCTGAGTGACCAAGACTTCTTCATTTAACCCCTGACGTAAAGGCTCTTCACCGCTTGTTAACACCTTGATAAATGGCGCTTGATAACTCTCTTGCCAAACCATTAATAAGCGCACCATCGATTCTCTAGGCAACTCATTATGGATATCCTTTAACATCTGCGCAAAATCAAAGTGGTATTCCTTTTGTAAGAAACTGGCCATCTCCACCAATTTTTCCTTTAGTGGTAAATCTTTGGCAGCTAATAAATTCAACTCAGTGGCTAATTGTTGGGAAATATGCTCCACAACAGCGACATACAATTCTTCTTTATTCGGAAAATGATAATATAAATTAGGCTGTGTAATCCCAATTTTTTGGGCAATCTGGCGAGTTGAAGTTGCCTTAAATCCCTGCGATAAAAACAAATCTGCTGATGAAATTAAAATCTTTTCCCTTAAATCCTCCCTCATTACTAACCCTCTTTCTATTTCTTTACTTCTATTTTAGCATTTTTTCAGGGAAATATTCACTTAATTTGATTGAAAGAAAAGAAAAAAGGCTAGTCCTCATTTGAAGCTAGCCTGTTAGATTTAATCAAAAAAATCCACTAATATTTTCAAAAAAGGAAATGCCATCAGCAACCAACAAGCTTTCCCAACTAGACTGTATGGGTTGAAACTTGCTCCCCAACCTGTAGGATATTTTTCATGCCAAATCAGCAAACCTTGTTTTTTTCCACGCTCTGACGCAAATCCATTGTAAGCCCAGAAGTAACAATCTAACCAAAATACCAATACACCGACAGTCGCGATAATTCCGAATACTTGACTGTCTAACTGACGATACAAAATGTAACAGATAAAGCTAAATACCGCTAAAGACAGAGCTACCATTCGATAAACTTTCAAATCAGGTTTTACTGCTTTTTTCTCAATAACAGCCTCTGATTTTAACAATTTTTTTGCACGATTCATGTTCACCACTTCCTCATGCTCATTTTATCACTAAAACAAAAAAATACAATCGTTACGCTAATTTTTCGCTTAGTACGCCATCTTTCATTTCAAAAATACGGTCGCAATACTTAGTCATACGAATATCATGCGTAACCATAATCGTTGCTTTATTTTTCAGCTTGGTTTCTTTCGCTAATAGTTCCACCACCTCAAAGGCACGGGTAGAATCTAGACTCGCTGTCGGTTCGTCGGCTAAGATAATTGTCGGATCATTATACAGCGCTCTGGCAATGGCTACTCGTTGACGTTCTCCTCCCGATAAATTTTCGGGATATTTTTTAGCCAGATGTTGAATCGACAATTGCTCAAATAATTCTTGTACCAATTGTGGTCGTGGTTGATGCGTAATTTTATCTACCAAACGCATTTGGTCTTCAATCGTCAAAAACGGAATCAAGTTAGAGCTTTGTAGAATGAAGCCAATTTCTTTAAAACGTAATTGCGCTCGCTTTTTCTCTGCTACTTGACTAAATGGCTGATTATTCACCAAAATTTCACCTTCGCTCGGCGTTAGTAAGCCTCCTGCTAAAGTTAAAAACGTGCTTTTTCCTGAACCAGATGGACCGACAATTGCAACAAATTCGCCCTTGTTAATCACCAAATTCGTTGGTTTGAGTGCTTGAATGATTTGTGAGCCGTCTTGATATTCTTTACGGACATTTCTAAATTCTATTGCTTGCATCAATAAATCCTCCTAACTGATTGCTTGTAATGGATCGATTTTTACCACTGTGCTGACAGAAAAGACCGCACTTAAAATGGCAATCACCCACATGCCGACACTAACTGCGAGATATAAGCCCCAGAAAATAGCAAAAGGTACCGCAGCAGGCAAGACAAGCGAACTCAAATAGGTCAGCGCTAAGCCTAAGACAATCCCGACAAAAGCTAAAATCGCCGTCTGTACAAATACGCTACGAGCGATGAAAAAATTCGAAATACCTTGGGCTTTCATCACGCCGAAAATGGCCTGTTTTTGCATCGTTAAAATATAGATGAAAATGCCAATCACAATCGCCGCGATAACAATTAAAAAGCCAATCATAAAAGCAAAGGTCATATTTTGCGCACTATAACCTGGCAAATCATTGATAAATGCACTGATTTTCACTTTTTCAAGATTATCGGCGACTTGTTTGGTCTGACCACGAACGACAATCGCATTAATCTTTTGCGCCTCTTTAGGTAAAGCCTGATTAAAACGAATTTCTTGAAAATCAGCCAGACTCATATAAATGACAGGTGCTACATTATACATCGCCTCATCGGTAAAACCAACAATCTTTAAAGTTTGCTTACTACCAGCCACTTTTAACTGATCTCCCACTTGCAGTCCATCTTCTTTTGCTAGACTATCATTAACTACTACTTCACCAGTATTTTTGAACATGCGCCCTTTCACCAAATTAGGCGCCAAAAATTCATCTGCTTCTATGCCAAAAAAGCTTACATCGATTTGTTGGTTCTTCTTTCCTTTTTGATACACAATGCCAGGAAACTGTGCCAATGCCGCTTTATCCTCTGCTTTCACTGATTCATAATCATCCATCGTTAACATCGACATATTTAGCTTTCCATTAGCCTCGTCGGATAATAAAATACGATCTGCCTGCCATTTATCTACTGCTGTACGATTTTCTTGCGCCAATCCATAGGCTAGACCGGTTAAGAAAAAGACTAAATAAGCAATTAAAAAAACTACGCCAATTACGAGAGCATAGCGTAACTTTGAATGTTTCATTTCATTGATTGCTAAAAACATGCTTACACCTCATTTTTAATTTTTATCAACTGATAAATTTATCAGTTGATAAAAACATAATAGTCGAAACACTCAAATGTTGCAACTATTATGTATCAAAAGGGCTTTATTATTTTTAGCGAGGCTACAGCTAACTTGCTGATAAACTAAAAAAACCTGAAAGTAATCTCACTTCCAGGATTTCTCTTTATTCTATTTTCTCAATATGCACTTCTCCCCAACCGAGATAATCACCGACTATACCTATACCAGAATAAACATTAATAAACAAAACAATTAAGGCAACCAGCCAGATTAGCTTATAGAATCTATTTTGTCGTTTATTGCGAATTAATACAAAACCTATCAGCAACAAGCCTAAGGGAAAAATTAATGAAGACACAGCTGCCAACAAAAGCAACAAGAGACTTTCATCTTTTTCCTTACTCGTTATTTGTAGGACTTCTTGTTCAATCTCTCTTAATTTTTGTTTTTTATCTTGAATTTCCTGTGCGTTTTGATCTATCTTTTTGAATAATTCTTCATTTTCCTTAATCAAATGGTCGATTGAGACTTGGTATAACTCGCTAATTAATACTAGATTATCTAAATCAGGATAACTCTTGCCATTTTCCCACCGTGAGATTGATTGCCGTGTGATTCGTAATTCATTGGCAACTTGTTCTTGAGTAAATCCCGCCTTTTCTCGATAATACTTTAAATTATTCGCCAATTCCATTCATTCTCACCTCTTATCGTACAACTAATTTACCAGACTATTTTTACCTTAATATATCATTATTCTATTTAAAAGTATATCAAAAGTGCTAGCAATCAACGTGTTACATTATGTAAAAATGCTTATACATCAACATTAGTAACAATATTTAGTACATGATGTAAAAGAATAACTCCTTGTTCAAGCAGAAAGAATCCTATAAGCTCAAATTGTAAACAAAAAAAACATTTTAAAATAAAACAGAATGTAAATACAAACAAAGGAGTTGAGAAAACTTGATGAAATTTCGCTTTTTAAACCCTTATACTTATATCACCGGAATAATACTTTTGATTACCTTAGCTATTTCTTGGTTCTTTTGGTCAGGCGCTTTTGAAATTATCACAATGAATCTTGATGCACCAGATTTAAAAGGGGTAAACCCTCACACATTTCGCTTAGGATTATTTACTAGCATCTTAACTTGGGAAAGATTTGTTCTTTCTTCAGTAGGATATAGTCTAGATTTTATCCCCATTCTAGTCATTCTTCCAGCTATCGGATTTATTAATCGGATACAAATGGTTAAAGATTTCGGTTTAACAAAAATTAAATCAATTCCTCGCTACCTTGCTAAGGAAGTTTTTTTGCAAGGAACGGTTAGTGCTTTATTAACTAGTCTAACGTTTACAATTTTCTATTCCATTGGTGGACTGTTCATTACTAAGAATACATTTACTGAAATATATTTTTTTAAAGACTTACTACCACTTGGTTTTTATAATCAACACCCTTATCTCACTTTTATGATTATGATTTGGACAATTTATCTATTATTCGCTTTTACTTTAAATATACTTGCTTGTTGTCTGGGATTATTAATCGAGAAGAAATATCTTGTACTATTAACGACGTATCTAGTAGTTTCCATTGCTTCATTAAGTGCAAATTATCTCTTTCACAATGAATCTCTCAGTCCTTATACGATGTTGCTAGCCTTCGAAAAACAAGCAACGACACTAACAAATTTCTTACCCTTATGTTACTTATTACCTATTTGCCTAGTATTTTTCATTGTGGGCATAAAAAAATGGCAAAATGAGGTGAAATAATGCCTATAAAAAGACGTTTCATTTTAATCACTAATATGGTTATGGCCACCATCTATTTTTTCATTGCTCATGAAGAATTGAGTGGCTATTTACAAGATAATCCACACTGGAGTTTCAGTAGTTTAGATTATGTAAATCGACTTTTTATTTTTAATGATGCCACTCACTATCCTTATATGGAAAGTCTTAGTCTAATCAATTACTTGCCTTTATACTTATTCTGTCTACTAACTTTAGTTTGGGCAATTACACCATTTGTACAATTTGATTTTCGTTTTTATTCACTCATCGCTATTAGAGTAAGAAACACGCCTCAACTTGTCAAAATCATTCGTAAACAAAGTATTGCTTATCAATTAGTTGGACTTACTAGTTATTATGTGACAATCGCGCTATTTATCCTATTAATGACAAACCACATTCAAATAATCTCCTGTTTTAAGTTGCTTGGGTTATTATTCATCTTACATAGCCTAGTATTAATTACAGGTGCTAGAGTATTATTCTGGATTTATTTTTATTTTGGAGAGGTCAGGTATTTTATTACTTCCAGTGGAATACTTGCCCTACTTTTTTTACTTAACAGAGCCTATCCAAAACTATCTTTTCTTTTTATTTGGCACGGAAATTTTTGGATAGTTCCTCTCATTATTTCTATTCTTTTCATTATTGCGAATACCTACTTAACTTATCAAGGAAAATATTATTGGAGGGAGCAACATGATTAACATCAATAATCTCACTATTAAATTAAAACAGCAAACCATTCTGGATAATATTTCACTCACTATTACTAAGGGAAAATGCACTGGATTTGTTGGGGTAAATGGTTCAGGAAAAACAGTAATATTAAAAAGTATTTGTGGCTTTCTCCCAATTAGTAAAGGAGAGATTACCATAGATGGAAATCCGATAATTCCTGGTAAAAAATTTATTAAAAACGCAGGTATCTTAATTGAACAACCTGGCATGATTCCTTATTTGAGTGGGTATGAAAATCTCAAATTTTTAGCTAAATTGACGCAAAATGATTCCCAAACGCATTTAGAAAATATACTAAATAAAGTTGGTTTGTTTGAAAATCGCAAAAAGAAATACAAACATTACTCTTTAGGGATGAAGCAGCGATTACGCATTGCCCAAACACTTATTGAAGAAAATCAAATTTATATTTTAGATGAACCTTTTAATGGGTTAGATAAACAAGGCATTCAAGAAATGATTTCTTTATTTCAAAAGTTGAAGCAACAAGGAAAAACCATTCTATTAACTAGCCATGATGAAAGACAGATTAACCAATTGTGCGATATCATTTATGAAGTAGAAGGAGGCAGTATCTCATGTATTCAAAATTCTGTCGTATAGTACTTTTATGTCTAATTGGAATACTTATAAGCGGATGCGGCTCGTTGGCACCAAAAACAGAAAAATCAGTTACAAATGCTTCAGAGGTCCAAAAAGCAATCCAGGAAGAAGAAGCTGTTATGGAGCAATCAACGCAACCTGGCTTTGAAAAAGGAAAAAAATTTTTTATCCAAACACTGAAACAATCGCAACAATGGCAAATAGATACCTATTCAGCCATACATCAAACTTTGCCACTAGCATTGCGACTATCCGTTGACAAACATAATTTATATGATGTACAACTAGATGTAAGCACAACTGCAGAACAATTTTTAAACGAGGAAAGTTATCAAAAAGCACTGCAAACTATCTTTACTGGTTTAAATGAAACTTATGATCAACATAAAATAAGACAGTTTCTAGAAAATCCAGAAAAACCTATCTATTCTTATAGTCAAACACTCGAACTGCAATTTGGCAGAGGTAACGAGAAAAATGATTTTAACATTCTCTTTTTGCCTAAAAAATTAGCTAAGTAAAAACAATATTTATTATATGAGAAGGTGACTCGAATGAAACAAACAAATAAAACCGCTATTCAATGCAAAAAGTTACTCGCCTTAATCATTTTGGGATTAGCGGGTGCACTCTCGCCAAATTATCCAGTCCTTGTAATTTGTGGACTAATAATTGTATTAGCACTTGAATTTAGCTTGCCTGCAGATTATCGTTTTATCATCAAAAAGTCACTATTTTTCGAAAACAAATCGCTATCTACTGAAAAACGCATTCTCACTGGTTTGTTTTTACTTTATTTTTGTTTACTAGTCATCATAAGAATCTATATCCTAAAATTTTAAGATAAAAACAAATAAAACCGTCTGTATCGCAACAAATACAGGCGGTTTTTTGGTTATTTAATTGGATCAACGGATAGCACCGCATTAGTTGAATTTACAAGTACAGTCGTGCCATCCTCAAATTTGATTTGTAACTGTTCTCCTTCGTAATCATCCCACGTGGCTACCTTGCCTTTTTTTATAGTGCCATCTGGTAATTTGACCATCGCGTAATTAAATGTATAAGTCGTATCAAAAAATTGTTTATTCCCACAGGCACCTAGTAATACCAAGCCGATACCTAACACACTGACCATGACTAACTTTTTCATTTTTTTCATTTCTTTCCTCATTATACCAAGAAGATTGAAACAACACGATACGGCTTAAGATGTAAAAAAACCTAGCTAAACGTTTTGTGTCTAGCTAGAATTTTCTCATTACTCTATTTTCTCAACATGCACTTCTCCCCAACCGAGATAATTAGCTAAATGACCATATCCGGCATAAACATTAAAAAATAAAGAAATTAAGGCAACCAACCAGATTAGCTTATAAAATCTATTTTGACGTTTATTGCGAATTAATACAAATCCTATCAGCAGCAAGCCTAAGGGGAAAATTAATGAAGACACAGCCACCAACAAAAGCAACAAGAGACTTTCATCTTTTTCCTTACTCGTTATTTGTAGGACTTCTTGTTCAATCTCTACTAATTTTTGTTTTTTATCTTGAATTTCCTGTGCATTTTGATCTATCTTTTTGAATAATTCTTCATTTTCCTTAATCAAATGGTCGATTGAGACTTGGTATAGCTCGCTAATTAATACTAGATTATCCAAATCAGGATAACTCTTGCCATTTTCCCACCGTGAGATTGATTGCCGTGTGACTCGTAATTCATTGGCAACTTGTTCTTGAGTAAATCCTGCCTTTTCACGATAATACTTTAAATTATTCGCCAACTCCATTCATTCTCACCTCTTATCGTACAATTTAAGCCTTTATATTCGTATTGCTCGCAAAAAAATATTAAAGAAAAAATGAATATTAGCTACTTTTTCCTTTCAATCATTCTTTCTATTTTAATATACCATCATCCTATACAAAAGTACATTGAAAACGTTAGCGAAACTTATGTTACATCAGGTAAAAATGCTTTTACATCAACCTTAGAAGTAGCATCAATAATCCTATGTAACATAACAATTGCTTGAAACAGCTTTTTCACAATAATAAAATGAAACCGTAAGCAAATTCTTTATATTTCTGAAAACACAACCTGCAGTACAAGTTTTTTCCTAAAGGAGGGGAAACTGTCATGAAAAACAATGAAGAAAAAATCAAACTAATCATCCTAGCTGCAATTCCTATCTCCATATTACTTTCAACGAGTATAATAGGCTACTTTCTCTACTTCATTATGAGATTTTTATACTCGATTGCCGCGAGATAGTGACTATAAACCAATTCCTATTATCCGATATAAAGTGAAAATACACGCTACAGTAAAATCGCTTGGCATCAATCTTTAGAATATATGGATATATTTATTTAAACAGTAACTGGAGAGGAAGATAGATATGCAATTCTTAGTACTAAAATTTTTACTACTAATCCCTAGTTTGTTTATCTTTTGGATTGCTTTTGTCATTCATCGATTGAGCCAGCCACCAAAACCCAAATTGCTCATCTTTACTCTATTATCGGTTGCAACTATTTTTACAATCATCTGGGTGATATTTATTCTTGTTTATGGCTTAGAATATTTATGGTAAGCACTCCAAAGATCTGAATTTTTGCTAATCAATCATCATAGTTTTACAGAAAAAAATCCTAGCTAAACTTTTTGTGTCTAGCTAGGATCATTTTTTATGGAACTTGGATGGTGGTAGCTTTAGAGACAACCATTGAGACTTCTTTACCATTATCTCTTTGGGCATAAATCGTTGCGGAACCACCTTGAGCGACTGAAACATCGACACTTACTCGTTTGTAATTACTTGAAGCATCCACAATAAAGGATTGGACTTGTTTTCTCACATCACCGGTGCTAGCATCTTTTAGCCAAATGGTAATGGTTTGGCCGTTATTATCGTTTTCGCCACCGGTAAAGTTCGCAACGACATCCACGGTGAAATTACTCAAGTTGCTACCTTTAGAAAGTGTCACAGTCACGCTACTATTTTTCTTCACTTTTTCACCTGCACTAGGATTAGAGCGAATCACTTGGCCAGCTGGGACTTGATTGTCATAGTCTTCTTCAAAGTTCACCGTTAAGCCCGCTTCTTTAGCAGCATTTTGCGCATCCGACTTACTCATACCCGTAAAATCAGGGACGCTGACTTCATTTGGTCCTGAGCTAACCACAAAGTTAATCGTGGTCTTACCAGGTGTCACACTAGAACCTGCAGAAGGCGTTTGACTTAAAATCGTGCCGGCTTCTTTCTCGCTTTCTTGTTGGGTTTGTTTGACTTGTGATTCATTAATTCCGTTATTCGCTAAATCAAGTAAAGCTTCATTAATCGATGTACCTACATAATCGCTAATCTTGATTGGTTTGGCCCCTTTGCTGACAATAAATTTAACCGAAGTCTTAGCTGGCGTCACTTCACTGTTCGCTTCAGGCGTTTGTGAGATAATCTTCCCTTTTTCAACCGTATCACTGTATTCTTCTTTTTTCTTAATTTTACTTTCTTTAAAATCAAGTTTTACTAGTGCTTCAACCGCCTCTTTATACTCCATATCGGTATAGTTTTTCATCTTAATCTTATGTCCACCGGTACTGATATAAAGCACAACTTCACGGCCCTTTTGTACAATCGCTTTGGCTTCAGGATTGGTCTTGACTACTTTGCCTTCTGGTATTTTATCACTGGTGATTTCTTCCGTTTGCCCAGCTGCTTTTAACCCTGCTTCTTGTAACTTGCTTCTTGCAGCGGATTCGGATAGATTGCTGACATCTGGCACGCTAATCTCATTTTTACCACCACCTAAGACACTAAAGGCAATCGTTGCAATCCCGATAACCAATACAGCTGCAATCCCCATAAACAGTAATTTTTTCTTACTCTTAGGCTTTTGCTCTTTATCTTTCTTCTTCGTTGGCTTTGGTTTTTCCTCGATATCTTTTTCTGGCGGCGTTGTGACTTCTACCGCTGGTGCCACACTTGGCATTTGTTCTGTTAGATTTGGTAAGACCTTGGTTTCTTCGACATGATTTGCTGGATGCCAGGCAGGTTCATTTAAGCGACTTGGATCCAATGCTGTAGCCAAATCAGCGCTCATTTCTTCTGCACTTTGATAACGGTCGATTGGATCTTTGGCTGTAGCTTTTAAGACAACATTTTCTAAAGATTGTGGAACATTACGATCATACAAACGTACAGAAGGAATCTCTTCTTGGAAATGTTTCAACGCAATGGTCACCGCTGACTCACCGTCAAATGGCACTTTTCCTGTCAGCATTTCATACAAAATAATTCCAATCGCATAAATATCGGATTGATTCGTCGCCATACTTCCTCTCGCTTGTTCAGGAGAAAGGTAATGCACCGAACCTAACATACTATTGGTTTGGGTAATGGAAGTTTCGGATAATGCCACCGCAATCCCAAAGTCCGTAATCTTCACCGTACCAGATTCATCAATCAAGATATTTTGTGGTTTTAAATCGCGGTGAATAATCCGATGCTGATGGGCCAAGGATACCGCAGACAAAATCTGTTGCATAATATCCACAATACGGCCATAAGGAATTGGATACTGAGTCTGGATATAGCGTTTCAAATCCATGCCCTTCACGTATTCCATCACTAAAAATTGCGTTTCGCCTTCTTGACCCGCATCATAGACCGTCACAATATTGGGATGGACTAACTCTGTGGAAGCAAGCATCTCTCTTTGGAAACGACGGATAGCTGATTGATCATTTAAAAAGTCATAACGCAACACTTTAATCGCTACTTCGCGGTCCAAAATCAAATCGCGGGCTAAAAAGACATTGGCCATACCCCCGCTACCGATATTGCCTAAAATCAAATAGCGACCGTTAAACTTTTTCCCGATTTCAGTCGGCATCTCCTTCACCTCCTAAAGAAATAACTATCGCTGTGATATTGTCTAAACCACCCGCATCATTGGCTTTTTGGACTAATGATTGCAAGGCTTCTTCTAAGTTTTCGGCAAAAAGTATGGTATTGGCAATTTCGGCATCACTGACCATATTCGTTAAGCCGTCTGAACAAAGTACGAGATAATCTCTAGACTGTAGATAAAAACTAGCGACATCCACTTCAACCACACCAGGCATGCCGACTGAGCGTAATAAGACATTTTTACGCGGATGATTGGCTGCTTGTTCTTGCGTAATTTCTCCTGATTTCACCAATTCATTGACTAGAGAATGGTCTTCAGTTAATTGCTGAAGTTTACCTGAACGTAAAAGATAAATACGACTATCTCCCACATGGGCAATCGTGAATTGATCTTCAAAAATGGCTACGGCAACAATCGTAGTACCCATGCCTGCTAATTCTACCGTTTCGGCCCCCATTTCAAAAATCGCTTGGTTTTCGATTTGAATTTGTTGAATCAGCCATTGCGCGCATTTTTCGGGATCAGTGATTTCACTTGCTTGCCAGGCAGCCCCGAGCTCTTCTACGGCTTTTTTGCTAGCTACATCACCTGCTTGGTGTCCTCCCATCCCATCGGCTAAAATCGCTAAAGGATAGTTGGCCTGATTGTAATAAATCGCAGCATAATCCTGGTTGGTATTGCGCTTTTTACCGACATCGCTTAAAAAACGAATTTCCATCGCTCTCACCTCTTTAAAATCGTCACTTGTCACGCGATTTTCCTATTTTTTCTCTAAGACCGCAATAAAAAAGCCGTCTGTTTGATACTGATGTGGATAAATCGTCAACATTTGATTATGCACACTTTGAGGTAAATGGGCAAAAATTTCAGGCGCTACCAGTGAAAAGTCTGGATTCTCCTGTAAAAATTGCATCACTACCCCTTGATTTTCTTCCGGTGCAATTGTACAAGTGCTATAGACTAATCTTCCCTTTGATTTTAACACACTTGCGGCACTTTTTAGTATTTGTAATTGAATTTTTGGCAATTGTTTAAAATCTTCCGCAGTTTTTTGGTACTTAATATCTGGTTTTCGGCGCATTAAACCAAGGCCTGAGCAAGGTGCATCCACTAAAATACGGTCAAAGCTATTAGGTGTAAAATGCTCATGAATGGTTTTGGCATCCATTTTGACTGCATGTACAACCTCATCTACATGTAGACGCGCGGCATTTTCTTGGATGAGCTTAATTTTATGATCATGAATATCTAAAGCCGTGACTTTTCCGCCGGCTGCTTGATCTAAAAAGCTCGCAATATGCGTTGTCTTGCCACCAGGAGCCGCACATGCATCCAAGACCTGACTATTGCCTTGAACTTCTAAAGCACGGGCTACTAACATCGAGCTTTCATCTTGAATGGTCATAGCGCCTTGCTTAAACAACGTACTCCCTGCTAAAAAGCCTTTTTGTGCCACAATGCCATCTGGTGCCACCGTACTCTTGCGCGCTTCAATGCCTTCTGTAGCTAACTGTTTTATGGCTTCCGTGCGACTAATCATTGCCGTATTCACCCGAGCAGAAACATGACTTGGCTCAAATAAAGATAAGCCTAATTTTTCGGTTTCTTCTATGCCAATTTGTGCGACCAACTTTTCCACGAGCCACTTAGGCATGCTGATTTTCACACTTAAACGCTCCATTGGGTCTTGAATTTGTTCAACAGTTGGGACGCCTTGTCGTTGAATATTACGCAAGACGCCATTGACAAATTTGGCGATCCCAGGATTTCCCTTCGCCTTAGCAATCTCCACAGCTTCATTGAAAATCGCATGGCTTGGCACTTTATCCAAATAATTTAATTGATATAAAGACATTTCTAATAAAGATAATACCCAATCATCGACTTTTTTCGCTTTTTGGATAAAAGGCGCCAGTTGATAATCTAACAGCATCCTACGCGCAATCGTCCCGTAAAGCATTTCTGTATATAATTTAGCATCTTGAGGATTCAACTGATTTCTTTCAATGGCTTGTGCAACCAATAAATTCGAGTACGCGCCCCCTTTTTTCACTTTTAATAAGCTATCTAAGGTCACGAACCGTACCGAATGCTTGATTTTACTAGGAATTTTACGTTTACTCATGCAGGCCTACTTTCTCACCGACTTGTACGTGTTGACCGACGCCATTTAGAAAATCTTGAATCGTTTGCTTAGCTTTACCCGCAATTTGTAATTCGTCAATCGCTAAGGTCGTTTGTTGGCCGCAAGCAATGACTAGACGTTTTTTAGACTTTTCGATAATCGTACCCGGTGCTTGCGTCGTCGTTTCCTCAAGAACGGTCGCGCGATAAATCTTCATCCGTTTGCCTTGATAAGTGGTGAATGCGACCGGCCATGGATGCATTCCACGAATTTGGCAATCAATTTGTTGGGCAGTTTTTTGCCAGTCGATTTCTTCTTGTTCACGGGTGATATTAGGAGAAAAAGTGACGCTTGCTTCTTCTTGAGGGGTTGGTTTTAAGCCATCCAAAATTTTAGGCAACGTTTCTAATAATAAATCACGTCCTAATAGACTTAACTTTTCAAACATCGTACCTACATCATCTTGTGGCGTAATAGGTAATTTGCTTTGCGCATAAATGCCACCAGCATCCATTTTTTTAATCATTTCCATAATGGTGACACCTGTTTCTTTTTGACCATCAATAATCGCATAATGAACAGGAGCGCCCCCACGATAAGCCGGTAAAAGAGAAGCGTGGACATTTACCGCACCAAATCGTGGCACTTGCAATAATTTTTCGGGTAAAAACTGACCAAAAGCTGCGGTCACAATCACATCTGGGTTTAAAGCGATAATTTCGTCTAATTCTTCAGATTGGCTGATTTTTTCCGGTTGATACACAGGTAAATGTAAATCTAGAGCCGCTTGTTTAACGGGTGGAAATTGAATTTGTTTTTTTCTGCCCACTGGTCGATCCGGTTGGGTAACCACGGCTAAAACTTCATACCCCGCTTCTACTAATCCTTGTAAAATTGGCACTGAAAAAGCCGGGGTGCCCATAAATACTACTTTTGTCATCTTATCACTCCTCATTTTCTCTTGATTCATAATAGCTTTCTAGGTCTTCTTCTTTGATTTCTTCAATTAAATGATCCGTAAATAAAATTCCATGTAAGTGATCAATCTCATGTTGGAACGCACGCGCTAAAAAGCCCTCCGCCGTAACTTCGTATTCATCGCCAAGACGGTCATAAAAACGGACCTTTACATAATCTGCACGCTTGACCGTACCATAGAAATGCGGAATACTCAAACAACCTTCCACATCAATCTCTTCTCCAGATTGTTCGATAATTTCTGGATTAATTAACTCAAATTTGTCGCCTTCTTCTACTTCCACAATGGCCACTTTCAAATCTGAGCCAACTTGCGGTGCGGCAATCCCAACACCATCACTTGCTACCATGGTTTCGTACATATTATCTAAAAGGGTGAGTAACTCAGGCGTGATTTGCTGCACTTCTTTGGTTTCTTTTCTCAAAATCTCATTTGGAACTTCAACAATATTTAATAACATCTATTCCTCCGTTTAAATATAATTCAATGGCTCATGGTCAATCGAGACAAACAAGCCTTTTCTTTGTTCTGCTTGGGTTTTTATCAGGATATCTTTAAGTAAAGCTGATAGGTGTGGTTCGTGTTTATATTTAATAATCATCTGATAATAATATTTATTTTTCACCCGCATAATCGCACTAGGACTCGGACCTAAAAGAACAGCTTGCGGACTCAAATGGGCTTTGAGCTGATTATAGATAGCAAAACTCATCTTGGCAGCGACTTGTTCCACTTCATGCGTACAAGTAATTTTCACCGTGAAATAATACGGTGGATAGCCGCCTTGGTGCCGGATAAACATTTCTTGTAAGTAAAATTGTTCATAATTTTGACTTTGTGCAAGGGTAATGGCGTGATGCTCTGGGTTAAAGGTTTGAATCACCACTTCACCTGCCTTATGCGCACGACCTGCCCGACCACTGACCTGTGTTAATAGTTGGAAAGTCCGTTCACTCGAGCGAAAATCCGGTAAATTAAGCGAAGTATCTGCATTTAAGACCCCCACTAAAGTAATATCCGGAAAATCCAGTCCTTTGGCAATCATCTGTGTCCCTAACAAAATATCTGCTTTTTTCTCACCAAAAGCCTTCAGCAAACGTTCATGTGCCCCTTTTTTCCGTGTGGTATCGACATCCATCCGAATAATTCTCGCTTCAGGGAATAACTCAAGGGCTTCTTCTTCAATTTTTTGCGTCCCGGTCCCGTAATAACGAATTTTTCGACTGCCACACATTGGACATGTATGTGGAATCGCTTCTTCATGGCCGCAGTAATGACAACGCATCTTCTTGACATCCATATGCAAAGTCAGGGAAATATCACAGTTCGGACAAGGTAGCACATAACCACAATCCCGACACATCACAAAAGAAGAATAACCCCGACGATTCAATAGTAAGACAATCTGCTCCTTTTTTGCTAGGCGGTCAGCAATTTTATCTTGTAATATTTGTGAGAAAGTCTGGGTCTTAGGATTTTTGGCTTCATTTTTCATATCGACAATTTCCACTTGCGGCAATTTGGCATTTGGATTCGCACGTTTAGGCAAGGTTAAGAGTTGATAGACATTCTTTTGGGCGCGGGCTCTGGATTCCAATGATGGGGTGGCACTTCCTAGGACAATCGGGCAATGATGGAACTGCCCACGCCAAATGGCAATATCTCTCGCATGATAGCGCGGTGCCTCATCTTGTTTATAACTTGACTCATGCTCTTCATCGATAATAATCACACCGATATTTTCCAAAGGCGCAAAAACAGCCGAGCGCGCACCGACGACGACTTGGGCCTCTTTGCGTTCAATTTTGCGCCATTCATCATATTTTTCGCCTTGAGAAAGTCCGCTATGCAACACCGCAACCAAATCTCCAAAGCGCCCCTTAAAACGCTCAACCATCTGCGGCGTTAGGGAAATTTCTGGCACGAGCATCATCGCTGTTTGCCCATTTTTCAAGACTTTATCAATAATTTGTAAGTAGACCTCGGTTTTCCCACTACCGGTAATCCCCTCAAGTAAGAAAGTCTTGGCCTCTTTTGCTTGGTTGGCTTGTAAAATCATATCGCAGGCGTATTTTTGTGACTCATTTAAAGCAAGGTGTGCGGTTTTTTCAAAAGTCTGATTAGCAAAAGGATCACGATAGGCCTCAACTTCTTCAAAGGCTAACCAACCTTGTTCTTGCGCTTGATTTAAGACACTTGTAGAAATTTTGCGCTCAGTATAATATTTCACCGGCAGATAAGCTAAAGTCGCTAATTGTTGTAATAGTTCTTGCTTTCTCACCGCAGTTTTACTCTGTTGTAGTTGCAATTGCTCATAGGCTTCTTTACTTAAGAGCGGACGGACATAGCGAATTGTCTTGACTTGATTCTTGTTTTTAACTAAATATTCTAAACGCACTTCTTCTGCTTGGACCGCTTTTTTCAATTCAGCCAATAATTGCTTTTCTTCCGCCTCGGCAAATGATAAGACGGCACTGTCCTGAAAGTAGGGCGCAACTTTAGATTTTGGATTTAACAGGCGGAATTGCTTATCATAACTGGCCTTTAGTAACGCAGGAAGCATCGTCTGTAAACAAGTAATCTTAAAAGCAAAAGTCGTTTCTTTCATGTAATCCGCTAGTTGTAGTAATTCATCATTCAGTACGGGTTGTAAGTCTAAACAGCGAATCAATGGCTTCAATTCGATTTTGTCTTGAGTCAATTTTTCTGGATGGACTGATTCGATTGCGAGGACAAAGCCTTGAATATGACGATTTCCATTACCAAACGGCACCTCTACTCGCATCCCGACACTGACGACATCGCTTAAATTTTCCGGAATCAAATAGCTATACGCCTGGTCTGTCTGCATGGTCGGCACATCGACAATCACTTGAGCAATAAGCATCTACTCACCTGCTTTCTAAAACATTTCAACTAATGAAAAACCGACATAGAGATTGCTTTCAAGGCTCTATATCGGCTAACATCATCATTTATCTGTGGCAACTTTTTCTTCTAGTTCACGTTGCTCGGCTTCTTTTTGAGCTTTGCGTTGTTCTTCTTCCATTTTTTGTCTTTGACGCTTCAACTCAGGATTTGGATCGTTAATCACAGTTAAGGCATCAATTTCTTCCAAAGCTTTCCCTACACTTTTTACAGAATCAAAATGGTCTAAAGTTCCTTGGGCTCCTGCATCTAGTTCGTGTGCACGTTTACTAGCTAAAATAACTAATGAATACTTAGAATTGACCCGGTTTAATAGTGAGTCAATCGATGGTTTTAACATCATAATTTTTACAACTCCTCTATCATTTTTCTATATTTATCAATTACGCGATCGACACGAAAATGTTCGCTAGCGATAATCTCTTTGATACGTTTCACGGCTTTTGGTACTTCATCGTTTACCACGGCATAGTCATATAAAGCCATCATTTCAATCTCTTCTTTCGCTACTTTCATTCGTTGATCAATCACATCGGCATGATCAGTTCCACGATTGACAATTCTTGAACGTAACTCTTCCAAATCTGGTGGCGTTAAAAAGATAAATACCCCATCTGGCACCTTTTCTTTGACTTGCCGGGCACCTTGGACTTCAATCTCTAAAAAGACATCCTTACCCTTTGCTAAAGTCTCTTCTACATAAGAAAGTGGTGTACCATAGTAATTGCCGACATATTCAGCATATTCTAACATCTCGCCTGCTTCAATCAAGGCTTCGAACTCTTCTTTTGTCCTAAAGAAATAATCGACACCTTCTTCTTCTCCTTTACGCATGTTTCTCGTCGTCATGGAAATTGAATATTGGAAGTCATTATCGCTACTTTCAAAAATAGCTTTTCGTACCGTGCCCTTCCCCACACCGGATGGACCGGATAATACAATAAGTAATCCTCGCTCTGTCATAATGGGTCCTTTCAAACTTATATTGTTTACATTACATTTTGCACTTTTTTTTGAAAAGTTTCAAGAATAAATTCCGTATATGAGAAAGTTTATAGGAAAAAACTATGCATTCTCTTTTTTGCGTTAATTTTTTACTCTACATTTTGAATTTGTTCGCGGATTTTTTCTAAGATTGTCTTTAATTGGATGACATAGCCTTTTAAGGTGACATGACTCGTCTTAGATCCGATGGTATTGACTTCACGATTCATTTCTTGTACTAAAAAGTCTAGCTCTCTTCCTATAGGTACCTTTTTTTGCAAGGTAGCGGCATAGGTCTGTAGATGAATGTTCAAGCGATCCGTCTCTTCGTGGATATCGCCTTTTTCTAATAAAATCGCTAATTCCGTCAAAAGGCGATCTTGATCCACCACACCGCCTAAGTAATCTTGTAATTTCTTTGTATAGCGCTCTTGATATTCTTTTTCATAAACATCTTGAAAAGCGACTAATTGCGTTAAGACGGTAGCTGCTTCTTGACCTTGCTGCTGTAAAACATGGTAAATTTGCTCACCTTCTTGCGCTCTTTTTGCCACTAATTGATCTAAAGCTTGGTCTAAAGCACTAAGAACCAAGTCTTGCAAACGCTCCGTAGCAATTTCTTGATTGGTTACTTCGATAAATTCTTCGCGAAGTAATAATTGACTAATCAAATTTTCTGGTGAAACTTCAGGCAATTGTGCCATCACTTGGGTAAATAATTCATGATTTACCTTAGCTTTTTTTGAGCTAGCCTGCAATTCCTCTAATTTACAAATTAATTCGACCCGACCACGACTCAATTTTTGACTAACTTGCTTTCTAATAGCTAAATCAAAAGCACTCATCCCCGTTGGCAGCTTTAATTGCACATCTAAAAAACGATGATTCACACTCTTGATTTCAATATTTACACGATAAGCCTCATCTTCCACACTGGCTTTTCCAAAACCTGTCATACTCTTCATCATTTACACCTGCATTTGTTCTAATGTTGATTTTAACGCGGCTAGTTCTTCGTTAGTCAAAGTAATTCCTTTACCCATTTTTGCGTGTTCGCTATCCCAATCACGTAGGTCAAATTTCGGTGGCCGTCCATTCCAGCTCACCAAATTCAGTTCTTTCTTCCATCCTTTTGCATTTTCTGACAATACGGCAATGTGTTCGACAATCTCAAATGAAAATGAATCTGCCATCGCTTTTCCTCCTTCAATTTTTCCATTTTTTAGGCACATCACACGAATTTCGCACGTCTAATCGAGCTGAGTGATAGCCTCTATATATTATATTCGTTTTTTTGTTTGTTTGCGTTTTTATTATACTATGAAATTGGTTTGAAAGCGAAATTTTCATTTTTGGTAGGTGCTGTTGTTGAAAATACAAATGAAAGAAAATGATTTTCCATGAAAGCGGTTAATGATAATCTTTTGTAATATATTTTTAAAAGAAAAGAAATGATTATTTTCCCTTACTTTATTGTAGAATGAAAACAGACTAGGAAAGGAGTTTGTCAGATGAATTCACCAATTTTTGTACATATGGATACCACTAGCAATGTCGTTTTGAGTCGCGGCATCCAAGCTAAAGATTTCCAACGAGGTCTGATTCATCGTCCGAATAATCTCCTTTTACTGAACCCAGCTAGTCTTGATGGTGAATTTGAAAACCATACGAACTTAAAAGTCATAAAAGGTAGTTTTGCGGTCGAACAATTTTTACAAAACATGTCTAAACGCCGTAACAATCAAGATGCGCGTTGGATTGACTTTACCGACCTGACCATGATTAAAGAACTTTCTGCCTTAGAAATTTCCGAATTACTTTATCTTGGTCATATGAAAACACACCTTCATTCTCCATTTTTCTATAAATTACAAAACAATTTCGTCTACTTCGATTTAGGTGATGACCTATTGCGGGTTTATTATCGTTATATTGAAGAATTTTATCGCATTTTGGCCAAACAAATTACTTGGATTATTTACCAAGAATTAAATGACCAACGCCCTTTCTTCAAACGCAAACCAATCGAAGTACCGACTTTACCCATTGATTTGGTCAAAGATTTACGTGAATTATTAAAAGACGGTCTAGTTTTTTACTTTCCAAAAGCTAAAGTTACCAATAAATCTTTTGAAATTCCCCTTTATGCCGCAGAAGAAGCCGGATTGAAGTTAAGCCAACAAACCATTAAGTCTAAGGATTTTGTCGGTACGCTCACTTACTATCCAAAACAAAATAAATGGGAATTAGATGCTGAAGAATTATATCTGTAAACACAATGTCCACCCTACTCATGTAAAATAGGATGGACATTTTTTTATTTTGTTGTCACACTGAAAATTTTTATCTGTGCTGTTTGTGAATCGGAAAGCTTGGATACCGATTTTTGTGCTTTTTGATAAATTTTTTCATCATTGGTAAAAATCATACTGCCTAATTTTTCTGGAAATTGATCTTTATTAGCTACAAACGCTGCATACTGATACGGTTCATCCAGTTTTAGACGTGAGGTGGCACCAATATCGCTCTTCTTATCCTTAAGCTTTATTTCATAACCATTCTTATCTACTTTGATACTCAATTGTAATTTCATGGCAGTCGGATATTTATCTTTAGCAATCTCTACGGCCTTTTTATCCTCAACCTTGACGACAAATCCTTCCTTTTCTTTCAGTTGCACAGTGTACACGCCTTGTTGATTGGTTGCTTGAATTTTTTCATTGGCTTGTTTTTGCCCACAACCGAAACTAATCATCCCGATAACAAACAGAACTAACCCTAACCATTTGCGTTTCATCCAAATCACCTCATTTTTATTGACTTTCCACTTATATTGTAATCGTTTTTTTGTTATATTCAAGAATTTTCTGATAATTAAACCTAAAAAAGAGAGCTTACCGATGATGGCAAACTCCCTTTTTTTCTTATGCATTTAACCATTTTTTGACTTTTTCAATTTCAGCATCACTGACTCCATGTCCCCCATCCAACAGTTCTAACTGCGTATCTGGAAAAGCACTTTGTAATCTTTTCACGAGTTGCATACTTGCGCCAGGTGACACCAAGGTATCTAGGCTTCCTGCTGTCACTAATAGGCGTTTTTGTTTACTTGAAGGGGTGAAATCAATTTGAAAATCGCTCGGATGCAATAATATCACTTGATCCGCAAAATCTGGACGTTGGCTTAAAATCCCTTGCAAGAAATTCGCACCATTTGAATAGCCGATTGCCACAATTTCACTTGCTCTAATCTCTAAGCTATCCCAAAGTTCTAAAAATCGCGAAACTTGGTGCGTAAAATCTTCGCGGTCCAATTCTTGATTGACCAAAGGATTGAAATAGCGGCGATTCACTCCTACTCCCTTAGCGCCTAAAAAACTAAGGACACCCGCTTTAGCATCTAATTCCTCTGTTAAAAAATACAAACTATATAAGTTGCCTCCAGTGCCATGGAAAGTAACAAAAAGTCGTTGATTACTTCCACGATTATTAAGATAACGCATCAAACTCGCCTCTTTTCTTATCTTTCTTGTTGTGCTAAATCACGTTCAATCGTTGCGCGTTGGTCTTCTAAAAAGCTTGGTAAAATTAATTCATACTCATCAAAAGTTTCTTGTGGCGTTTGTAAGTATGGGACCCGATCAATTGGCGGGGTTGCAATTTCATATAAAATACTATTTGGTTCACGATAATATAACGATTGGAAAAATTCACGATTCACAATTCCTGAATGATGGATATTTTCTTCATCTAAGTATTGTGCAAAAGCTGCCAAAGTTGCTTCATTATCGACTCCAAAAGCAATATGATGCATGCCGCCTACGCCTAGTCGTTCGCGCTTATTATCTTTATCTTCAATTAAGTATATTTCGTGCTGCCACAAATTATGGATATGTAAAGGAATTAATGTATGGTTAAAATATTCAATTGGCTCTTCTTGGGTAAATCCTAAACGAGTGGTCAACATCTCTAAACTGGCTTCTAAATAACGCACCCGTAGGAAAACTGCCCCCATTCCAAAAATCAAATGTTCATCAGGAATTTCTCGATGTGGCGTTCCTTTGGCAATTGAGGCATCTTTAGCCACCATCAAGCCTAACTTCATGCCGTCAAAGTCTTCGAAACGCAGAATTTCTTGATTGCGGAAAGTCTCGATACCATAATGTAAGACCCCCATTTTTTCTAAGCGTTCTTGCCAAAAGTAAAGCGAGTCCACTGATGGCACCAAAAACATTACCCGTTCAATCGCATTGGTACCAAATTGATTATCACGAAAATGACTCATCTCAAAAACCGTAAACTCGGTCCCTTCTCGTGCTTCTTGGTCACCAAAAAATAAGTGATACATAGTTGGATCATCTTGATTGACGGTCTTTAAAAACATCTTCAAGCCTAAAATATTCGTATAGAAATCATATGCTTTTTTTGCACTTCTTACTAAAACTGATACATGGTGAATGCCGGTATTTTTCATCATCCATCGCTCCTATCTATCTTTTCTTGACTTAATTTTGTTAATAATTGAAAGAGTGTTTGTAATTCGTCTTTAGATAATGAATCAAACATCTTAGCTTGATTGGTTACTTGTTTTGCATAAACTTGACTTAATTTTTCTTGTCCTAAAGCAGATAAGAAAATATGCTTTTCCTTTCCGCAAGCCTTCTTTTCAATGAGGCCTGCTTGTTGCATCCGCTGTAATAACCGCGAAATCCCACCTTGCGTGACGGTTAATTGATTGGCTAGTTGTTGTTGGCTGATGGGCTGATAGCGTTCGATTAATACTAAGACTTCAAATTGAGCCGCGGTTAACCCGTCTTGTTGTAAAAATTCATTGGATTGTTGATTCATGCGTGCGGTCAGTCGAGCCATCCGCAACCAAACCAAGACAGCTAAGGGTAATTTCTTCATATTCCTCACCTCTTGATTAACACTTTACATGTAAAGTGAAATTTTGTCAAAGAAAAAGACCCCTCACTTAGGAAGTAAGAAGTCAATCATTTTTACTACTTATGAATCAGCAATTTTATCAGTGGTAGGTAAACACACGAATTTCTTCATATCTAAGCAAGCTGCTTTGCGACCTTTTAGCTATTTACTCCGAAGTGTGCGACATATATAATCCAAAGTGTGGCTAGAATGACTAGTAAGCCTAACAAAATTTTGACGATTAAGGGGATTCTTAATTGTTCTCGTACTTTATAGCTAACAAACGCGACTAAATACGTTAAAAAACTAGGAATCATAAACAAAAATTTTAACCATAGGATACTAGCCATGCTACTCACCTTCCTTTATCTTATTGAAAATCTTTAAGATCGCCGCCCATTCCACCAACTAAACCAATTAAAATCAAAGAAATCCAATGCAGAATAAGTTTAAACGCTTTCATTTCTGGCATCCTCCTCTTCTTTTCTTCAAATTTATTCTACCATCTTATTACAAATTAATTATCCGTCTTGGGAATGATTGTGGCAAGTTGAGCTAAAAAATTTTGAACTTCTTTCATTCCTTGCTTTTCATCCACTTTGGCAAAATGCTCATAAGCTTTTTGGAAATATTTTTTTGCTTGTTGCTTATCTTTTAGCGCTAAGGTAATCTCACCTAAACCGCGATAACTACATGCTTTTGCGACCTCATCATCCGTTAATAATGCCTCTTGCAAGCTATTTTCCATCCATTTTTTAGCAGTAATCACATCGCCCAATTTCAATCGTAAATATCCTTGCTCATAATCATTGACTGCTTTTTTCAATGAATCATCGGCAAAATAATGATCAATAATGGTACGCTCTTTTTCAATTAATTTTAAAGCTCGCTCGTATTGCCTACTTTCACGATACACCATCGCCAGTTGATGCCAGGCAATATGCTCTAATTCGTTAGCGGACTGATTTTTAGCAACTGTAAGTAATCGCTGATAGATTTGGATGGCACCCTCATAATCTTGCTCTGCTAATGTCACATACCCCATAAAATTGAGTAACTGGTCATCTTCACAAGTGAGTAAATCAAAATCGGCTGCTACTAATTTTTTTGCTTGTGCGACTTGTCCTTCAGAAAATAATTGCCAGGCTTGCATCAATTTTTCATCCATATTATCACCCTATTCTGTGCCTTTTAGCTACTTTGAAAAAGCATTTATTCATCTCAACTATATATCATTCCAAATTTTTTCACAAATAATAAAAAATCCCCCACAACAGGCGCAGGGGACTCACTTTTATTTCATTGGTTGTTTTGATTCAAACAATGGACTAACTGGTTTGTTCTCATGAATACGTTTGATGGCTTCAGCGACTAATTCACCCACGCTGATTTCATCAATTTTATCAATTTTACGTTCTGCTGGTAAGTTGATAGAATCTGTTACCACTAGACGTTCAATCGCTGAGTCTTGAATACGTTCCAAGGCAGGACCTGAAAGCACTGGGTGAGTACATGAAGCATACACACTCTTCGCACCGGCTTCTTTTAAGGCATTGGCAGCTAAGGTAATTGTACCGGCTGTATCAATCATATCGTCAATCAAGACACATACTTTTCCTTCCACTTGACCGATAATATTCATTACTTCAGCCACATTTGCTCTTGGACGGCGTTTGTCAATAATAGCAATTGGTGATTTTAAGAATTCAGCTAATTTACGAGCACGTGTCACCCCACCATGGTCCGGCGAAACAACAACGACATCATCACCGACAATTCCTTTTTCTAAGAAGTAGTTAGCAATTAATGGTGCGCCCATCAAATGATCAACTGGAATATCAAAGAAACCTTGAATTTGAGCTGCGTGCAAGTCAAGGGTAACCATTCTTGTGGCACCAGCTGTTTGTAACATATTGGCTACTAATTTAGCAGTAATTGGTTCACGTGAGCGCGCTTTACGGTCTTGACGAGCATAACCATAATAAGGCATCACCACGTTAATTGTTTTCGCACTGGCACGTTTTAGCGCATCAATCATGATTAATAGTTCCATTAAGTTGTCATTAACGGGTGAACTAGTTGATTGAACAACATAGACGTGTGCCCCACGGATACTTTCCTCGATATTTACTTGAATTTCTCCATCGCTAAATTGTTTCACTGTACATTTTCCTAATTCTACACCTACAGCTTCAGCAATTTTTTCAGCTAAAGGACGATTAGAATTTAAAGCAAAAATTTTCAACTTTGGATCAGAATATTGGTTTGACATGAGAACCTCCACTTTCTTTTTTACAAAACAGAATGACTACTACATTTACGTATTCTTCCAAATAAAATAGTAGTCATTTTTTGCACATAAATCAAGGTTTTTTGGCGATTTTTTCATTAAAATATTAAATAGGCGAACAATTAGAGCTTTCCTCTCAGCAAACTATCAGAAATTACATTTTTGATTTCTTATTAAGAAAAAAACAACTAGCCAAACAGCACTTACTTTTACTGCTTGACTAGTTGCTTCACGACCTTATTTACGGTGCTCGGCGGGTAGCTACTTCGGCGTATAAGCCACCCCGTCTGGTAAAGTCTTTACTTTGTGGACTTTACCGACGTGCTGGAAAACCTTATCCGCTCGTAGCTGTTCGACCCGCCTCACATCCTTTATCCACGGCGTTCAGCAGCTAGACATTGTGAAATTCGCCCTCCCGCTTGTGAAAATCTCCTTTCATCCGATTTTCTCAGCGGTAGGTAAGCACACGAATTTCTTCATGTCTGCCCAAGCTGCCTCACGACCTTATTTGAAATATGGTAGTTTTTTGGCTAGGTTTTCTTTGTTGACTTGGCGGGCACGGGCAATGGCCATGGTGTGCTCACTAATGTCTTGAGTAATGGTTGAGCCTGCAGCCGTGGCACTGTTTTTCTCCATATTGACTGGTGAAACAATAATCGTACCTGAGCCGATAAAGCTATTGTCGCCGATTGTGCTGTGGTGTTTATTCTTACCATCATAGTTGGCAAAAATTGTCCCACAACCGACATTGATGTTTTCACCTAAAGTTGCATCGCCGACATAAGTCAAATGTCCTACTTTAGTATCTTTACCAATCGTAGCTTTCTTCACTTCCACAAAGTTACCGACATGGGCATTCACACCAATATCTGCTTTTGGACGTAGATGCGCAAACGGTCCGACATCTGCACCTGTGCGAACAATACTTTCTTCCACGACAGAATGTTTAATGGTCACACCATCTTCAATCACGCTATCGACAATTTCACTATGCGCCGTGATATAGCAATCTTGCCCAATCTTAGTTTGACCTTTTAAGACCACACCCGCTTCAATCACTGTATCTGAACCAATTGTAACATCCGCTTCAATATAAGTATTTGCTGCATCGACAAAAGTAACCCCGTTAATCATATGTTGACGGTTGATTCGTTTGCGCATGATTTGATTAGCTGTTTCAAGCGCCACACGATCATTAACCCCTAGTGATTCTTCAAAGTCATCCGTTTGATAAGCGGCCACTTTATTGCCAGCATTTTTTAAAATTTCTAAAGCATCAGTTAAATAATATTCACCTTGCGCATTGTCCGTTGTGATTTGGCTTAGGGCTTCAAATAACAATTCATTATCGAAGCAATAAGTCCCGGTATTGATTTCTTGGACTGCAGCTTCTTGTGGATTAGCATCTTTTTGTTCCACAATTTTTTGTACATCGCCAGCTTCATTACGGATAATGCGTCCATAACCAGTTGGATTGTCCGCATGCGCAGTTAATACAGTCACTGCTGCTTGATTTTGCTCATGATAGTCAAATAATTGTTGTAAAGTCGCACTAGTTAATAGCGGTGTGTCCCCACTAATGACTAAAGTTGTACCTTTTTTGCCTTCTAGCGCTTCTTTGGCTTGCATCACCGCATGACCAGTTCCTAGTTGTTCGGCTTGTAAGGCATATTGACTACGACCGCCTAAACGTTCTTGGACCATTTCAGCACCATGACCCACAATCGTAATAATTTGCGCAGGTTGTAATTTTTCGACTTGCGTTAACACGTGATCTACCATTGCCTTACCACATACCGGATGTAGCACTTTATATAATTTTGATTTCATGCGGGTACCCTTACCAGCAGCCATAATAATTACATAACGATTTTCCAAAATATTTCCTCGATTCTAATTCAATTTTTCTTCGTATTCTTTAAAGTAATTCCCTGGTACAACGGAAATGGTTTTATCTTGAGTATTGACATCTTTAACAAATAATAACGAATTATACTCGTCAATCACACGTTTCCCTTTAAAATTTCCTTCAGCAAAGACGGTAATGCCGACTAATTCTGCTTCGAACTCTTCAATCAAGCTCTTCATCCCATTGACCGTGCCGCCGCCTTTCATGAAATCATCGACCACTAACACGCGTGAGCCACGACGTAAACTGCGCTTAGATAATTCCATTTTTTCGATACGTTCTGATGAGCCTGAAACATAATTTACGCTAACTGTTGAACCCTCTGTAATCTTAGAATCACGACGCACAATCACAAACGGTACATTTAAATAATAAGATACTGCCTGAGCAATAGGAACCCCTTTTGTCGCAACCGTCATCACAGCATCGATTTCTTTATCTAAATATTTTGAAGCGATAATGCGACCCACTTGGCGTAATAATTCGGGCTCGCCCAAAAGATCAGATAAATACACATAGCCACCTGGTAATAAACGGTCTTGTTCAGATAAACGTTCAGCTAATTTGTGTACATACTCATACGCTTCTTTTTCTTCCATCACCGGGATAAACACCACACCGCCTGCAGCCCCTGGCAAAGTTTCTAACAAGCCAATACCGCGCTCTTTAAAGGTCTTTTTCACAATACCTAAATCTTCACTAATAGATGATTTGGCAGATTCATATCTTTTTGCGAATAAACTTAGCGAAATCAACTCATGTGGATGTGACAATAAATAGTTAGTCATATCAATCAAGCGTTCACTCCGACGAATTTTCATAGATTCTTCTCCCCTCAAAAGCTATTTGTTCTTAATTTTAAGTTTTTCAAATATTTTCCTTTCCATTATAATCAAAAAATACGAGTTTTGCGAGAGTTTTTGCATAAATTATCGAAAAATGTTCGTAAAATTATCCAAATCCACCTAAAAAGGCGAATGAAACCTGTCATTCACTCAAAATCATTCCTAGTTTGCAGCAAAAAACAGTCCTCTTATTTAGAAGACTGTCCCTAATTTATTGGCTATATGATTTAAGATTTGCAATACGCCACTTTAAGCCCGCCACTTGCTTTTCAATCCGTGAATCAGGCATTTGTGTATAGACTTGATATTGACGTAAGATTGCTTCATATTCTTCCGGCAAATCGGCAAGCTTTTCAAAATCAAAACGCGACCAATCATGAATGAGCTTTGGATAAGTCGAAAATTTCTTTTTAGTATTGAAAAAGAGTTTGCCGCAACCTTCAAAAAAATTCATCTCTTTGGTCAGTTTATCACAATTCATCGCTTGGCCAGTGTCATAGATGGGCGCGACTTTTTCCCATTCAAGCGTTTTGACATTGCGAATAATGCCAAAATTTTTCATATGCCGGTCATGGTTCATCATTAGAAAATCCAAAACCAACATATTTTCCAACTCATTTCTGGCATCCGCTAAACCATGCGCTGCTAAAATCTCAAGGTAATGCTCATAATCACTCACATGGTTTTTCTTTTTACGTAAATCATAAATATCATTCGCGGTAATGATTTCTTGGTCGCCCTTTAGGAAATTCTCACATACCGAGACCAATTTTCCTTGCCAGGTGCGCACTTCATACGGACAATGCGACATATTGAGACGTTTGGCAATTTGAGTGGCGAGATACTCATTGATTGGCTCTTGATTCGAAAACTCATACGTTCCCTTGATGAGCAGACGGCGGTGATTTTCATCAATGAACCAACTTTTCGGCAACATGCCATCGGTCGTCTGGTTGGGCGAGTACTTTTCTTCTTTGATTGGCACACAAAAAAATAGGCTACCTTGTTTAGGTTAACCTATTGGAATCCAGTCTCCTTCAAATTTTTTTGGTAAGCGTTGGATAACATAGCGGTATTTCCTCCTCCTTTAATTTTAGGTAGTATAAAGCTATCAAAATTAAAGGAGTTTTTTTTCCATGTCTCAGTCACAAATTGTTCCAGTAAAGCTTACTGACAACGAGAAAAATCGTAAAAATGAAGATACGCATAAAAAGAGTCCTCAAAAATTGTGGGCACATATCAAGACTTCATCAGGAACCGAGGTACGTCTATTCCAAGGGATATCCCCGCAACTAGCACAAATGATTTTGGAGAAAATTTAATATGCTAGTCGATTTTACTAGAGTGAAAAATATTTTTATCGTTTGCGGAAGAACAGATATGCGTAAAGGAATAGATGGTTTAGCTAATATCGTTCAATATGAATACAATATGGATTTGTATGATGACGCGATATTCTTATTTTGCGGTGGAAAGTCTGATCGTTTCAAAGCGCTCTACTGGGACGGAGATGGATTTATACTTTTGTACAAGCGAATCAACGATGGAAAATTAAAATGGCCACGAAAATCAGAGGAAATCATGAAGCTAAGTAACCAATAACTGCGGTGGCTATTAGAAGGCTTAAGTATCATCCAGCCAAATTCAGCGAAAAAAGGTGTAAAAACAACTAAAATGAAATGTTTTGAAAGGTGGTGAAGTCAAAATGGATAAAATTGAAGAGCCTTTAGAATATAACAAAAAGCTACTACAAGAGTTAGCTGATTGTCGAAAAGAAATAGCTGAGCTAAAAAAGAAGAATATGCAGTTAGAAGAAAAAGTTAGACAGCTCACACTTGAAAAAGCTGCTATCTCAGAAAACTATTACGCCTTACGCAAAAAAGTTTATGGCAGATCCAGTGAAAAGAGTTCTTACATTGATTATGCAAATAGCCCCTTTCAACTAAGTTTGTTATCTGAGGAAGAACCAAAGAATGTAATGGTTCAGGTAGAGGAAAAAACTGCTAAAAAAAATTCATTCCAAGAAGAAAAACAGGATATAAAGTAGCACAACTGAAAAATATGGAAAAGCAAACCATTGTGCATACATTATCTGAAAGTGAAAAACGATGCGAAAAATGTTCTGGTGAAATGAATACAATCTCTGAAACTTATGTAAGAACAGAAATGATTGTGATTCCACGAATGGTACTTGCGATTGAACACAAACAGGAAGTTTGCGCTTGTGAAAATTGTAAGAAGAATGCTGAAGGCAATATAAAAAAAACGAAGATGCCCACTCCCTTATTTAACAATAGTTTTTCTTCGCCAAGCTTAGTTGCAGAAATAGCTACACAGAAATTTCAGAACAAAGTTCCTATTTATCGACTAGAAAAAGATTTATCTTTACAAGGATACTCTTTGAATCGACAGGTGATAAATTATTGGCTAAACGAAAGTGCAGATCGCTACTTAAAGCCGGTTGCTAATCAAATGTTAGCCACAATTTTGCTGGATAATTACATTCATATTGATGAAACACCTTATCGAGTGATTGAAGCTGAAAATGAGAAATCGTATTACTGGATTTTCTGCAACGGCAAACATTCGCTCCATAAAGCTTATTTTTACCATTTTCATCAAGGCAGAGGAGAAAATGCAATTTCAGAAATCCTTAGCGACTTCACTGGCTATGCACATACAAATGGCTATTCCGTTTATGAAAGTCTCATTCTCGATCAAAGAGTTGGATGCCTAGCGCATGTACGTAGATACTTTATGGATGCCGATGTAACACGTAAAAAAGGGCAAGAGACACTCGCTTCTAAGTCTGTCAACAACTTGAAACCAATCTTTCATTTAGATGATTCCTTTTCTGAATTAACTCATGAACAAAGAAGAGTCATGAGGATAGAGAAAATCAAACCCTTACTTGACGATTGGTATAAAGGTTTAGAAAATCATCGAACAAAGAAGGCTAATTCTAAATTTGAAAAAGCAGTGAACTATGCCTTTAATCAACGTAAAGCAGTCTACAGAATTTTCGAAGATGGTGCACTTGAGTTGACCAATAATCGAGCAGAACGTGCGGTCAAAGAAATTGTCATGGGAAGAAAGAAATGGTTATTCTCCAAGAACGGAAAAGGGGCCAGGGCGAATGCAATCTACCAATCACTCATCATGACCGCAGAAGTGAATGGTCTTAGCCCGTGGAAATATTTGGAATGGTTGCTTTCAGAAATAAAAGAGTTGGAAGCACCCACTGTAGAGGATTTTACTCGCTATCTACCTTGGTCAGAGGAAGCACAAGAGAAATGTAAAATTGGCTCTATCTGCACCGAAAAATACCAACACTACTTCAAAAAAGAAGCCTGAATGCTATTCAATTTGAAAAAATTATAGCATATCAGGCTATTTGGCGTACACCCACCATCCTATCCAACGCTTAC
>NZ_JAKUDS010000049.1 GCF_023221775.1 Enterococcus cecorum | reverse complement strand
TTGCCTGAATTACGTTAAAAAAATGAATCAGGCACATGGTAATGCCTGATTCTACAATCATCTAAATTTTATTTTTGTAAGTGCGGGGGTTCAGCAGCTAGACATTGTGAAATTCACCCAACCGCTTGAGAAAATCTCCTTTCATCCGATTTTCTCAGCGGTTGGTAAGCTCATGAATTTCTTCGAGGCTGACCGAGTCGCTTCACATCCTTATGCAATCTGTGTTCGCTGGGTAGCTCCTGTGCATCTAAGCCGCCTTGGCTGGGAAAGTCTTTACTTCTCGGACTTTTCCGCCAATTCGGATCTTAGCTGCTTGGAGCTGTGCGACCCAGCTCACATCCTTGGTGTAATCTGTGTTCAGCGACTAGCCACTTCGGCGTATAAGCCAGCCCGTCTTGGAAAGTCTTTACTTTTCGGACTTTCCAGACGTTCTGGATAAACTTATCCGCTCGTGGCTGAGCAAGTCGCTTCACATCCTTATGCCCAATCTCCGTTTCTGAAGACTGGTACGTGGGTGCCGTCTGCTTTGATACCGTCAATATCCATTTTATCTGAACCGACCATGAAGTCTACATGGGTAGTGCTACGGTTTAAGCCGGCTGCCGCTAATTCTTCTTCAGTCATTTCGGTGCCACCTTCTAAGCTAAAGGCATAGGCAGAACCAAATGCAAGGTGGTTTGAGGCATTTTCGTCAAATAAAGTATTGAAGAAAATAATACCTGATTGGGAAATTGGTGATGGGTCAGGAACTAAAGCCACTTCACCTAAATGTTTTGCTCCTTCATCGGTTGCTAATAATTCTGCAAGTACGTCTTGACCTTTATCAGCTTTGAAATCAACGACTTTACCATCTTTGAATGTAAAGTGCATTCCTTCAATAATATTACCAGAATAACTTAATGGTTTAGTTGAAGCAACGGTACCATTCACATTACGGCTATCAGGGGCAGTAAATACTTCTTCTGTAGGCATGTTTGCCATAAAGAATTCGCCGCGGCTGTTATGACTACTTGCGGCTTCCCAGTGATGTCCTTTAGGTAAACCAATTGTTAAATCTGTGCCTGGTGCGGTATAGTGAAGTGCAACAAATTGTTCTTCATTCAACCATTTGGCTTTTTCTAATAAGTTGGCATCATGTTCTTTCCAAGCTTGTACTGGATCATCTGCATAAATACGTGTTGTTTTAAAGATTTGATCCCATAGTGCATCGACCGCTTCTTCTTCACTTAATTCAGGGAAAACTGTTTTGGCCCAGGCAGGACTTGCAGCAGCGACCACTGTCCAACTGTATTTATTCGCTTGTAAGGCTTGCATTAATGGCGCAAAAGCAGCATTATTTGCTTTACTAAAGGCCGCTAAACGTTTGCCATCCACTCCGGCTAAAGCACCTGGATCGTTGGAAACTAGGCTGATGCGGCTAGCTCCTTTTTCTAACCAGTCGTTTGATTCCTCAATTTTATATTGTGGGACTGTTGAAATGCGGTCATCTGCAGCATGTAACATAAATTCTTTGCTGATTACATCATCAGACCATTGCATTAGAACTTCAGCAGCTCCTAATTCATACGCTTTTTTTACAATTAATCGCGCTAATGGTGCTTGATCAACTGCAGCTCTCAAGACAACTGTATGGCCTTTTTGTACATTTACGCCAATTTCAACAATTAATTGGGCATATTTTTCTAATAGTTCTTCAAAATTTGGTAAAGTCATTTCTTTCACCTCGAAAATTTTTAATACGCATTTTATGATATCACAGATTGAATTGTTTTAGTAGAAGAATGCTTTTTCTGAATGAGAATTTAGCTAGAAAATGTATTAAGGAAAATTCATACTGATGTAGATGATTTATTCATCAATAAAAGCAGCATTTAAATAAGTTTAGTTATTTTGGTAATGATAGATAAAATAAGAGTTTTAATATAAAATGTTCAAAGTTTTAATCAGATTGTTAAATTAGGTATTGTACAAAGTTAAAAAACAGTCTAAAATAAATATAGGATGTTTTGGAAGCGATTCATGTATAGGAGGGATAGAAAATGGCTCGAAAAAAGACCATAACTAAAGACCAGATTTTAAAAGCAACGTATGAACTAGTAGCAAAAGAAGGATTATCAAAATTTACAGCACGTAACATTGCGGCAAAGATGAAATGTTCCACACAGCCCATCTATTTGGAATTCAAAAATATGGATGATTTACGTTCGGCGTTAATTCAAAAGATTTTTGATCATCTAGGGGAAGATGTATTGACGCAGGTGCAAACAGGAGATCCAGTGATTGATTTTTGTTTGAACTATATTGATTTTGCGACAAAAGAGAATCATTTGTATCGTGCCTTATTTATTGTAGGACATGGTGGTGAACCTGTATTACAAGGCTTTTCATTTGAATATTTCAAGAATACGGTCATTAAGAATACTGATTATGAAAAATTACCAGAAAAAGAAATTGAAAATCTTTTTGTGAATTTGTTAGTGATAGCAAGTGGTGTATCTTCATTAATGTATTCTGGGGTAATTGCGCCTAGTAGTGAGCAAATTACTGGTATTCTAAATGAAGTCTTAAAGGCGGTGCAAGAGAGGCAAACTACTTACGATTTAAACTTTATCGCCGTCCATCATCCAAGTGAAGCGTAAACGAAAAAATAAGCATTCAAACTGAGTCAAAATCAGTGTTGAATGCTTATTTCTTTTATTCGTTTGCTTCTACGGCTTGGGCTAATTGTTTTGCAAATGCTTCTAAGCGATCAATATCTTCATCTTCAGCATTTAATTCTACTTTTACGCTTTCCGCTCCCTTTGTTGCCCCAGTTTTTAAGAAAGCTTGCTCAAAATCATCTACTGACTTACAGAAGTAGTCATAGAAGGTATCTCCTGAGCCACATACGCCGAAGATTTTTCCTGATAAATCCATTTCTAGTAAATCATCGTATAAATCAACAATTTCATCTGGAAGATCACCATCTCCATATGTGTAGGTTGCAACGACACAAAGGTCAGCATCTTCAAAGTCACTTGCTGAAACATTTGAACATTCTTCAATTTCAACATCGAAATCTAAATCTTCT
This sequence comes from Enterococcus cecorum, assembly GCF_023221775.1. Taxonomy (GTDB): domain Bacteria; phylum Bacillota; class Bacilli; order Lactobacillales; family Enterococcaceae; genus Enterococcus_E; species Enterococcus_E cecorum_A. Next base: position 6,289 of record NZ_JAKUDS010000049.1, on the reverse strand, counting down.
AAGCTTTCTGCAACGATATCTGCAATTTCTTCTGTATTTCCTGTTAAACTAGCATAAAATATTTTTGCTAAAGGCATTCTTATCACTCCTCGTAAAGACAATCATAAAATAAGATATGATCATGCATAAATACAAATTGAGCGTATAACAACCTATCCAAAAAGTCAAGCAAGAGAAAGCTCTTTGTCCGTACATGAGTATTTTCTAACGCAGTTTGTTTCACTATGAAAAATGTGCTAAAATAAAATGAATGAAGTTTGAAAGGAAATGAAACATGATTACTTTAAAATCTGAACGTGAAATCGAAATGATGGCACAATCTGGCGCGCTTCTAGCCGATGTGCATAAACATTTACGTGATTTCATTAAACCAGGAATTACTAGTTGGGACATTGAAGTTTTTGTCCGTAATTATATCGAATCACATGGGGGAGTTGCTGCACAAATTGGTTTTGAAGGCTATAAATATGCGACTTGTTGCAGTATCAATGACGAAATCTGTCATGGATTCCCACGTAAAACAGTATTAAAAAATGGCGATTTAATCAAAGTGGATATGTGTGTAGATTTAAAAGGTGCTATTTCCGATTCTTGCTGGTCTTATGTTGTCGGAGAAGCTACTCCAGAAGTGAAAAAATTAATGGAGGTAACGAAAAAAGCACTTTATTTAGGCATTGAACAAGCACAAGTTGGCAACCGAATTGGCGATATTGGTCATGCTATTCAAACCTATGTTGAAGGAGAAGGTTATGGTGTTGTGCGTGATTTTATCGGACATGGGATTGGACCTACGATTCACGAAGCTCCTTCTGTACCGCACTATGGTGAAAAAGGTAAAGGATTACGTCTTAAAGAAGGTATGGTCATCACAATCGAGCCAATGGTAAATACTGGTACTTGGAAAATGAAGATGGATAAAAACGGTTGGACAGCCTATACACAAGATGGTGGTTTAAGTTGTCAATATGAGCATAGTTTGGCAATCACAAAAGATGGTCCACGTATTTTAACATCTCAAGGGGTAGAAGGCACTTATTAAAAAGGAAGGGTCAAGATGAAGGTTACAGGCTCTAGAAAAGATCAACCCCCAAAAAAATTAAAGACATTCATTGATTTGATAGCAGTTCGAATGCAAAATTCAGAAATAGGCGTGACTTCTTCAGTTGTCGCCTATTATCTGTTATTGTCTTTTTTTCCATTACTCATTGCGGTAGGAAATATTTTACCTTTATTTCATTTTAATCAAAATCAAGTCTTAACTATGTTGAAGACAATGATGCCGCAAGAAATTTTTTTATTGTTTGCTCCTTCCATTAAGGCGTTGTTAACAAGTGGTTCAAAAGAATTGCTATCCATTTCTGCTGTGGCCACGCTTTGGTCAGCCAGTAAGAGTATAAATGCACTCCAGATTGCGATGAATAAGGCTTATGGCGTCAATGGTACTACAAACTATCTTGTGATGCGCATTGTTTCGATGCTGATGCTCATTTTGTTTTTCATGGCAATCGTTGGTGTGGTTATCGTCATCGGATTTGGAAAGGTAGCTTTAGATGCGATTCAACCTCATTTAAAGATTCCAGACTCAATTATTAATACCTTCCAGACGGTGAAATGGCCGGCGACAACTATTGTTTTACTTGCAATTCTAACTCTGGTCTATTGGATCATTCCTAATGCAAAAATAGGGATTCGTTCTGCCTTTCCAGGGGCTGTTTTAGCGACAATAGGTTGGTTAGGTCTGACACAAGTTTTCGGAATATATATGAAATACTTTGCGACTGGCTTTAATGGTTATAAAATTATTGGGACATTTATGTTGCTGATGATTTGGTTAAAATTTGCCGCAATGATTGTCGTTTTTTGTGGTGTGTTTAATACGGCACTTGCTGAATTTCGAACGGGTGGCGATTTGAGTCAGCGAAAAGATCCGATTGAGGTATTGACTGAGCGCATAAAAGCCCAGTTATTACATTCAAATGAAAATGAAAGTGAGTCATGAGAATGGATTTTACTTTAGAATTTATTTTACATTTTATAGCGACGATGATTCTATCAGTAGTTCTGACTCCACTTGTGAAGCTTTTAGCCTTCCAGGTTGGAGCAGTGGATTATCCTGGCAAAAGACGAATTAATCAAAAAGTGATGCCTACCATTGGCGGTTTAGCGATTTTTATTGCTTTTGCGATTGGATGTATTTGGCAGTTTCACGATTATTTATTTATGAAGAAAGTGTGGGCTATTTTACTTGGAGCGTTAATTGTTGTCATAACAGGATTTATTGATGATCGTAAAGAACTAACTCCGGGTCAAAAATCAATCGGCTTGTTAATTGCGGCCCTAGAAATTTACTTTGTCGCAGATTTGAAGATGGACACGATTAGTATACCGTTTGTAGGAATGTTTCATCTAGGATGGTTGAGTTTACCAGTTACCATTATTTGGATTTTTGCTATTACGAATGCGGTAAATTTGATTGATGGTCTGGATGGGCTGGCATCAGGAGTTTCAATGATTGCTTTGTCAACGATAGGGATTGTCAGCTACTTTTATTTACCTGACAATATTGGTACGTACTTAACGATGTTAATTTTCTTATTAGTTGCTGCAATTTTAGGCTTTTTCCCATATAATTTTCATCCAGCAACAATTTTTTTAGGGGATACAGGTGCACTTTTTTTAGGTTTTATGATCTCTGTAGTTTCATTACACAATTTAAAAAATGTCACTTTTATCTCTGTAGTTACCCCAATGTTCATTTTGGGTGTACCAATTACAGATACGGTTTTTGCGATAATCAGACGAAAATTTAACAAGCAGCCTATTTCTTCAGCAGATAAAATGCATTTACATCATCGTTTACTTTCTTTAGGATTTACGCATCGAGGAGCTGTATTAACGATTTACGGATTGGCTTTGACCTTTTCATTTATTGCTTTACTGATGACGTATGCAAGTACACCTGCGATTATCTTAATGATTATTTGTACAACGATTGGGTTAGAATTATTTATTGAATTAATTGGCCTGGTAGGTGAAAATCGACAACCGCTGTTAAATACGTTGAAATTTTTTGGGAATAGTGATTATCGTCATGAATACTTATTAAGTAGGTATGAGAAAAAGAAAAACAAAAAAGAACAAATAAATCAAAATTCTAAGAAACCTAAGTCTTGATGTTCATCTGAATATCAAGGCTTTTCTTTTGAGGAAAAATAGTGCTATAATGAAATTAAATGTAGAGCTAATGAGGGTGGAAAAATGCTAAAAATAAGTGATAGTGAATGGGAAGTCTTACGCGTTGTTTGGACAAATCCTAATTGTGACGCACATTTGGTAAGTGAAGTGCTAGGTGAGTCAAAAAATTGGCAAAAGTCCACAGTGAAAACATTGCTTTCTCGCTTAGTTAAGAAAGATGCCTTGCAGACGACAAAAGTGAGTAATAAATTTATCTATACACCGCTAGTAAGTGAAGAAGAAGTAATTGTAAGTGCGACTGAAACTTTATTCTCTCACATCTGTGCAAAAAAGATTGGCCAAACTATCGCTGAAATGATAACCTCTTGTGAATTGACAGCTGAGGATTATCAGTTAATTCAAGATGCTCTGGCTCAAAAAGAAACAGTTGAAACGATAAAATGTAACTGTATCCCTGGGCAATGTCATTGTAAGGAACATCAAGATAATAAAAAGATGGAGTGATGCTTATGGAATTAAAAAAATTAGAAGTGCCAACATCATCCATTACGGAAGTGAAAAAATCACCGATGGATGTATTTCAGCAAGCTCGTGATGCCAAAACAGGCGTATATATTTTTAATCGTGAAAAAATTGCCGGAGTAATGCTTACTCAAAAACAGTATGAGGACTTGTTGACAGAATTACATGATTTAAGAAAACAGTTAAACACCAATCAAGACCAAATGATTGTTTCGGCTGATATTGACGAATTAGAAAGTTTTGCTGAAAGTATTCGTGATGCTTTGGTAACTGGTTCAAGTATTTCGGCTAAAAATCTAGACGAACGCATGGTGGCTTTTGGTTTTATTACGAAAAAAACAGGCTTTGGCGGTGTTGTTGAAATGCTTAATGAATTAAAAGAAACTGGGAAGATAATCTATCATTTGCGAAAGCGTACCGGTGAAAAAAGTGTTATCGCAGAAGTTGTGGGTGAATCCGACAATCAAAGTACCATGTTTGATAAGATTATCATCCGTAAAGTGTATCTTAAAACAAAAATGAATTGACAGTTGTGAGTAGATTTTTTACAATCAATCTTAAATAATCGAATAGTGAAAGGTATAAGGAGAATCATATGACTGAATTATTACAACTAGCTTTAGAAGAGCAAAAAGGACCTAAAGCATTAATTAAAACAAATCGTGGGGATATTTTAGTTCAACTCTTTCCAGAAGTTGCCCCAAAAACAGTGAAAAATTTTATTGAATTAGCAAAAAAAGGCTACTATGACGGTGTTATCTTCCATCGTGTTATTCCGGATTTTATGATTCAAGGTGGCGATCCAACCGGTACTGGTATGGGTGGCGAAAGTATTTATGGCGAGAAATTTGAAGATGAATTTAGTCCGCAAGTTTTTAATTTCCGTGGTGCTCTTTCCATGGCAAATGCTGGGCCGAATACAAATGGTAGTCAGTTCTTTATCGTTAATAATCAAAACGTTCCTGCACAAATGATTCAACAAATGGAAGCTGCTGGTTATCCAGAAGAAGCAATTAATCAATATAAAAAAGGTGGCACTCCATGGTTGGATTTTCGTCATACAGTTTTCGGACATGTGTTAGAAGGAATGAACGTTGTGGATGAGATTGCGAATGTTCAGCGAGGACCTCAAGATCGTCCAGTCTATGATGTGGTCATGGAAACAATCGAAATTAGTGAATAAAGATTTTTTAGGGAGAGCATTGAAGTGGCTACTCCCTTTTTTATACAAAAAATGAATTTTGAGTTTATCGTTATGGAATGCAATGCCTTAATTTAAGGATTGACTTCAGTAGATGATAAAACTTTCACCGATTATTAGAAAAAAATTACCTAACTATGCTATAATATTTGGGAAGTATATGAAAAAGGAAGATAACATGGAGTACAAAATTGGACAAATATTAGATAGTGTAATTACTGGGATACAGCCTTATGGTGCCTTTGCTGCGCTAGACGATCAAACACAGGGGTTGATACATGTTTCCGAAATTCAATCCGGATATACAAAAAATATTCACGATGTCTTGCAAATTGGCCAACCAGTCAAAGTTCAAATTATAGACATCGATGAATACTCACATAAAATAAGCTTATCAAGACGAACTTTAGAAAAGCAATTTGTGAATCATAATTATCGAAAAAAAAGATATTTTACAAATAAACATCGTAAAATAGGATTTAAAAGAATCGATCAAGAATTACCTATTTGGATTGAAGATGCTTTAAAAGAACTAAGTCAAGCACCTAACAATTTAGGAAAATAGACTTGACAGGAATTTTGTTTGATAATATTTATGAGATTTTACTGAAAAGAGCAAAAATGCAATGTAAATTTTCTGAAATGTGTGATAGAATAGATTTGTTCGTGTTTCACTATAACAGAAACAGGTGAATCACATGTGCATATGATTCGTCGTTTAATCGAGGTGTATATTTTGGAAAATAAATTAATTGCTGCCACAGTAATCTTACATAGAGCAGACGGAAGTAAACGATTCTTAACTGAAAAAAAGAATCAAGGACAATCTTTGTTAATGGTAGAGAATAATACAATGCATACAGGATTAGCAAATGTATTACAAAATATTAAAGAGAATGTCTGTCTAGATGTCTTTCAATTGCGATTAGTTGAACTAACAAATGCCAAAATTCATGATGAACGCATGCCAATTTTTATCTTTGAAGTGAAGGAAGAAGACATAGATATCCGATTGCCGATATCTTATTCTTGGGAAGAACCAAAAAACTTTATGCAAATGATTTCGGAGTTTAAACTTCAGGGAATGCCAAGCTTCTAACAATAATATCAATTACTTTTTTTAGTATAAGAAAATAGTTCGACTTTTTGAATAAAAAATTGCCAAATTAGGGTTGACACTTCCAACTAGATTTGATACTATATAAAAGTCGCTGAGATGCGAAAGAATTTCACGAAAAACGAAAAAACTTATTGACATATCTGTTGATAAGTGATAAACTTAAGAAGTTGTGAATACGACACAGTAGACCTTTGAAAACTGAACAAATAAATGCAAACAACCAATGTGTAGGGTCTTTAACTTTTGAGTTG
>NZ_JAKUDS010000048.1 GCF_023221775.1 Enterococcus cecorum | reverse complement strand
ATATCGCCAAATGGTTAGATACCAAGAAGCGCAAGCACTAGCCTGAGAATAGCGCCGATACTCTTCTAGCAGGGAGTGGCGCTATTTTTCTTTAAATACAGCTTCAATCTGTTTATCAACTAATCTTGCCATCACTAATGGAAGGGTACTTATCGAGGTACTGTTAGTGGATACATTTAGAAAAACAAAATATAAAATCTCTCCAATGCCATGCCAGCTTGGAGAGATTTTTGTGTATCTGTGATTTACGCTTTGTTGTTTAGATCGTGAGTATATCAATCTTTTTGCATTTTTGCAAACTCTATAATATTGACACATCTTATAAAATAACTGTTTTTTAGTGATATATATCAGGGGTTTTTGATATTATTAAACTAAAAATTAGAGTAGGAACTACTAAATGAAAAAAATTATTTTTTAACAAGTAAATGGATGTACTAATCCCACTAATAAGAGTAACTATTAATAGAATAAAAAATATTTGAAAAAAAAAAGTTAAAAGTACTCTTTTGAAATATTTCATGTTTTCTTACTTCCATACATTGATTCTTCCATTATTTGGATAATAATCTTTGGAATCAATGTATTTTGCTAATGCTAAGCCTACATTCCCATAAAAATCAAGAATACCAAACGCACCTTGCAAAATTTTAGTAAATACATTAGTTAAGACTCCAAATCTTTTAGCTGCAGCTTTAGCCGCTCTACTCAGCATTTCTCTTGCCATTTTTTGACCGTGTTTAGCCGCATAAGCACCTAAAGAGCCATATCCGCCAAGTAAAGTTGCAACAATTGTAGAAAAAGCTAGGGCGAATTCATCAACAGTTATACCTTTGCCATCCCAAAAACCAGCCTTTGATCTATATGGTGAAAGAGATTGATAAACTATTTCATAAATCCGTTCTTTCGTTAAATTTGGATATAAACTCTGATATTCATTTACAAGCTTATCGATTTGGTCTTTTGGTAATTTTATAGGTTTGTTTAGTAAATTATCTATTCTATCTAATTCTTTCTTTTCTTCTTCGAATTGAACAATTTGCTTTCCTACTTCATCGGCATAAATAAAAGGAGTACATACTTGACTAAATAGTGTAAAAATTAAAAAAATAGAAACCCCAAATTTTAAAAATTTTTTTGACATTTTCATTCGCCTCTTTTCCCAATATTCTGATATTTTTTATAAGAAACCAAAAAATAAGCATATTTTTTCCAAAATAATATCTCCTTTCTGCTTATAATTGGTTATTATATAATATGATAATATCATACAAGATAACGGTTGTAAACGCTGACGTGTGGTGCAAGTTAGTTTTTTGTAACGTTCTATGAAGCGTATATTCAAATTTAACGTTGATGAACTTATATAAACAGTAATAAAAATGCGCCCGCGGACAGACGGACGCATGATGGGTATACCTTCGTCATTTTTTTAAGTTACGAGACTCATACCACTTGACAATCGCATAGAGAACAATGCCCCCAATTAAATCGCCCAAAGCACTCGCAACTAGCTCTTGTAAAAAGCTGTACACAAACTCACCCCCTATGATCCAAGGATTTTCGGAGGGACGCAGGTAAGATAAAGATATCAAAATTTGACAAGTAAGTAAATGCTTGGTATATTTCAGTTAGTTCTAAGTGAAAACTGTACACAGACTAAAGCAAGGTGGACAGACCTTGCTTTTCTTGTTTCATTAATACAACTAATTGTTTTTAGTAGTATTAATTGTCGTTCAATGTATATTTAGTGTTGTTCAGCAAAAATCTTTTTGATAAATCTAAAAAAGTGCGTAAAAAACTCAAGAATGCAAAAATCGCAGATTCTTGAGTTTTTAGATTTTTCGAGAATGAAATTTACTTAGTTAAACTTAAATCATGTTTAATTTTATTTTTTTCAAAACTTAGATTTACACTATTTGCCATTATCTTTGAACGGAATTCTTCTTTTGCTTGTTCAACAATTTCTGCTAATAATTTGGTGTTTTTAGGTATATCACCGTTATTTGTCATAGCAAAGTAGTTGGAGATTAGCGTCGTGTAGCGTAATAATTCTTTCTTTTCTTCGGTATCGGACATTGTAGTAATTTTAGCGGTTAATTCATCGAGTGCAATATTTAAACAAGAACGATAGACAGTAGCAACAAAGAATAGATTTTTATATCTTTCGTTATCAAACTCAATTTGCTCTTTTTCATTTTGTTTAAGTCGATAAATTCTTTCATTTTCATCGATTAACCCTAATATATGCATACATCTGATTTCTTCTGCTTCGACCACTTTTTGACAGTATAGGTCATCAAATTTGAATATTTTTTCCTCTTTTTCGTTTAAATCTTGTAATAGTTCTTCAAACTCCATGTGTCTAACCTCTTTCTAGTCTTTATCTAGCCTATTATAAACTAAAGTTTAGACATAATATTCTCAATATAACGATGAATTCAGCAATTTTTTTGATAAAAACGACGCAAGAACAACGACAGACTATGGATTTAACCAATTACGAGTAATAAGTTCTGAATTACTGTCTGTTGATATGCGGCCTGAAGTATTATGAATTTCGATTTCAACTACTGTTCTACCACGTTTCTTTTGATAAAGGACTAAATCCATATCATTGATTTTTAAGTTGATTTCTTCAATAGCTTTTCTAATAACTTGATTTTTTAAAGAATTATATGTGTAACTTTTTGGTGCGCCGAGCCATTCTTTAAATTCATCAGGAGATCCATGTAAAATAGCAATTTTTCCGTCATTACCTTTATCACATTCGCGCATGAGCTTATACAGTAAAATAGCGTACTTACTCTTTAATTTAACAGTATCTATTAATAAATATTGTGTATAATTATTTTTTAGTCCTAAGAGATAAGGAGCTAAATCGTTTGATATTAATATCTCTACTTGACCATTTTCTTCGTAACTAGCTTGACTTAGCCAGCCTGTTTGAGTAACACGCTTCCGCTCTTTATCATAAATTACAACATCCTTCTTACGTAGCGTATTCAAAGTTTTAGCTAAATCACTATAATTCTTTCCATTTCTTTTTAAATTTAATACTTTAGTTAATTCATACATAGAAGTCTTTACAAGTGAAAAATATTGATCTTTTGGCTGAATTTTAGAAATTGCAAAATCCATAATTTTTAATTCTCTTGCAGTTAAATCATGTCTAGCTTTTGTAATTAAGTCATTTGCTTCGGCAACATAATAATATTGTTGTTGCTCATATTCATCAATCGCAAAAGCTCTATCACTTTTCCAAATTTGACCAGGCTCAACAGACATTCAATACCAACTCCTTATTTAATTCACTATATATCATAGTATAATATTTACTATATCTAAAATCAACTATTATTTAACTTTTTACTATGGTATCGTGTACTTTTTACTATGGTATCGTGTACTTTTTACTATGGTATCGTGTACTTTTTACTATGGTATCGTGTACTTTTTACTATGGTATTATGCCAATTATCCTTGATATAACAGCATTTTATTTTCCTAAGTATATAAAGTATTAACTAAGTATTAATTAATTATAAACGCGCGCGCGCGTGAGTGTTTGTGTTTTCTTAATTCTACACACACAAACCAAAAACGTATCAATAGACATGATAGCCTACAGACAAAATGATGTAGAAATACAAACATAAAGACCTAAATTGGCATTAAGTACTTTTTTTGCTAATAATATGCCTACTTCAATATCAAGTAGCACATTAGCACGCCCTGTAGTTTCAAAAAATGAAAGTACAGGAAAGTCCCAGTATAATGCTGTAGTTTCAAAAAATGAAAGTACAGGAAATAGCGTAAAATCAACATTTTCTAATTGTGAAAGTAGCCAGAAATCCCAGTCTGACGCTGTAGTTTCAAAAAATGAAACCATGTTAATCAATACAATTAAAGATACAACTACTGAAACAATTAATGATACATCTATCGGAACGACACAACTCAACTAAAAAAATGAAGGGCAATACTGGGGGATTTTTTGAAAAAAATTCCCCCAGACCCCCTTAAAACTTTCCACTGCGTTTGGCGAGCAAAAAAATGCAGTGGCTTTTTTTGCCTTGCATAAGGGTTTATCCGCTCTATCTGTCAATCAGCGAAGTAGGCTAAGTGGCAGATAAGCAGACAAGCTGCTAACTGCCACTAAGTCATTACGCTGTTGACAGATTCAAATGCAGTTTTCTATTTTCAGCTTTAGTAAGAACTAAAAACCTATCAAATTACTGTCTATTTTTCGATTTAAGCCGATTTAAACAGAAAAACATATAAATGCACCAAGCTTTCAGTAAAAAGGCTCAGAAGGCAAAATAGAGCCTAATAAGAAAATCATCAAGTGTCACTTTAAAAATCAAAGGTAAAACTACAATATTCATTATTCGCAAATTTTGCCTGTTTTTAGACGTTTTAAACCGTATCCCTGTAAAATATACCAAAACAGAAATAAAATCGCTTAGAACGCAAAATAAAGGCTAATAAGAGCGATTATAGTCGTTCCTGTTTGTCTTTTTGTTAAATTGAGGTTGATTTTGGAGAAATTGACTCACTTTTTGCAAATAATTGAATTGCTGGTTGATTAAATTTCCCTGTTTCGTTGAATTTTTAAGCAGGTGATCTAACTTTTGAGCTATTTCATCCTTGTTTGTGGGGCTATTTTCTGCATACTGTAGCTGGGCTTCTAGAGATTTGATATGATTTTCAAGTTGGACAATCTGCTTTTCCATATGTTTCAGCTGTTCTAGACGCAGTTGATAATTCTGTTCTTCGGATTCTACAAACAAATCATGAAAGACACGCATGCAATCAAGAAAAGTGTTGGAATAATTGACTGTATTGCGATTTCGTTGCTTTTTGAAGTATTTAAACACCTCCTTAACCATTTTTTCATCTTGTTCGCCATAATAAACTGTTTTGTTGCTCATCATGCAACCTCCCTTCTTTTGATGACTCCACTCTAGCAAGTCTTAAAAAAAATAAAGATTTAAGTATAAACAAACAACAAAAAAATTTATCTCAATACAAGGCTTTAATTCTAATTAAATTAAATAACATAATTAGAATTAATTAGATATATTTGATGTATGACAAAAAATTTGCGATTTTTAAGCACTAAAAAAACGTTGATTTCAAGCGTATTACTTTTTGTATACCTTTTATGTTGATATTAGGCTTGCCGAGAAAATTTGTCCCCACGGGAAACGGCGGTACTACCGCCCTACTGGCATGCCCAGTAGTAGTTTCCCTTATGCTCTTTTCCAAAATTTTCAGCAATAAAATGTATGTACTACGAAGATGAAATAAGTTAGAAATTTAGGCAGAAAAAAGAGGAAATTTTTAAGTAGATAAAATTGTAGAAAATAGTAACTATAAAAAACAAAAAGACCGTCATGGTCTGGACGGTCAACAGGATGGGTTCCACAAGCTAAACCTTTTTACCAATGAAACAATCATTGGACGGAAAGTGCCGACAAACCTCGGAGCTTCCTCCGCTTTAAATGTCCCCCATCAGTATCCTAATTATAGCATGAACGTTCATAAAACAAAAAAAGAGTTAGATTCACTAACTCTCAAACATTTACGCGGTTTTATTTCGTTGTGTACACAACTCCAATGGATCTCCGCTTACCATAGACGTATCAGCCATTTTCGTCTAGATATTTATTCAACCTATCCCAAACTTATAGATATCATCTAAGTTTGAAATACCAAGTGATCAGCTTGGTTCGCCATGGTGACAATGCTTCGGCATTCGCTTTGGCTTTTCTTGACTTCATTATAACATGAGTTAAAAAGATTTACTAACTTAAAAAAGGGCTTTTTATATGACAAATAAATACTTTATCGTTCTTGAAAGCGTTGACAAATTGATTGTTTTTTGATATTTTAAACTTAACTACATGAACAGAAAGGAAAATGATTCAGGAAAAAAATAGTTCATGTGTAGTTTTTATAAAATTTGATAAGAAGTGATAATATGAAAAATTATCTCTATAAACATTATGTATTTTTTATAGTCTTATTTGCTATGTTTATAATGTTTAAGCCACTTTTCTCTAGCATAGGAGAACTATGTTTACTTGCTTATTTTATTATTGGACTGTTTATTTACTTAACAGAGCCTTTGATACGCGAGTATAAATCAAAAGGAAAAAAAGACATAGATTATTTGTTACTTTTATATCCTTTGGTTATTGTTTTTATAATGATTTTATTTTTTACTTTGGGGTGATTTTTTATGAAGAAAATTATTTTAGTTTTATCAGTATTATCTGCTTTTCTTATTGGATTAGTATCTAATGAGGTTCTAGCAGATGAATCCCCTGTAACTAATGTTTCCAAAGAAGAGATTGTTTTAGGGAATGCTGTAAGAGAGTATCTGGATACGTATATTGATGATAATGGGTTTACTCAAGTATATATTACTGATTCAATAGCACTATCTTCTAGTATTTCTCAATTAAACGGAGATGTTACAGTTGAACAAATATCTATTGCTATCGACGCTTTTAATAAGAAAATTGTTGAAGAAAAAGGCAATGGAGAGTTGACCAATACATTGAAGAAAATAGTTTATGGAAATAGCCGACGACCAAAAAGATTTGATGCATGTTCTGCAGTTTTAGGAACTGCAGGATTAGCGCATACCACATTGTATGGAGTTGCTGCGGGAGTCCTAGGTGTAGCATGGCCAGTTGGTGTAGGTGTAGGCGCTGCTATAGGCGGAGCGTATTTAGTCGGAAGTTTCTTCTGTTAAAAAATTAAAAATAGAGTAAGGTGAATGTTCCTCACCTTACTCTATTTTTAGTATATTCTATATTCTCTACTCTAAAATATTCAGCCAACATCAAAATTGCTAAGGTATCAAGATGTAAGTCCTTTTCTTCTTCGTATATTTCGCTGTAGGGCGTTTCATGAATATCAATGACGATACTACCTATTGGGTAACAGAAAAAGCCTTCAGAAAAGAAATAATCGGTGCTTTGGCGTGGTTTAGCCACTCCTCTAGCAAAATAGTGCTGATCCACAAATTTAAAATATTTATCGCTATTTAAAGGTGCAATTTGTCTAAATTCTGACCGTTTAATGCTACCACTTTTTTCATAACCAAAGACAATCCATTTTCGAATGTTGGCACGAAAATCATCTATGGCTTGCTGATAACCGTCATTATAGGCTTTCTGATACTTATTCTTTGCTTGTACTTTCTTTTTCTTTTCTTCAATCAACGATTTAATGCTATCTTCTGGAATAAGCCATCCTTCTCTTTTTGAATGAATGACTGCACCTTCGATTTTCCCCTTTCGCAACCAGCGTCGTAATAACTCTTCGTTCTGAGGGACTTTTGCTTGCTTAAATTTCTCCATTGCTTGAGATACCGTCAACATCAACGCCACCACCTTTTCCTTGATAAATCAATTATATCATTTTAATGCTACTTTTACAAATTAGTAGTATTAAAATCTAAAAAAAGAACCGTTGGCAGACGGTTCAATTGTAGTAAAGTGTTTATTTCTAAGTATTCATTCTAACAACGCTAGAAGTGTCGGTCAATATATTAGTTTTTACGATAAACGTATAGCTATCGTGTTTGAAATCGTCTCAGAATCGAAATCTCGTACACTAATTTCAAGACCTCTTACAGAAATAATACTACTTTATTGAATTAGTAGTATTATTACCTGGTAATCTGAAATTTTATCGCTCAATTCTATCGCTCTTTTTCTAACCCTAGTATATCAAGAAAATAAAGAAGAGCATTAGGGTATACTTCAACGAACGTTGAAGGTACAAAGTAGAGATAAATGTACCTAGCGTCCTGATTGGTTTTTCTATTTTTGACAGGATTTATTTCTTAAATGTTGAGAAAAATGAGAAGAAAGGGACAAAGTTTTTTAGTAAAACATATTTTGCTGGGAGTGTGTATTTGATCTTTTGTCAGTGTCATAAAGTTAGATTTTGGTAAAAGAAGTAGATTGCGACAGAGAAGTTTTAGTGTTTTTTGATAGGTAATTTGCAGGAAAAAGCTTAGCGATTGTACCTTAAGTTTTTTCTTTTAAAGAAATAATAGTGTGCATATTTGTCTGAAACGCAAAGTACAATCCGCAAAAAAATGTACCTCAAACTCCCCGTGCAAGCATAGCGTATGGGTACCCATACGCGAAAAAATGAAAAAAATCCAAAAAATTGTACCTGTGCATTTGTGGTTGCGTGTACCTTTTATTTTTTTCAAAATAAAAAGTGAGCAGGTACATTCATCTTAAGTTTGTACCTACTCATTTGAAAAATTGACACTTAAATAAATCGAACATTTAACCAATGCAGCATGAACAAAAATCAAAAAAGCTACCGACAATCTCGATAGCTTTTTTGATTTTAAAGGTCTTCTTCTAAACGGATAGTACGTAAATGTGCTCGAATACCATTACGAATAAGTCGACATAGTTCTTCGTGTTCAGCTTTTAAAGTTTCTAATTCTTCTCCATAAAAATTTCCAGTTATATGGAGTGTGTGTGCCATTTGATTGATATTTACACCAATCTTATGTACTTCACGAGTTAGCTCTCGAATGGCTCCATAATCTACACGCATGACTTTTCCATCTAAACACATCTTTCTAGCATAGTACTGAAAAGAAGGTGCATGTGCGTACCCCATTTTGACACAAAGACGTAAATTCTCTTGTTCCGTTAATCTAAATTTTTTTTGGATTGCTCTCTTTCGTTCTTCCATATTCAAACATCTCCAGAGTTAAAATTTCCCATTAAACATAACCCTTATCTTCTTTTTTGAGTATAACATAAACGCTATTTAGAAGTTTAGGCAAATACCCCTTATATATCTTCTCTAAAATAAATAAGCAATCAAACCAGGTAAATAGTCCATTTCAAAATCTCTACTTATTGGCTTAGATTTGGAAAAGAGCATAAGGGAAACTGTCCACGCTTGATGCGTGGAGGCGGTAGTACCGCCGTTTCCCGTGGGGACAAATTTTCTCGGCAAGCCTAATTTATGGTTTAAAAGCATACAAAAGTAATACGCACTAGATTAGCCCTTTTAAGTAGTCAAAAATCATGTATGTAAAATGTAATACACCTAATTTTAGATATGTATTACATTTTGCATACCTACATAATTCTAATTAATGCCTTAGTTTTAATTAGAATTAAATAGACCAAAAAATTTAAGAATAAAAGAACATTGATAAATCAACTTTTTGAGGGGATTTTGCAACAAAAATCAAAAATTTTTTAAAAGTATCGTTGTTGGAAAATTAAATATGGTATAAAAAAGATGAAAAAAAAGACAGCTAGCAGACTGTCTCTTTTGATAAAATGTTTCCTCAAGTTTTGGCTAGCCTATCTCTTGGTATTGTGGGTGGTGTCATAGCTAATTTAATTAGTGGGT
>NZ_JAKUDS010000047.1 GCF_023221775.1 Enterococcus cecorum | reverse complement strand
TTCCCTACCTTTTCAATGTCTTTTCCATTATAACACAGACCTGTAGCCAAGTGTATGTAAATCAAAGAAAACTTCTGCATACAAAAAGGCGAGCAAACACTCACCTCGTATAATATATTTAAGGTTTTTATCTTCGAAATTGAAATAGGAAACCTTATGAACCTTTGTTACTTTTTTATGGTATTTCCTCATATTTTTTGAGAAAATATAATTAACGGATTGAGAGGAGAATCGTTCTCTCCTTGGGTCATCAACTCGTTATCGAAAGACTGATTCCTCTCTCTGTTAAGCTGATTGCGAATGAGTTAGATGTTGAAAGGATTTATCCTTTACTCCGTATCTAGCACGAGGTAGTGACGCTTTTCAGTTGAGTGGTTCTCAATCCTAAATATTACAAGAAGGTGAGTTTATGCTTTATTTAGGTTTAGATATTGGTAAACGTACACATGTAGCCTCATTGATGGATAGCGAAGGAAAAATTCTTTTTAAAGGTTTTTCTTTTCAAAATTCAACAGAAGGCGCTGAAAGTCTTCTTCAACGTTTAGCTTCTTTCTGTCCCTCTACTGACGAATGCCTGATTGCTATGGAAGCAACTGGGCACTATTGGTTAGCGCTCTATGCTTTTTTGGACCAAAAAGGTTACATTGTCCATGTAATCAACCCTATCCAGACAGATGGTTGGCGCAAAGGAACAGAAATTCGCAAACGTAAAAATGACACCATTGACTCTGTTTTGATTGCCGATCTCATTCGCTATGGCTCTTTTCATAGCCATCCAAAAATCGATGAAAACTATTTTGCGCTTCGACAACTTTGTCGCTATCGAACTTATCTAGTTGGAACCGCCAGTGATTTTAAAAGAAAAATCATTGCTTTACTTGATCAAGTGTTTCCTGAATACGAAGCCTTATTTTCTTCTACTGGCATTTTTGGCAAAGCTTCTCAAACCATTCTTTCAACCTTTACAGTTCCTGAAGAATTAAACAAGATTTCTGCCGAAACACTCACACAGGTCATCCAGGAAGCAAGTCGAAAACGCTTAGGAAAACATAAAGCAGAAGCGCTAAAGCAAGCTGCTGCACAATCATTTGGTATTCGTTTCGCACAAGATGCATTCATTTTTCAACTTCGTTCAATGTTGGATCAATTAGCTTATATTGAATTCCAAATCAAACAGACAGAAGAAGAAATCAATCATCATATGCAACTGATCGATTCAATGATTACCACTATCCCTGGAATTGGCATCGTAATTGGTGCAACTATACTCGGTGAAATTGGTGATATTCAGCGTTTTTCTAATCCCAAAAAATTGGTTGCCTATGCAGGAATCGATGCTTCGGTCACACAATCAGGAGAATACGAAGCCACACACAATGTCATGAGCAAGCGTGGTTCCCCTTATTTGCGAAAAGCTTTATTTCAAGCTGCCCTTGTCGCATCAAGATGTGATCCTACTTTTAGAGCCTTTTATGATAAAAAACGTGTAGAAGGGAAACATCATTTCACAGCGATTGGTGCCGTTGCTAGAAAACTTTGCTATGTTATTCATGCCATTTTAACAAAGAATGAACCATACATAATACAACAGTCCTAAAAAAAATTTTAGCTTATTTAGGCTTATTTGTTGCGCACTTTTTTTGTTATATCTTTTTTTTAATCTTTTTTAGTTTTTTCTGTTGACTTAATATAGTTAGTCTTTCTAATTTTGAATATACAATTTAGATTTCTCGCCATTTGAGAATTTGCCAGCCTCCGAAAGCTAGTATTCCCATAGATACAATAATAGACATGATTAAATTCGCCCAGAAAGCACCAAGTAGTTCAACAGAAACGACTGTGATAACCACGGCAATAATCGTGACTATCAGTTTTACAAACATGATTAAAAGCATCATCGCATTACTTTGTCCGCGGTTTATGAGCTGAATATAATCACTCCACTCAAAGAATGGTTTTTTGTAATCTTTTAATAAATAATGTGCAGTCGCGGGAATCGTATATAAAGCACCACCTAACACGAATAAAATACTACCAATTATCGTGAATTTGCCAAATATAGCGATAAATAATAGCACTACTAAACTTGCCACTTCTTGAATAATCAAAATAAAACAGAATTTTAGCAGTAAATATGCTTTCAAATCTTGTGGTGTTGTTGTTAGAAAGCCAAAGTTTTGTCGTTCAAGGGAGACGAGTAGTGCTGGTAAGCTATTTGGCGTTACCAATAAGCTTGCCAATAAAACTCCTAGCAATAAAAACAATCCATAGTATTCGTTGCCTACTTTTAAATCTGCAATCATCTGCATGAAGCTAAAGCCAAATACTAATGGTAAGAATAAAGTCGTACTGAATACTTGAAATAATAGCGTACTTTCCCCAATCAATCTGAGTTGATAGCGCCATAAAATTGTTTTTGTATTATCTTTTTGTCTGACTGCTCTTTTGGTTGATTTTGCAATAGAATTGACCTCATTTTGGGACAATAATGGATAAATCTTAATTCGCGTCAAACTAAAAAGAATAGCAATTAATAAGATGATGCCACCAATGCAACTTAATCCTTGCACAGAAAAGGGTTGTGCTAATACGATAAGTAACGGACGAATAAAAAATAGTGGTTGCGCTTCTAAGTTTTGGGAGGTATAACTATTTAAGAAAATAGCTAAAATAACCAAGACTGAAGTGATTATCATCATTACTTTTGCCACTTGTTTCAGACGATGTTTGAAAGCTGGTAGCAGACTCAAGCCAAATAGCAACAACAAAGAAACCATAAAGATAAAACAAATTAAAAATACCCAAAGAAAAAGAGATAAGAAAATTCCGATTATTAGATTCGTTCCTGCATGAATACTATAATTGGCAAAAGCTAAAAAGCAAGGAAAGAGATAAATAATAATCGTAAATACAGTAATAAATGATTTACTCATTATAACTAAATCAAGTGGTATCGGTAAAGTTTTATAATGGTCAAAATCATTATTATCAAAGAAAGTATTATATATTAATGAAATACCTTGAGATAACGAAATGCCTACTAAAACCAAAAACAAACCATTAAATTGTCCCGGATATTGATAGAGATTTTGCAACATGAAAATACCACCATACAATATCACAATAAAAAGTGGCAATATTGTATTTTGAAGCAGTAAACTTTTCACTAGCGCATCCCCGTGTTTGCCCTTACCTCGTAAATGATTCGTTATTTGGGGATTGCTTTGGATTAATCCCAGTTTGAGCAAGGCCACAAATTGTTGTTTATTCATGTGCCTCACCTACTTTTTCTTCACCAGTCATCGATAAGTAGATTTCTTCTAATGTCTTTCCTGGTTGCATGGCCAATAAATCCTCCACAGTTCCGGTATAAATGACTTCACCTTTTTTCAAGATAGCTAATTCATCACAGACTTCTTGGGCAATGGCTAAGATATGCGTTGAGAAAATAACTGTATTACCGTTTGATACATGCTTTTTAATCAATTCTTTTAATTCGAATGCTGACTGAGGATCTAATCCCGTCAACGGTTCGTCTAATATCCAGATATCAGGGTCTAATGTCAAGGCACCAATTAATATTACCTTTTGGCGCATCCCGTGAGACATACTAGAAATTAAAGTATTTTGATCGGCTTCCATCGAAAAAAGCTGAATATATTCTTGCATTTTAGCTGCTACATCTTGGTAATTGATTCGATAAATATCAATCATTAACCGCCAATATTCCATTGCTGTTAATTGTAAAAAGAGGTCAGGACTATCAGGTACATAGCCAATTTTTTGCTTAATTTCTTGGCGATGCGTCGTTAATTCTTGACCATCTACCCTTATCTCACCTTTCGTTAAATCATGAGCACTGACTAGACTTTTTATTAAGGTGGATTTACCCGCCCCATTATGCCCTAACAATCCAAATACCGTACCATTTTTAATTGTAAGGTTCACATCTTTAAGCGCTTGTTTTTGATCATAGAATTTGTCGGCATGAATCACTTCAATCATTTTTCATCACTCCTTGTCAATATAGAGTAATTGTACCATATATCACAGACATCCGTCATCAATCCTAAGAACTAGATTTTACGATAAAATAGAAAAACACGCACTTGATGAAAAGTACGTGTAAATAGCGGGATTATATCGATATTTTTCTTGCCGCAATAAAATCATCTATATCCGCAATAATATACAGCGGTCCAACAGTATGTAGCGATTCAAAATAATCATAAAGATAATTCCAAATATGATATTTCGTAAATAAGGCTTCCACTTGTTTTCCGGATAAATTTTTTGCATTTTTATAAATCTCTACACAATATATTAAAAAATCTCCTTGCTTACTCATTTATCCTGCCTCCTCTGGAATGATAAAATGACCATATTCGCGTTCTTCTTTATACATTTGAAAAAGTGTTCTTGGACTAAAATGCCAGACTTTACTACGCTCATCTTCTAGTAATGAATACACTTCAGATTGATAAAATTCTTTTGTTGCAGTAATTTCATCTAATTTATAATGCTCTTTAATTAGTTCTATAACTCGTGGAATAATCAACGTTAAAATAACAGAAAATTCATTATCCATTTACTTTCCCTCCCTATCAATCGTTCCAGTAAATTCCAAATATGTTAGAGCTTTTTCTGTTGAAAACACCATTTGATAAAAAGCACGTGTTTCTTTTTTATTTTGTTGAATCGCGTAAAATTAATTTTGTTGCAATAGTAATCTTTCGCGGAAATGGGGCATCCTCTTTTGCTAACTGAACCATCGTATCCAGTGCTAATTCTCCCATCCACTCGGTAGGCACTTGGATGGTACTCAAGCTAGGACTGACATATTTAGCCACTGAGATATCATTAAATCCTATCACAGCAATATCTTCTGGCACCCTTAATCCGTGTTCTTGAATCGCTTGCATCGCCCCAATCGCCAAGGCATCACTAGAAGCAAAAATGGCATCAGGTATCATTTTGGGATTATTACTTAAAAATTCACGCATCGCATGTTTCCCACCATCTACAGTAAACGGCGCAAATAAATAGTTTTCTTGGCGCGATAGTTTCAACCTTTCTAAATTGGCTTTAAAATATTGATAACGTTTATCCGCTACTTGATGGTGATTAGATTTCGTGTATTCTACCCCACTTAACATCCCAATATTCTCATATCCAGATTTCACCAAATAATCGACCACTTGAGCCACACTTTGTTCAAAATCGATGACTAAAGAATTATACCCAGATATCAGTTCATCTGAATCGACAAATAAAATCGGTTCATTGGTTTGTGCAAGTAGTTTGATTTCTTGAGCTTCAAATTTTCCTAAAGCGATAATGCCATCTGTGGTTTGTTCCGATAAATGATGCAAAGACTCTTTTAATAAGCCAATATTTAATTCTTCCGCTTTTTTCTCAATACCTAATCGAATCGCCAAATAATAAAGATCAGCAAGCTCTTCTTCGCTGTCATACCATTGTACTAAGCGAAAGGTCATGACTTCTTTTTTCTTATTCTTATGTTTGGTATAGTTGAGCTGTTCAGCAACTTCAAAGATTTTTTGTCTTGTTTCTTGGCTTACTGAAAGCTCCATATCATAATTTAACACTCTTGATACCGTTGCTGGAGAGACTTCAGCAAGATTAGCGATATCTTTGATTGTTGCCATCACTTTTCCTCCTAAAGTATTCCAATAAAACGCATAAAGGCTGCTTGCCCTTGTTCATCTCGTTTAAAGACCCCTGCATCTGCTAAAACTTGTTCAAAAATTTTTCCAACTTCTTGACGAACAATTGCAGTTGCGTTTTCAGTTGTAAATGTATAATTACCTTTCATTTCATCTGCCCAAGGACGATGATAATCAGCTATCTCATTTGCTTGATTTAACACATATTTTTCCACTTCGACTAATTCTGTTTTGAGTCGAGGAGGTAAAACAGCCAAGCCCATCACTTCAATTAAGCCAATATTTTCTTTCTTGATGTGATGAACTTCTTTATGAGGATGGAAAATACCATCTGGATGTTCTTCAGAAACATTATTATCACGTAAAACTAAGTCCAACTCAAACAAGTCCTCACGCTTTCTAGCTATTGGTGTAATGGTGTGGTGAGGGGTGCCATCTGGTGTAACTGCTACAACTTGCACACTTTCATCACTATATTCACGCCATTTACCTAAAATCTCATTGGCAGCTTGCACGAGAGGTTCTTTCTCTAAGCTTTGTAAACGAATCACTGACATTGGCCATTTTACGATTCCCGCTTTGATTTGTGGGTATTTTTCTAGTTGAATTTCTTTTTCAATAGGTGCTTTGGCCATCGGAAAATCATGACGACCTCCTTGATAATGGTCATGTGTTAAAATCGAACCACCTACAATTGGTAAATCTGCATTTGAACCTACAAAATAATGTGGTAATACTTCAACGATACGCAATAATCTTTCAAAAGTTGCCTCGTTAATTTGCATTGGGCGATGTTCTTCAGAAAGGATAATACAATGTTCGTTATAGTAAGCATAAGGTGAGTACTGGAAGCCCCAACTTTGACCATCTAAATTCATGCGGATAATGCGATGATTTGCTCTAGCTGGGAAATTACTACGACCTTGATAGCCTTCATTTTCCATACATAACATACACTTAGGATAACTTACTGACTGAACTTCACGCGCTTTAGCAATGTCTTTTGGATCTTTTTCAGGTTTAGATAAATTAATGGTAATCTCCAAATCTCCATATTCCGTTGGTGCAGTATAAACAATATTTTTAGCAATATCTCTTGTTTTAATATAGTCATTTTGTTTGGATAGTTCGTAAAAATAATTCGTTGCCGCTTCTGGTGACTTAGAATAGTGTTGCGCAAAAAATGCATTCACAACAGATGGCGGAGGGGTTAGAAAGTCCATAATTTGCGCTGTTAATTGTTCCTTTTCACTTTGAATATCTTCAATAACCTTATTTTCTATCGCT
This sequence comes from Enterococcus cecorum, assembly GCF_023221775.1. Lineage (GTDB taxonomy): Bacteria > Bacillota > Bacilli > Lactobacillales > Enterococcaceae > Enterococcus_E > Enterococcus_E cecorum_A. The sequence goes on along the minus strand of NZ_JAKUDS010000047.1, from coordinate 2,972 downwards.
TGTACTAGTAATTGATCCAGTAAATCTAGTGAAGATTGTGTCACAGGTCTAATCTGTGTCGCATCTAAGACATCTTCTCCAATTAAATGTAGTAGACGATTTTGGACATAAGTTCGATCCATTTCCATCCATCCGCCACTTTGAATCGCGATCGTTGTAAAATCAGTAATCACTTGACTAATTGACATTTTTTCACCTTCTATTTAGTAAAGCGATAACCTAACATCAGATTATCGCTTAACACTCTTTATTTTTTGTCGTCGTAACCATGTGGATGGGAAACATGCCAATTCCACGCAGTTTCTATAATTTTTTCAATATCCGTATATTGTGGTTGCCAACCTAAAATTTTCTTTGCTTTTTCACTTGATGCTACTAAAGTGCTTGGATCACCCGCTCTTCTTGGGGCGATGGTAGCAGGAATTTCTTTACCCGTTACCTTGCGGGCAGCTTCTAACATCTCTTTTACTGAATATCCTTGATTACTTCCTAAGTTAAAGAAGTTACTTTCATTCCCAGCATTTAGATATTCTAAAGCTAAAATGTGAGCTGCAATTAAATCTTCTACTTGGACATAATCACGAATACAAGTTCCATCTGGTGTTGGATAATCATCCCCAAAAATCTTCAATTCTTTACGTTGACCTAATGCAACTTGTAAGATAATCGGTACTAAATGTGTTTCTGGTGTATGATCTTCACCAATGCTCGCATCACTTTTAGCCCCGGCTACATTGAAATAACGTAAAGCGACATATTTCATACCATAAGCATTATCGGCCCATTTCATCATTTTTTCCATCATTAGCTTACTTTCGCCATAAGGATTTTTTGGATTGGTTGGCGTTTCTTCAGTAATTGGACTTTCTTTAGGCTCACCATATGTGGCTGCAGTTGAAGAAAAGACAATCTTCTTCACATCATGTTCTTCCATCACTTCAAGTAAAATCTGCATTCCATATACATTGTTGTTAAAATATTTCAATGGATTTTCAACAGATTCTCCAACTAAAGAACTAGCCGCAAAATGAACAACAGCTTCAATATTTTCCTTTTCAAACACTTGACTCAAAAAGGCCTTATCACGAATATCTCCTTCGTAAAAAGTTGCCTCTTCATGAACAGCTTGGCGATGACCAGTTAGTAAATTATCAACCACCACCACTTGATATCCCTTATTAATTAATTGATCTACAGCATGTGAACCAATATAGCCTGCTCCACCTAAAACTAAAATTGACATGATTTTCTCACCCTTAACTTATTTACTTAATTTACGTGCACCGTCATCAATCTTCGCTAAATAAATATCAGTATCGTATCCTATCACTTCGCGGTATTTTGCTTTCACTTCTGCAGCAAAAGAATCAAAGGCACTTTGTTTTACTAAGGCAATGGCACAACCACCAAAGCCGGCACCTGTCATGCGCGCACCTAGAACATTTTCATTTGCTTGAGCAGCAGCCACTAAAGTATCTAATTCAATACCTGTAACTTCATAATCATATTGTAAAGATTCATGAGATTGATTTAATAATACCCCAAATTTTACTAAATCGCCAGTTTGTAAAGCTTCTTTTGCTTTTAATGTGCGTTGATTTTCAGTTACAGCATGTTTGGCACGTTTAATTAAAGTTGCATCGCCAATTAAATCGGTATTTGCATCAAAGGTGGCTTCATCTAAATCGCCTAATGATTGAATGTCTAATTTCTTTTGTAGTCGTGCTAAAGCTTCTTCACATTCAGCGCGACGTTCATTGTATTTAGAATCTGCTAACTCACGGCGTTTATTGGTATTCATGATTGCCACAACATATTCGCCAAACTCCGCAGGAATCACTTCATATTCTAAAGTATTTGTATCAAGTAATAATGCATGGTCCTTTTTACCCATTCCAATTGCGAACTGATCCATAATACCGGAATTAACACCAATAAATAGGTTTTCAACTTTTTTACCAATCTTTACTAAATCTAGCATTTCAAATGGTAAATCAAATAAATCTCTTAAAATCACTCCAGTTAGTAATTCAATGGAAGCGGATGAAGAAAGTCCTGCACCATTCGGAATATTCCCATTGTAGGCAATCTCAAATCCAGAATCAATTTTTCCTCCAGCTTCAATTAAGAATTTCACTACCCCTTTAGGATAATTTGCCCAATCATGCACTTTTTGATAGCTTAAGTCTTCTAATTCAAATTCAATAATCCCTTTTTCTGGGAAGTTTGCTGAATATAAACGAATTTTATTATCTTCACGTTTACGAGCTTGTCCATAGGTTCCAATCGTAATAGATGCTGGGAAAACATGTCCGCCATTATAGTCTGTATGTTCACCAATTAAATTAATTCGACCAGGTGCAAAATAACTTCCAGTAGGTTCTTCTTTAAATTGTTCCTCAAAAATCACTTTTAATTCGTTTTCCATACGAACGCCTCATTTCTAAAAGTTTTAGTAAATTTATTATAATTTATTTACTAAATATTTTCAATGCCTTCGTTAAAATTTTTTAACGTAATTCAGGCAGAAGTCGCCCATCCTCTATAGGTGGGTGATGAATGCCATTCGGTATGAGGGTTACTGTTGGTAACTCGAAGACCGACAATACATTACATTGTCTTTTTATTTCGTTCTATGTTATAATCAGTCTATATTAGAAGTGTTCCTTCTTTATTACCATCTTATTTTAGTAACTAAATATCGCGGACAAGTGATTGATGATGAAATATCTGATTATGCTAAAGCTACTTTTGAAAGAATTTCAGAATCATATCATATTACTTTAGTTGAGTGGAATCATGATAAAGACCACATTCATATTATGTTCAAAGCTCATCCTAAAACAGAATTGACAAAATTTATCAACGCCTATAAAAGCGCTAGTTCAAGATTGATAAAACGTGATTTTCCAAGAGTCAAACAGTTTCTTTGGAAAGAACAGTTTTAGTCTAAAAGTTTTTGTCTGTTGACG
>NZ_JAKUDS010000046.1 GCF_023221775.1 Enterococcus cecorum | reverse complement strand
CCCTTGAGCATCGTATAGGTAACCTTCTTTTGGTTGGGTATTATATGCTTCACCAATTTCAGAACCCGCTGCTTTTACGATCGCACTTGTCGCTTGACCATTTTCATCCACTAGTTCTGTTTCTGTACCTTGGATGACATGACGCTCCTTAACTGTACCATTTAATTGATAAACATAAGTAACTTCTAGATTTTTATCTTTCAACGTACCAGTTTCAGCTGCAGAACCTTCCTTAACGGCTTTTTCTTCAGGTAATAAAGTATAGTACTTGCCATCTTTACCTTGAATTTCTTTATGCTTATTATCCGTTGTGTCATAACTAGTTCCAGTCACACTTGTTGGTGTATCTATTTCATCGTCTTTGATTTGGTTACCATTTTCATCAACATAATGTACCGTTACTGAAGCTGAAGGCAAGCTAAATCATCATTTGAAGTTATGAACTCTTTTTTAGGATCATTTTCATGTCGATATTCTTCTCGCCAATGCTTATTTAATCCATTTGTACCATCGGCCATCAACGGATCTGATTCATTATTTCTAAAATAATTTTCAGAGGTTCCATAAGTTTCTGTTGGGTAAGCCGAATATGGTGTAGCAGAATGATATACCTTAAATGAGATTTCTTTTACATCGCCTAGCACTTGAATCGAACCCGTTCCAGCTGGTACTAATTTAGGCGTATTTGTATTATATTCACTAGTTTCATACTCGATATCCTTCTTTCCATCATTTAAGACAGCTCTGTAATACGTATTACGCTCTTTTACACGAATTTCTTTACTACTATCAGTAAGGTTAACACCACTAGCAGTTTTTAGAGACACATCTGAATCAAGCAATTCTAAAACAGTACTATTAAAAGAACCTCGAGCATATACGATATTTCCATGATATAAATAATCTGTAGAGCTTGATCCACCAATCCCTGACACATCAATAACTGGATTAGTAACGACTTTATCAAAACTAATCTTTAATATTGCGACAGGAAAATCTCCATTGAAGTTAAATTTACTAGACCAGTCATTCCCACCTTCATCTGGAGCTGGTTGTGTTAATATTCCTAAAGCAGGCATTTCACTTGGATTTGGATTACCAATAAACATATCGCTTGTCGCGGCATAACTAGCTTGATTCTTGCCCTCTTGTAAAACAGAAATCCCTTCATAAGCATCTTTTAACGGAGTCATCGTAACAGTTGCATCTACTTTATTGTTGTCATCTCCAATAGTTGTTGTTGCTAATTTATAGGCTTCTGTAGTGTTATCTCGATTAATTAGTAAATCACTGATATTATTATTTAAAGAAATTCGATCTACCAAAGTCCATTTTTTGTTAATTAGTAATGGATTGGTTTGATAATTATAGGTATCGGTACCAGATGCAGTACTACTACTTTCAGCCGCAAAGACTACAGCGTTTTAATTATTGGCAATCACTGGAGTCGCAATCATCGCACCAAGCAATAAACTACCAATAATAAATGATGCAGCACCCCCGCCACCTTTTTTCTTCTTAAGACCAAATTTTAATTGACGATCTATTTGATTTCTCACTTCTTCATCTCCCATATTCAAATTGATATTTTTAAATGACTAAATATACACTCTAACTAGAAATATAAATGACATTTCAATTGCTGTCAAATATTTTATTCTCAATATGTAAACCTTAAGTTGTCATACTAATTTATCAAATAATAAATAACTAAAAATCTTATTATTTTAAAAACAAAAAAAAGGACCATAAAGCCCTTTTCTTTCCCAGTAACAACTATTCATTTTCTATATACTTCTTCACCATATCTAGCCAAACAGCCTCAATCTCTTCTTTAGTTAAATTTTCATCCATTTGACTCTTTTCAATTATCCCTAAAATCGAAATCATTAATTTTGAAAATATCACTTTTTTTGCATCTTCGTCCTTTTCATAAAAATATCTACCTACTAATAAATATTTCAAGAAAAAAGTTTCATACAACTGATACATCAGCTTAGGATTTCCCGAGGGATCTTGCCAGCATAAATAATATTTCTGTGAATTTTTCAAATAATATTTAATGATTTTAACTGGAAAACACACTAAAGGATGGTGCTCTTCACGACATTTTTTCGTACTTGTGATTGACTCATGAAATAAACGATAGACAACCTCATCCTTTACCTCTTGAAAATTATTGAACTGATTATAAATTGGTTGTGTCGAGATTTGCATATAAGTTGCTAAGCGTTTGACCGATAAGTTTTCAAAACCATATCGCATGACCATACGATAAGCTGACTCTATGAATTTTTCGCGTTTATAAATTCTTTTTCTCATCGGTTCCCCCTCATCAACATTTTTCATGAAATTAAGAAAAAAGTCATTTCATTCAAGATGCATGATTCTAAAATCTACCTTTCTCTTAATTTTAATCTCTTTCATATTACATATATTCTCATTAAATAACTAAATTTCAAACAAGATTTTGAATTTTTTTACAATGATTTTTAGTTTTCTAATATTATCATTTTGAACCATAAAAAATAAACAAAAATATAAAATCATTAAATAATTTCCTTTTATATTTTATAAATTTAAAAATAAATCGTATTTCCAATCCTATCTACAGTTTAGCGATATTTAATAATTATATTTTTATCATATAATTACAATTCATATCATTTATTTCATAATACAACTTTAAATTTACAGCAAATTTAACAGAATTTATACAAAAATATCCTCATCGCATTTTCATTTTTACCTCATAATCTAAAATAATCATTCAATATCATATAGTTATCAAAATTTACATATTCGTGTATTTTTCTCTTTCATCAAGTGTTGTCATAAATTTATGGATACAAAAAAAGAGAGCAGCAATAATAACTGTCTCTCAAAAAATTTTTTAAATCTATAAATTTGCTCATTCTATGATAGATATACTTTTTTTAATTCAAGTCCCTCAATGAATTTATGGGTAACTAACAATACAATTTTTGATTCTTTCAACTTATTTAGTATTTGAGCAATTGAATCATCTAAACCTTCATGTAAATTGGAGAAGGGTTCATCTAATATTAGTAATGAACTATCTGGCTTCGTTACTGCAACTAAGAATTGTAAAAGCTGTCTTTGCCCCCCTGAAAGTTCACTTAATCTAACTGAAAGTAAATCTCGTATTGAAAATTGTGCAGCAAGTAATAATGATTGATATTCAGGTTCGCATAATATTTTTTCAAGATCTTCCATCGACAAATACGTTGTCAGAAATTCCCCTACAGTAATCTCCTGAGTTTGCTCATTTTGAAGCATCATAGAAATTTTCTTTTCACGAAGTAATGTTGTATTTACTTCACTGATTGAATATCCATTATAACTTATACGTCCTTGAAAGTTATCTTGATAAACACCAATCAACGTATACAATAGCGTCGATTTACCCACACCATTTTCGCCAACTAATTGATATATAGTACCTGGAACAAAATTTAAAGTCACCAGTTGTTTATAAAGCATCCCTTCTCTTATCATGATATTCACATTAGATAATTGAATCTGCTCAATTTGACGTAACTCTTGCTGTCCTTTATCATCTTCAGGTAAATTTAGTATTTCATTCATTCGACCTTTAGCGATTTGGTATTCTTGATAAATCAATTGAAACGATAAAATCTGCTCAAGATAGGACAGCATCTTCATAAAATATTGCATGATTGCAACAAAAAAGCCCACAGATAATCTTCCAACAAAAATCATTCCTGCTCCAATCACAAAAAATCCTAGTTGTGCTAAAAGTGTAATTGCTAATTGTGTCGTTGATAAAAAATATTTTAGCCAGTAATGTTTGAGCATCGTATTCGACAATGATTGCCGTTGATGACGCAGACGAACAAACTCCAGCTGTTGACTTCCTTTACTTTTAATTTCTAAAATTCGTTGAAAAAATTGATTCCGTAATGCATACAATCGATTCCCTTGATCCATTACATCATACAAAGTCGTATTCATTTTTGGTTGAACCTTATAATAAATGACTAAATATAGTATAAGCAATCCAACAAAAATCGCTAAAAAGTATAGACTAATACGACTAATTAAAATCAGAGTAATCGCCAAATAAGCTAGCCCACAAATAAATTGCGGAAGCGAAATATATACAAATTGAAGTATTTTTTCAATATCTTCACTCACTCGCTGATGTAAATAATTTTGATCATATTTCAAAATCAATAGTGTTTTCCTTGAAATATATGATTGTGCGAATTGATTTTGTTTCTCAATAACTAATTGAGATATCTTAAAATAATTCATCTTTGACTGAAAGAAAGAAACAGTCATCTGCGCTAAAAAAAGAATCGCCAATGCCGCAATGGACTTCACTAATAAGCTAGCCTCTTTATGAATGAATTGGTTAATAATCACCCCTTCTGCATATGGCGTTAAAATTTCAAAACTTCCCATACACAAAAATAAAAACACTTGCAACCCAACAACCTTTTTATCAATTAATTTCATTTTACCCCTCCTAATAATTGTTATCTTTAAAGTATCATCTCAGCCTAGCTCTGTCAATAAAAAAATGCCTAGCGCAGGGAAAGGCTAGGCATAAGGTGAAATATATTTAATATTATTGGCTAAACGTTCATTAGTCGACTTTCTTTTTCAATGCACCGAATAATAAACCTGAAACGATTGCACCGATTAAGATAAATGCTAAGTATAATAATGGTTTAGATACTAACAAGATTACGAAGATACCACCATGTGGGGCCATTAATTTAATACCAGTTAAACCAACCAAAGCACCGGCAACTGCAGAACCTGCCATGAAACTTGGAATGGCGCGAATTGGGTCAGCAGCGGCAAATGGAATAGCACCTTCTGTAATGAATGAAAGACCCATTACGATATTTGATAAACCAGCTTCTTGTTCTTGTTTTGTAAATTTGTCTTTAAATAATAATGTTGCGATAAATACAGCAATTGGAGGAACCATACCACCAGCCATTACAGCCGCCATAATCACAGAACCACCAGTAGCCACAGATGCAGCTAGGGTACCAGTACCAAAGACATAGGCCGCTTTGTTGAAAGGACCACCCATATCGATAGCCATCATACCACCTAAGACAAGTCCCATCAAGACAGCTGAACCACCTGACAAACCTTCAAGGAAGTTGTTTAAGCCTGTGTTGATAGCAGCCATTGGAATGTTTACGAATAGCATCAAGAATCCAGTGATACATACACCAAATAATGGATATAAAAGAATTGATTTGATACCATCAAGTGAACGAGGTAGACCTGCTAATAGTTTTCTTAAGACTAAGATTACACCACCAGCTAAGAAACCACCGACTAATGCACCTAAGAATCCAGAAGGCACACCTGCTAGAGTTAAAGTTTTTTCACCACCAGCAGCAAATGGTACTTTACCCCAAGCTAAACCACTTGAAGCGATTGAACCAGCAACGAAACCAGCGACTAAACCTGGTTTTTCAGCAATAGAGAATGCGATATATCCAGCTAAGATTGGTAGCATGAAACCAAATGCCACGCCCCCAATATTTTTAAATAGCGATGAAATTTCATGATAAGTACCTAAGTTGCTTAATTGATCTTTTGGCACACCCATGATGTTATCAAGTAAGAAGGCAATCGCAATCATAATACCACCGCCGATAACGAACGGAAGCATTTGTGATACACCGGCCATCAAGTGTTTATAAAACGCAGCACCTAAGCCTTGTTTTGAATCACTTGAAGTTTCAACGGCACCTTCACCATTTGATTGATAAACTTCAGCTTTTTCATCTAAAATAATTTGAATTAATTCTTCTGATTTTTTGATACCATCAGCTACTGGGCGACTTAAGACACGTTTACCAGCAAAACGAGGCATTTCAACTGATTTATCAGCTGCAATGATGACCCCTTTCGCACGAGCAATTTCATCAGCAGTCAAACGGTTCGCAACTCCAGAAGCACCATTTGTTTCAACTTTGATATCAACACCCATTTTTTCAGCAGTTTGCTTTAATTTATCTTCTGCCATGTATGTATGAGCGATACCTGTAGGACAAGCTGTCACCGCAACGATAAATGGACGATCACCGCTTGCTTTTGCTTCATGTTTTTCTTCTGATTCTTCAGCAAATAATGCACGTACTTCATCAGGTGTAGTAGCTTGTTTTAAGCTTGCAACAAAATCAGCATCGACTAGCTTACGTGAAAGTGCGGCTAATGCTTGTAAGTGTGTGTCATTTGCTCCATCTGGTGCCGCAATCATAAAGAATAGATAAGTTGGTTGACCATCTAATGCTTCATAATCAACACCTGCTTGGCTTTTCGCAAACAATACAGTCGCTTCTTTAACCGCTGCATTTTTAGCATGAGGCATTGCAATTCCATCACCTAGACCTGTAGATGTTTGGGCTTCACGAGCTAAGATACCATCTTTAAAAGTCTTAACATCAGAGATACGGCCAACTTGGTACAATTTTTCGACCATTTCATCAATCGCAGCTTGTTTTGTCGTTGCTTTTAAATCCATGATCATTGCGTCTTTAATCAATAAATCCGTAATTTTCATTTTAATCCTCCTAGATTTTCACGATTATAGTTTTGTAATCTTCACTTCTGGTAATAATTCTTGAATAAATTCACCGGTTGCTAAGTCGTCTGAAAAAGCAGTGGCACTTCCGCATGCAACGCCCCATTTGAAACTTTCAACGGGATCTTGCGTTTTAGAATATTCGCCGATAAAACCTGCAATCATTGAATCTCCTGCACCTACAGAGTTTTTCAATTCACGTTTTAAGACATTGGTTTGATAGACACCTTGTTGGGTAAATAATAAAGCGCCATCGCCAGCCATTGAAATAATTACATTTTGGGCACCATCAGCTAACATTTTCTTACCATAAGTAATGATGTCATCCAATCCGCTGAATGTTGTATTGTATAATTCAGCTAATTCATGATTGTTTGGCTTCACTAATAATGGTTTTTTAGGAAGTGCGGCTAAAAGGTCTGCACCTGTCGTATCAATGACGAAATCAGCTTCTTTATCTTTAATAATTTCAATAAGTTCTTGATAAAATCCTTGAGCCAATCCCGCAGGTAAACTACCAGCTAATACGACGATATCCCCTTTTTGGACTTTGGCTAAAGAAGCTTTTAGTTGACTAATTTCTTCATCGGTTAAAACAGGACCCTGACCATTGATTTCAGTCTCTTCACCTGCCTTCAATTTGATATTAATTCGAGTATCTGATTGAATGGCTGTGAAATCTGTTGAAATCTCTTCTTCATTTAAGCAGTCCTCGATAAATTTACCAGTAAATCCACCTAAAAAACCTAGAGCGGTACTGTTCGCGTCGATACGTTTTAAGATACGTGATACATTGATTCCTTTACCACCTGGGAATTTCGCATCGCTATTCATACGGTTCACACTACCTATTTCTAGTGCATCAACACGAACGATATAGTCAATGGATGGATTTAAAGTCATTGTGTAAATCATGATGAAACCTCCGTAATTCTTGTTTGCAATTGCATTTTTTTGATGATTTCTTTTGGTGCCTTACTTGTGATGATTTCTGCTTGAGATAAATCAGCAACATGTGTAAAAGCTGTTTGCTGAAACTTCGAACCATCAAGTAAGACAAAAGACATCTGACTTTGGGCAATCGCGAGTTTCTTAATCATCGCTTCTTCTGGATCGGGTGTCGTAAAGCCATTTTCTAGATGCGCCCCATTCATCCCCATGAAAGCTTTGTTAAAACGAAATTGCTGTAACTGGGTTGCTGTAGAAAATCCGGTGATAGCATTAGTCGATAATTTAATCGTGCCACCTAAAATGACTGTTTCGATATTTTTTTCAACTAGCAAGGCTGCATGCTTAACCGAATTCGTGACAACTTTGATTCCTAAATCCGGCTCAATGAAAGGAATCATCGCCATTGTAGAAGTTCCAGCATCCAAGTAAATGACATCTTTTGGTTTAATTAAATTCGCAGCATAACGTCCAATCGCTAACTTCTCATCATGGAATTTTGCTTCTTTTTCCATCATATTAGCTTCGAAATTCAATTGTTGCTTCTTCTTAGCCCCACCATGTACACGAATTAAGAGTCCTTGATTCTCCAAATGTTGTAAATCACGACGAATAGTTGACTCAGAGGCTTCTAAAGGTTCAATTAATTCAGCAATGGTGATGATGTCATTTTCTTCCAAAGTGGATAGAATCCTTTGTTGGCGTTCATCTGTAAGCATTTACACTCACCTCCCACGAATGTATAGTATCATACTCATTTTAATAAATCAATCATAATCGCGCAAAAAACTTCAAAAATAATCAGATTGGAAACGGTTTTAAGTCAGAATTCTTCCAAAACCAAGCAATCTGAGTTCAATTTCAGTCAAATAAATAATAAAAATTTTTTATGAATAGTTGTCAAAGTCGCATTCTAGTGATAAATTAATGAAGGAAATTTTCAAATGCGAGGTGAGAACCATGATTGAAACAATTGAATTTAGCAAAAACTATCATTGGATTATCCTACACACAGATTTTTTAACCAATGATACTGCAGATTATCAAACACTAGGCTTAGATGAAGAAACCATTACCTATGCCCTTGACCGATATGAACGTGCACATACGGAATACCAAACAGATACCAATACTTTTACGATTATTTATAATGTGTTGAAACGCACCAAAGAAGAAAATCACTATGAAACAATTCCTATCACTTTTATCGCAAAGAAACAGCAATTATTTACCATTTATAATGATGATAATGCGTATATTATTGATTTGATGAAAAAGTATTTAGCCTATAACAATCAGATTAGTGTGGTGAAATTTTTATTTGTCGGTCTTTTTTTAATTTCAGAATCCTATTTTCCTTATATTGAAGCCCTAGACAAAAAACAAGAGGAAGTTAGTCGCAAATTACGCGAAAAGATTACAAAGCCTGATTTATTAACACTTTCAGATATTGCGACTGGTATGATTTACCTAGTTGCTGCAACCAATCAAAACATCATTTTACTTGAGCAAATCAAAGGACAAATCATCTATAAACAATTTGATGAGATTGAACGCGAGCAATATGTGGATTCGCTTATCGAGGCAAAACAGCTATCCAGTATGACACAATTAAATTCAGAAATCATTCAACAATTATACAGTACGTACGATAATATTTTGAATAATAATTTAAATGATCATATGGCGGTACTAACTGTCCTCTCCATCTTTTTAGCGATTAGTGCTACAGTTACTGGATTTTTCGGGATGAATGTGACTTTACCTATTAAAGATTCCCCTTATGCCTGGTTAGTGATTATTGGCATTAGTCTGGTACTTTGCCTGATTTATGCTTTGATTTTACGTATTACTTTATGGAAAAAATGATGCACTTTGCAAAAAGGTTTGATACAATGAAGGAAATGAGTCGAGGTGAGAAAAATGGGCTTAAAATTTCAAAAAGATGATTTTTTAGAAAAGAAGTTAGAAGAATTTATCGTTTTTCCAAATGATTTAAAAGAAAAGAAAGAAGAAGTCGATATCGAACGCTTCTTAAATCCTAAACCAAAAACTGAGAAAAAAGAAAAAGAAGACAAATAATTGAAACGAGGAAGCCAAAATTTGATTGACTTCCTCATTTTTTATATATTCACAATCACTTTTCCTTTGGCGTGTCCTTTCGCTACATAATCAAGTGCCTCTTGTATTTGCTCAAAATCATATTGGCGATCAATTTGAATTGCTAATTGATGATTTGCTAACTGTTCAAATTTGTTTGGTCGAATAAATTAAACCAGTGAACTACTCACCACTTAGCTAAACCTAACGGTTCTTAACGCTTGAAGTGGGAGCTTCTCGGGAATAGAGCATACTTGATAGCTTATTTCTTCACTAACAGAGGTTTCTCTTATTTACCAAGCTATCCCCGTAGTTCCTACGGTTTTTTATTGTGCCTAAGCTAATGTTTGTATTCTTAGACCTTCGATAAGTATATTGATACTAGCGTTGATATCTCGGTCATGATGAGTATGGCAAATAGGGCAAGTCCATTCTCGAATATCGAGCGGTTTCTTACCGTCTTTATGTCCACATTCTGAACAAATTTGACTAGACGGAAACCACTGATTCACTTTGATGATTTCACGTCCATACCAGTC
>NZ_JAKUDS010000045.1 GCF_023221775.1 Enterococcus cecorum | reverse complement strand
AGTTAAGAACTATATTAATTTACATCATAAGTTCAAATAACGATTTATCGAAAATACCACATTTGTGGACTGCATTGTGTAGATTTTTAGCTTGCTTTATGCGAGCTTTTTTTTTACTCTTTTTTTATAATTATTGTTTTAAAAAATAAAGATATAATGTATAATTTGATTGACGTGAAAACGGTTTACGATATTAGTTGTTATATATTTTTTAGAAGGAGAAGTGATAATATGAACAAATATTATTTAGGGTTAGATATGGGAAGCGCCTCAGTTGGTTGGGCTGTTACAGATGAAAACTATCATCTTGTAAGAAGAAAAGGTAAAGATTTATGGGGTGTGCGAACTTTTGATGTTGCTCAAACCGCGAAGGAGAGAAGAGTAACTAGAGGAAACCGCAGACGGCAAGATCGTCGCAAACAGAGAATCCAAATTTTACAAGGACTTTTGGGTGAAGAAGTTTTGAAAACTGACCCAGGTTTTTTCCATCGAATGAAAGAAAGTAGATATGTTGTTGAAGACAAAAGAACTCTTGATGAAAAACAAGTAGAATTACCATATGCGCTATTTGTAGATAAAGATTATACAGATAAGGAATACTATAAACAATTTCCTACTATTAATCATCTAATTGTCTATTTAATGACTACCTCAGATACACCTGATATTAGATTGGTTTATTTGGCGTTACATTATTATATGAAAAATCGTGGCAATTTCCTACATAGTGGAGATATTAATAATGTTAAAGATATTAATGACATACTTGAACAACTAGATAATATTCTCGAAACATTTTTAGATGGCTGGAAATTGAAGTTACAAAGCCATGTTGAAGACATTAAAAATATTTATAATAGAGATTTAGGCCGTGGGGAACGTAAAAAAGCTTTTGTTAATGCTTTAGGTGCTAAAACAAAAGCTGAAAAAGCGTTTTGCTCGTTAATTTCTGGTGGCAGTACCAATTTAGCAGAATTATTTGATGATAGTAGTTTGAAAGAAATTGAAACACCAAAAATAGAATTTGCCTCTTCAAGCTTGGAAGATAAAATTGACGGTATTCAAGAAGCTTTGGAAGATAGATTTGCTGTTATTGAGGCTGCTAAGAGACTATATGATTGGAAAACACTGACTGATATTTTAGGAGATAGCAGTTCTTTAGCTGAAGCAAGAGTTAATAGTTATCAGATGCATCATGAACAATTAATCGAATTAAAGTCTCTAGTAAAAGAACATTTAGATCGTAAAGTTTTTCAAGAGATTTTTGTTAGTCCGAATGTTGCGAATAATTATCCAGCGTATATAGGTCATACAAAGATTAATGGTAAGAAAAAAGAGCTCGAAGTCAAACGCACAAAGAGAAATGATTTCTATTCTTATGTCAAAAAACAAGTAATTGAACCAATTAAGAAGAAAGTTTCAGATGAAGCTGTTTTAACTAAATTAAGTGAAATTGAATCATTAATTGAAGTGGATAAATATTTACCATTACAGGTGAATTCAGATAATGGTGTTATTCCTTATCAAGTGAAGTTAAATGAATTAACTCGTATTTTTGATAATTTGGAAAATCGAATTCCTGTGCTAAAGGAAATCCGGGATAAGATTATTAAGACATTTAAGTTTAGAATTCCATACTATGTAGGTTCGTTAAATGGTGTAGTAAAAAATGGAAAACGCACCAATTGGATGGTACGAAAGGAAGAAGGAAAAATTTATCCTTGGAATTTTGAGGATAAAGTAGATTTAGAAGCCAGTGCAGAACAGTTTATCCGCCGTATGACCAATAAATGTACTTATCTTGTGAATGAAGACGTCCTACCAAAATATTCACTTCTATATAGTAAGTATTTAGTTTTAAGCGAACTGAATAATCTGCGTTTAGATGGTCGTCCGCTAGATGTGAAGATTAAACAAGATATATATGAAAATGTCTTTAAGGAAAATCGTAAAGTCACGCTTAAAAAAATCAAAAAATATCTGCTGAAAGAGGGGATTATTACAGATGATGATGAGTTGTCAGGATTAGCTGATGATGTGAAATCAAGTTTAACAGCTTATCGTGACTTTAAAGAAAAGCTTGGTCATTTAGATTTATCAGAAGCACAAATGGAAAATATCATCTTAAATATTACCTTGTTTGGCGATGATAAAAAGCTTCTGAAAAAACGTCTTGCTGCACTGTATCCTTTTATTGATGATAAATCGTTAAATAGAATTGCTACATTGAATTATCGTGATTGGGGTAGACTTTCAGAAAGATTCTTATCTGGCATTACTTCTGTTAATCAAGAAACTGGGGAATTACGTACGATTATTCAATGCATGTACGAAACACAAGCAAATTTAATGCAATTATTGGCAGAACCTTATCATTTTGTAGAAGCCATTGAAAAAGAAAATCCTAAAGTGGACTTAGAATCCATTTCATATCGAATTGTTAATGATTTATATGTTTCTCCTGCTGTAAAACGTCAAATTTGGCAAACATTACTTGTTATTAAGGATATTAAACAAGTGATGAAGCGTGATCCAGAGCGAATTTTTATTGAAATGGCTCGTGAAAAACAAGAAAGTAAGAAAACCAAATCACGAAAGACTGTTCTGTTAGATGTGTATAAAAAAGCAAAAGGATATGAACATTTATTTGAGAAATTGAACTCATTAACTGAAGAACAACTCAGAAGTAAGAAAATATATCTATACTTTACTCAACTTGGTAAATGTATGTATTCAGGTGAACCAATTGATTTTGAGAATTTAGTTTCTGCTAATAGTAATTACGATATTGACCATATTTATCCTCAATCAAAAACGATGGATGATAGCTTCAATAATATTGTATTAGTTAAAAAAAGTTTAAATGCTTACAAATCAAATCACTATCCTATTGATAAAAATATTCGCGATAATGAAAAAGTGAAAACATTATGGAATATATTGGTAAGTAAAGGGCTCATTACAAAAGAAAAATATGAGAGATTAATCCGTTCAACACCATTTAGTGATGAAGAATTAGCTGGGTTTATCGCTCGTCAATTAGTTGAAACTCGTCAAAGTACAAAAGCAGTTGCAGAAATTTTAAGTAATTGGTTCCCAGAAAGTGAAATTGTGTATTCTAAAGCCAAAAACGTTTCTAATTTCCGTCAAGATTTTGAAATTCTTAAAGTACGTGAACTAAACGATTGCCACCATGCGCATGATGCATATTTGAACATTGTAGTAGGTAATGCATATCATACTAAATTTACCAACAGTCCTTATCGATTCATTAAAAATAAATCAAATCAAGAATACAATTTGCGTAAATTACTCCAAAAAGCTAACAAAATTGAATCTAATGGAGTAGTTGCGTGGATTGGTCAAAGTGAAAACAATCCTGGTACTATTGCAACTGTTAAAAAGGTCATTCGCCGGAATACTGTATTAATCAGTCGGATGGTTAAAGAAGTAGATGGACAATTATTTGACCTTACTTTGATGAAGAAAGGGAAAGGACAAGTTCCAATTAAGTCAAGCGATGAGCGTCTAACGGATATATCTAAATATGGTGGATATAATAAGGCTACTGGTGCATACTTTACATTTGTTAAATCTAAAAAACGTGGTAAAGTTGTACGTTCGTTTGAATATGTACCACTACATTTATCAAAACAATTTGAAGGCAATAATGAATTACTGAAAGAATATATTGAAAAAGATAGAGGCCTGACTGATGTTGAGATTCTGATACCAAAAGTGCTAATCAATTCATTGTTTAGATATAATGGATCGTTGGTGAGAATTACTGGGCGTGGAGATACGAGATTACTATTAGTTCATGAACAGCCATTGTATATTTCTAATAGTTTCGTGCAGCAACTGAAATCGGTATCCAGTTATAAATTAAAAAAATCAGAAAACGATAATGCTAAATTGACAAAAACTGCAACAGAAAAACTTAGTAATATTGATGAATTATATGATGAATTGCTAAGAAAACTTGATTTGCCAATTTATTCATACTGGTTTTCAAGTATAAAAGAATATTTAGTAGAAAGTAGGACTAAATATATTAAGCTAAGTATTGAAGAAAAAGCATTAGTGATATTTGAAATATTACATCTGTTTCAAAGTGATGCTCAGGTTCCAAATTTAAAGATTTTGGGCCTTTCGACAAAACCATCTAGAATTAGAATTCAAAAAAATCTAAAAAACGAAGATAAAATGAGTATTATTCATCAATCTCCTAGTGGAATTTTTGAACACGAAATTGAGTTGACATCATTATGAGTTGGCGGGTGATAGTCATTTCTCAGCCTGCAAAATTAGATTATCGTTTAGGGAGAATGGTAGTCAGACAAAAAGAAAAAACAGAAATAAATATTAGTGAAATCAGCACGTTGATTATTGCATCAACGGCTGTTTCACTTACCTGTTGTTTGCTTGCTGAACTGACGAAAAAGAAAATAAAGGTAATATTTTGTGATGAAAAATGGAATCCGTCATCTGAACTAGTTTCTTATTACGGTAGTCATGATACAAGTAACAAAATTCGTCAACAAATCCAATGGAAGAAAGAAATTAAAGAAGCAGTTTGGACGGAAATAGTCACAGAAAAAATACGAAAACAAAAAGAACTCTTACAAATGCTTGGAAAGGATGAAGCCTCACTATTAAATCAATACGTTCGAGAAATGACTTGGAACGATGAAAGTAATCGAGAAGGTCATGCTGCCAAAGTCTACTTTAATGCACTTTTTGGTATGGATTTCACTAGAACAGGTGATAATGCGATAAATGCAGCTTTGAATTATGGGTATTCAATACTTTTATCCTCCGTCAATAGAGAAATTGTATCTTGTGGCTATTTAACACAAGTGGGATTATTTCATGACAATATGTTTAATCAATTTAATTTGTCTAGTGATTTAATGGAACCTTTTCGTCCAATTGTCGATCAACGAGTATTAAAATTCTTGCCATTTAATGAATTTACGAAAGAACATAAAACAGACTTGATAGATTTACTAAATAAGGAAGTCTATATTGATGGTCGAAAACAATACTTAAATAATGCAATTAAAATTTATTGTAAGAGTGTTTTAGATGCATTAAGTGATAATAATGTGAGTGCTATAAAATTTTATCAATTTGAGTTATAGATATATGCGTATACTTGTATTTTTTGATCTTCCTGTACTAAGTTTAGAACAGCGAAGGGATTACCGAAGTTTTAGAAAATTTCTGATTAAAGATGGGTTCATTATGTTACAAGAATCTGTCTATTGTAAAATGGTTTTAAATGAAAGTGCTGCAAAGGCTGTCGTGGAACAAGTAAAGAAAAATCGACCAGAAGATGGCTTAGTTCAACTTCTAACGGTAACTGAGAAGCAATTTTCAAAAATGGAATATATTGTTGGTGAGTATAAAAGTGAAGTACTAGACTCGGATCAAAGGTTGGTAATATTATGAAAATTGTGCATCCTGATATTAATATGCAGATAGATTTTGAAGATAAAACTTGTTGTATTTGGACAATCGAATCTCCTGAATTACTATTAAACTATATAACCGAATTGCAAGAACAAGTAATAGGTAATGAAGGAAAATTTGTATTATCAGATGAAAATGAGATTTTATCATTTAAGAAAGATATGAGTTTAATTCTATCACCTTTAGAAATAGACTATAACGATAAGAAGTTTATCAATGAGTTATTTAAGGAAATCAAAGAAATCGTTCAATCTGGTGAGTTATACGAGGATTATGTTTTTGTGAAATCTGAATTGGTGAAATTAATGGAGCGGATATCAGAAAGTAATGATTATCCGCTTCAGTATAGTGAAGAACTTGAAGTGAGTAGTTTATTAAAAATGATGCAAGTTAAGTTTGACTTTCAAGATACGAATTATTTTGAAAGATTAATTACATTTGTCCAATTATCCCAAAGATTACTTAGAAAAAAATTACTGATTTTTGTTAATTTATCGAGTTTTTTATCCGAAAATCAATTAGTAGAACTTGAAAAAATTGCAAAATATGAACAAATAAAAATTTTGCTAATCAATAGTTATCAATTAAACTATTCTTTTTCGTATAAATGGTATATTATTGATGTAGATGGTTCTGAAATTTATTAGAATCATCGGTTAAGGGCTATATTGTTTGATGTGTGATGGCATCTTCATTTTTGAATTTGAGGTTTGAGAATGATGTAAATTAATATGGTTCTTAATCTGCATACTTCCAAATTTTACCATCATATTTGTTTGAGAATGATGTAAATTAATATGGTTCTTAATCAATCAAAACTCATACTACTATATCACACTGTTTGAGAATGATGTAAATTAATATGGTTCTTAATCTTCAGAGTTGAGAGAGTTAACAGGCATTAAGTTTGAGAATGATGTAAATTAATATGGTTCTTAATCTTAATTGCGGAAATATTGTTTGGGGTATCTGTTTGAGAATGATGTAAATTAATATGGTTCTTAATCTTAAATTGCTAAGAAAAATTGCTGGTGGTGTTTGAGAATGATGTAAATTAATATGGTTCTTAATCACTGTTAAAAATATTGTTGCTCCATTACTGTTTGAGAATGATGTAAATTAATATGGTTCTTAATCTTAAAGCTGATGGTCATGAAACTCATTGCAGTTTGAGAATGATGTAAATTAATATGGTTCTTAATCAACGGTCAGCTAAGGCATCCACTCCTTTGGGTTTGAGAATGATGTAAATTAATATGGTTCTTAATCAATCGACTTCACCAACCAAAGAAAAGGCAAGTTTGAGAATGATGTAAATTAATATGGTTCTTAATCAGATTACGGGCCATATCATTACGTTCAGTAGTTTGAGAATGATGTAAATTAATATGGTTCTTAATCATCCGCAAGGTGATGAGTGGGGAAGATACGTTTGAGAATGATGTAAATTAATATGGTTCTTAATCCTTCAAAAGTCTGCTCACGAATTACCTTAGGTTTGAGAATGATGTAAATTAATATGGTTCTTAATCAAAAGTATCAAGTCTTCGTTTTCCATGTTAGTTTGAGAATGATGTAAATTAATATGGTTCTTAATCAGAATTTGCGTTTCTTTCGGATGGCTTTCAGTTTGAGAATGATGTAAATTAATATGGTTCTTAATCATCTATACAGATGAGTATGGCATTGAGCTGGTTTGAGAATGATGTAAATTAATATGGTTCTTAATCCTAAAGTTAAAACCGCCATATTTCCGCCAAGTTTGAGAATGATGTAAATTAATATGGTTCTTAATCCTTCAATTGCCTTACTATTACCATTCGCGCGTTTGAGAATGATGTAAATTAATATGGTTCTTAATCTTTTGCTGAATCTTGGTAGTTACACATAAAGTTTGAGAATGATGTAAATTAATATGGTTCTTAATCTGCTGATGATATAGAAAAGAAAAAGAACTCGTTTGAGAATGATGTAAATTAATATGGTTCTTAATCATTTCTTCCACACGGTGTCGTTTCATGTTGGTTTGAGAATGATGTAAATTAATATGGTTCTTAATCTCATCTAGTGGCAAGATAAGCCGATACCGGTTTGAGAATGATGTAAATTAATATGGTTCTTAATCGGATTCACTACCTCGGATTCAATGGGAGTAGTTTGAGAATGATGTAAATTAATATGGTTCTTAATCGCAGCAACAGATGCATTTAACAAAGCATTGTTTGAGAATGATGTAAATTAATATGGTTCTTAATCAGCTAACCGTGCAGGATGTAACGTTTAGAGTTTGAGAATGATGTAAATTAATATGGTTCTTAATCGCTTTCTTTTTGGCGAGCAACTCCGCAAGCGTTTGAGAATGATGTAAATTAATATGGTTCTTAATCAGTTTGCTCGCTGTTAGCTTTAGCATCTTCGTTTGAGAATGATGTAAATTAATATGGTTCTTAATCACTTTGTTTCAAATCTAACTGTACTTGATTGTTTGAGAATGATGTAAGTTAATATGGTTCTTAATCAGGGTCACCTCGTCGTGATCTTCGTTGTAAGTTTGAGAATGATGTAAATTAATATGGTTCTTAATCGCAGCAACAGATGCATTTAACAAAGCATTGTTTGAGAATGATGTAAATTAATATGGTTCTTAATCATGGATAGTATTACATAGAAAATTGCTTGAGTTTGAGAATGATGTAAATTAATATGGTTCTTAATCACACTATTTAAACGATTTCGGTAAAATCGGGTTTGAGAATGATGTAAATTAATATGGTTCTTAATCAGATGATAAGACTGCTTCTACAGAAACGTTGTTTGAGAATGATGTAAATTAATATGGTTCTTAATCATAATCGCCAAGTAAATCGCATAAACCTTGGTTTGAGAATGATGTAAATTAATATGGTTCTTAATCACTTAAATTAAACATTTCTTCCAATTTATAGTTTGAGAATGATGTAAATTAATATGGTTCTTAATCTGAGGACTTGGACGATATGTTACAAGGTTAGTTTGAGAATGATGTAAATTAATATGGTTCTTAATCGCTAGCCTTACGAAAATCTGATGTCCACATGTTTGAGAATGATGTAAATTAATATGGTTCTTAATCGCAGAAAATGGAAAACAGTTGCTCTCTCTAGTTTGAGAATGATGTAAATTAATATGGTTCTTAATCATTTTAACTTTTCAACATCTCCCAAGAATTGTTTGAGAATGATGTAAATTAATATGGTTCTTAATCCTATTTGCAGTTGTACGAACTGATGAAATGTTTGAGAATGATGTAAATTAATATGGTTCTTAATCTGCATTTGGATTATATGCACGCCATACTTTGTTTGAGAATGATGTAAATTAATATGGTTCTTAATCATTTTATATCAAAATGAAGCTGACAAAACAGTTTGAGAATGATGTAAATTAATATGGTTCTTAATCTTTCGAGTAAGCGTATTTGCTTGGGTGTTGGTTTGAGAATGATGTAAATTAATATGGTTCTTAATCGAAATAGCAGCAAATACAACAGGTATATCTGTTTGAGAATGATGTAAATCAATATGGTTGCTTAACTTGCATTGTGTGGCAAGACAATAGGCAGCTGTTTGAGAATGATGTAAATTAATATGGTTCTTTTTCTAACATAATTGTGCTTTTTATTCCGTGATATTTAAGAATGGTCTGAATTAATGTAGGTCTTAATGCTTGCTGCTTATTTCTTTAACTGTTTGTGGTTTAAGCATGAAGTGAAAAAATAATTACTAAATGATATATAAATCCACTCACATGTGTAAGGTATTTGAGAATGATGTAATTTGAATAGTTTTGTTTTTCTCTTATTATATCCAGTAATCATCAAAAATAAGATTGCTAATTACCAAATCATTAAGAGTACAATTTGAGAATGATGTAATGAATATAGCAAGCCTTTATCCTAACTATTGATGAACACTTCTTTCTAAAAACGGCACCCTATAATTTTAGGGTGCCGTTTTCGTAATCATTTTTAAAACTTGTGTAAACTTCAAGAAGGTAATCAGTGTTTTCAGTGCAATTTTCTTCGTAACTAATTACATTTAATGCTATAAGTGCTGCTGTGGCAAAGTCATGGACCGGGATTTTCCCAATCGAAACGATGGTGTTGTCCGTTTGAAGTTTTCGTAGTATTTTTAGGGTTTCCTCATCTGTTTTTCTAAAAATGACAGCTGAACAACAAAATTTCAATCTTTCAATCAAATTCATTCCTTTATTCATTGGCAAAACCTCCTCGTAACTATCATTTCTTATTTAATTATATCGTCTATTTTAAAGTTTTGCGAGCGTTTTCTATAAATTTTCTCTGAATAGTAAACCAACCTCCCTAAGCTAAGCGGATTTTAGGAAGGTTGGTTTGGTTGGGTTATTCTGCTAGTTTTACAATTTTGGTGCCGTGGAGTTCGTGGATACCGAGTTGGCTGGCGATTTCTTCGGCGTTTTCGTAAGTGATTTGTCCGCCTGGTAAGATGGTGATGCGTCCAGCTGCGTAGTCAATCAGTTCTTTTAAGCGTGGGAGAGTGTCTGAGATGGCTTCATTCATTGAGCCACCATGGGTAAGGATACGATGGACACCGTGATCAGCTAACCAGTCAATGGCTTCAAATTGGCGTTCGACAGGGATTTCGTCAAAGGCCATGTGGAAAGTAATCTGCAAACCTTCTGCGACTTCAATCAGTTCTTCCATCGCCTCTTCGTCAATCCAGTTACTTGGAGTCAGGCAACCAAAGACCACGCCAGCGACACCGAGTTTTTTTGCTTCAATCAGATCGGTATGCATGATTTTTAGGTCGATATCATTATAGATAAAATGTCCTTTACGCGGGCGAATCATGACCATCACAGGGACTTGCTTTTCATTACAATAACTAATTGCTTCTTCTAGGACTCCGGTACTTGGCGTCGTGCCACCAACTGCTAAATTATCACAAAGCTCGATACGTTTAGCCCCACGGTGAATAGCTAGAGGGATATCTGTATAGTTTTCTGCACAAAATTCTTTAATCAAAGTAGACATGTTTTTCTTCCTTTCTAAATTCTTCCTTGGGTATTCTAACATATTTTGGCGCATTTTGCTGTAAATTGGTAATTGAATAAGACAAATAGACTGAGTATAATGACGTTAAATTAGAAAAAAGGAGTAAAATCATGATTCGTGAAGTAAAAAGGTCAGAAATTGATGTGTTATGTGAGGTTAGTCGGCAAACATTTATTGAGACTTTTGCTGCTGTAAATACGCCAAAAGATTTACAAGATTATTTAGAACGAAATTTGACAGTAGAGAAGCTAACAGCAGAGTTTAATCAGCCACATTCATACTTTTATTTTCTAGAAAAAGGAGGCGAAATTGCTGGTTTTTTAAAGCTAAATTTAGCGGAGGAGCAAACGGAATATCAGCAAGATGACAGCTTGGAAGTAGAACGGATTTATATCAAGCAAGCTTTCCAAGGTCAAGGTTGTGGGAAAGAGTTATTTGCTTTTGCTCTAGAACAAGCGAGAAAGTTTGGCAAGAAAAAAGTTTGGCTAGGCGTTTGGGAACATAATGAAAAAGCGTTAAAATTTTATCAACGGCATGGCTTCTACCAAATCGATTCCCATACGTTTTGGATGGGGGATGATCCGCAAACCGACTATATTTATCAGCTTGAATTATAAAT
>NZ_JAKUDS010000044.1 GCF_023221775.1 Enterococcus cecorum | reverse complement strand
GAGCTCATTTTTGCTTCGTTGCTTGAAGTGATTCCTTTCATTTTTTGGCATCTCTAAAGGGACAATTGGTTGTTTCGTCATAAAAAATCCTCTCCAATCTTCTGTTTGAATACAGTATAACTGGAGGACTGGAGGGATGCTATACACCTTGTTATTGGGCGCTTACTCCAAAATGTAGGCAACCTTATAAAATAAAAACGCCAAGCCCTAAAGCCTGACGATAATTTATTTTTTAACGATCATTGGTTAAGTTGAATTTATCTAACATATAAAAGATTAAACCCATTAACATACCAACAACACAGGCTAAAACCATACCAGTTAATTGAATAGAACCGAACTGAACTTTAATCCCAGATAAACCAGTTACCATGATTACAGAAGTCATCGCCATATTTCTTGATTTACTATAGTCTACTTGTGAATCAACCAAAATACGGATACCTGACGCACCAATCATACCATACAGTAAGAATGAAATCCCACCAATAACAGGCCCAGGAATGGTACTAATTAACGTCGTCATCTTACCAATAAATGAACTAATAATTGATAATATAGCCGCACCAGCAATGACATAAACACTGTATACTCTAGTCATCGCCATAACCCCAATATTTTCACCATAGGTCGTCGTTGGCACAGAACCAATAAATCCAGAAATCATTGTAGAAAAATTATCTGCAAACAATGTCCGATGTAAACCAGGATCTTGCAATAGGTCTCGCTCTACAATTTTGCTTGTTACAATTTGGTGACCAATATGCTCTGAAGTTACCACTAATAGTACCGGAATAATAGTCACAATCGCCTCTAATTTAAACTTTGGCATCGAAAAGTTTGGCAAAGAAAAGATAGGCGCTTGTGCAACTGGCGTAAAATCAACAATTCCACAAAATACTGCTACGATATAACCAACAATTATAGCAATTAATATTGGAATCACGGATAAAAATTTACGAAACATCACCGAACCAAATACTGCTACAAGTAAAGTAACTAAAAAGACTGTAACATTTGCACTAGATATTTTATCTCCTGTCAACCCCGCATTACCGGCTGCTGTCCCTGCTAATTCTAATCCAATCAGCGCTACAACTGGTCCCATCGCTGCTGGCGGTAAAACTACATTAATCCAATTTGACCCAAATTTGTAAATAATAAATGATAAAATGCACCCTAAGAAACCAACAGCCACAAAGCCTCCAAGTGCATAAGAATAGCCCCACTTAGAGATGACGATACTAGCAGGTGCCAAAAAAGCAAAACTAGATCCCAAATAAGCTGGAGCCTTACCTTTAGTAATAAAAATAAATAATAGCGTTCCTAAACCATTCATAAATAATACAATCGCTGGATTAATCCCAAAAATAAACGGAACCAAAACAGATGCACCAAACATCGCAAACATATGCTGCAAACTTAGTGGGAATAATAGTTTGAATGGTACTTTTTCTTCAACTTGAATGATTTTTCTTTCTGACACAATCATTGCCTCCTTTTTACTTTCAGATAAAAAATTTTATCTTTGTAAGGATAGCATAAACTCTATGGAAAAACTAGTATAAATCTTAAAAAAATCACGATTCTGACCGCAATGTTCGTTTTTAGATAATAATTATAGCTTAGAGCCAATTTTTCGAATGTGATTTTCTATGATTTGATAAGCAAATTCAGCATATTTTGCAGTAGATGAGACGTTGGATGGGTGAAATTTTTGAACATAGTTATAAAGTGTTTTTAAATGATTCGGTGCTTTTGTGATTTTAACCCAATCTATATCTAATAACCTTTCATCTTCTTCATTTAGGTCAATTAACGCAAGATAACCCAACATTAAATATTCTTCTTTGCATCTCACTTGATATTTTAGACACTCGATATATTCAATCAAGTCCAAAAATCTCTGATATCCAACTACGATATCATCGCTTAATAAATAAATTATACAACTAATATAATAGATATTTCTAGTTGACTCTTCTATTCTTGGTGTAATTCTTTCAACAATCAAATCTAATTTATCTTTTAATTTCCAATAATTCGCATAAGAAGCTGAAATGCAAAAAGCAGTACAAACATCAATATCTTCAAATATCGGATCATAATTAAAATGTAGAAGCTTGTATATTTTTCTAGCATTTACGATAAATCTATCATAATTATAAATTCGAATATTTTCAGAAATTACCGTACAAGTCTCTTCTACATAGTACGCAAAAGGATATTCTTCTTTCAGTCGTTCGGCCATTTCTCTAGCTATTGAATTCATAATAACCCCCTTAAAAAACACTATTTTTTATAACTTATAAATATATTAGCATAAATTTTCACAAAAATACACCTCCAATCAAGTAGTAATTGGAGGTGTATTCAAACAAAATTATAATTTGATTTTTTTTATTCGCAATTTTTTCTTGAAATACTTCATCATGCTCCACAAAAATAATGGTTGCTTCTGAATGAAGTAGCATTTCTTCAATTTGCATTCTCGATTCTAAATCAATGAAATTTAATGGTTCATCAAAAATATATAGATGACAAGGTTGACACAAAACTGCAGCTAAGAGTACTTTTTTCTTTTGTCCGGCACTTAATGAAGATAAGTCTTTTTCAAATTGTTCACGTGCAAAACCTAATTTTCTAAGCAACATCAAAAACTTGGTAACATCCAAGTGCATACTTTGAGCAAATTCCTTAAAGGTCCCACTGATTTGACTAGCATCTTGGGGCACATAACCAATCGTTAATTGCGGACTAATCTCCACTTTACCTTGATATTGTGAATGTTGACCTAATAAAACTTTTAAAAGACTGGATTTTCCTGAGCCATTTTTTCCAGCAATCAACACTCTATCCCCTTGATTGACTTCAAAATTGACTGGATTACCATACAAGGCTTGTTGATTAAAATAAATATTTAAATTTTCAACATAAATCATGCGCTTTTTAGGAAAATCTAAAATAGGTAAAGTTAACTGCTCTACTTCTTCAACGTTTTTTAAAAGTTTTTTCTTATCTTCTAATGCTTGATTCATTCGCGCTTCTTGAACTTTTGAACGCTTCATCATCATTGCTGCTTTATGGCCAATAAATCCGCGATCTGCCACGCCATGTCCAATTTTGGTCGCTTCCACTTGATCTGACCACTCAGCTTTTTGGCGAGCACTCTGACCTAGACGCTTGATTTCTTTTTTAAGAGACTCATTTTTCTGGATTTCAAATTGCTCTTGTCGTTTTTTATTTTCATACCAACTGGAAAAATTTCCTTGTTGTAATTCGATATTAGCTTTATTTAATGCTAAAACATGGTCAATACAACTATCCAGTAACTTTCGATCATGCGAAACAAGAATAAAGCCTGATTTTTGTTGTAAATAATGACTTACAGTCGCTCTTGCCTCGTCATCCAAATGATTGGTTGGTTCATCAATTAATAAAAAGCGTGCTTCTCCGGCAAAAAGACTTGCTAAAAGAAGCTTAGTCTGCTCACCATTGGATAGTTGATGATATGGTAAATAAAGATGTTCGATATCAAACTGTAACAAGGTCAACTCGCGAATTATCTCCCAATCCTCAACCAGTGGATTAACTGTTTGGGCGACTTCAAATGCCATTTGTGTACGTTGTTCATCATGCACGGCATACGGAAAATAGAGCATTGGCACTGAAGCATGAATTTCACCTTTATAGAGTAGTTGTCCAGCTAAAATTTTTAAAAAGGTGGTTTTGCCTCGTCCATTTCGGCCAATAAATCCTAATTTCCAAGTAGTATCTAAGTGTAAATTCACTTGATCAAAAATAGTATCAAAACTACCTTCATACTGAAAGCTTAACTTTGAAATTTGAATATTTGACATATTTTTCCTCCTAGGTAAGTATAGATGCTTATCTAAGTCGGAATTGCGGGTAATTACGCTACACACCTCCCGACTTTATAATGGTGTATAGCGTAAGACATGTACAATTTCACTTTCTAGCAACATTCTCATTCCTTTCTTAATTTTAATAAACGTAATGAATTGAGCAACACAAGCATCGTGCTTCCTTCATGTAATGTAACACTTACAAGTACCGATAAATGTCCAAAGAAAGTTAAACCAATTAAACAGAGCACACTTAGCATGGCAAAAATCATATTTTGGTTGGTAATTTTCTCTAAACGGCGAGAAACTTGAATAGCCTGCGTAATATTTGGCAATTCATCTTGCATCAAGATCATGTCGGCTGTTTCAATGGCAATATCACTTCCTTGTCCCATAGCAATACCAATATCGGCTTTCGCTAAAGCAGGTGCATCATTGACCCCATCACCGACCATTGCCACGAAATCATATTTTTGTTGCAATTTCTGCACAATTGCAGCTTTATCCTCTGGTAATACATTACTAATCACTTCATCTATTTCTAATTTATCGGCTATACTTCGTGCCGTCAACTGTGCATCACCAGTAATCATAATCGATTTGATATTCTGTTTTCTTAGTTGTGCAATAACTTTAGCAGATTGTTCTTTTGGTAAATCTTGAAGCGCAAAATAACCAATAACTTCTTGATTGAGCGCAAATAAGACAACCGTACAACCAGCTTTTTCATTTTTTGTCACTTTTTCTTGCCAAAAGGTATCTAAAGCGGTAAAGTGCGAAGGTTTCGCAATTAAAAATTCATTTCCTTGATAGCATCCCTTGACGCCAACACCTACTTCATTTTTGATTTCCATGTCTTCTAATCGTGCAACGTCAGAAAAGCGTGTGACAATCGCTTGGGCAAGTGGATGATTGACTTGTGCTTCCATTGAAACGGCCAATTGAACGAAATCTTCGCTTGTAAACCCATCGCGTGATTGCATCTCATAATTCACGACTTGCGGTTTTCCTTGCGTTAAAGTTCCTGTTTTATCAAAGGCGATGGCTTGCACTTCTTTTAATTGATATAAGTAGTTGCCACCTTTAAATAAGGTCTTCGCTCTAGCCAAACTTGAAATCGCGCTTAACGTAGCTGGCACAACAGAAACAGCTAAAGCACATGGAGAAGCTGAAACTAAGAACACTAACGAACGATTGAATAAGACATCGCGACTCCACCCAAACAACATTGAGCCAAAAAGTAGTAATAAAATAAATATTCCAATGACAAAATTAACATACACTGGCTCATAACGGTCAATTTTTGTTGCAATCTTTGGTACATTTTGTTGAGCTTGTGAAACAACTTGGACAATCTTAGCAAAGACAGTCTGTGAATACTTTTTCGTCACTTGAATCACAAGGGGCGCATCAAGATTAATCGTTGCACCATATACTGTATCGCCCACTTGTTTTTCACGCGGCATGGATTCACCGTTGATAGTGGATTCATCAATACTACTTATTCCTTTAATAATCATGCCATCGATTGGAATTTGTTCGCCGTTAGCTACTTGAATATAATCACCAACACGTAAGTCCTCAACTAGCACTTCTTCTAATTGATGATTATCATTTAATCTTTTAGCTTTTTTAGGACTGAGTGACATTAAATTAGTTATTTCTCGGCGGCTCTTTCCTTCCACATAATCTTCCAAAAAATGAACGCCCGCAAAAATAAAAATTAACACTGCGCCTTCTAGTGCTTCACCTAACAACACCGTACCAATCGCAGCTAATGTCATCAATACATGGGCATTAGGTGTTAAGCGATGACGGATTTTTGTTTTCTCAACGGTATCTTCTATTCCTTCAAACATCACATGATACCCAGAAATGAACAGTGACAAAGCAAAAAGCACTTGTTTGAACATTGGTGAAAGTGGCAATAACAGCGTCAAAATAGTTAAAACAATACCCACAAAATATAATGATAAAGCTGTTTTTGATTCATGATGATGGTGATGCACTTCATGAGAATGTGCATGATGGTGTTCACAACCATGATGATATGTATGATGAATATCCATAATAATCCCTACTTTCTTTTTATCAATTTCCTTGCTATACTCATAGTATAAACTATACCTTAAAGGGAGACTCAAGAGTTATTATGGAAAAATCTCAACTTTTTACCATTCATCAGCTAGCTAAATTTACTGGTATACCCATTAAAGCCCTACGCTATTATGAAAAAATTCAAATATTAACCCCACGATATATCGATGAAACCAATCGTTATCGGTATTATTCCTATGATCAAGTAACCTATGTTAATATTATTAAAATGTGTGCAAATTATGGGATTCCACTGAAAAACATTCAGGAATTTATGATTCAAGACAATAAAATTGATATGCAAAAAATCATCGACTTGATGCAACAACTATTAGAAGAAAAGCAAAACCAATTACAAAAAGACCGCGCCTTCTTACACAATTTACAAAATCAAATCAATATTTCTAAGCAAGTTCACCAATCTCATGAACTTTCCGTCACTAAAGAGCATAATGACTATTTATTACAACCATTTGAAGGAGAGTTCTTTACTAGCGAATATTATGTCGGTTTACAAAAAATGTTAGAATGTATCCAAGAAAGACATATTCAATATTATAATCGGATGGGATGCTTTATCTGTTGGCAAAACGGAGAATTAAAAAAATATCTAGTCTTAGAAATTGAAGGCCACACACAAGAAACAGCTAACCTACAAATCCTTCATTTACAAAACCAAGAAGCTTGTATTTGCCACATTCAAAAAAATGAACTAGACAAACAATTAGAACAATTAATCAAAGAAGGCTTCCATCAGTTCCTAATATTAGAAACTTTTGAAGCCACCTACCATATGCATCATCCCCATTTAGAACTACAAATTATGCACTAAAAAAGGACGCAACTCATGTACCGACCTCCAATTGTTAGATTTTATGGTCTAACTTTTGGGGGTCACCTCACTCAGCACGTCCTTTTTTATTTAAAAATATATTCCTTTAAAAGCAGTGCAACAATAAATTGAACAGCAAAGATAACAGGCAATCCATAACGAAACATAAATTTTCTCGTTTTATGTTGGAAGGCTACCATCCCTAATAGACCGCCGACACTTCCGCCAATTATCGATAGTCCAAATAATGTTGCCTCACTAATTCGCCATTTATGACGCATAGCACGCTGCTTATCAACCCCAAACACACAAAAAGTCAATAAGTTTATCACTCCAAAATAAATATAACCAAACATTTTATCACCTTCTTATGCATTGTTAAAAAACATTATAGCTTAAGAGAGAGAAAAATGAAAATCACTGGCTTAAAACTTTGATAAATCTTAATAGAAATGGCAAAGATATCAATGCCGCTAAAATAAATGCAAGTGGTTGGGCCATTTGGATTCCCATTAAACCATAAATATTTGGCAATAAATAAATTAATGGAATGAAAAACAAACCATTTTGCGCACAGGCTAAAAAGGTTGCTTTCCCACTATTGCCAGTACTTTGGAAAGTCATATTGGCAATCGATACAGTTGGTAAAAATAATTGTGCCACACAAGAAATTCTGAGTGCCAATACACCGATACTTAAAATTGCTACATCGTGTCTAAAGAAATGAATTAACTCAGGAGCAAAAATAAAGCTAGCAATACTTAAAATAGCGATAACTAAACTTGAAAATCCCCATGTAAAAATAATTCCCTGTTTGACACGTTGGTATTTTTTAGCACCGTAATTAAATGAGGATACAGGTTGGAAACCTTGCCCAATCCCCACACAAACAGAAAACATCAATTGCATACACTTAGCCACAATACTCATCGCTGCAATACACGCATCACCGTAAAGACCCGCTTGGACATTCAAACATAGATTAGACAAACTATTCAAACCTTGACGCGTTAAACTTGGAAAACCATTTTTAATGATATTTAACATCAGTTTTGGACTAAAATTCAAATATCGCCATTCAATTCTACTTTGTGAACGCTTCTGAGCAAACATCGCAAAAAGGATAAACATACTGATATACTGCGAAATTGCAGTAGAAAGACCGGCACCTTGAATACCTAGATGAAAAGTAAAAATCAAGATGGGATCTAAAATCGTGTTTAATACTCCACCAGTGACAAGCCCGACCATCGCCAATTTTGCCAAACCTTCATAACGTAATATATTATTCATGACACAACTAGTTGTAAACGCAGGCGCCGCAATTAATATGTAAAAACCGTAACTTTTCGCATAGGGTAAAATAGTTGGTGTACTCCCTAAAAAACGCATCAACGGAGTAATCAACCAAAGACCAAAAAACAAGAAAAAAATGCCCATTAAAAAAGCCATCGCAAAACCAGTTGTACTGTATTGGCGTGCACGTTCAATCTCTCTTGCACCTAATAAACGACTGATCCAACTACCCGAACCATGCCCACACATAAAGCCGAATGCCTGCAAAATTGCCATTAAGCTAAATAATATACCTACAGCACCACTAGCAGAAACGCTAATTTTTGAAACAAAATAAGTATCCGCGGCATTATAAATCGTTGTAATCAACATGCTGATAACCGTTGGCACACATAAAGATAAAATCAGCTTATCGACTGGCATTTCCGTCATTTTACGATAATGGATTTCTGCTCTTTTTTTCACTGCTTCTTCCATAAGTCATCTTCTTTCTAAACTTCCACTTTTCTTATTCAGTTAAATGTTCAAGATAATTGACCTTTTTACCATGTTCATGTGCATATTGAATTTCAGAGGCTGTACTCTTACCAATATAGCCCCCAACATTAATCACAAAAATTTCATCGGCTAAATCGATTTTACGCTTGTGCATATCATCAAGCATCGTTTTTGTCTGACCATCCCAAACTTCAACATCACCTGAATGACCAAACAACCCCACGCTAATCACAATATTCCCTTGAAGCGTTAAATCCTTTTGCGCTTTTATGAATTCATCTTTAAACCGTGTACTACCACATAGCGTAATAATTTTATAGTTGCCAATCATTTTAAAAACCTCGATTCCATGAAAATAACCGCTAACCAAAATCGGCTAGCGGGCAGTTGATAATCTTTCAAGCTGTTGCGTTAATTGTTTAAAATCAATAATTCTTGCTTGGCGATGAAATTCTTTGCCAGAGTGAAATAAAATCACAACCGGCGCAGTAAACAAACTTAATTGCCCTTTTAACATCGGCACCTTTTCTAAATCAACAAAGTAAGCTGGAAAATCATATTGCTGAACCAAACGCTCAACCTTTGGAAAATCCGCCATACAGACACTACAATTGACTTGTTTGCCATAAAGAAGAAAAGTTTGTTTTTCATCTAATAATTTTTGATAACTTTCAAAATCTTGAATTTCAAACATATTAAGCCTCGTAACTATCTAATTGCGGATAAAAAGCTTGTAATAATTGTGCTGATTTTTGTAAGCCAGCTAATTCTTCATCGGTTAACTTAATTTCCACAATTTCTTTGGCACCTGTTGAATCAATAATTGTTGGTACACTTAAGAAGGCTTTCTCAACACCATATTCCCCATTTAATTCAACAGTTACTGGATAGATACGGTTTTCGTTAAAGAGGATCGATTTTGCAATAGCCGTTGTCGCAGCCGCAATACCGTAACAAGTATTCCCTTTACGATTAAAGATTTCCCAACCAGCTTTAATCGTTTTTTGTAATAAGATATCTTTCGTCACATCTTTTGTACGGGTCGCATTATCAGCTAGTACATCTTCTACCTTCTTACCGCCAATAGTTGCACTACTCCAAGCCACCATTTCGCTATCTCCATGCTCGCCAATAACAAAAGCCTGGACACTTTTAGAATCTAAATCATACATTGAGCCTAATTCACAACTTAAACGGGCACTGTCAACCGTTGTTCCACTACCAATCACACGATGAGCTGGTAACCCTGATAATTTACGTACATAATAAGTCATAATATCCACTGGGTTTGAAACGATTAAAAAGATTCCATCAAAACCAGAGGCCATCACACTGTTAACAATGCTAGTCATGATATTAATACTTGGTGCTAACATCTTCAAACGGTCATTAGATTCTTTAGGCATAGGTGCTGAAGCCGTGATAATCACGATATCTGCATCTTTACAGTCACTATATTCCCCAGCAGTTACCTTAATATTTCGATTTAAAAAATGAATGGATTGTTGTAAGTCCATCGCTTCGGCATAGGCTTTTTCTTTATTTACATCGATTAAAACAACCTCTGCACATAACCCTTGACTAATAATACTATAAGCAGTTGTCGCACCTACATTACCGATACCGACAATGGCTACTTTTGAATTTTTAAAATCCATGATAATCCTCCAATTATTACATTTAATTTCATTGCTTATTTATTCTATCACAAAAATTCTCAAGATAAAACGAATCTGCCTTTGCTACTTTTCGTGACGTTTTGCCGAATAATTTTGGATAATCACCTTTATCACTTGAACACGACCGACCATTTTTTCATCAAATTCAAAATCACGGTTCGTTTGTGTTTTCATCAGACATTCCATCGCTCGTATCTTTTCTTGTGAATCAGTCACAATGTATGCTTGCCCTTCTCCCATCAATGAACCAAAGGCAGTAGAATACTTACATGGATTATCGCCTCCATCAATGGCTTCAACATCCGCGGTAATTTCGATAAAAACATTTGGATTATGGGCAATCACATCAAACTTTCTGCCTGCCTTAGCCCCATGCATATATAAAATAAGTTGTTCATTTTGCCATTGATAGCCATAATTTAAGGGTACGATATAAGGAAAATCACCATCAATCATGCCTAAATGCACGACTTTGCCTTTTTCTAATATTTCTTCTATTTGAGCTAATTCGGTCACTTCTCGATCTTTTCGACGCATTTTTTCACCTACTTAAATTAAGATTCCTTTACAATGATCGATTTCATGTTGGATAATTTGTGCTGTAAAATCAGTAAAGGTAGCTCGTTGTTTTTTGAATTGATCATTATAATAAACCACTTCAATTTTTTGATATCGAATGGTGGGCCGTACACCGACTAATGATAGACATCCTTCTTCAGTCTCATATGGATTTTCTTTTTTTACAATTTTTGGATTATACATCACAACTGGACCTGCTGGCGTTTGAATAGCGATGATTTGCTTTTGCACACCAATCATATTCGCAGCTAATCCGACACATCTTTCCTGATTCGCCTGTAACGTATCCAACAAATCTTGCGCATGCGGTTTATCTTGAGCCGTTGCGCGTTGACTAGGTTGTTGTAAAAAGAAAAGATCGTGATTAATTGCTCGAATCATTTATTCACTCAACCTTCCATGCTTACTTAATAATACTTTCAAATCTGCTAAAGCTTGGTTCTCTGATAAAACTTGAATTCCTTGCATACCCAAGCTTTGTGCAGCTTCAATATTGCCTTTAATATCATCTAAAAACACGCAATTTTGAGCCTCTAGCCTATATTTATCCAATAGATACTGATAAATTGCGACATCAGGCTTCACCATTTCTACTTCATAAGATAATACTTTCCCGTCCAAGATTTCATCAATGGGTAAGTAGCCTTTTTTTGCTAAATCGTAATAAGACGCCGCAGTATTTGAGAGCACAAAAAGTTTATACCCTTGTTTTTTTAATTCTTGCGCATAGTCTTGCATTTTGGTAAAAACATCTGCATATTCATACCAATGATAATAAATTTGTCGTAAACTTTCTTGATAAGAGTCATCTAAAAGCGCCAAAGACATATGATAGGCCTTATCTGCATCCAATTCACCGGTATCTTGTCTTGGCCAATAGCCAGAGGTAAAAATAGCTGTTCTTAACTTGGCAATTCGTTCTTCATCTGTTTCAATTAAATGTAAAAATTTCTCTGGATTCCACTCAATTAATACGTTGCCCATATCATAAATAATTGTATCTATCATTTTAATGCCCCCTTACTTTATTC